>JAFRJI010000034.1 GCA_017432345.1 Bacillota bacterium | reverse complement strand
GTTATTTTCCTGAAAGAAAAAGTATTGAAATTAATAAGGAACAACGAGAAGTGGAAAAAGGCGATCCTGCTGGTCATGCTCATCCCTATCGCGGTCATCGCTTTTGCGGTGAGAAGCAACGCGGACTCGGAGATCCCGCCGGAAGAAGACATTCCGGAAATTAGTGAAGACGCGGATTGGTCGGTATCCGATGTATCCGATACATCTGGAACGATCTATGTGGATATCGGCGGCGCGGTCAAACAGCCCATGCTGGCGGAACTCCCTTCCGGGAGCCGTGTTGAAGACGCCATCGTTGCGGCCGGTGGCTTGACGGACAACGCGGATCTCACCACGATCAACCGCGCAGAGTATCTGGAGGATGGCGAAAAGATCTATATTCCAAAGTATGCCGATGAACTTAACCAGAATTATGTTAACGGATATGTTGGGACAGACGGTTTGTCTTCGAACGCCGTCAACTCTACCGGTTCAACCGGCAAGATCAATATCAACACGGCCGATTCTGCGCAATTACAGGAACTGAACGGCGTCGGTCCTTCTACAGCGCAGAAGATCATCGACTACCGGACGTCGAACGGCCGGTTCCAGTCTATTGAAGACATAAAAAATGTCTCCGGGATCGGAGACAAGACATTTGAAAATCTTAAAGATGATATTACGACTTAGATAACGCTTCCTGTACCTGCTCTTTAAAAATCAGCCGCTTCCGGGCGACGTTCATCTCTGAGCGTGGCACGTGCAGGTCGAAACACTCCGTGAGCGCGTTGATCAACAGTTCCGGACTCAGGTTCGATTCGCTGCCGGAATCCAGCACGGCGTCGATATAGGTCGTGCCTTCTGCCACATGGAAACGGAGTTCCCGGATCTTCGACTTGATATCGATCTGAACGGGTTCCTGCTTTTTCTTCTGCTTTTTCAGGACCAGGATCTGCTCCTGTCCCAAAAAGCGCGCACGGATATCGTCGGCATCGCCAAATAACGCCGGGATCTCGATCATGTGCTCCGCGGCGATATTTTCCGCTGCAAGGGTTTTGCGAAGCCACGGCGCTTCGAGGATGCGTTTCAGTTCGAGACCCTCTGGCATGATCGCGGAGAGTGCGGACAGCATGTCCTGCGGCGTCATTTCCTCTTCGCTCGGATCGGCGGCGACCGTCTCGAATTCCACGTACTCCTCCAATCCCCAGTACCCTAAAGACAGGGGCTGCCCGAACCCCATCTTCGGATGCGGGTTGAACCCCTGGGAATAGGCAATGCGGATCCCGGCCTTTTTGAAGGCTCTCTTGAAGACTTTCAAAAGGTCGAGATGCGAGGTGTAGCATATGGTTCCTGTTTTGCTGAATTCGATGATGTATTTCATTTAACTATCCTGTTTACAAAGCACTCGGTGTGCCGGTTCATGCCGCAGCCGGTACACCCTTCCCTGCAGTCATGCGTGGTCGTTTCCTCCACCGCGCGGTGGGCTTCCTTGATCAGATACTCTTTCGTGACATACGGATCGATGATGTCCCACGGAAGGACCTCATCTTCGCTCCAACGGCGGTAGTTATAGAAAGCTTCCATTTCCCTGCCGTCGGCGAAACCTTCCTGCTGCGCGGATTTCTCAAAGGCTTCCTGCCATTTCTCCGCATGGAAGTATTCCGTCCAGGCGTCGAAGGAACAGCCGGATCGCCAGGCCGTCTCGATGACGCGGCCGATGCGCCGGTCCCCTCTCGCCAGAACGCACTCCAGATTGCTGGTGAACGTCTCGTGGTAATTGAACGTCACACCCTTGATCCGCAGCTTTTGCGAAAGGTAATTATGCTTTTCGATGAAATCGTCCGGGGTGTCCTGCGGTTCCCACTGGAACGGCGTGTGCGGCTTCGGAACGAAGTTGGAAACGCTGACCGTGATGCGGAACCGTCCGCCCTTCCGGCCGCGGATATCGTAATTGATATCCATGATCTTTCTGGCAATCTGCGCGATGCCGTCCAGGTCCTCGTACGTTTCCGTCGGCAGGCCGATCATGAAGTACAGCTTGATGTGCTCCCATCCGAGGGTGATGGCCTGGCGCACGGCGCCGTAGATGTCGTCTTCCGTGATGTTCTTGTTGATCACGTCCCGGAGCCTTTGCGTACCGGCTTCCGGCGCGAACGTCAGCCCAGATTTGCGGTAGCCCTGGATCTCGTCCAAAACCCTGAAGGAGAAGGAGTCGAGACGCAGTGACGGCAGCGAAAGCGCGACGTTCTGCTGTTTGCAGATGCCCATCAGTTCGGTGGCCATATTCTCGAAGTCCGAGTAATCACTGGTGGAAAGCGACAGCAGCGACAGTTCGTCGTGGCCGGTGTTGCGGAGTTGCTGTTTCGCCAGTCCGATGATCGTGTCCGGTTTGCGTTCCCGCACCGGCCGGTAGATCATGCCCGCCTGGCAGAATCGGCAGCCTCTCGTGCAGCCGCGGAACGTTTCGACCACGGCCCGGTCGTGAACCGTGTCTATGAATGGAACGATGTTGTGAACCGGAAACGGTGACGTTTCAATATCTTTGACAATTGCCCGGCCCACCCTCTTCGGAACCGTCTCGCTGGTGCGGACGTACTCGCGGATGGTGTGGTCGTCGTTATAGTGCACATCGTACCGGGACGGAATGTAGACGCCGTCCATCGATGCGATGCGGTCTTCAAAAACGCTGCGGACAGAGCGTCCCGTGCCGGCGGCGTGGGATTTTGCATAATCGTACGCCTGGCAGACCTGGAGAAGCAGTTCCTCGCCGTCGCCAATGAGGAACACGTCGATGAAATCTGTCAGCGGTTCGGGATTGTACGCGCACGGACCGCCCGCGATGATGATAGGATAATGGATTCCCTTCTCCTGTTCCTCGCGGATCCGGTCGTCGCGGCGGATCGGGATGCCGCCGAGGTCCATCATGTTGAGGATGTTCGTATACGCCATCTCATACTGCAGCGTGAAGGCGAACAGGCCCAGATTTTTGACCGGTTCGAACGTCTCCAGGGTGTAGAGCTCCCTGCCCGCTTCGCGCATGAGCTGCTCCATGTCCCTGGCCGGCGCGAAGACCCGCTCGCAGTACACGGCGTCGTCCTGATTGAGAATATTGTAAAGGATCTGCAGGCCCAGATAGGACATGCCGATCTCGTAAGTGTCCGGAAATGCAAAACCGATCCTGACCGAGACGCCGGCAGGATCTTTTTTGACCATATTAACTTCACCGCCGATGTAACGGGCGGGTTTTTCAACGCGTTTTAAAATGCTGTCAAGTTCCCGATCAATCATAGATCAGACCCTCCATCAACGCATCGAGGGAACCGACTCTGGCTTCGATGGCGCGAAGCAGCACCTTGGTCTGTTCCTTCTTGGCCAGGATGCGCGGTTTCGCCGCAAAATTGCCCATTCGTTCCGCTTTTTGGATGATGTAATCCATGCGTTCGTCGATGCCGACGTAGCGGTCCTCCAGCGTCAGGCGGTCGCCGAGGCAGACCAGATCGATCTCTGTCAGGTGATCCGCGTCGTTGGTGAACTCATACATCATATGCACGCGGATGATCTTCGCCTCTTCCTCCAGGCCTCTGGCCGCGCAAAAGTCCGCTGCCACATCCCAGTGGTTTTCTTCCACGCGCGCCATATCATGCAAAAGCCCCGCAGCCTGCACCACTTCCAGGTCAAAGAGCCGGGATGGGTAGCGCTCGTTCTCCCCTTCCGCCTGCCGGTAATATTCCCGGCGCGCGTCCTCCTCACGCCGGCATTTCAACGTGGTGATCACGGAAACAGGCGCCGCGATGGTGCCGCCCTGCTCGTTCAGCGCTTCACCCAGACGGCATGCGACAGCCGCTACCGAGCGGCAATGCCCGATGACGTGCGGCGGCGTATTGTATTCCTTCAGTATCTGAAGGCATTCTTCTTTACTCGGATGTTTCGTCGTCATTGTAGTCGTCATCGTCGTCGACGAATTCAGCGGAATCATCGATTTCATCGAACCCGTCGCTTTCGCCGAAATCGTCGTAATAATCTTCGTCGTAGTATTCGAATTCCTGATCGAAGAGCTTGATGGTGTCGCCTTCGGACAGGCCGATCTCCTTCAGCATGTCATAGGCGCCGCTCTCTTCGATGTACTTGAAAAGATATCTTCTGGATCCCTGATCGTAGAAGTTGGTGGAATTATAGATCTTCTCCAGCTGCTTGCCGGTGATGGTGTAATTCTCACCGTCGAAATCGACAAAGACCTTCCGGTAATCCGGATCTATGTCATCCTTCTCGAAATCGAAATACTCATAGTATTCTTCAAAGTCAACCTCGTCCGCCTCTTCCAGGAGCCTCGCCGCCTCGGCGATGATTTCCTGGACGCCCTGTCCGGCAGGCGCGGACATCGGAAATACCTTGTATCCCTTCGCCTCCACATATTCTTTGAAGGCAATGTATTCATCGCAGATCTCCAGATCCTCCGGATCCGCGCCGCAGCCCAGGATATCGATCTTGTTTGCTGCGACGATCTGCGGCTTTTTCATCAGTCTCTCGTTGTACTGGAACAGTTCGTCGTTGATCTTATCAAAATCTTCCTTCGGGTCCCGTCCCTCGCTTCCGGAAACGTCGACCACGTGGATCAGCACCTTCGTGCGCTCGATGTGCTTCAGGAAATAGTGCCCGAGGCCGGCGCCTTCATGCGCGCCTTCGATGATCCCGGCGACATCGGCCATCACAAAACTCTTATCGTAGTACTGCACGACGCCGAGGTTCGGGTCGATGGTCGTGAAGTGATAGTTCGCGATCTTCGGCCGCGCGCTGGTGCATGCGGTCAGGAGCGACGATTTTCCCACGTTCGGGAAACCGACCAGCCCCACATCGGCGATCAACTTGATCTCCAGGATCACGTCGCGTTCTTTTGCAAAACCCCCAGCCTCTGCAAAGTTCGGAGCCTGGCGCGTCGGTGTGGCGAATCTGGCGTTGCCCTTGCCGCCGCGGCCGCCTTTTGCGGCAACAAAAGACTGTCCGTGCTCTGTCATGTCCATCATGACTTTGCCGGACTTCTCGTCGATGACCATGGTTCCGACGGGCACCTTGATGACAAGGTTCTCCCCGTTCTTACCGAACCGTTTCTTCTTCATTCCGTTCTGGCCGCTCTCTGCTTCGTATTTCCGCTTGTACCGAAAATCCATGAGCGTTCTCATGTTCTGGTCCGCTTCGAAAATGACGTCGCCGCCTTTGCCGCCGTCTCCGCCGTCCGGGCCGCCCTCCGGTACGAAAGGTTCCCTGCGGAAGGTCACGGCGCCGTTGCCGCCCTTGCCGGATTTGATTGTGATTTTTGCTCGATCTACAAACATGTTTCCGTCATACAAAAAGCAGAGCCCCTAATTAACTCAGGGGCTCAGAAAAACTTACGCTTCTTTTGGATATACGCTTACTTGCTTTCTCTTCTTGTCATATCGTTCGAACTTTACAGCTCCGTCGACCTTAGCAAATAATGTATCATCTCCGCCTTTGCCAACATTGTTGCCAGGATGGAACTTGGTTCCTCTCTGTCTGACCAGAATGCTGCCGGCGCTAACGAACTGACCATCACCGATCTTAACGCCTAAACGTTTGGACTCGGAATCACGACCGTTCTTCGAGCTACCTACACCTTTCTTACTTGCCATGGTTTGCCTCCTTTTACTATTACTTCAGCGCAGCTTCGATCGTTTCGATCATGACTGCGTTGGTCGCCTTCTCGTCGATCTCGATTCCGTTTTCTTTCGCGAATTCAACGAGTTCAGCCTTCTTCATTGATTTCAGTGATTTTGCAGGCTTGACTTCTTCAACTGCTTCTTCAGCAACAGCCTCTACCTTTTCTTCGACCGCTTCTTCGACCGGTGCTTCTTCAGCAACCGCCTCAACGGCTTCTTCAGCAGGAGCTTCTTCTACCGGTGCTTCTTCCTTGACCGGGGCTTTCTCGCCGGCAACCGCTGTGATTTCGACCAGTGTATACGGCTGTCTGTGTCCCTGCTTCTTTCTGTAATCCTTCTTGGCCTTGTACTTGAAGATCACGACCTTCTTGCCTTTGCCGGATTCAATGACTTTGCCTTCAACAGTCAGTCCATCCAGGTAAGGGGTTCCGACTTTGATGTCAGCGCCTTCAC
Organism: Bacillota bacterium; assembly: GCA_017432345.1. Classification (GTDB taxonomy): domain Bacteria; phylum Bacillota; class Clostridia; order Peptostreptococcales; family Anaerovoracaceae; genus Lentihominibacter. The sequence goes on along the minus strand of JAFRJI010000034.1, from coordinate 30,014 downwards.
CTGCAGCGAGGACTTTGTCAAATACCACGGCAGCTCCAGCTTCTACGTTGAGCTTTTCGACCCTGATCTGGTCGCCGTTCTGTACTTTGTACTGTTTCCCGCCTGTTTCGATAATTGCGTACATGTATTGTTTCCTCCTCTATCCAGTCTCGCCTAATGGGGTAGGAAAGCATTTGTGTTTCCGTTTGAATGACCCGTTTCGAGCGGCTCGTACCCAATAATAATACTACAAGAAAAAATGGTTGTAAAGAAGTTTTTTCCCTTCACAACCATTAAATTTCAATGTTTCGCGGGTTTTTCTCCGCCTGTCCGGTTAATCCGGCTTATTCGATGATGACGCCGTCCTCATCGATCATGACGCCATTCAGATCATCGCCCTCAAAATCCTCCTGCTTTTGTGGATGACGCTCTGCGTGGAGCTTGTCCAGAAGCATCTTTTCAACTTCCTCCAATACATCCGGATTGTTCTTGAGGTATTCCTTGACGTTTTCTCTGCCCTGTCCGATCCGGTCGCCCTTGAAGCTGTACCAGGAGCCGGCCTTCTCGATGATCCGAGCTTCGACTGCGCAGTCCAGCACGTCGCCTTCCTTGGAAATGCCGGTGCCGTACATGATGTCGAATTCGGCCTGCTTGAACGGTGGCGCTACCTTGTTCTTGACGATCTTTGCTTTGGTCCGGTTGCCCAGTACCTGATCACCGGACTTGATGCTCTCGACTCTTCTGACGTCGATCCGCATCGAGGAGAAGAACTTCAGCGCACGGCCGCCTGTCGTGGTTTCTGGGTTGCCGAACATGACGCTGATCTTTTCTCTCAACTGGTTGATGAAGATGATTGTTGTATTTGTCTTATTGATAACGCCGGCCAGCTTTCTCAGTGCCTGTGACATCAGTCTGGCCTGCATGCCCACCGTCGCTTCACCCATGGCTCCGTCGATCTCATGCTTCGGAACGAGTGCTGCTACAGAGTCTACGACGATGACATCGATCGCGCCGCTCCGTACGAGCATCTCCGCGATCTCCAAAGCCTGTTCGCCGTAGTCCGGCTGGGATACAAGGAGCTCATCCACGTCCACGCCCAGGTTTCTGGCATATTCCGGATCCAGCGCATGCTCCGCATCGATGAATGCGGCCCGGCCACCATTCTTCTGCGCTTCCGCAATGATGTGCAGTGTCAGCGTCGTCTTACCAGATGATTCTGGTCCATAGATCTCCACGATCCTGCCGCGCGGTACACCGCCGATGCCGGTGGCGATATCGAGGCTGATCGATCCGGTCGAGATCGCTTCGATATTCAGCATAGCGTTGTCATCACCAAGCTTCATAACAGCGCCCTTGCCAAATGTCTTCTGAATATTATCCAATGCGCTCTGGAGCGCTTTCTCTCTATCTTCTTTACTAGCCTGCTGTGGGTTCATAAAATTACTATTTCTAGTTGCCATTTGCATACCTCCATCATATGTGAACATTTGTTCTTTTTTAATAATACCCTATGTTCACTACTTCGTCAATACCCTATTTACATTTCCATATTTTACCATTCTTGTTCTGTCCCCACAACCCTTTTCCCCTCAGTTGTAATGAAAGACTTGTCTCACAGACTGGTTCTATAGCAATAAACATTACATTACATCGTATCGATCGACCGGTTGATGAGGTCCAGCATGGTCAGCATCGCGTGCTGGCGGTTGCGCCGGCGGTCTTTGATGCGGCGGTCGATCTTACGGCAAGTCAATTGGCCCTTAAAGTCAAGGCCGACATAGGCCAGCCCAACCGGCTTTTCGTCGGTTCCGCCATCCGGGCCGGCGATTCCGGTCACGGACACGCCGATATCAGAACCGCTGACGCGGCGCACGCCGGCTGCCATTTCCAAAGCAGTCTCTTCACTGACCGCGCCATGCTCTTCCAAAGTTCCCGGTCGGACGCCCAGCTCGTCGATTTTTGCCTGATTGCTGTAAGTGACAAGGCCGCGGTCGAAGCATTTTGAAATACCCGGGATCGAAGTAAGTGCGGCGGCGAACATTCCGCCGGTACACGACTCCGCGCAGGAAATCGTCAAGCCCTGTTCCATCAGTTTTCGCGATACGACCTGCACCAGGTCTTCGTCATCGCAGCTGTAGACGTAATCGCCGACATACTCCCGGACCTGTTCGACCATGGCGTTGACCGCTTCGACGGCCTCTTCCCTGCTCGCCCGCTTGGAGGCGACACGGACGGAGCACTCCCCGTCTTTTGCGTAGGTCGCGATGGTCGGATCGGTCTGCCCGTCAATCAGTGGCAGGAGCCTCGTCTCCAGGTCGGATTCCCCGAGGCCGAAACACCGCAGTTCTCTATAATACAAAACGCCATCGGACATGCCTTCCAGCCATGGGCGGACGGAACGTTCGAACATGCGCTTCATTTCGCGCGGCGGTCCCGGCATACAGGCGATGTATTGTTTCTTCGTTTCGCTACCGTCCTCTGCGGCAACGGTGCGGTCCAGCGCAAACCCCGGCGCCGTCCCGGCGTCATTATAAAAGACGACGGCGCGGCTCGGTATCTCGGCCTGCTTGATGTTGTTGTCCGTCATCTCTTTTTTATAAGACAGGATCCGCTGCCGGATCGATTCGAGGATGTCCTCGTGGAGGACGAGTTCATCGCCCATCACCTGACAGACGATCTCTTTCGTCATGTCGTCCTGCGTCGGTCCCAGCCCGCCGGTCGTGATGATAAGATCGCAATCCATGAACGCCATCTCGATCATTTCCGCGAGACGGGCCGGATTGTCTCCGACGGTATAGTGGTACATAACATCAATTCCCAGGGTGTTCAACTCCTGGGAAAGATATACAACATTCGTATTGGTGATCTCACCGAGCAGCAGCTCGGTTCCTACACTCAGTAAAGCAGCTTTCATGTCAACCTCTCGTAATTCGTCAAGTATGTGTCACGGTCAGTCCGGATCTTCCTTCGGCCTTACCGGCCATCTCCCGACCTACCCCTTATTCTTCATGGAAAAGACTTCTCTGTTCTTAATGATGTATTCGGCTCCGGACCAGATGGTCATGACCAACGCAGCCCAAAGCGCGATCTGGTCGACCGGAATCTCGGTCGGAAGCAGATAGAACGGCCAGTTGTGCAGCATGATCAGCGGGATCGCGACCATCTGACAGACCGTCTTGATCTTGCCGGACCAGCCGGCTGCAATGACGATTCCTTCCGCCGCCGCCACCTGACGCATGCCTGTGATAATGAACTCCCGTCCCAGGATTACGATGACCATCCAAGCGGGAACGTCACCGAGCTCCACGAAACAGACGAACGCGGACATGGTCAGCAGCTTGTCGGCCAGCGGGTCCATCAGTTTCCCGAAGTTCGTCACGAGATTGTACTTCCGCGCGATCTTTCCGTCCAGCATATCGGTCAGTGCCGCCGCGATGAAAATGATCGTCGCTGCCACGCCGTGCCCCATCATCAAAACGATGATGAACACCGGGATCGCGCAGATCCTGGCGATCGTCAGTTGGTTCGGCAGGTTTTTGTTTTTAATCGTTTTCGTTTCCTGTTCCATCATTTCCTGATCCTTTCCACTAATGTTCCGGCAAGGTCATAATCGAAGGCGTCCTCAATCAGAACCTTGACCATATCTCCAAGCTGCAGACCGGCGTCCGCGCCCCGGAAAATCACGGTCCCGTCGATTTCCGGCGCATCGTATTCGGTCCGCCCAATCCAGACGCCCTCTTCATCCTCTCCGTCCACCATCACTTCCAGCACGCGGCCAATCTTCGCCTCGTTGATCTCCCGCGAGATATCCACCTGCAGCCGCATGATCGAATCGGCGCGGGCCGTTTTGACTTCCTCGTCGATCTGGTCCTTCCGGTCTCCGGCCGGCGTCCCCTCTTCTCTCGAATATGCAAAAACCCCAAGCCGTTCGAACCGGTATTCTTCTGCAAAATCCGCAAGCTCCTCGAAGTCTTCTTCGGTCTCGCCCGGGAATCCGGTGATGAACGTCGTGCGTATATGTATGTCCGGCATCGCTTCCCGCAGCCGGCGGATCGTTTCGCGGATCGATGCCGACGTCGACCGCCGTCTCATCGCCTGCAGCACCTTATCCGACACGTGCTGCAGCGGGATGTCGATGTAGTTGCAGATTTTCTCTTCTGATGCCATGACCTGAATCAGCTCATCAGTGATCTTGTCCTCGTAGCAGTACATCAGCCGAATCCACCGGATCCCGTCCACGCGGCAAAGCTTTTGTAAAAGCTCCGGCAGTCTGAGTTCGCCGTACAGGTCGCGTCCGTATTCCGTCACGTCCTGGGCGATCAGCAGCAGTTCTTTCGTTCCGGCCTTTGCCATCGATTCGGCTTCTTCGAGGATGCGTTCCATCGGGCGGCTGCGGTACGGTCCGCGGATCAGCGGGATCACGCAGTAAGCGCACCGGTTGTTGCAGCCCTCTGCAATGCGCAGCGTCTCGGAATACGGCCTGTCGCCCAGCTTCCGTGCGCTGAATTCCTCGAACTGGTCCGGGCAGCCGCTCTGATAGACCGCCCGCTTTTCAAAATTCTCTATGATTTCCGGGAAGCGTTCGTACTCATTGACACCAAGAAAGAGATCCACTTCCGGGATCTCTCCAAACAGTTCTTCTCCGTAGCGCTGGCTTAGGCAGCCGCTCACCACGATGAGCGGCCTTCTGCCGGTCTCTTCTTCGCTCTCTTCCCGAAAGCGGACGACGTCAAAAATCTTATCGATGGATTCGCGTTTTGCATCATTGATAAACCCGCAGGTGTTGACGACGATCACATCTGCTTCGCCGAGGAACGGCGTAACTTCATGGCCGGCCTGTTCCCAGATGCCGGCCAGCCCTTCCGAATCATTGAAATTTTTAGGACAGCCAAGTGTCTCTATATGTAGTTTCATCAGCCCTATCACTCCAGATCGGATGTGGATTCACGCATGTTTTGCAGGTCTTCTTCGGTGATCAGCACCTGCCTCGGCCGGCTTCCGTCCTGTGGTCCGACGATCTGCCGCTCTTCCATCATATCGATGATGCGGGCCGCCCGGTTATATCCGATGCGGAACCGTCTCTGCAGCATCGAAACGGATGCCTGTCCGGCGGCGACCACGGTTTCGATCGCATCCGGCAGGAGCTCGTCTTCATATTCTTTCGTCGCTTTCTCAGCGTCCGGCATATTGACGTTCTTGATCCGGTCAAGGACGTCGTTGGCCGTTTCTTCGTCCGCCTTCGCCTGCATCTTGACAAAATCGATCAGATGATGCACTTCGGCGTCGGAAATAAAGGCACCCTGGATTCTGGTCGGTTTACCCGTTCCCAGCGGGTTGAACAGCATATCGCCGATGCCGACCAGTTTCTCCGCACCGCCCATATCCAGGATCGTTCTCGAGTCGACCTGTGAGGATACGGCAAATGCGATACGGGATGGGATGTTCGCCTTGATCAGTCCCGTGATAACGTCGACCGACGGTCTCTGTGTCGCGACGATCAGATGCATGCCCGCCGCACGGGCCTTTTGCGCGAGACGGCAGATCGATTCTTCGACCTGTGCCGGCGACGCCATCATCAGATCGGCCAGCTCATCGATGATGATGACGACCTGCGGCATCAGCGGCTCTAATGTGACTCCGTTGCTGTCTTCGTCGCCCTTGCCGGTGGACGTATTCCGGCCAGCGGCTTTCAGAGCTCTTTGGTTTCTCTTCTCGACGTTTTTATTGAACTCCGTCACGTTGCGGACGCCTTCGTCGGCGAACCGGCGGTAGCGCTCGTCCATCTCAGTGACCGCCCAGTTCAGGGCCGCGGCGGCCTTGGACGGATCGGTGACGACCGGGATCAGCAGGTGCGGAATGCCGTTGTAGTTGCTCAGTTCCACGACTTTCGGGTCGATGAGCACCAGCTTGACTTCATCCGGACGTGCCTTATAAAGGATGCTGGCGATGATGCTGTTGATGCAGACGGATTTACCGGAACCGGTCGATCCGGCGATCAGCAGGTGCGGCATCTTTTTCAGATCCGCCACGATCGTCTTGCCGCCAATGTCCTTGCCTACGACGAACGTCAGCTTGGACTGAGCTTTTTGGAATGCATCGGACGCGATCATCTCGCGGACCGTGACGATGCTCCGGTTCTCGTTTTCGATTTCGATGCCCACGGCCGGTTTGCCCGGGATCGGCGCCTCGATACGGATGCTCTTGGCTTCCATGTTCAACGCGATATCGTCCGCGCGGCTCTTGATGCTGCTGACCCGTACGCCACTGTTCGGATGCACTTCATAACGGGTGACCGCAGGTCCCTGGGTCACGTTCGTTACAGTGGCGTCGATGTTGAAGCTGCGGAGCGTGTCCTCCAGCTTCATAGCCTTTGCCTGCAGGGACGCCGGCGTTTCTCCGGACACGTTCGCCCTGCCCCGCGTCAGCAGATCGATCGGCGGGAATTCATAGTTTTCGTTGGTCTTGGTTTCGATGAAGTCATCGGAATTCAGCTTGGCGGCCGCGGCGGTAGCGTTGTCCAGCGGCGGCAGCGTATCATCGGACGCGGTCTTGACTTTGACTCTGGCGCGTTTCGGCTTTTCGTCGACGACCGGAGGACGGTCCGGTTCGTCGTCAGCCACGTAATTCATGATCTTCCGCTGTCCCTTGGTCATCGGTTCCGGAGCCGCTTCTCTCTGCTTCTGGATCCATTCCTGTTCTTCCTCGGCCTTGGCCTTTGCCTGTTCCTCCCGCTCGATCTGGCGGCGCCGTCTTCTCAGCTTGATGTTCTCAAAGAAGCGGGAGAACGGCGTGTTGACCAGCAGCAGCACGAAGATGAAGATGACCAGGAATGCCAGGATATACAGTCCCGAGATCCCGATCCACTTCGTGATGATCGAACCGGCCCACATACCGAAGACGCCGGCTCCATCCAGATTGATGCCGTCAATGTAGGCTTTCTTTACGCCTTCGAACTCGCCGCCGGCGGTGATCGGCCCCATGAAACGGCCGGCGTTGATCAGCGCGATCATGAGATAGATGATCACCAGATAGATGATCGATTTCAAGCTCATGTGGATCGTCTTCTTCAGGAACAGCAAAACCCCGTATATGATGAAATAGTACGGCAAAAAGAACGCCACGAAGCCGAAGATGCCTTTCAGCCCTTTCGAGATGGCTTCTCCCGCCACGCCGGCGGTGGACGTCTGCAGCGCCAGGATCAGGAATATGCCGAGGGCGACAAGGACTACCGCGATGATGGTATCCTTTACGTTTGCCTTGGACTCATCCCTGGATTGGATGACCTGGATGTTCTTTTCCAGATTCGCCTTGCTCCTGGCCCCGGCGGTGTTCTTCGAAGACGAACCGTTCTTCGAGGAACTGCCTTTCGCCGAACTGGTCTTCTTATTTTTGCTGCCCGGAGGTCTTCCGGGTCCCCGTTTTTTCTCTGCCATGTTTACCTCTTTTATCTATCACATGTATATCGTGATGTATTATATCGCGATGTGTTATCCCGTAATCAGTACGTAGGTGAATACCGCGATCGCGACCATCCAAACGTAGATCGTGAATCCGACGAGCCGCTTGTTGGAAACGACCCGGATCATCGTCTTGATGGCGACGATACCGGAGATCGCGGCGATGATCATGCCGGCGATGACCGGCACTGCCAGCGATGCGTCCATGCCCTGTTCAAAGGCCTTCGGTGCTTCCAGCACCACGGATCCGAGAATGGACGGAATCGAGATCAGAAATGCGAATTTGACCGCGAATTTCCGTTCCAGACCGGCAATCAGTCCGCCGAACAGCGTGGAGCCGGAACGGGATACGCCCGGGCAGATCGCGATGCCCTGCATGCAGCCGATGAAGACTGCGTGCCGGAATTTCATCTTCATAACGTCGTTTTCGTCTTTGCCCGCACGCTCCGCGATCAGCAGGATGGCGCCGGTGAACACGAGACCGATGGCAATCGACACGATCGATGAATACAGGCTCTCGAAGAAATCCTCAAAGAGCAGCCCGATCAGCGCCGTCGGGATCGTCGCGACGATGATCATGAACCCGAGTCTTCTTGTCGGACTGGAATTGATCCGCAGCCCCTTCCCCGTGCAAAGATCTTTGATCGTGAGACAAAGCTCAATGATCAACGCGACGATGTCTTTCCAATAGATGATGAAGACCGAAATCAGCGTGCCCACATGGAGCAGCACCGTGAACAGCAGCACGCTGTCCGATTCGATCCCGAAAAATGCCTGCAATAATGCCAGATGTCCCGAACTGCTGATCGGCAGAAATTCCGCCAGACCCTGTATGAGACCGAGGATGATTGCCTGTAAAAATGTCATGCTATGATTGCTCCCTCTAATAATAATCTGCATAAGTACGTTCTTATACAGAATATATTCTATCACAAGACCACCATACCTGGTAGCGGAATCATTGAAAAACACACGATTTAGTGTTTTTTCTCTTTTCTGTTTTTGGCGCCGGAACCCTTGCATTTCCTCTAGGCGAGTTGTATAATTTCCGATGTACGTAAAAATATTCATTCAGGAGGTCAGTAAGAGAAATGAAACGCAAACCAAACATTGCAGTCGTAGGAGCAACGGGAGTTGTCGGATCAACATTCCTGAAGGTCCTCGAAGAAAGAGATTTCCCATTCGAGAACATCTATATGATGGCATCCAAAAAGTCAGCCGGCAAGAAGCTGACATTCAAGGGAAAGGAATACACCGTGGAAGAACTGACCGAGCATTCTTTCGATAAACCGATCGATATCGCCCTGTTCTCCGCGGGCGGCGGGACAAGCGCCAAGTTCGCCCCGATCGCGGCAGCGCATGGCGTGACCGTCGTAGATAACAGCAGCCAGTGGAGAATGGACAAGGACGTTCCTCTCGTCGTGCCGGAAGTCAATCCGCAGGACATCAAGTGGAACAAAGGCATCATTGCCAATCCGAACTGCTCCACGATTCAGGCCATGGTGGCACTGAAGCCTTTGCAGGATAAGTACGGGATCAAGAGAGTCGTTTATTCGACGTACCAGGCCGTATCCGGTTCCGGCATCAAGGGCATCAACGACCTGAAGAACGGTCTGGCCGGCAACGACGAGGATCTGCAGGCTTACGCCCACCCGATCGCCGGCAACTGCCTGCCGCACATCGATGTGTTCCTGGACAACGGCTACACCAAAGAAGAGATGAAGATGATCAACGAGACGCACAAAATTCTCGGTGACGATAACATCAAGGTTACGGCAACCACCGTCCGCGTCCCGGTCTTCGATTCCCACAGTGAGTCCATCAACATCGAACTGGAAAAGCCGTTCGAGCTGGAAGACATCCGCGAGCTGTTCGCGAACGCCCCGGGCGTCGTTCTGCAGGATGATGTAGAACACAACGTCTACCCTCTGGCGCGGGATGCCGCCGGCACCGACGAAGTTTACATCGGACGGATCCGCCGCGACTTCTCCGTCGAGAACGGGCTGAACATCTGGGTCGTTGCGGACAACATCCGCAAAGGCGCCGCTACGAACGCCGTCCAGATTGCGGAACAGCTTCTGGAGGAAATGCCGGACTAAGTCATTTGACAAAAAATCCACTAAACAGACAACAAAAAACTGCTGCAGTTCTGCAGCAGTTTTTTTATTGCTTTGTTAATTCCAATCCTATGCTTCCGGTGAAACGATTTCTTTACCGTCATAGTAGTTGCAGTTCGGACATACTCTATGTGGAAGCTTCGGCTCGTGGCACTGTGGGCAAATAGAAACGCCAGGTGCCTTCATCTTCATGTTAGCCGCCTTTCTCTGATGAGTCTTAGCTTTTGAAGTTCTTCTTTTAGGTACTGCCATCTTTACACCTCCTTCGTGCCAGTTCGTTGCATCGCAACGTTGTAAGTATACACGCGATGAACGGTCTTTGTCAACAACTATTTCAAGCCGATCGATTATTTCATTTTACCGGTTACGATATTGTACGTATCTCTGGCGATCATCAGCTCTTCGTTGGTCGGGATCATGATCAGCTTGATCTTGGAGTCATCTCTGGAGATGATCGTTTCCTTACCTCTGACACGGTTCTTGACAACGTCCAGCTTGATGCCCAGGTTGCCCAGGTCGTTGCAGATGATGTCTCTCATGCCGATGTCATTTTCGCCGACGCCGGCGGTGAATACGATCGCGTCGCAGCCGTTCATCTCAGCAATGTAAGCGCCGATGTAGAAACGTACTTTGTGCGCGAATACCTTCAGTGCCAGCTGTGCTCTCTCGTTTCCTTCTTCCGCAGCTCTTTCGAGATCTCTGAAGTCACTGGATACGCCGGAAATGCCCAGTACGCCGGACTTCTTGTTCAGGATCTCATTGGCTTCGCCAAGATCCAGGTGTTCCACTTCTCTCATGTAAGTTACGATCGCCGGGTCGATATCGCCGGATCTGGTCCCCATGACGAGACCTTCCAGCGGAGTGAAGCCCATGGATGTGTCGATACACTTGCCTCTCTTGATGGCGGATACGGATGCGCCGTTTCCGAGGTGGCAGGTGATCAGCTTCAGGTCATCCAGGTTGACATTCAGGATGTCTGCAGCTCTCTCTGCAACATACTTGTGGGAAGTTCCGTGGAATCCGTATCTACGGATTCCGTGCTTTGTATAGAATTCATATGGGATCGCATAAATGAATGATTCAGGAGGCATGGTCTGGTGGAACGCTGTGTCAAATACGCCGACCATTGGTGTTCCCGGCATCAGTTCCTGACAAGCCGCGATACCGAGGAGGTTTGGCGGATTGTGCAGCGGCGCCAGCGGAGTACATTCTTCCAGCGCTTTGATGACTTCGTCCGTGATCAGGACGGATCTCGCGAACTTTTCACCGGCGTGAACAACTCTGTGTCCGACTGCTCCGATTTCCTTCATGTCTTTGACGACGCCGTGTTCGTCATCCTGGATGGCATCGAGCACGTGGCCGATGGCGTCCTTATGGTTTTCCATTGGTGTGATCAGATGGAATTTTTCCTGTCCGATCTTCTCATGGGTGATCTCAGAACCTTCCATGCCGATTCTTTCTACTAAGCCTTTACACTCCAAAACTTCATTGGTCATATCCAGGACCTGGTACTTTAACGAAGAACTGCCGCAGTTGATAACTAAAACTTTCATTTATTGCCCTCCTGTTGTTTATTGTTTTTAACGTTTGCCCAATTATTATACTCCCATGACCCCATTTTTTCAAGATTCAATATACGGTCTGAGGACCTTGTCAGAGCTGTCATACAGCCGTCTTCCGAACAGCGCATTGTACAGGTCCGCCGCCTTGCCGTCCAGTTCCAGCAGCTCTCCGGAATACGGATCGGACGGCATCTGCTTGTTCCGGTTCGTGATGATCTGCAGATCGTTTTCTTGATCGTTTTCTTTTTTGAAGGTTTTGATGTAGTCCCTTCCCTTCCTGCTGGCAGCCAGGATCCGCATGTACCGAGTCGCGCCTGCACCCTCCTGCAGATTGTCCTGCAGATAATGCTCCATTAACCGGTCAGCCGTCTCTTTCTTTAAGCCCATGAGAATGTAGGTCATCATTCTCTGAACGGCAGCCGCGGTATATCTTTTTGAAACCATGCCGGACACGAACGCATCCAGACTATCCGCCTTGGCGATCTCGCTCAGGAACCGGTTTTCCAATCCTTCGCCGATGCAGTAGAGGTCCCGCAGTTCGGCCGACTCGCTGCGCAGCAGGGCCGCCTTCAGCATATCGAAATAGCGGGCCTTGGCTTTTGCATAGTCGTCTGCTGTGGAACGGCCGTTATCTTCGCCGAGCAGCAGCTGCGCTGTTTCCTCGGTCAGGAAGCGGCGCACGTCCGTCTTGCCGAGATTCTGCCGGATGAAGGACGCGCCTGCGTAAGCGGTCTCGTCGTCGGAATCGCGGTAGCCGGAGCCGGTCCGCTTGACCGGAACCGCCACAACGTCTTTCCCCTGCTCATTCCAAAAACCGATGCGTTTCAGATACTCTACCGCGAGGATGTTGTTCGGCTGCAGGATTAGACCCGCCGCGTCTTCTCCGAGAATCGCTGCGGTTGCCGATTCGTATGCCTTTGCATAAGAAACGCCCGCTTGCATGTTCGCCTGCGTCTGTGCCCGGAGCTCGTCACGGTTTGCCTGTAGGTCCGCCGCGAGCTGCAGCAGATCCGCCGGATCGTCCGCCTCGCAGCCAAAGGAAATGTGCGTCGCACCGGCCGCGATCAGGTGGTCCACACCGCCGGCCGCGAAATACGGCGCGCGATTGCACGCGAACAAAAAAGGCAGCTCGAACACCAAATCAGCGCCTGACTGAACGGCATCCTTGCTCCTTTTCCATTTGTCCTCGATGGCAGGCTCCCCGCGCTGGGTAAAATCACCGCTCATCGCGACCAGCGTGATGTCAGCGCCGGTGATTTCTTTTGCCTGTTCGAGGTGATATTGATGACCCCTATGAAAAGGGTTATATTCCGCTGTAATCCCCAGGATCTTCATCGGTTTCCTCTATCCATATTTCATCATCGGACACGCTGTCCATTGTGTAATCCGGTTCGTCCTCCGCTTCTGTTTTGCCGAGATCGCCTAGGAAGAACTGCTCATAGAACAGTTCAAAGGCCGGCATGTACTTGAGCTCATAACCCGCCTTCGTCGGGTGGATCGCGTCAACCATGTACAGACCGCGGTACTCGTGGTTCGCGTCATAATCAAAGGTCGGGTCGTTCCAGAGATCCAGGACCAGCAACTTGCCGTCCCACAGCTCCGCCGCGCTCAGCAGCGCCGCCCGCATCTCGAGGTAGATGTCCTCGTGGTAATAGGAACTGACAAACGCCGGCAGCGTGTAGAACACGACCGGGCAGTCGAAGTTCTTACTCGCGTAGGCGGTGATGTATTCGATGGCGCCCGCTACGGTCATCGTATCGTATTTTTTGAGGTTCGACTTCGGACCGATCGGCTCGCCGATCACGGCACCCACTCTAGCGTCGTTCGCCGACAGCTGGCAGACGAAGCAATCCAGGGATTCCTCGGTGAGAGGGATCTGATTCAGTCTGGAAACGTAGGACCGCTCGTTACGGTCGATCATCGTTGTCCCGCTGACCGCGAACTTGTCGCCGATCATCTGATGCCGTTTGTTCAGAAAATCCACAAAGGACTGGTTCTCGCTGTAGGCCCCGGCCGTAACGGAACTGCCCAGGTAGAAGATCCGCTTGTTCATGAACGGGCTGTCTTCCAGCGGCTCCAATTTGCTGACATCGTACTTCTTCGCGTTGCCGTCCTGTGACGGCGTTACCGCGAATACCACCTTGCTGGTGCTGGCGCCCAGCTGTTTTCCGGAAACTTTGCGGATCGCTTTCACCTTGTAGAAATACTTGGTGTTGAGGGCCAGGCCTTCGTCGAAGTATTCATCCTTCTTGGAGGAAAGCGTCTTGATGCATGTATAGCCGCTGTTCTTCTTTTTGGACCGGAAGATCTTATAGGACGTCGCACCGTCTACTTTGCCGATGGAGACGCGGATGGTCCGGGTGATGGTCTTCAGACTGATGCCCGGCTTCGTTAGTTTCGCCTTTCCGGCTACCGGTGTCCCTTCTTTCGTCTGGACGGTGGTGCCGCTGAATTTCTTTTGGGCGCGGACTTTGAAGAAGTATTTCTGGCCAGTCACGCACTTGCTCACTTCTGCGGTCTTCGCGCTCCCGTTCTTTACGACGAGGGCTTTTTTATAGTTCTTGTTCTTTTCGGTGGACCGGTAGACCACATAGCTCTCAGCTCCCGACACGGTTTTCCAAGTCACCTTTACCGTATTGTAATTGACGCTGGTGACCTTCGTGACCGTTACCACCGATTTCTTGAAGGCGGATTTGGACACAGCAAACGACGGCTCTGCAGAGAAAGCCGCGGCAATCACAAAAGCAAAAATGAAACATGCTATGAAACGTATGAATTTGTGTCGGTACCAGGTTCTACTCATAAAAACTGCCCTGCTGCATCGCAGCAAGTCGAAAAAGCCCATGACCTATCACCGACAGGCCATGGGCATATGTACTATCGTTTATTCTGCCTCTTCCATTTCAGGCGGGACCGGCGCTTCTTCCTGCGGCGGTTCTGCTCCGTCTTCCATCTGCGCTCTGTAAGCCATATCCTTCAGCTCATCCCGGTTCGCGGCCAGAGCGGAGTTGATGTCTTCGAACGCCTTCTCGATGCTCGTGAACATCTCACCAAAATAGATGGAGTTCAGATGTTCCATCTTACCCTGGAAATTGTAGAGGATTCCGTCCAGATATTCGTAGGTGCCGATCTTCAGCTGCTTCGCCGTGTCCTCGGTAACTCTCATAAGTTCGTCGGCTCTCAGCTTGGAGCGGACTGTGATGTCGTTGTTCTCGACCAGAGAGTCTGCCTGCTTCTGAGCATCTTCGATGACGGCTTCATACTGCGTTCTCGCTTCCGCGATGATTCTTTCTCTTTCGTTTTTGATCCACTGTGCCTGCTGAATTTCATCCGGCAGCTCTGCTCTGATCTCACGAACGATCTCAAGCAGTTCTTCGGAATCGATCATGATCTTTCCTGTAAGCGGAAATCCGGCAGCAGTATCAACGATTTCTTCAATTTCTTCCAGCAGTTCTAAAACTCTCATTTCTTCCTCCTATTTATCAACAGAATCTTTTATTATCCAACGCGTTTGTTTCCTATTTGGCGGACCGTTTTATGTAGTCCAAGATCGAATCCGGGACGAGACCGTCGATGCATCCGCCCAGCTGGTGCACTTCTTTCACGACACTCGAACTGATGAAGGAATACTTCGGGTCCGTCATCAGAAATACCGTTTCGACGGACGAGTCGAACAGCCGCGCGTTCATCTGCGCCATCTGGATCTCATATTCAAAATCCATCGTCGCGCGAAGCCCTCGGACGACCACGTCGAACTTGTTTTCGTTGACGTAATTGGCGAGCAGACCTGAAAAGTGATCGACCTTGACATTGTCGAAATCCTTTAACGTCTCCCGCATCATTTCTTCCCGTTCCTCCAGTGTGAACAAGGCCAGTTTGTGTGGATTTTCGATGATGCCCACCGTCAGTTCATCGTATAATCTGGCGGCCCGCTCT
The DNA here is from genome assembly GCA_017432345.1 of Bacillota bacterium. Lineage (GTDB taxonomy): Bacteria > Bacillota > Clostridia > Peptostreptococcales > Anaerovoracaceae > Lentihominibacter. The sequence continues at coordinate 14,963 of JAFRJI010000034.1, read as the reverse complement.
ATGATGTTCATATGTCCGTTCGTCAGCGGATCAAACGAACCGGTATAAAGCGCTTTCGTCATCCAATCACACCTCCCTTAAAGTACGTTGCTATTCTATCACACTTAAAACACGATATCAACCTAGCGATTGTATATTATCTGTAAATTGACAGCTTTACTATACCATATCTTCTGTCTTTTTCTTTTTGGTATTTTCCAATGGTCTCCGGCAGGTCTTCTTCCTTCCGGTGCTCCGCGATGATGACGCCTCCCTCCTTCAGCAGATCGCCTTCCGAGATCAGGCGGATCGCATCCGGAATGAGCCCTTTGCCGTACGGCGGATCGAGCAGAATGATGTCGAACGGCTCGTTCAGATTCGCCAGAACTTTGCGGTAGTCGCCGGCCAGCACCCGCGTCTCCTCTTCGACCTTGCAGTGCTCCAGATTCGACTTGATCAGGTTCAGGCTCGCCCGGGACGCATCTGCAAAGACACAGTATTCCGCTCCGCGGCTCAGCGCTTCGATCCCCAGACTCCCGGTACCGGCAAACAGATCCAGGACTCTGGCCCCGTAGATCTCCGCTGTCAGGATGCTGAAGAGCGCCTCTTTGGCTTTGTCGGAGGTCGGTCGGATCGCGTAATTCTCCGGCGAGTTCAGTTTCCGGCCTTTGTATTTTCCTGTAATCACTCTCATTGGTGTTCTCCTGCTCTATAAATGCAATGTCATGTCTTCCCCGAAGAGCTTCGTTACACGGCCCCGCAGACCCAGGTGCTCCCCGGCGGCCAGTTCCGGATCCTCTTTCAGGATGCGCAGGGCTTCTTCCCGGGCGCGGGACAGGACGTCCATATGCCGCGCCATGTCCGCGATCTTCAGATCCGGCAGTCCGTGCTGCCGCGTCCCGAAGATCTCTCCCGGGCCCCGCAGCTTCAGGTCTTCTTCGGCGATGAAAAATCCATCGGAAGACTGCTCCATGATCTGCCCTCTCTTTTCGGCCAGTTCCGACCCGTGTTCGATGAGAAGGAAGCAGTAGGATTGATGTTCCCCTCTGCCTACACGTCCGCGGAGCTGGTGCAGTTGCGCCAGGCCGAAGCGTTCCGCGTTCTCCACCACCATGACGGTGGCGTTCGGCACGTTGATGCCTACTTCGATTACGACGGTCGCCACCAGCACATCGATATCCCCCCTGCCGAACTGCTCCATGATGGCGTCCTTTTCTTCCTGCTTCATCGCGCCGTGCAGCAATGCAATCCGCTCGAACAGCTTCGACAGTTCTTCGTATACTTCATTGACCGACCTGGCGTCGATGGCCTCTGACTCATCGATGAGCGGCGTCACCACATAGGCCTGCCGGCCGGCGCGGACCTGCCGTTCCACGAAATCGTAGCATTTCCGCCGCAGCAGATTGCCGTTCATTCCCTCGCCTGCTACCGCGCACCGGGTGATGATCTCCTGTCTTCCCGGCGGCAGTTCGTCGATGACCGAAACATCCAGATCGCCGTACAATACAACAGCCAGCGTCCGCGGAATCGGCGTCGCGGTCATCACGAGGACGTTGATGTTTTCTCCCTTGTTCTGCAAAAGGACCCTTTGGTTGACTCCGAACCGGTGCTGCTCATCGGTGATCACGAGACCTAGATTTGCAAAGGCTACGTTGTCCTGTATCACCGCATGGGTCCCGATCAGGATATCCAGCCGGTGCTGTTCCAGATCCTCCAGAACCGCCCGCTTCTCCGCGGCCTTCATCGACCCGACCAGGAAGCCGGTCCGTATTCCGTGTTTTGCAAAACTCTGCTGCATCCCTTCGAAATGCTGTCTGGCAAGGATCTCGGTCGGCGCCATCATCACCGCCTGATAGCCGTTCCGGACGGCTTTGTACATTGCGATTTCCGCCACGGCGGTCTTGCCGGAGCCGACATCGCCCTGCACGAGGCGGTTCATGGTCCTGGTGCTTTCCATATCCGCTTTGATTTCCCGGACGCAGCGCTCTTGCGCTCCGGTCAGCGCGTATGGAAGCGTGCAGATGTATTCCTGCTCACAGTCGTTCTGTGCGAAAGCGATTCCCTTGCCAGCACCGGCGCGGTTCTTCGCCGCCATGATGCCGGTCTCCAGCACGAGGAACTCGTCAAAAATCATCCGGTATTTCGACTCCAGAAGCCTTTGCTTGTCCTCCGGGAAATGGAGATTCCGGAGGGCGTAACCGAGGCCGCACAAATGGTTCCGGCGGACCGTCTCTTCGCTGAGATACTCCTCCAGTTCATCGTAAAGCGGCAGGATTTCCCGCTGCAGCCGGCGCATTTCTTTCTGCGTAACGCCCTTGGTCAGCGGGTAGACCGGCACGATCCCCTTCACGAACTCCGCCTGTTTGGTGAAGTCCGGGTGGATCACCTGCAGCCGGTCGCGGTTGTACGACGGCGTCCCGTAGAACACGAACGCCGCGTTGATCGCAAAGGCTTTCGTCAGGTAAGAGGCATTAAAAAAAACAACCTCGATCGAGCCTGTATCATCTGAAACGAGCAGCTTCAGGACCTGTCCTCTCTTGCCACGGAACCGGCCCGGGACGATCTGGTCGACCGTTCCAAGAAATGCTGCTGTTTCCCCTTCTTTTAAGTTTTTGATGTCGACGATGCTCCTGCGGTCTTCGTAGCCGCGCGGAATCGTATACGCCAGATCCTCCAGCGTATGGATGTTCATGTTCGCGAACGCATTCGCCTTTTTTGGTCCCACCCCTTTTAAGGCCGTCAGATTATCTTGGAGGTTCATGGATGACTCCCGGCTCATCGGCCCGCATGCTGTATTCCAGATTTCTCTTGGCGATCTCGTTGGATTCGACGCCCGTAACGATGACCCGGACTGCTTCCGGCGGCGCCTCCATGATCTTCTCCACATTGTCGAAGATGTAATGGATGATATGGATGCAGGATGTCCGGATGCTGGCGCCGAACCGCATCACAAGATAGACCGTGATCTGAAGTCCGGTCTCCGTGTCGGCCACGTCGATGCTTCCCGCATCCCCGCGGTCCCCGTTGTAGAGCGTCATCCTGGAAGCGATCCCGGTCATGGCGTTCTGGTATTTGCCCTTGTAGTGATAGATATAGGCTTTGCCTTCCGTCTGATGGACTGCGTCGATGACGATCTTCTTTATGACGTTCGTCGAGAAACGTATTTCGCCGATCTCTGTTTTGATCTCTAACATACCTGCATTATAGCATAAAAAAAACACCCGCTCAATGGAGCCGTTTCCGCTCCTTCGCAGGTGTTGATCTCTATTCGCTAGATAGCACGGGTAACTTTGCCGGATCTAAGGCATCTTGTGCAAACCTTAGCTTTTCTGACTGTGCCGTTTTCTTCGATCTTCACAGTCTGAATATTAGCATCCCACTTTCTTCTAGAGTGTCTATTTGAATGAGATACATTATTTCCGGAAACCTGTCCTTTTCCGCAAATTTCACACTTTCTTGACATTGCTGCACCTCCTTACTTTCTTACGCTCGAACATTAGAGATTATAGCATACCGAAAAATGCATTACAAGAAGAATTTTTACAGTAATTGAATCTTTCCCGTTTCCCGGGTTTTGTTCAGATCGATGACCCTCTGGTTGCTGCTGCCGCGGAAGGTCAGCGTCAGGTCACGCAGGGACGCCACGTACGGGCCGTCGATCAGGATGTCGGCCAATTCCAAAAGCTCCAGTGTGGCCTTCCGTTCTTCCACGGAGAGGTCCTTGCCGGAACCCTGCCCCTTGATGCGCTCGATCAGTTGCTCAAAGGTGTAGCCCGAATAGATTGTGATCGTCAGGCCCCGCTCCTTGACGGCCTTTGCCAGCGCCGCGAAAGCGACCGGTTGGCACATCGGCTCGCCGCCCGAGAATGTTACGCCGGCCAGGATCGGATCCTTGTCGATCTCTTCCAGCAGTTGGTCAATTGTACAATCGTATCCGCCGGCGAAATCGTGGGTCTCGGGATTGTGGCATCCCGGACAATCATGAGGACAGCCCTGGCAAAAGATTGCAAATCTAATGCCCGGGCCGTCAACGATCGATTCTCTGACTATACCGGCGATTCTAATCGAATCACTCATCTGTTCTCTCCAAACTATGCTTTACCCGATCCTGTTCCTCTGCCGTCTTGGCGTCGTTCCAGTGATCCATGGTTCCTACCAGATATCCGGTGATGCGGCGGATCCTCTCGAATCCGAGATCGCCTTCGTCTTCTGTTCTGCCGCAGCACGGGCACTCGTTGTCGATGATGCCGGTGTAACCGCAGATCGGGTCACGGTCGACCGGATGGTTGATGGAACCGTATCCGATGCCGCTTTCCTTCATGTAACGGACGACCTGTTCGAAAGCGTCCAGATTCTTGGTCGGGTCTCCGTCCAGCTCAACGTAGCTGATGTGGCCCGCGTTGGTCAGCGTGTGATAAGGCGCTTCCAGTTTGATCTTATCGAAGGCGTTGATGTTGTAGTATACCGGAATGTGGAATGAGTTCGTGTAGTACTCACGATCCGTGATCCCTTCGATTTCCCCGTAACGCTCCTTATCGATGCGGACGAAGCGGCCGCTCAGACCTTCTGCCGGCGTTGCAAGCAGCGTGTAGTTGAAGCCGGTCTTCTTTGACTGGTCATCCAGCTTCTTACGCATGTAGCCGATGATCTCCAGTCCGAGTGACTGCGCTTCCGGGCTTTCACCGTGGTGCTTGCCAATGAGGGCTTTGAGCGTCTCAGCCAGTCCGATGAAGCCGACGCTGAGCGTTCCGTGCTTCAGGACTTCGCCGACGGTATCGTCTTCTTTGAGCTTGTCGGAGTCGATCCATACGCCCTGTCCCATCAGGAACGGGTAGTTTCGGACTTTCTTGGAAGCCTGGATCTTGTACCGTTCCATCAGCTGATCCATCGCCAGTTCGAGCTTGCGGTCCAGTTCCTCGAAGAACCAGTCGATGTCGCCATGAGCTTTGATGGCGATCCTCGGCAGGTTGATGGAAGTGAAGCTCAGGTTGCCTCTGCCGCCAACGACCTGTCTGGACGGATCGTATACGTTGCCGATGACTCTCGTTCTGCATCCCATGTACGCGATCTCCGTGTTCGGATCTCCCTCTTTGTAAAACTGGAGATTGAACGGCGCGTCGATGAATGCGAAGTTTGGGAACAGACGCTTAGCCGATACCTTCATGGCGAGCTTGAACAGGTCATAGTTTGGGTCTTCTGGATTGTAGTTGACCCCTTCTTTGACCTTGAAAATGCTGACCGGGAAGATCGCGGTTTCCCCGTTGCCGAGGCCCGCTTCGATGGAAAGCAGGATGTTCTTGGTGACCAGTCTGCCTTCCGGCGTCGTATCTGTTCCGAAGTTGATCGAGGAGAACGGCACCTGCGCGCCGGCTCTAGAGTGCATCGTATTCAGGTTGTGCACGAATGCTTCCATGGCCTGGAATGTGGCGCGGTCGATCTCTTCGCAGGCGTACTTCGTGGCCTTCTGCTGCAACGTCGGGATGTATTTCTCGGCGATGAGCTTCTTGAGGTATTCCGCTTCTTCTTCTTTATAGCCGTTGTCGTCCGCCAGCGTCGGGAAGATGCCCTTTTCTTCCATGATCATCTTGCCGATCTCTTTCACGCGGTCGACGCCGTCTTCGATGTCAAAGAGCAGATTGAGCATTTTGCCCATGTTGGTCCAGTACAGCTTCCGGTATGTCTTGACGACGCCGTGAGCCATGCCGTAATCGAAGTCCGGGATGCTCTGTCCGCCGTGCTGGTCGTTCTGGTTCGACTGGATCGCGATGCAGGCCAAAGCCGCATAGCTCTGGATGTCGTTCGGCTCTCTGAGATGGCCGTGACCCGTTGAAAATCCGCCTTTGAAGAGTTTCTCGATATCTATCTGACAACACGTTGTAGTAAGTGTAAGGAAGTCCATATCGTGGATATGGATATCCCCTTCCCGGTGCGCCTTGGCATGCTCCGGTTTCAAAACGAACATTTCATAGAACTGCTTCGCGCCTTCGGAACCGTACTTAAGCATGGTGCCCATAGCGGTGTCGCCGTCGATGTTGGCGTTCTCTCTCTTCGTATCGTTGTCCTTCGCGTCTTTAAACGTAAGATCTTCATACGTCTTCATCAGGCGCGTGTTCATGTCGCGGACTCTCGTACGCTCTGCTCTATAAAGGATAAATTCTTTCGCTGTTCTGGCGTGACCGTTCTCGATCAGAACCTTCTCAACAGCATCCTGTATCTGTTCTACCGTCGGATAATCGTTGTGGCAGACCTCCACCAGATACAGTTCTACCTGCTTCGCCAGGTAATTTGAAGTATCACGATCCTGTCCTCCCAGGACCTGCGCCGCCTTGTATATGGCGTCGGAGATTTTGGAGCTGTCAAAGTCGACAGTTCTCCCGTCTCTCTTTATAATTTGCTTAATTCCATCCATTACACTTACCTCTACATATTGTGGTTGATTACGCGTTCATTGAAGATTATACACCAAATATTCTGCCCGTCAATATAAAAAAACAATATTTAAGAATTATTTTTTTCGTTACATATCCCGCCCGGAAAGTGCCTGAAAAATCCCCGAAATCATTGCAATAAAAGGGCCTCACAGATTCTGCGAGGCCGAAATCTTCGTCAGCTCTTGACATAACTATATGAAATGTTAACCCTTCTTCGCGGAATATCTTGCCAGATATTCACTTTTTAACATGGACATCAGATTGAGATCATAGTATTTTCCGTCCTTTTTCGTGGAGTTCCGTGCGACGCCTTCCGGTTTGAAACCCATTTTTTCATACAACGACGATGCCCGGACGTTCCCGGTATAGTAATCCAGGGTCACCCGCTCCAGGTGCAGGAAGATGAAGCAGTAGCGGAGCAGTTCCTCCAGGACTTCCCTGGCGACGCCTTTGCCGCGGTAATCCGCATTGCCGATATAGATCTTTGTAATATCCAGCGAATCGGAGTGCCGGTCGATCCGGGAGAGGAACACCCTGCCGATCGGCTCGCCGGTCATCTTGTCTACAATTGTATAATCGATCTTCGTATCATCCGCCCGGTTTGCGTAAGCTTCCTCAACGACGTCTTCATACGTCCTGTCTTCATCGTAAGACAGGTACTGCGTGACGAACGGATCCACTTCCCATTCCGCAAAATATTTGTAGTCATCGAACTGGGATTCCCGTATCAGATAATTCTTTGTTTCCATTTTTGTCTCCTGTTGTAGTATAATAACCTTGGTTTCATTATATAGTATTTACATCAATACACAAGGAGAAATCATCTACATGAAACGTTTTTTGCCGCTTTTGATCGCGTTTATCTTCACCGCTGTGACCTTCCTCGCCGGCTGTTCCGACGGTGAAGTCAACCGCAGCGAAGAGTTAAAGGAAGTCTTACAGACGGCCCGTAGCAATCTGGGGACCGCCCTTCCGGAAGAAACCTGTGAATACGAACAGGTATCCGATTATCTGAAGACCTGGGCCGAAGGCAGCGGCGTGAAAGTCGAAAAATCCGCCAAACATTATACGGTTCTGTTCAATCCCGCTACCAAAGGACAGTCCAAGAAGAAGACCACGATCCTTCAGTGCGGCGTCCGCACCGACAGTATCAAAAGCGATCTGAATGCCCTCGCCATGGGTCTGACCTGTCTGCTCGGTCCGAACAAACACGACAACATCCGTCTGATCGTGACGGAGATCAAAGAAGGCCGGTACATCGGCGCTTCCAGCATCGACAGCCGTTATCTCCGCAGCACCGATTTCATCAACCTCTCCACTTCCCGGGACTATTCTCTGTATGTGTCCGGAGCGGAAGCTGCCCAGGCGGTGATCAAGACCAAGTCGAAGTTGACCGCGCCGAAATACAAGAGCGCCTTCAAGCTCACTCTCTCCTTCGATCAGTACGCAGATCCGTTCCGCTTCGACAAGCATAAGAATTACCCGGATCCGATCACGGTGATCGGCAATCTGCTGGCTACCGCCAAGAGTTCGGGACGGCTGTTCGAGATTGCATCCTTCAACAGCCACGCCAAAGCCGGCTATATGCCGTACAAAGCCACCGCCGTCATCGTCATCGACGGCAACAACGTGGAAGGGTTCATGAAGAAATTCGACAGCTCTTTCAAGACCATGGAGGACCGTTTCGCATCACTGGAATGCGAATTCGAATACACCATGGAAGAAACGGATATGCCGGATTCTGTCCTTGCGGACGAAACAGCGAACGGCCTGATCAGCCTGATGTACACGCTGAATACCGGGGCGTGCTCCCAGGATGAAGACACCGGCCTGATCCACGCCGCGTCCTATATGGATTCCATCCGTACAGAAAACAACGTGAAGGTCTCCCTGCAGATGCGCGCACGGAGCATCGATGATCTGGAGGCCCTGTCCACCGATTACGAGACGACTTCCGGCCTTTGCAACATGCACTATTCCTGCACGGAAGCCCATCCGATCTGGACTTCTTCGGACGACCAGGGTCTCGCCAGCTACTTCTCCAATCTGGTGCCTCTGGCGGAGGATGAATCCAACATCATGCTGGCAAGCAGCGAGCTGGACCGGTTCGCCGCAAAAAATAAAAATCTCAATGCGATTTCCTACAGCTTCGTAAAAGATGCTTCGAAAAACACATTGAGAAATATCATCAACTACATGGACCGGAGCGAATGATCGCCCGGTCTTTTTTTATTCTTCGATGCGCATAATGTTCGCGCCGAGATTCCTTAATTTGTCGACGAAGTTTTCATATCCACGGTCGATGTGATAGATCTGGGATACTTCCGTCGTCCCTTCCGCCACGAGGCCGGTCAGGACGACTGCGGCTCCGGCACGGAGGTCTGTCGCGACGACCGGTGCGCCCTTCAGCTGTTTTCCGCCCGGAATGATTGCGCACTTCCCTTCCGTCTTGATGTTGGCTCCCATCCGGTTGAATTCCGTCACGTGCATGAAACGGTTCTCAAAGACGGTCTCGATCACGACGCTCGGTCCGTCCGCCACGGTCAGCAGCGCCATGAACGGCGACTGCATGTCCGTCGGGAATCCCGGATACGGCAGCGTCTTGATATCGGTCGATACGATCTTCCGCACGCTTCCGTCCACGATCACGCCTTCATCCGTCAACGTGATTTCAACGCCGCACTCCCTCAGTTTGGCGATCACGGCCTTCAGATGATCCGGCACCATGTTCTTGATCAGGATGCGTCCGCGGGTGATGGCCGCGCTGACCATAAAGGTCCCCGCTTCGATCCGGTCCGGAATGACGTGGTGGGAAACGCCGTGCAGTTTTTCAACACCTTCGATCTTAACGGTGTCCGTTCCGGCACCCTTGATCTTTGCCCCCATTTTATTCAAAAAGTTCGCCAAATCGACGATTTCGGGCTCCTGTGCCGCATTCTCCAGGATGGTCGTTCCCTGCGCTAGCGTAGCGGCCATGATGATGACCTCCGTCGCGCCGACGCTCGGGAAGTCCAGATAGATGGTCGCGCCCTTCAGCTCATCGGCACGCGCATCCACGATGCCCTTCGCCAGCTGCGCCGGATCGATGGTGGCACCAAGAGCCTTCAGTCCCTTTAAGTGCAGTTCCACTGGACGCTCGCCGATCGCGCATCCGCCCGGCAGATGGATCAGTGCCCGGCCGGTCCGGAGAAGCAAAGCCCCCAAAACCAGGATCGACGCACGCATCATCTTGACCAGATCAAACGGAGCTTCGTAATTGATCTCGCCATCTGCCAGTACTTCCACAATATTTTCATCCAGATTTTTCTCGACGGATCCCCCGAGGCTCTTGAGAAGATCGCACATAACATCCACGTCTCTCAAAGCCGGAACATCCATGATCGTACACTTTTCATCGGTCAGAAGGGTTGCCGCCATAATCGGCAGGACCGCGTTCTTGGAACCACTGATCACCACTTCTCCCTGCAGCGGACCGCTTTTTTGTACTAGAAATTTTGCCACAGTTAACCTCCAAATACTCCAACTGTTCTATTTTATGCGTAAAAAAAGGGCAATAAATTGCGCCTTTTTTAATTTCTTTATAAGTTCTGCAGTTCCTTGATGCACTTCGCGCAGACATTCTTGCCATGCACTTGCTTGATGTCATCGGAACTACCACAGAAGATACATGCAGGCTGGTACTTCTTCAACATGATAGATTCGCCATCCACATATATTTCCAATGGATCTCTGATTTCGATATTCAACGTTCTTCTCAATTCGATCGGCAAAACGATTCTGCCAAGTTCATCGACCTTTCTTACTATACCCGTCGCTTTCATGTATAGTTCAGCTCCTTTCGTATATCTTTCAATATCCCGCAGGATATCAATCTTCTTTCTTGTTTTTATCGTATACACCTTTTAAGGATGCTACCGATTTGGCGAACCCCATGACAGCACCGATCGTGCTTTGGTTCCCCTTGATCGCCCCGGATATTTCAGAAACGGAGCTGGATACATCATCTACGATACCATCGATGTCCTTGCTCCTCTTCGCTGCAATGTCGGTAACAACTTCCACTTCTTCCAGCACTTTGTTCAGCTCATCGACCGTTACAAACAGCTTTTTGAGCAGCATGATCGCCACAACAATCAGAACGACCAATGCCACAAGGACCAATATGATGAGTAATGTCTTTGCGTCAACCATATCAAACCTCCATAAACATAGACATATTATGACATGAATTGGAAAAATTTTCAACTAGTTTTTTCGTCAAAACGGCTGTTTTCACGTTCATAGATGCGTTCGATTTCCAATGTATAGCTGTTATTTTCGTCCCGGACAGCCAGTTCCTCCAATACGGTCAGTTCCCTGCCCGCTCCAAGGATGCAGTGGAGCAACAAAATGTTCGGCCGCTCACCGCTTCTCGGCGTGACCATCTGCAGATGCTTCGGCTCCAGGCCGTATTTCCTGCAGTAATAGATGAGGTCGGCCAGCCTCGAAGGCCTTTGCACGATGAAAAAGTGCCCGCGATCCCGGAGCATCCGCGCCGCGGTCCGGATGAAGCACTCCAGATCGGCCGTGGTCTCCTGCCTGGCGATGAATTTTGCATCATCCGCGTTCGCAATCCCGCTGCCGGATGGGACATACGGCGGATTCGTCACTACCGCGTCGAAGTGCCGTTCGAAACCAGGCCGCTGCTCCAGCACGTCCCGAATGTCCATCTGCAGGAACGCGAGCCGGTCCTCGAGATGATTCAGTTGCCGGTTCCGGTTCGAAAGCTTGATGGCCTTTGCCTGGACATCGATGCCGGTGACGCGGCAACTCTGATTTTTGTGGCTGAGAACGACGGGGATGATCCCGTTGCCCGTGCCGAGATCCGCAATGGCCTCCGCCTGCGGGCAGAGGGCGTTGGCGAAATCCGCCAGGAGGATCGCGTCGATCCCGAATTTGAATCCGTCCGGATCCTGGATCAGTTTCAGACCGCCGAATCCGATCTCTTCGATCTTTTCCATGTTGACCCTTTACCGTTAATCCTTCATGAGCTCTTCGATTTCTTTCATGAGAGCTTCATCGATCTTGTCGTATTCGTCGACTATGCTGTCGTTCTTCTTCTTGTTGCGGTTCCCGTTCTTCTTACCGAGCCGCTTGATTTCCTCTTTCCCGTAGGTGTAGAATTCAGTGCTCAGTTTCTCTTCGTTCCCGTTGCTTTCGGACGCTTCCTCGAGGACCAGTCTGGTCTTGATCAGGTTCTCCAGAATGTTGACGTCCGTCACGATGCCGATCCCGTCCGGCGTCTTGATCCGTTCGCCGGTGTTCGGCATGCCCTTCTTGAACTGGGTGTAGATGTCGTTCTCGTATTTCAGGCAGCACATGAGCCGGCCGCAGATCCCGGAGATCTTGGCCGGGTTCAGGGATAGGTTCTGGACTTTCGCCATCTTGATCGACACCGGCTCAAAGTCGGTGAGCCAGGTGTTGCAGCAAAGCCCTCTGCCGCAGTTCCCTACTCCGCCAATCATCTTGGCTTCATCGCGGACACCAATCTGCCGCAATTCGATCCGCATGCGGAATACGGCGGCCAGATCCTTGACCAGCTCCCGGAAATCCACTCTGCCGTCGGCCGTGAAATAGAACACGACCTTGCTGTTGTCGAACGTGTACTCCACGTCGATGAGCTTCATTTCCAGCTTGTGGGCATCGATCTTTTCCTGACAGAGCCGGAGCGCTTCGCCCTTCTTAGCCAGATTCTTCTCGTGTTTCTTCACATCATCCGGCGTGGCGATGCGGATGATGTCCTTGAGGGGTGCTACCAGCGTCGAATCGCTGATGGTGGTCTCCTCCAGGGTGACCGTGCCGAACTCGATTCCGCGTGCCGTCTCCACGATCACGTGATCGCCCATCTTGACCTTTATATTGCCAGGGTTGAAGTAGTACATCTTCCCCGCGTCTTTAAATTTGACACCTACAACGTTTGCCATAACTATCCTCCGATTTTCAGTATTAGGTTCTGCAGCGCGTACGTGATCGAAACATGCAGCCGCAGTTCTTTTCTCGTTTCTTCTATTGCATAAATCCTGTCGTACAGCCGGTCCAGATCGTACAAAGGGACATCGTTTTTGTCGTTGTCAATAATAATATTTCTGTAAACTCTCTCCATTTCGTCCAAAAGCATCGACGCGTCGTCATCCGTAAGCTTTCTGGCGTTCAGTTTGCCCCGGATCTGGTAATATGGCGCCTTTTTCAGGCAAAGTCCGACGATTTCCTCCGCCTTCGCGCGGATATTGGCGGCTTTTTTTCCTTCCGCCGGTTCCGATGACCCGTTGATCCTGAACTTGACGCATCGCGACAGGATGGTGCTGGTCAGATTCTCCATGTTCTCGGACAAAAGAATGATCATCGCTTTCCCGAGGGGCTCCTCCAGCGTTTTGAGCAGCCGGTTCTGGGCCCTGGCCGTCATCTGGTCGCTGTCGCAGATCACCGCGATGTTCTTCCCCTCCAGCGGTTTGACTTTCAGGCGCTCCTGCATTGCAATGATTGCCTCATCCTTGACCGATTTCCCGTCTTTCTGGATATAGATGATGTCCTCGTGGTTATCGTGATCGATCTTATCGCAAAGTTCACAGCGGCCGCAGTTTTCACCCCGTCCTGCAGGTGAACGGCCCGGTGGGCACAGAACGCCCTTGATGAATGATTTTGCAAAAGCCAGTTTGTCGACGGTCTCCGGCCCCTCGAACAAGTACGCGTGGGAAATCCGGCCGTCCTGCACGCTTTGCTCCAGCCGGTCGATCAGTTTCCTGTTGTCTTCGTAATCAGCAAAATTCATATCGTGCGGTCCTTTATCGGATCAGTTCTCCTACGATCGCGTCAATCTGAGCGGCGATCTCTTCGATTCCCTGGGAAGCGTCCACGCCTTTGATCCTCTCCGGGAACCGCTCTTCCAGGGCCAGATAGCCTTCGTAGACTTTGCGGTGGAATTCCGATGAGGAAAGCTCGATGCGGTCCTGTTCCCGGTCCTTGATCCGGTCCATCCCCTTCTGCGGATCCAGCCGCAAGAGGATCGTCAGGTCCGGAAGGCATCCGTCGACAGCATACTGGTTGATATCCCAGACGGCGTCGCCCAGTCCCCTGCCGTAAGCCTGATAAGCCATGCTTGAGTCGACGAAGCGGTCGCAGATCACGATGTCGCCCCGCTCCACCGCCGGTTTGATGACCTGCTGCACCACCTGCGCTCTGGCCGCCGCGTAGAGGAGCGTTTCCGTCATATCGGACATCTCGGTGTTCCCGCTGTCCAGGATGATCTCACGGATCTTCTCGCTGATCTGGGTGCCGCCCGGCTCCCGCGTCAGCAGGACGCGATATCCTTTTTTCTCGAGGGATTCCTGCAGCCGTTTGATCTGCGTGGATTTCCCGGAACCATCACCACCCTCAAAGGTGATGAAATATCCTTTACTCATTTCTTTTTCCTGCTTTTTGGTTTCTTGTCCGTCGGTTTCTTAGTGGCCGTCTGCTTCGACGACGGTTGTTTGTCCGTCGATCCGTCACCGTAGAGCAAGTCGAACTTCTCCGCGGTATTCCCTCTGCCGGCCTGTCTGGAGTTGTTCTCGATCTCCGCTCTGCGCTTGTTGTATTCTTCTATATAGCTCCGGCTGTGATCATGTGTTGATTCATAGCTTGGCGGTGCCGATCTTTGTTCGGCCACCGGTCTGGCCTGCGTCTTGGTCCGTTTGCGTTTGGTTTTTTTTGCCGGCTTGGATGCCTGCCTGGATCCTGGTCTGGCGGTCGCTTCGGTAACGAGTCTGCCGGACCTGGTCTTCGGTTCGGCCTTGGATCTCGCCGTTTTCGCCTTCTTCTCCTTTGGCTGCCGTACGGACTTCTTAGATGCGGCGCGTTTTTCCTTCTTGCCCGCCTTCCGCTTCGCTGCCCTTGCCGCTTCGAAGTCAATGGCGTTGGTCTTGGCTTGTTTCGCCACGTTCAGAAGGTTGTCCACGAAGTAGAACAAGAGGATCGCGATCGGTATTAATATCAAAAGCACAAACAGAAATTTCAGTATGCTCATTACTGTCCTCCAACAACCAATAATTTCGCAATTTATTATACCATAATATGGAGCGGTTTGGCGCATGAGAATGAATAAGGACCCGCAAGATTCTGCAGGTCCCCATCCTATGATTGTCCAAAAAAACAAATAAGCGGCAACGTCTTGCTTTCCCAGGCAGTCGCCCACCAAGTATCATCAGCGCAAAGGAGCTTAACTTCTGTGTTCGGTATGGAAACAGGTGTGACCTCCCCGCTATAGTCACCGCATATTCGTCTGAGCGTTTGCACACTCAAAACTGAATAAACATTTGGTAAAGCAAAAGCCGATCCTCAAAAACCTTACTTTGGTCAAGTATTCGACCTATTAGTATCGGTCAGCTAAATACATTACTGCACTTACACCTCCGACCTATCAACGTGATAGTCTCTCACGGGTCTTACCCAAAAGGGAGGAGATCTTTTCTTGTGGGGGGCTTCGTACTTAGATGCTTTCAGCACTTATCCCTTCCAAACGTGGCTACTCAGCTATGC
>JAFRJI010000033.1 GCA_017432345.1 Bacillota bacterium | reverse complement strand
AGAGTCGATCTTAACACGAATACAACAGAAACACTGACCGATGGATGGGGGATATACGACCGTATTCATTCAATGAAACTCAAAGACAATTATCTGTACTTTATTACCGGAAACACGGATGCCTGGTTCCATCTTTATAGAGTCAAATTGAGTAATAACAAGCTTTCCAGATTGGCGAAATGGACGGACACCTATATGATTAAGGGGAACATCATTTACTACACCTATATCCGTGAGGCAATGGATACCGGAAAGACCTACAATCGTAAAATGAAACTTGACGGTTCATCAAAGAAAAAAACAAACACCGTTGCAGTAATGGATAGCAAAGAATCCAATGAGAGCGGATATTCAGTAACGAGAAAAGATTACTATGTTGGTGAGCAATACTCCTGGGATGACGACAATTATACAGAAAGCTGGCTGATCACGCCAGATGGCAAGACAATCAATATAGGAAAAGCATACTGGGGATATTAGACTTCAGCAATGAGGGAGAAAAAATGAAACGGTTTATAGCAATTCTGACAACTGTAATATTTGTTTTAACGTTAACGTTCGTTCCAAGCAATTTAGATTCATCATTTGCCGCATCCCATGGCAACTCGATTCCGTATTATGGTTCCAAATCTGGAAATACGGTGTGGATCGATAATACCTGGGGACCGGATGTAATCGGGAATTGTATCAAAAAACCTCTTGGTTCTGATCATGCGGAAATGGCAATCACTTGCCTGTCGATGGCGAACGCAGCGGAAATCAGACAGGATTTGGTTGAAGGGATCGCAGTTGACACGCTTGGATTCAATGCAGCACCATGGTCTGTGAATTATGAGAAGTCGTTTTTGGACAATTTTGTGGCCAATGAGCCGGCAGTCACGTTTGCTTTTAAGAAGGAAAAGATAAACGGGGTTACCCGAAACGTGTATCTGGTTGTCGTCCGTGGAACAACGGATGTTGCTGATACGATGACAGATGCGTATTCGTTTCTTTATGACGAAGGATTCCAGACGGCAGCGGACAATGCAGTTGAGCATCTGGAGCAATTCATGTCTGCCTGTCGCGGAAAGAGCATTTCAAAGATCAAAAAAGAAAAAGCAAAGAACGTGTTTATCATTACAGGGCACAGTCTCGGCGCTTCCGTTGCCAATCTTGTTGCAAAAGATGTCATTAATAACAAATACGCAAACCCTAAAAACACACTTGCTTTTACATTCGCGGCGCCACGGACGGCGAAGTCATCCAATCGTTCCAAATACTGTAGAATATTCAACTTTATTAACAAGGAAGATATAGTGCCGAATCTAACAAGAAAAGCTACCTGGAAAGGTGTTAATATCCAGTGGTCCAGAGATCAATTCTATCCGGAGATCGACAATGAATTCCATAATATCAACGGATTGGATTTGGTTGAAGAAATGAACACTATATTACCACTTGAAAAAATAAAAAACGCACATGCCTGCGACACCTATATGGCTCACTTGCTATCGGTACGAGCACAGTATGATTATGGAGCGTATAGATTGATCGGAGCAGAAATGACGACCGGAGGCGGTCCTGTTGGGCTGGATTTTCCAACAAAAACGAAGATTAACGACCGGTTTGTCTGGTTGGATTATGAAGAAGCCCAGAGTCTTTTCTTTTCATTATCAAAAAATGGTGATGCATATTGGCTTGATGGTGAAGATGAAAACATTTTTGGAGGGATCGTGTCCAACGGACGGACGTTTTATTTTGACGTATCTAACTGGAAGGATGGCAAGGTAAGGATTTATAAGAGATATACGTATGGAGAACGAGAAAAAATATACAGCACGAAAAAGGATGTACAGGTCGTTGGGTATTATAACGGATATCTGTATGTAAACCAATATGGGAAGAGCTACTACAAGAACGATCAAGATTATATTAAATGCAATTTAAGAAGGATCAAGGTCAAAACCGGTAAAATCAGCACAGTCAAAAAAGGCTATCGAGCAACTAGCAGTTACGACAATCATTTTGTGTTGGAAAAAGTGGGGGATGGATTCATCAATGGACTGAATACACGGTATATATATGACGCGGAAACAAAAAAAACAAACCGTCTACCGGTTGAATATGCCACTTCATATGCTACACCAACTGGAATCATCAATTATGAGTATGAAACGATATACCAAGAAAATGAGCCAACAATAAGCATCTGTGATTACGATGGTCAAAATAAAAAAATCGTGCTAAGCGGTTTCTATTGTGCCCTGTGGCTTAGCGATGATGAAGCGGGGTTTGTTCGAAACGAAAAAGAATATGATAAGGGAATCACTTACATTCTGAACACTTCAACAGGAGAGCAAAAGCAGGGCAATGGATTATGGGAGGACGAGTAAAGAGAAATAGACAATGAACATTACCGTATACCTCGGATCGAGTGAAGGAAAAGACGCCTCGCTGAAAGAGGCGGTCAGACAGCTGGGCACCTGGATCGGCGAAAGCGGGAACGCGCTCGTCTACGGCGGATCCAAGATCGGCCTGATGGGCATCCTGGCGGAAAGCGTCGTCGAGGCCGGCGGCAAAGCGACCGGCGTGGAACCGCAGTTTTTTATCGACAGGGTTTTGCAGTACGACGGGCTGACCGAGCTGATCGTGACAGAGGGCATGGCGGACCGCAAGGCGAAGATGATCGAACTGGGGGATGCTTTCATTGCGATGCCCGGCGGGACCGGGACGCTGGAAGAGATCGCGGAGATCATGTCGATGGTCTCTCTGAAACACCTGGACGCGCCGTGCATTCTATACAATCACAAAGGCTATTACGACGATCTGAAGAAGCAGCTGCAGAAAATGATCCGCGAGGGATTCTCCGACAGCGGACGGCAGAGCAGGATCTTTTTTGCTGATGACATTTCACAGATCATAAGAATTTTGCAGGAGCAGAATCTGAAATAAACGTTCAGAGAGGGATGAAAAGATGAAAAAACAGTTTTTGATTTGCGTTGCCGCGGCAGTAGCGGCACTCATAGGAACGACAGCGCTCGTGTTCGCGGATGACGCCGCCGGGACAGATGTGGTCACGGTAAATTCCGTTGGTGAACTGGAACAGGCGCTGATGGATGCGGAGGAGAATCCGGGCACCCTCATCGTCCTCGGCCAGCCCGGACAGGGGACCCAATACAACCTGAACGAGAGCTTTGGTGTTCCGGCAAATACGACTATCGATCTGAATGGACAGACGGTAAACTCCGCAAGCAGCTGTGCATTTGAGCTATACGGGGATTATTCCTCGATAACCGATAACAGCAACGCAGGCGGCGGAACCATCAAGGGCGGCGAGATCACCGTGTACGGATACAATCCGAATGGGTTCGTATCCAACATCTCGGTCATCGGCGCCCCGTACGCGGCAGTCGCTATCATCGGGGGAGGGAATGTGCTGGGCAACATTGAGAACTGCTATTTCGACGGTTCCGGTTCCGGTGTTACCCCGGACCCGGACCAGATCGGTATCCGCCTCAAGTACAACGGCGAATGCGGAGACATCCGGAACAACACGATCGTCAACATGAAATTCCACGGAATCTCCCTCAACGGGCCATCGGCGTCAAAGGACGAACCGAATAACGGCTGCGTTGCGGGTGATATTGAAGGCAACATCATCAAGAACTGCAGAGGCGATGGAGTCAGCATCTACCACGGATCCCATGTGGGCAGGATCACAGGGAATACGCTGGAGAACATCGGCGGTCACGACAGCAGTCCGCATGCTGATTTCGGCATTACCGTAAATGCCGGCGGGGAGCACTACACCTACGCAGAAGAGATCACGAATAATGTGATCAAGAACAATACCTACGCAGCCATTGTCGTATTCGGAAGAGAAAACACGAAGAAAGGCATCCACGGCATCGGCTATTGTTCCGGTGATATCTCAGGCAATACGATCATCCAATCCGGGAACGTCGCCAAAAATATCGACTGGGGCAAGAGCGGCAAAAAGCCGTATGGCTGTGAAGCGGCCATCTACATCGATGACAACGCGATCGTCTATGGGGACATCCACGACAACGTGATCCAGGACTGCTACATGGATGGGATCAGCGTGCTCTCCAGTTCGGAAGTGCAGAACATCTACAATAACAAGATCACGAAGAACAAAGAAAAATTCGGTGTCCGTGCGTCCGGGATCGCGGTGAAGAGCGAAGCCCAGGTGAATGGGGACATTTACAACAATAAGGTCAACAACGCGGGATATGAGGGATTCTTCGTCAACACCAAGTCGAAGATCCTGGGCAGCTTCCATGACAACACCATCAACAAGACGAAACTCAACGGAGTCTTTGTTGGCGCCGGCTCGAACGTGAAGACCATTACGGGCAACACCATCAGCAATTCGAAACAGTACGAGGTATTCGTCGGCCAGAAGGGCAAGATCATGGATCTGAGCAAAAACAAGATCATCCACAACAACAAGAAGACGATCGCTGTGATTTCCAACGCGAGCGGCTCGTACATCAAGAAGATCGCCAACAACCAGGTATCCGGCAAGTACTCCGTCGGATTCCGCATCAAAACCCCGAAGGTCAAGGTCAGCATTCTCAGCAACAATATGACCTCCAAGGTGAAGAGCACGTTCATGTCCATCGAGAACTGCAAGTCCAAGACGATCACGATCAAGCAGAACAAGATCAAAGGAAACGGCTCAGGCACGGGCATCTGGATCAGAAACAGCAAGAGCGTCATCAAGAAAAATTCCATCAAGCGCGTATCGACGAAGATCAGCCGCTGATCCTAGAAAACCCTTGCAAAGCCCTCGCATTGATGGTATTATAGACGAGCGTGATTTACACGCAGGTAAAATGTACCTGTGACTCAGTCAGCCGACACTCCGACGGCGACTTGGTTGCAGGCGGATCAAGAATAAGGAGGAAACATCATGATCACAACCGAAAAGAAAGCAGAAATTATCAAAGAGTATCAGCTCAAAGAGGGAGACACCGGTTCCCCGGAAGTACAGGTCGCTATCCTGACTTACAGAATCAATGACCTGAACGAACACCTGAAAGTCCACAAGAAGGACCACCACTCCAGAAGAGGTCTGTTGAAGATGGTCGGTCAGAGAAGAAACCTTCTCAACTATCTGAAGGAGACAGATCTGGAGAGATACAGAACACTGATCGCCAGATTAGGACTGAGAAAATAATTTCATCAACAAATTAGGCGGGGTGAACAAGGCCCCGCCGGTTTTAGTATAGGTAATGGAAGAAAATTTACAGGAGGTAGTTGTAAATTATGAAGTACGAAGATTACAAGACATTCAGAATGGCACTGGGCGGCAAGCTGCTGGAAGTAGAAATCGGCAAGGTTTGCGAGCTGGCGAATGGACAGGCATGGGTCAAGTACGGCGACACCGTCGTCAACGTCACGGCATGCGCATCCAAAGAGCCGCGGGCTGACGCGGATTTCTTCCCGCTTTCCTGCGACTATGAGGAAAAGATGTACGCGGCAGGCAAGATCCCTGGCGGATTCATCAAGCGTGAAGGCAGACCAAGCGAAAGAGCGACGCTCTGCTCCAGACTCATGGACCGGCCGCTGCGTCCGCTGTTCCCAAAGGGCTTTTTCAATGATGTACAGGTCGTAGCGACCGTACTGTGCGTCGATAACGACGCGCCGAGCGAGATCGCTGCCATGATCGGTTCATCCATCGCCCTGTCGATTTCCGACATCCCTTGGGAAGGCCCGACAGGATCCGTCGTCGTCGGCATGGTCGACGGTGAGTTCGTCATCAACCCGTCGGAAGATGAGAGAGCCAGATCCTGCATGCACATGACCGTTTCCGGAACGAAGGAAGCCATCATGATGGTCGAGGCCGGCGCACAGGAAGTGCCAGAAAACGTCATGCTTGACGCGATCATGTTCGCCCACGAAGAAATCAAGAAGATCGTTGAATTCATCGAACAGATCGTTGCAGAAGTCGGCAAGCCGAAGATGGACGTGGAACTCTACAAGGTACCGGAAG
The DNA here is from genome assembly GCA_017432345.1 of Bacillota bacterium. GTDB lineage: Bacteria > Bacillota > Clostridia > Peptostreptococcales > Anaerovoracaceae > Lentihominibacter. The sequence goes on along the minus strand of JAFRJI010000033.1, from coordinate 38,628 downwards.
ACATCGACACAGCTGTCCGGAACTATGCGGAAGGCAAGATGAGAGAAGCGATCCAGACTTACGACAAGCTGGAAAGACAGGAAAACATGGATGCTGTTGAAGAAGAGACCAAGGCTTACTTCGAGGAGATCTATCCGGACAACAGCAAGGACATCAACAGTGTTCTCTACAATATCACCAAGGAACAGGTCAGAAGAATGATCCTGGACGAAGGCGTACGGCCGGACAACCGTAAGCTGGACGAGATCCGTCCGCTGTGGATCGATCACGGCGTCCTGCCGAGGACCCACGGAACAGGCCTGTTCAAGAGAGGGCAGACACAGGTCCTGTCCGTATGTACGCTGGGACTGCTCAGTGAGAAGCAGACCATCGACGGCATCACGGAACAGACCGAAAAGAGATACATGCACCACTACAACTTCCCGCCTTATTCCGTCGGTGAAGCCGGCCGGATGAGAAGCCCGGGAAGAAGAGAAATCGGACACGGCGCGCTGGCAGAAAGAGCGCTGATCCCGGTTCTCCCTAGTGAAGAGGAATTCCCGTATGCGATCCGTGTGGTCTCTGAGGTACTTTCCTCCAACGGATCCACATCGATGGGTTCCACCTGCGGAAGCTGCCTGGCTCTGATGGACGCCGGCGTTCCGATCAAAGCGCCGGTCGCCGGTATCGCGATGGGCCTGATCGAACGCGTGGAAGAAGACGGATCCTCCAAGATGGCGATCCTGTCCGACATCCAGGGCATGGAAGACTTCCTCGGCGACATGGACTTCAAGGTCACCGGAACAGCTAAGGGCGTAACAGCCATCCAGATGGACATCAAAGTCCACGGCCTCTCCAGAGAGATCCTGGAACGGGCGCTGGCACAGGCCAGAGAGGGCAGAATGCACATCATGGCAGCTATGCTGGAAGACATTCCGGAACCGAACAAGGAACTGTCACCGTACGCTCCGAGAATCATCACGATGAAGATCGATGTCGACCAGATCAGAACCGTTATCGGCAAGGGCGGCGAAACGATCAATGGCATCATTGACCGCACCGGCGTCAAGATCGATATCGAAGACGACGGAACCGTATTCATCGCTTCACCGGACGGCGGAAGCCTCGAAGCGGCGAAGAAGGAAATCGAGATGCTCGTAAAGGATCCGGAACCGGGCGAGATCTACGACGGCAAGGTTACCCGAATCATGAACTTCGGTGCTTTTGTGGAGATCCTTCCGGGCAAGGAAGGCCTGATCCACATCAGCAAGATCGCGAAAGAAAGAATCGACAAGGTTGAAGACGTACTCAATGTCGGCGACGAAGTTCGCGTCAAGGTCATTGAGATCGACAGCCAGGGCAGAATCAACCTCTCCAGAAAGGATCTGCTGTAATTGAACGTATTCACAGGTATTATGCTGGTATTTGCCCTCGTGGGCTTTGCCGACAAAGCATTTTCACTGAAATGGGGACTTTCGGAGTCCTTTGATAAAGGACTGATGACAATGGGAACTATGGTGGTTCCCATTGTTGGTATCTGCTCCGTTGGCGCGGAATTCGTAGCGCGCCACTCCGAAGCGATCCAGTCAGCCGCACAGGGGATGCCGTTCGATCCATCGATGATCGTCGGTGCGATCCTGGCGCCGGATCTTGGCGGGTATTTTATTGCAAAAGCCATGGCGGCTACGCCGGAGATCCTGATCATCAACGGTGTCGTTCTCGGAACGCTCCTCGGACAGGCGATCTGCTTCCAGCTGCCGGTCTTTCTGGCGACGCTGGGCAAAGAAGAGCGCCCGTTCATCCTCAAAGGCTTTCTGGTGGGCATCACCATGATCCCGCTGGGCATGCTGGCCGCGGAAGCGATCCTGCGGATGAACTTCGTGACGTTCCTGGGGCAGTTCGTACCGATCCTGATCATCTGCGCCCTGGTCGCCCTCGGGCTGTACAAAATTCCGGATGGGATGGTGCGCGGGTTTTCCGTCATCGGAAGGATCATCCAGATCGGCACGTATTTGCTGTTCGGGCTGGCCATACTCGGGGTCTTCCTGCCGAAGATCGCGCTGGCCAGCGAGGAGTCGGTACACACGGCGCTGGTCATCACCCTGAAGTCAGCCATCATCATCAGCGGCTGTCTCGTACTGACGGATCTCGTCATGAAGTTCTTCCGGCCGCAGCTGCAAAAGCTGGCGAAGCGGATCGGCGTCAATGAGATCTCCGTCATCTGCATGCTGATGAACTGCGCGACGTCACTGGCGATCCTGCCGCTGTTTTCGCGGATGGATGAGAAGGGCAAATTGCTCAACGCCGCGTTCAGCATCAGCGGCGCCTACATCCTGGGCGGATCGATGGCCTTTGTATCGGCGGTATCGACAGGATACGTCGTGGGTATCTTCATCGTGGCGAAGATCGTCAGCGGATTTTTGAGCATGTACCTGATGCATAGAATCTTTGAATCCAACAAGAAAAAAGGAGGAAACGAAAATGAAAATACTGTTACTGTCGGGTAGTCCGAGAAAGAACGGAAACTCATCGGCCATGGCGGATGCATTCATAGCGGGCGCCCAGAGCGTCGGACATGAAGTCGTCCGTTTCGACGTAGCGCGCATGGACATTGCCGGCTGCATGGGATGTGAATTCTGCCACGTGCAGGGCGAAGGACAGTGCGTCCAGCAGGACGACATGCAGGAGATCTATCCGCATCTGGCGGACTGCGACATGATCGTGTTCGCGTCGGCAGTATATTACTGGACACTGACGGCGCAGCTGCAGGCGGCACTGCACCGGTTCTACGCCATCGGCAAGCCGGCGAAGGCCACCAAGTTCGCAATGCTGCTGAGCTCCGGTTCACCTGGCGTTTACGATGCAATCGAAAAGCAGATGAAAGATTCGTTCGATTTCATGGGCATTGAGATCGTTGGTGAGATCACAGCCAACGGAGACGAAAACAAAAACCCTGCGAAACTCGAAGAGTGCAGGGCGTTTGGAGCGAGTCTTTAATAGGAATCAGTAGGATCCCCGGTGTCATAATAAATCCGATAGTTCGCGCCGGATCTTGATCAGCAGCAGGGTGCCTTCACCGACCGTGACGCAGGCCGTCTGGCCGGGCAGTACTTCATTGCTGGTGGCATATTGCTCATCCGGCAGGATCTCCGCGCCGGTGACGTTGTACTTGGCGCCGGTGATGGCGATATCGCTGGTCGGGCCGAACATATTGAATAACGAAAAGTATTTGAAGGAGTCATCGATGTACGATGGCTCTTTTTTTGCGATGGTCATTTCCGAAAGGTCATCCACCAGCGTCGCCGTGCAGCCGGCCTTGTGCAGCTTGTACAGCAGCGAAAGGTTGACGAGAGTGTGATCCATGCGTCCTCCCACAGCGCCGATGATCAGGAAGTCCCGGAAGCCGCGGCGGATTCCCTCGGAGGAAGCAAAAGCCGTATCGGTCTCGTCTTTTACCGTCGGTAAAACGATCGTCTCTACATCCGCCAACTGCGCATCCTGCTCCAGTTGCGGGCGTTCGTACGAATCAAAATCCCCGACGATCAGATCCGGAACGATGCCGGCAGGCAGAACCTCTTCGCCGGAAGGCGTACGGAGCTTTTGCAAATGCTTCAGACCGCAGTCGCAAAAGATATAGTAGTCGTCATCCCGGAGATAACGGCGCACATTTTCGTAATCTGTAATAGGGGCGCCGCCCACAATGACGCAGCGCCCGCTTTTTTGATGCTTCATAATTTGTCCCAGTTCTTATACCAGTGGCTGTCCGGTCATTTCGGCCGGGATCTCCAGGCCCATGAGCTTCAGCAGCGTCGGGGCCAGGTCGCAGAGCTTGCCGCCGTCTTTCAGAGGCAATGGATCCGCGGAGATATTGATGAGCGGCACGTCATTCAGCGAGTGCGCGGTCATGACGTTGCCGTTTTCATCGATCATTTCGTCGGCATTGCCGTGGTCAGCCGTCAGGAGGATCTGTCCGCCCTTGGCCAGTACAGCGTCGACGATCTGCGGTACGCACGCATCCAGCGTTTCGATCGCTTTGATGGCAGCCGGCATGATGCCGGTGTGGCCGACCATGTCCGCGTTGGCGAAGTTCAGGATGATCACGTCGTATTTGTCAGTGGCGATGGCTTCCAGCACTTTCTCTGTTACTTCCGGCGCGCTCATTTCCGGCTGCAGGTCGTAGGTTGGCACGGAAGGGGAAGGGACCAGAATCCGGTCTTCGCCGACTTCCGGCTCTTCGACGCCGCCGTTGAAGAAGAACGTGACGTGAGCGTACTTTTCGGTCTCCGCGATACGGAGCTGCTTCAGTCCGAGGTTGCTCAGATATACGCCCAGCGTATTGGCCGGCGTTTCCGGCGGATAGGCCAGGGTGACGTTCGGCATTTCGGCATCGTACTGCGTCATGCAGATGTAGCAGATGTCACTGACTTTCTTTTTGCGTTGGAACGCGAAGCTGTCGAAATCCGGGTCGATGAACGCTCTCGTGATTTCACGGGCGCGGTCTGGACGGAAGTTGAACATGATCATGCTGTCGCCGTCCTCGACCGGATAAGCGCCGTCTACGACGGTCGGCAGGACGAACTCATCGTTCTCATCCCGCTCATAGGCCATGGAAATCGCTTCCTGCCCGGTCGGGGCATGGAATCCTTCTCCAATGGTCATGGCGTCATAGGCTTTCTCCAGACGCTCCCAGCGTTTGTCACGGTCCATGGCGTAGTAGCGGCCGCTGACGATTCCGACACGGCCGAGACCGGTCTTTTCCATGTGCTCGGTCAGCTGATCCATATAGATGGTCGCGCATCTTGGTGGTACGTCACGTCCGTCTAGGAAACAGTGGACGCAGAGCTTTTCGATGCCGCGCTGCTTCGCCAGATCGATCAGCGCCAGAAGGTGCGTGATGTGGCTGTGCACGCCGCCATCCGAGAGGAGTCCCAGCAGGTGCAGCGTGGAACCGTTCTTGTTGACGTGGTCAATGGCCTTTGCAAAGGCAGGGTTGTCGAAGAACGTCCCGTCTTCGATGGCTTTGGTGATCATGGTGAGATCCTGATATACGATGCGGCCGGCGCCGATGTTCAGATGGCCGACTTCGGAGTTGCCCATCTGCCCGTCCGGCAGGCCGACGTTCAGGCCACAGGCCTTGAGGGTCGTGTGCGGATATTTCGCGAATATCTCATCGAGATGCGGTTTGTTGGCGGCAGCGATGGCGTTGCCTTCCGTCTTCGGGTTCAGCCCGAAACCGTCCAATATCATTAACATAGTAGGCCTTTTAAAATCGTTCATGTTCGTCCTCCTGTTTTCTCTTTGTCTTTGCCAATTATTATACCATAACATGGGCTGAAGATTGACAGAAGAATCAAAGGATACTAAACTTTAATTGGATGCATGGGTGAAGGATGAAAAGGTAAGAATCATACTATGCTGATACTGGAAAACGGATTGATTGCATTCAATATCTTTGGCGGTGCAATCAGTGTTTGCGTATGTGGAATCGTATCGTATAAACATGGTCGAAGCATACACGATCAATGGCGCATATCAAATGATGTATGAAGACACTTGCGGATCCCTGAAGGAGGGCAAAGTCGCCGACTTCATCATCGTTGACAGAGATCCATTTGAACTCAATCCTGTCAAGATCGATGAATGTACTGTACTCAAGACATTCAAGGATGGCAAGGTTGTTTACGAAGCAGAATAAAACATCCTCTAAGAATATTGTAATTCTTCACCTCCGATCCTTCACAAGAATCGTGAGGTTAGAACGAAATGAGAAACTCTTAGAGAGTGATCGGGAAATGCCGCTGATTTGATCAGCGGCATTTTCATTGTTCATGTGGGTAAAAGAGCGATTGACATGGTAATACTTGAACAAATTCGAGAAATGATGAGGACTTGTCAAGTATAGCATTAAGTGAATCACCATTTTACTTGAACAAATTCGAGAGGTGATGAGGGATTGTCAAGTATAGCATAAAAATGGATCGTCATTTTGACCTATAGTTACAGTTGGCTTGGACTAATTAAGCATGAAGCATGAACTTGTCAATGGAAATTCTAAAACTGCTTGACAAACAGAATCCAGAGAAAAGAATTGTTCAAGCACCAGTTTGCCAATTTGCCCACCTAAATGATTGCATGTTGAAAGGTGGTTGATAGGGAATATAGTCCGCGTCCCAGTACTTTTTTTCACGCAACATATGGTATAATAAAAACAGTACTAAAGGAGAATGCAGTATGCCAAGTTGGACAGAAGATCAACAGAAAACCATCGATACGCGCGATAAGAACATTCTCGTGTCCGCGGCAGCGGGATCCGGCAAGACCACCGTCCTGGTGGAGCGCATCAAAAAACTGATCCTCGAGGGACAGACGGATGTGGACCGGTTCCTGATCACGACCTTTACAAAGGCCGCGGCGGGCGAGATGCGGCAAAGGCTGGAGGCGGCCATCCGGAAAGAACTGGAGAGCAGCACCGAGCCGGCGGACCGCGCTTTTTTGCTGCGCCAGCTGCAGCTGCTGCCGGGATCAGCGATCGGGACATTCCATTCCTTTGCCATCGATCTCATCCGGCAGTATTTCTATCTGACCGATCTGGAGCCGGGGTTCGGCATCATCGATGATGTCCGGCAGGCCATTCTCAAAAAAGACGCCATGGACCAGGTCTTTGAGCGCCGCTACGAAGAGGGGAGCGACGACTTCTACGGATTTCTCAAGCGCCACAGCAGCGACCGGAACGACAACCGCCTGAAGGAAAGTCTCATCCATTTGTACGACAGCCTGCGAAGCATTCCGTTCTACATGGATTGGGCCAAAGAAAAGACTAGATGCATGAAGGACGATAATCCGGCCGGCGCGATGGGGTTGTTGCAGTATATCGCGGAGGAGACGGAGCAGGAGCTTCGCCGGGCCTTTGCATATTATGAAAAGGCGGCGCAGGTACTCGACAGCCCGTACTGTCAGGACATGTACAGCAAGGCGGCGGAGGACGCGGCCAGAGTCAAGGCAGCCATCGAGAGCGCCGGGGATTTCGAGCAAGTTCAGCAGTTCTTCAGGCAGTCGTTCAACCAAATGCGGGCGAAGAAGCAGGAGAAGGAAGCGTACGAAGCCGTCAAGGAACAGGTGAGCGGGCTGCGGAAGCAAGGCAAAGACATTCTCGACAAACTGAAAGAACGGTATTACCTGCGGAGCATCGACGATTACAACGCGGAGATCAACGCCGTCTATCCGGACACCGCGTTCCTGGTCGATCTGATCGCGGAATTCGAACAAGTATATAAGCAAGCCAAAACCGAAGAGAACGTTATCGACATGGATGACGTCATGCATTATGCCATCGGTGTGCTCGGAGATGAAAGGGCCGCCCGCGAGCAGCAGGAGCGGTTCACGTACATCTTCGTGGACGAGTACCAGGACAGCAACCTGCTGCAGGAAGCCATCGTCGGCCGGATCGCGCGGACCAACAATCTCTTCATGGTCGGCGATGTCAAGCAGAGCATCTATAAATTCCGGCTGGCGGAACCGGAGATCTTTACGGACAAGGCGAAGCGCTACCGCAGCGACGCGGTTCCGGAAAGCATGGTCATCGACTTGAACAGCAACTTCCGGAGCAAGTCCAACGTGACGGAGACTGTCAACGCGGTATTCCGCCCGGTGCTGCCGGAGTACGACGAGCATGCCCAGCTCCACTGCATGGCGCCGGAAGATCAGCCGGGCTACAAGACCGGTCTGCACATCATCGACCGCAAAAGCCTCGAAACGGATGATATCGAACGGGGCGAGCTGGAGGCGGAAGTCGTGGCGGACATCATCCGCGACGCCCTCGGCCGGGAGATCTTCGATACGAAGAAGAACCAGTACCGGCCGGTCGAATACCGGGACATCGCGGTGCTGGCACGGGCCGGCAGCACGGTGGCCGAGCTGGAACATTATCTGAACAACGAAGGCATCCCTTCCTACGGCGACACCGGCGAAGGCTATTTCGAGACCGTCGAGATCCAGGTGTTCATCAACCTGCTGAAAGTCATCGACAATATGCGGCAGGACGTGCCGCTGATCTCCGTCATGCGTTCGGCGATCTTTGATTTCAGCGTGCGTGACATGGCACTGATCCGGATCCACTATCAAGACGGAAGCTTTTGCAGTGCGTTCCGGGCCTATCTCGAAAACGGGCCGGACCGGGAACTGCGCGGGAAACTCGCCGAGATGGACCGGCGCATCAGCGTCTGGAAAGAAACGGGCAGGACCGTTCCGCTGGAGGAACTGGTCCGGATGCTCCTTTACGATACGGGGTATTTCGATTACTGCAGCGGGCTGCCGGTCGGGAAGCAGCGCATTTCCAACCTGCAGCTGATCGTGGAAAAAGCCGCTGTTTTTGAAAAGAGCAACCACAGCGGACTGAACGGGTTCCTGCGGTACATCCAGGCGATGGCCGACAGCAAAACCTCCGAAGCGGAAGCCAAGACCATCAGCGAGAGCGAGAACGTCGTCCGCGTCATGACGGTCCACAAAAGCAAAGGTCTGGAGTTCCCGGTGGTCATTTTCACCGGCGCGGGCAAGCAGGTCAGCGGCGGCAACAGAAATGCGGCGCCGATGCACAAGGCGTTCGGCATCGGGCTTCCGCTGGTCAACAAAGAAGAACACTGGAAAAAGAAGACCCTGCTCCAGAATGCCATCGCCGCGAAGCAGGCGGCAGAGAATCTGGAGGAGTCCGTCCGGATTCTGTACGTGGCGCTGACCCGTGCGATGGACCGGCTGGAGATCGTGGGCAGCGTGAAGAATCCGGACGAGCTGAACGACGTGGTCGGCATGCGTTCCTACCTGGACATGATGTACGCTAGCCTGAAAGACCGGCCGGAAGTGGAAGTGCATCTCTACGACCAGCGTGAGGAACCGGAGGAAACGGAGGATATCCACCGGCAAAAGGCAAAGGCTCTGCTGGAACTGGCGGAGCGGGAAGGCGGGTCCGTCGGCCGTGCCGTGACCGACGAGATCGACCGGCGCCTACGGTTCGTCTATGAGACAAGCGCCGATGTACCAGTTAAGCTGAAGTACTCCGTGACGGAACTGAACAAAGCCGGTCAGCCGGCCGGCGAAGCAACCGGAAGCATTTCGGTGGCGGAATTCGAACCGGAGCAGGCCCACCGCCTGACAGCAGCCGAAGCTGGGACCATCATGCACATGATCATGGAACACATCGATTTCGTCCGCGCACGTGACGAAGGCGAAGCCTACATCGACGCCTTTGCAGACGAACTGCTGCGGCAGGAAGCGATCACGGAGGAAGAGCGTCAGGCTGTTCGTTCCGACCGCATTGCAAAATTCTTCGAGCAGGAGATCGGCCGGCAGGCGGCGGAGGCTTTTGCACGAGGAAAACTCGAACGGGAAAAAGAGTTCATCATGGAGAAAGAGATCGGCGGAGAGAGGGCAGTTGTCCAGGGAATCATCGATTGCTGGTTCGAAGGAGACGACGGTCCGGTGCTGATCGATTATAAGAACAGTCACCTGGGATGGGGGCGGAGCGTGGAGGATATCGTCGACACGTACCGCGGCCAGATCCAGATCTATAAAGAGGCGCTGGAAGGCGCGCTTGGCCGTAAAGTGGCCGCATCTTATCTGTTCCTGTTTGATCTGGGAAAATTCACCGAAATACCGTGACGTGCTCCCACCACATAGGCTGATACCTTGAAGTGGGGGCTTCTCGTTTGATCAGTCTTAAGATACGGCATGGTACGTACCTGCTGTAACAGTTCGAGCTATCCCCGTGCGTCCCACGGTTCTTTTACTATATCTTTCTCGCTTCTGTGCGCTATGCGCTCTTCTGCAGCTTCTGCCTCTTCAGGAGCCTGTGACCTTCCTCACGGATGTTGATCGCGGCGTTCTCATCCCGGTCGTAATATTCAAGGCACCAGTCACAGAACAAGACCCGCACCTTAAGATCCTTCATCTCAGGGTGGATATGCCCGCAGCATGAGCAGGTCTGGCTGGACGGATACCATCTGTCGATTCGCACCAGTCTCCCGCCCCGATCCTCAAGCTTGTATTCCAGCATCCGTGTGAACATCCCCCATCCGTCATCATGCACGCTCTTGCCGAAGTTCATCAACTTTGACATCTCCTGCATGTTCAGTTTCTCGATGCAGACCGCATCATACGCTTTGGCTATCCAATGGGACTGCTTATGCAGGAAGTCCTTTCTCTGGTTCGCGACCTTCTCATGGATCCTCGCCACCTTCACCCTCTGCTTCCCGTAGTTGGAAGACCCTTTCTGCATCTTTGACAGTTTCCTCTGCGCCTTTGCCAGCTTCTGCTCTGCCTGACGGTAATACTTCGGATATCCGCAGTGTTCTCCTTCGGATGTCACGAATAGTTCCGGCAAGGAAAAGTCCAGCCCAAGCACTTTGTCTGCCTTCCGTTCTCTTGCTTGGTTTTCGTATTCGAACAGGATACTGACATAGTACTTGCCGCTGGGCACTCTCTTTATCGTGGCCGATTTGAGTATCCAGCCTTCCGGGATTTGCCGGTGCTGCCGGATCTTCACTTTCCCCAGCTTCGGCAGGCGGATTCTGCCGTCTTCCAGGCGGATGTTGTTGTTGACGTTGACAGTGGAATAGGACTGCCTTCCGTTTTTCTTGCTTTTGAACCGGGGAAACCCTTTGTTACCGCGGGCAAAAAAGTTCCTGTAGGCGGTGTCAAGATGGCGCAGACTCTGCTGCAGCGCGATGCTGTCCACCTCCTTCAGGAATTCATTCTCTTTTTTGAGCTGCGTCAGTTCCTTCGCGCAGGCAGTATAGGACAGGCTCTGGCGGCTGTCCTGCCAGAGCTGTTTCTTTCTGTCCAGACAGTGGTTATAGACCAGACGGGTGCAGCCGAAGGTCTTATCGATCAACTGGCATTGGACCCGGTTCGGGTAGATCCTGAATTCAAAGGTACGGTTTGACATTTCTCTAACATAAGAACGTTTGTTCTTATCCCCCTGATTCATTTTACCATACTTTCTGCCTGAAGAGTGTGCTTTTTATGTTTTTCTTCAGCACTACATTAATACATTTGATTGATGCGTGCGGACAAATTCATCACGCTGTCTGTGGAGGTAGGGGATGAATTTGCGGGATTTTGATAAAAAAAATCGCTGAAAGTGTTGACAGTACCATGTAAAAATGGTACTTTATGTATAGAAGTTAGCACTCGCAAGGTAAGAGTGCTAACAAAAGGAGGGCCACAATGGATTTAACAGAACGAAAATTAAAAATATTGCAGGCCGTCATCGCTGATTTTATCAGAACAGCTGAACCAGTCGGATCCCGGACGATCTCCAAGAACTATGAGCTTGGAAGTCCGGCGACGATCCGCAATGAGATGTCAGACCTTGAGGAACTCGGTTACTTGACGCATCCGCATACTTCATCGGGACGTGTGCCTTCGGAGAAGGCGTATCGTCTCTATGTTAACGAGATGATGAAGAAGACCGAGCTGACCCAGGAGCAGAAGGATGCCATCGCCAGAGATTTGTACAGCAACGTCACGGAGCTTGAGAACCTGATCGAGAGAGCCGCGCACGTCCTGTCAGAGATCACGAACCTGACCGCGTTCGCGATTTCCCCGAGAAAGGAGCAGGATACGCTGCGTTACATCAATCTGCTGCCGGTCGATGCGAAGACCATCATCCTCATGCTGGTCGCGGAGAGCGGCAAGGTGAGCAACACCGCGGTGCGTCTGGACAAGCCGGCTTCGGAGGAAACGCTCCGGATCCTGGCGAAGAACATGACCTACAACTACAGCGGCAAAACGCTGAGCGAGGCGCTGACCACGGACATCATCAAGACGTTCAAGGCAGACGCAGAGGCCATGACCATGTTCGAGAACAACATCGCGCCGAGCTTCATCCGGACGCTGGAGGACATGCTCAATGTCAACCTCTATATGGACGGGCTGACGAACATCTTCTCCTTGCCGGAATACAACGACATCGAGAAAGCCAGAACTTTTTTTGAACTGGTCAGCCGCAAGCAGGACATCATGCAGAAGCTGGGCAGCCGGGGCGACGGCGTGCTGATCACCATCGGCGGTGAGAACGAAGATGAAGAACTTTCGGATTGCAGCGTCATCACAGCATCCTACCACGTTGACGGAAAACTGGTCGGAAAACTGGGAGTTATCGGACCGACGAGAATGAAGTATGACGAAGTCACATCCGTTGTTGAATATCTTACAGATAATCTAAGCAAGGCATTTAGACTGACGGAAGGAGAGGAAGATGACAGTTAATACGGAAGATTTGAAAAGGGAAGGTATTGCAGAGGAAGAGATGAACGAAACGGAAGCGGAAACCGCGGCCGAAGCGGAAACCGCAGACGGAGAAAAGGAGGTACAGGAAGAACAGAGCAAAGAAGAAGTTCAGGGAGAAGAGAGTGGAGAGCAGGAAGATGCGGACCGCAAGTATCTGCGTCTGATGGCTGATTTCCAGAACTACAAGCGTCGCGTCGAAAAAGAGAAGAGAGACCTCTATTCCTACGCGAACGAAAAAATTATGGGCGAGCTCCTGGAAGTGATGGATAACTTCGAAAGGGCGCTCGAACAAAGTGCGAATGACAGCGGGACCGGTTTGATGGAAGGCATGGAAATGATTTTCAAGCAGTTGAGTGATGTGCTTGAGAAGGAAGGCCTGAAAGAGATCGAGGCGCTTGGAGAGGATTTCGATCCGAACGTGCACAACGCGGTCATGACAGAGGAAACCGAAGAATACGAAAGCGGCAAGGTTTCCGGTGTAATGCAAAAAGGCTATACGCTGAACGGCAAAGTAATACGGCCATCGATGGTCAAAGTCGTCAGCTAGCCGGAACGATCGGAAGAGCTGCTTTCACAAAAATACAAGGAGGAAAAAAACAATGAGCAAGGTAATAGGAATCGATTTAGGAACAACAAACTCGTGCGTAGCGGTACTGGAAGGCGGAGATCCTGTCGTCATCGCGAACGCAGAGGGTATGAGAACGACTCCATCCGTAGTCGGATTTGCAAAGAACGGAGAAAGACTGGTCGGCGAAACGGCCAAGAGACAGGCAATCACCAATCCGGACAGAACCATCTCGTCCATCAAGAGACACATGGGTGAAGCATATGATGTCATGATCGACGGCAAGAGATACACGCCGCAGGACATCAGCGCTATGATCCTGGCGAAGCTGAAGACAGACGCCGAGGCATATCTGGGCGGACCTGTCACGGAAGCGGTCATCACCGTACCGGCATACTTCACCGACAGCCAGAAGCAGGCCACAAAGGACGCCGGCAAGATCGCAGGTCTGGATGTCAAGAGAATCATCAACGAGCCGACAGCTGCATCACTGGCATACGGCATCGACAAGGCGGACGAATCCCAGAAGATCCTGGTATACGACCTGGGCGGCGGTACCTTCGATGTATCCATTCTGGAACTGGGCGGCGGCGTTGTAGAAGTACTGGCCACCAATGGCGACACCAAGCTGGGCGGCGACGACTTCGACGACTGCCTGATGAACTTCATGGCGGACAGCTTCTCACAAGAGAACGGTGTTGACCTGAGAAAAGACAAGATGGCGATGCAGAGACTCAAGGAAGCAGCCGAAAAGGCCAAGAAAGAGCTCTCCAGCGCGCAGACCACCAACGTTAACCTTCCATTTATTACGGTAAACGAGAACGGCCCGCTGCACATGAACATGGACATCACCAGAGCCAAGTTCGAACAGCTGACTTCACACCTGGTACAGAGAACCATCGAACCGATGAAGAAGGCCATGGCAGACGCCGGCGTTTCCAACAACGATATCAACAAGGTCATCCTGGTCGGCGGATCCACCAGAATCCCGGCCGTACAGGAAGCCGTAAAGAATATCACCGGCAAAGAACCGTTCAAGGGCATCAACCCGGATGAATGCGTCGCGATCGGTGCTGCGATCCAGGCAGGCATCCTGTCAGGTGACCAGGATATGGCGAACGACATCCTGCTGCTGGACGTCACACCGCTTTCCCTGTCCATCGAGACACTGGGCGGCGTTGCGACCAAGCTGATCGAGAGAAACACCACTATTCCGACCAAGAAGAGCCAGATCTTCTCGACCGCGGCAGACAACCAGCCTGCAGTAGACATCCACGTTATGCAGGGTGAAAGAGACATGGCAGCCGGCAACACCACGCTCGGCAGATTCCAGCTGACCGGTATTCCGCCTGCACCGCGTGGCGTTCCACAGATCGAAGTTACATTCGATATCGACGCGAACGGCATCGTCAATGTAAGCGCGAAGGATCTCGGCACTGGCAAGTCCCAGAACATTACGATCACTTCTTCTACAAAACTCTCCGAGGAAGAGATCAACGCGAAGGTCAAGGAAGCGGAGAAATTCGCGGAAGAAGACAAGAAGCGTAAGGAAGAAGTCGAGATCAAGAACCAGGCGGAAACGCTGATCTATGAGACCGAGAAGAACGTCAAGGAACTGGATCAGGTACTTTCCGATGAAGAAAAGGCCGATATCAACGGAGCGAAGGATGCGCTGCAGAGCGCCCTCAACGCCGGCAATATCGAAGACATCAAAGTCAAGACAGAAGAACTCACAGAAAAATTCCACACGATCTCCGCGAAGATGTACCAGCAGGCACAGGCCGCGCAGGGAGCTGCAGGCGCAGGTCCTGACATGAGCGGCATGGGCGGCGCGGGATTCGCAGGCGGACAGGCAGGCCCGGATATGGGCGGCCAGGCCGGCGGACCTTCACAGGACGACAACGTAGTCGACGCGGACTTCGAGGTAGTGGACGACGACGAAAAATAAACTGACATAAAACAATTCGAGGGGATTAATAATGGCTGATAAACGCGATTATTATGAAGTATTAGGCCTCCAAAAGGGCGCCACTGATGATGAAATCAAGAAAGCTTTCCGTAAGCTCGCGATGAAGTATCATCCGGACAAGAACCCGGGCGACAAGGAGGCGGAAGAAAAATTCAAGGAAATCAATGAAGCCTACGCAGTGCTGTCGGATCCGGAACAGAAGTCGAAGTATGACCGCTTCGGTCATGCCGGCATCGATCCGAACAGCTTTGCGGGCGGATTTGGCGGCGCAGGCGGCTTTGGCGGATTTGAGGATATCTTTGACATGTTCGGCAGCGCGTTCGGCGGGTTCGGCGGCTTTGGCGGCGGCCAGGCCAGGCGCAGCAACGGGCCGCGGAAGGGCAACGATATCCAGAAGTCCCTGACCATCGACTTCAAGGAGGCGGCCTTCGGGACCAAGAAGCACATCCGCCTGACGAAGTACGTCAAGTGCAAGAACTGCAACGGCACCGGCGCGGCTCCGGGAACGACCAAGAAGCCTTGTTCCAAGTGCGGCGGCACCGGTGAGATCCGGACGCAGCAGAGAACGCCGCTGGGAACCTTCCAGAGCGTATCGCCTTGTCCGGACTGCAACGGCACTGGCGAGGTCAATGAAACGCCTTGTCCGGAATGCGGCGGCACCGGCCGTGTCAGAGATACGGTCAACATCACCGTCAATATCCCGGCCGGCGTCGATACCGATTCGGTCATCCCGATCAAGGGCCAGGGCGAGCCGGGCATCAACGGCGGGCCGGATGGCGATCTGTACATCGTGCTGAACGTGCGTCCGCACAAGCTGTTTGAACGGCGCGGACAGGATCTGTGGCTTGAGATCCCGATTTCCTTCAACCAGGCGGCTTTGGGTGATGAGATCGTGGTGCCGACACTGGAAGAGAAAGTCTCCTACAAAGTTCCGGCAGGGACTCAGCCGGGGACGGTCTTCCGGCTCAAAGGCAAAGGCATCAAGAGCCTGCGGTCCAACCGCAAGGGCGACCTCTACGTGAAGGTCTCCCTCGAGGTACCGACCAAGCTCAACAAAAAGCAGAGAAAAGCCATCGAGGATATGGGGAACGCCGTCACCGACGACTGCTACGCCAAGAAGAGCGGTTTCCTGGATTCGATCAAAGAGTTCTTCTCATAAGAAAACACAAGACTGCAAGAATGGGGTTGTTGCAATTATGCGGCAGCCCCGTTATTATTATTACCAGAGTCAAAGTAAACAACGAGGAACCTTATGAAATACATTGAACTAAAAGTCCATGCCAGCAGGCAGGGCATCGAGGCAGTCACCGAACTGCTGCTGAAGAACGGCATCGACCAGGTCGTGATCGATGACCCGGCGGACATGGAAGACATCCTGAACAAAAAGCATGAATACGACTGGGACTACATCGACGACCGCGTCAAAGAGCGGCCGGACCGCGAACCGACCATCTCCGCCTATTTCGAGGACACCGACGAGAATCGTGCAAAGATCTCAGACATCAAGATGCAGATCATGATGCTCAAGGGTAAGGAACAGTACGGCGAGTACGGGCCGGACGCGGATTTCGGGCGCCTGTACGCGGAAGACATCACCGCCGACGACGCTGACTGGAAGGACAAGTGGAAAGAGAACTTCAAGCCGACCAAAGTCACTGACCGCATCGTCGTCAAACCCACCTGGGAAGACTACGAAGCCAAAGACGGCGAGCTGATCCTGCAGATCGACCCGGGTATGGCCTTCGGGACAGGGACCCATGAGACCACTAGCCTTTGCATGAAGCTGTTGGAGAAGTACATCGGCGCGCGCATCGGCGGCACCGTGACGTGCTGCGCCACGATGGGCGCGGACAACGGCGGGCTGAAGGTGCTGGACGTGGGCTGCGGCTCGGGCATCCTGTCGATCGCGGCGGCGCTGCTCGGATGCGAGGACGTGCTCGGCATCGAGATCGACGAGGACGCGGTGCAGGTCGCCAAGGGAAACGTGGAGCTGAACGGCGTCGACGGCGCGGTCACGATCCGGCAGGGCGATTTGACGAAGGGCATCGATTACAAAGCCGACATCATCGTGGCGAATCTGATGCACAACCTGGTGATCGAGCTGTCGCCGAGCGCGAAAAAACACCTCAAAAAAGACGGCATTTACATCTCTTCGGGAATTTTGTTCGAGAAGAAGGAGCAGGTCGCAGAGGCCATCCGTGGCGCCGGGTTCGAGATCCTGGAGATCCCGGAAGACGGCGAATGGTGCGCCATCGCCGCGAAACCGAAGAAGAAATGGTTCGGCCTGTTTGGATAGGCCGTCACCGGGAACGGAACAGACCGTTAGAACAGACTATAAGAGACCTTAAGATATACCGGAAGGTAATACAATGAGCAGATTTTTTGTGGGGCCGGAGAACGTCGGCCTGAAAACGATCGTCATCGATAACAAGGACGATCTGCATCACATGACCAAAGTTCTGCGCCTGAAGGAGGGCGAGGAAGTGGACGTGTCCGATTCCGTGGAATGGGAGTACCGCGCGAAGATCGTGTCGATCGGTTCGGACGAAGCGCAGCTGGAGATCCTCGACAAGCAGGCCTTTGCGGGCGAACCGTCCGTGGAAGTCACGCTGTTCCAGGGGATCCCGAAGCAGGGCAAGATGGAGACGATCATCCAGAAGTGCGTCGAGCTGGGCGTGCACGAGGTCGTGCCGGTGTTCATGGACCGGACCGTGGTCAAGGATACGGGCAACTTCGGCAAGAAGATCGACCGCTGGAACAAGGTGTCGGCGGAAACCGTGAAGCAGTGTCGCCGCGGGATCATTCCGCGCGTCACCGGACCGGTTCGTTTAAAGGAAATCCTTGCCGGCAAAGCTCCGGCGGACGTTCCGTCGCTGTTCGATGACTTCGATCTGGTGCTGTTCCCGTACGAAAACGAGAAGGACGCCACCATCAAAGACGCGCTCCTGACGGCCGCGAACCCGATGTACCAGGAGATCACCGGGAACGCCCTCGAACGGATCGCGGTGATCATCGGCCCGGAAGGCGGGTTCTCTGACGAAGAAGCAAACGCCATCGTCGCCGCCGGCGGGCAGTCCGTTTCCCTGGGCAGGACCATCCTCCGGACGGAAACGGCCGGCATGGCAGCCCTGGCCATGATCCTATACGAACTGGAGCTCTAAGAAATGAAGATCGCATTTCACACTTTGGGATGTAAAGTGAATCAATACGAATCGGAAGCGATGGCGCAGATGTTCGCCGAGCGCGGGCACGAGATCGTCAGCGAGCGGGATTTTGCGGACGTGTATGTCATCAACACCTGCACGGTCACGGCGGTGGCGGACAAAAAGTCCCGCCAGTATATCCGCCGCATGAAGAAGGTCAATCCAGACAGCATCGTTGCGGTGACGGGCTGCTACGCCCAGATCAAGCCGGAGGAAGTGTCCGCCATCGAGGGCGTCGACATCGTGACGGGCACCAACGAGAAGCGCGCCCTGATCGATTACGTCGAAGCCCATGCAAAGTTCCGAAGGGAGCTGGAACGGCATATCCATCCGTACGAGGAACTCGGTGCCTTCGAGGATCTGGGCATCGTCTCCAACCGCGAGACGAGGACCCGGGCGTACATCAAGATCCAGGAAGGGTGCAACCGCTTCTGTTCCTACTGCGTGATCCCCTACGCCAGAGGACCGGTCCGCAGCCGGCCGCTGGACGCCATCGTGGCGGAAGCAAAGGCTTTGCTGTCCGATGGCTGCAAGGAACTGGTGCTGACCGGGATCAACACGGCGCAATACGACATGGAAGGCCGCAGCCTCTACGGCGGGGAAGGGACCGGCGGTCCGCAGGACAGCGACGGGATCTTCGGAGTGGAGAAGGCCATCGCCGCCATCAACGAACTGGACGGCGATTTCCGGATCCGGCTCAGCAGTCTGGAACCGGCTGTCGTCAACGCGGACTACGTGAAACGGCTCTTCCGGTTCGACAAGCTGTGTCACCATCTGCACATGTCCGCCCAGAGCGGATCGGACGCGGTCCTGAAAGCCATGAACCGACCGTACACGCTGGACCAGTATTACGAGATGGTCAACACGCTGTTTGATTTCGACGACTGCTACGGCATTTCCACGGACATCATCGTCGGCTTCCCGGGTGAAAAGGAATCCGACTTCGAGGAAAGCTGCCGGCTGGTCACGGAATGCTGTTTTTGCAAGACGCACATCTTCAAGTACTCCAAGCGGCCGTTCACGAAGGCGGCCGACATGAAGAACCAGGTCGCGCCGCAGGTCAAGAACCGGAGAAGCGACGAACTGGAGAAGGTCGCAGCGGAAGCGGCGAAGGGCTTCTATCAGATCAACCTGGCGGCGGCGGAGGAAGGCCGGACGGAACGCGTGCTGGCCGAAGAGATCGTCGAGAAGCCGTCGGGCGTCTATCTAACGGGATTTACGGACAATTACATCCGCGCGTACATCGGGGTCGGAGAGGGCAGTCCATCGAAAATCGACCTCATTTCCGCAGAAAATATGCTCGATTCATTCATAAATGTAAAAATGACAGGAATTATACATGACGGGATGACAGCAGTTGTGGTATAATGGGCGCAGATATCAGTTAGAAAGGAGCAAATCGATGAGTGATTGTTTGTTTTGCAAGTTAATAGAGGGCGAACTCCCAACGAATAAAGTATATGAAGATGACAAGATCTTCTGCTTCCACGATGTGGATCCGCAAGCGCCGGTCCATGTACTGATCATCCCGAAGAAGCACATCGACTCGCTGGATACGCTGCAGGAAGAAGACGCGGAACTGATCAGTTATCTCATGCTGAAGGTAAAGGACATAGCGGCTGATCTGGGACTGGAGAACGGATACCGTCTGGTCAACAACTGCGGTGAAGACGGGTTGCAGACCGTGAAGCATCTGCATTTCCACCTGCTCGGCAGACGCAGGATGAAATGGCCTCCAGGCTGATGAAAAAATCGCTTGCACTGGAGAATGTTTGAATATATAATATCAGCGTTGCAAGATGACCTTTGTCATATCGGCAAGGACCGTTTTCAAGACGAAAGAAATTCATTATGTCAGGAGGTGAAACGGGGATGGCACAGGTAATCGTGAGAGAAAATGAAAGCTTAGAGAGCGCTCTTAAGAGATTCAAGAGATCATGCGCCAGAGATGGCGTCATGGCGGAAGTCAGAAAAAGAGAGCACTATGAGAAGCCAAGCGTAAAGAGAAAGAAGAAGTCTGAGGCTGCTAGAAAAAAGGCTAAGAAATACTAAGCAAAATATGAAATTGAACGGCATCAGTTTTGATGCCGTTTTTCATAAAACAAGGAGGATAACATGTCATTAAAAGAAACATTGAACGCAGATTTCAAAGAAGCGATGAAAGCGAAGGACAAGGTCCGCAAGGACACGATCAATTTCGTCCGGGCCGCCATCAAGCAGGTCGAAGTGGATACCAGGGAAGAAGTGGACGATCAGGGAGTCGCATCCATCCTGGCCAAGCAGATCAAGATGAGAAAAGACGCGCTGGGCGACTTCGAGGCAGCGGGAAGAACCGATATGCTGGAACAGTATATGGCGGAGATCGACGTGCTGATGGAGTACATGCCGCAGCAGCTGACGGATGAGGAAATCTTGAACATCGTCAAGATGACCGCCGAAGAGCTGGGCATCGAAGAAGGATCCGGCAGAAAGTCCATGGGCAAGCTGATGGGATCGGTCATGGGCAAAGTCAAGGGACTGGCCGACGGAAACGATGTCAAGAACGTCGTCTTGCAGTTCCTGGGATAAGAACGGCGCTTTAGGGAAATGAGTGGTTTTCTGCCGGTCAACCGAACAGAAATGAAAGAGAGAGGATGGGAGCAGGCTGACTTCGTTCTTGTAACGGGGGACGCCTATGTGGACCATCCTTCTTTTGGTACGGCCATTATCAGCCGACTGCTGGAGTCTCGTGGCTACAAGGTCGCGATCCTGCCGCAGCCGGACTGGAAAACGGCGGAAGACTTCAAGCGTTTCGGCAGACCGCGTCTGGGATTTTTGATCAACAGCGGCAACGTCGACTCCATGGTCAACCATTTCTCCGTCTTCAAACGCAGAAGAAAGAGAGATGTCTATTCGCCGGGCGGAAAGCCGGGCAGACGGCCGGACCGGGCGCTGATCGTCTACAGCAACCGGGCCAGGGAAGCCTTTAAAGACGTCCCGATCATCATCGGCGGCCTGGAAGCGAGCCTGCGCCGGCTGGGCCACTACGATTACTGGTCCGACAAGGTCCGCCGCTCCGTGCTTCTGGACGCCAGGGCCGACCTTCTGGTCTACGGCATGGGCGAACGGGCGGTACTGGAAATCGCAGAAGCGCTGGACGCGGGAATCGACGTCTCCGACATCAGCTGGATTCGCGGAACGTGCTTCCGCACCGGCAGGACCGACGGCAGCGAAAGGTTTATCCCGGAGGAAGACGACATCCACCTGCCGGATTTCGAACAGATCTGCGGGGATGACGAGCGCTCCAGGGCCATGTACTGCGAGAGCTTTGCAAAACAGTACCGCAGCAACGACTCCGTGAACGGGCGGCGCATCATCGAGGGGTATCCGTACCACTGCAGCATCGTGCAAAACCCTCCGCAGCCTCCGCTGGAGGGCATGGAACTGGACGACCTGTACGACCTTCCGTATGAGAGGACGTACCATCCGGTCTATGAAAAGGAGGGCGGCGTCCCGGGTCTGCAGGAAGTCAAATTCAGCATCACGGCCAACCGCGGCTGTTTCGGGGGCTGTGCGTTTTGCGCGATCACTTACCACCAGGGAAGGGAGGTGCGCGGCCGGAGTCTCGATTCGGTCGTCCGGGAAGCAGAAGCGATGACGAAGGACCCGGAGTTCAAGGGATACATCCACGACATCGGCGGTCCGACGGCCAATTTCCACCACCCGTCCTGCGAGAAGCAGCGGGAGCACGGGATGTGCGGGGGCAAAGACTGCCTGTTTCCGAAACCGTGCAGCCAGTTGGATACCGACCACAGCGAATACATCAGAATTTTGCAGGCGGTCCGGGATCTGAAGGGCGTGAAGAAGGTCTTCGTGCGCTCCGGCATCCGCTACGATTATCTGATGGCGGGATGGAAGAGGGGCAGCGGACAGCACAGCGGACGGCAGTTTCTGGAGGAACTTTGCAGGCACCACGTCAGCGGCGTTCTGAAGGTGGCGCCGGAACACGTTTCCGGGAAGGTGCTCCGCCAGATGCACAAGCCGCCGGTGGAAGTGTTTGACCGTTTCAGCAACGAATACCGGATGATCTGCCGGCAGGCCGGTCTGAAGCAATACATGATTCCGTACTTCATCTCGTCCCATCCGGGAAGCACCCTGGAGGACGCGGTGGAACTGGCCCTGTATATGAAGAAAACGGGATTCGTGCCAGATCAGGTGCAGGATTTCTATCCGACACCGGGCACGTTGGCGACCTGTATCTATTACACGGAACGGGACCCGTTCACCGGGAAGCCCGTCCATGTCGCCAAGGATATGAAAGAGAAAAAGATGCAGCGTGCGCTGCTGCATTTCCATAAGAAGGAGAACCGCCCGCTCGTCATCGAGGCCCTGAAGGCCGCCGGGCGGCAAGATCTGATCCCGGTCCTGCTCTGAAATGTTTTACGCAGGGACCGCGATATGATAAGATAAACAAAAGAGGAAACAATTCATTGGAGGAGATCCATGAGTAAAGTATATGATGTGTTGAATGCGATTGAGAACGGACGGGTGCTGTTCGAGGAGATCATGAACCGGGAGGGCTGCGAGGATTACGAAGTCCAGGAAATCTACGGTCATGACGACAAGAATCTTCTCGCGGCCGGCGACAACCTGGCCTTCATGGAATACCTGATCAAAAAGCGGGATATGGCCGGGAAGGTGCAGCTGATCTATGTGGACCCGCCGTTTTTCACCAACAGCAAATACCAGGCGTCCGTGCGGCTGGAATCGGCGAAGCTGGGCAAATCGCCGGTGATCAAGACCGGTGCGTACGACGATAAGTGGGAGGACAGCATCGAGCAGTATCTGAGCATGCTGGCCGTCCGCTTCCACATGATGCGGGAACTGCTCAGCGATACGGGATGCATCTGGGTGCATTTGGACTGGCACGGCTCCCATTATGTGAAGATGCTCATGGACGAGATCTTCGGCGAGAGCCATTTCATCAATGAGATCGCCTGGACCTATAAATCCGGCGGAGCCAGCAAAAAGAGTTTTGCGCGGAAACACGACACGCTGCTGTTCTACAGCAAGACGAAGAAATATAAATTCAACATCCTGAAAGAGAAGTCCTACAACCGGGGACTGAAGCCGTACCGTTTCAAGGGCGTGGAGGAATTCAAGGACGAGATCGGCTGGTACACCATGGTCAACATGAAGGATGTCTGGAACATCGACATGGTGGGCCGAACCTCCGCTGAACGGACCGGCTACGCCACCCAGAAGCCGGAAAAGCTGCTGGCCCGGATCGTGGAAGCCTGCAGTGAAGAAGGGGACATCTGTGCCGACTTTTTCTCCGGTTCGGGGACGCTGGGCGCTGCCTGTGGCAAGATGAACCGCAGGTGGATCATGTGCGACGAAGGTGATGTGGCGGTCTCCAGCCAGATCCTGCGCCTGAGCCGAGAGAAGGCGGACGGGGACGATGCCGTCAACGCGTTCGCGGTGATGCGTCCGGCCTCCGCGGATATAAGCGACAGTTCCTCGGTCTGTTTTTCCGAGGAACTGGGGTGTCTGCGGATTACCGATTACAAGCCGGACCGGTTTGAACTGAGCGAGAACGACGAAGAGATCGCGGCGAAATACATCGGCGAGGACGGCACGTCGGCCATCCTCTTCTGGAGCGTGGATTTCCATTACGACGGGAAGATCCACCGGTCCGATGAGATCGTCGAGAAAAAGGATTTCTGCACTTTAAAGGGCGGACCGCTCCACGTCACGGGCTATGACGTGTTCGGCAACCGGTTCGAATGGCAAAGAAGGGGATAAACGGAGAAGGAATCGATATGATCAAGAAACTCTATCTACCGGAAAATTTTAAGAGCGGACAGTGGTCCGGCGGAACGACCCATGAGATCGCCATCTATCCGGATGGCGCGGATTATCTGGAACGGGATTTCATCTGGCGGCTCAGCACGGCGGACTCCGATCAGGACGAATCGTCATTTACGAAGCTGCCGGATTTTGACCGCATCCTCATGGTGCTGGAAGGAAACGTGGTCCTGGCCCACGGCGACCAGCGGTCTGTGGATCTGGGCCCGCTGGAGCAGGATACCTTCGACGGTGCCGTCAAGACCAAGTGTTTCGGCAACCTGAAACGCGACTACAATCTGATCATGCGCAAAGGCTGCCAGGGCAGGATGGAAGTCATCGATGCCGGCAGCGAGGCGCACCCGATCACGCTTTCCCCGAGAAAGCCCGCGGAAGAAGAGGTCGGCGGAGACAGCGCAGCACTGGGCTTTTATTGTCTGGAAGGATACGTTCTCGTATCGATCGACGGGAATTCCGAGATGGTCAAAGAAGGGCAGCAGCTGGTCCTTCACTGCGAACCGGACGAGGAAGTGCAGGTCGCGGTAATGGGAAGCGGCAAATGCATCTTTACCGAGGTCATTTTTGAGAAGCAGGATCTGTTCTTCGAAGAAGTTGTGGAGGAAAAGGCTTCCACCAACGACTTCATGATGGCCCTGAAGATCTCCATGGGGAACAACAAGTGGAACAAAGTTCTCAAGCGGGCCAGCCGCAGTGGGGAACTGTATGATCCGGCGCTGGAACGCAAGCTGCGCACCATCGACAAGTTCATGCCGACGTATATCATTTGGGGCGTCGGCACGCTGTTGTGCCTTTGCACGCTGCAGATGGGCCTGAGCCCGGGCGCCGTGTTCGGACTGATCGTCGCTTTCTCGCTGGTGCATCTATTCCTGCTGCGGCCACTGATCTACATGATCATCCTGCCGAAGCCGATCGCAGCGCACGTCAAGAAATCCTCGGAACTGAACAAATTCGAGCAGGAACTGTTCGAAAAGCAGCTGGACTACGATGAACACCAAGAAAAGCTCATGTACAAGTACAGAGACCGCTCCGGAGAGAAGTATAAGAGCCGCAAGGACTTTATCAGCAAGCTGAACAAATAGGCTGAATAAACAAAATGAACACAGAACTTATCGCCACCGCCACGTTTGGACTCGAAGCCGTCGTGCGCAGAGAGGTCCAGGCGTTGGGCTGTGACGTTATCAAAACCGAAGATGGGAAAATCACATACCGCGGTGACGAACGGACCATCGTCCGTTCCAATCTATGGCTCAGAAGCGCCGACCGGGTGCTTTTGAAGATGGCGGAATTCGAAGCAAAGACCTTCGAAGAGCTGTTTCAGAAGACCACAGCGCTGGAATGGGAGAGTCTGATCCCAAAAGACGGCAGGTTTACTGTAACATGCACTACGGTAAAGTCGCAGCTGCATCACCCGCCGTCGATCCAGAGCATCGCGAAAAAGGCGATCGTCGACCGGATGAGCCGGGCGTACGGCGTGCAGCGCCTGCCGGAGACGGGGGCGGACTACACGGTCAAGGTAACGCTCCTGAAAGACCGCGTCACCCTGACGGTGGACACCACCGGAGCCGGTCTGCACAAGCGCGGCTACCGGGTGGCGGACGTGGACGCGCCCATCAAAGAGACGCTGGCGGCTGCCTTGGTGCAGCTGAGCTTCTGGAACCGGGACCGCGTCCTCATCGATCCTTGCTGCGGCAGCGGAACGATCCCGATCGAAGCGGCACTGATCGCAGGAAACATCGCGCCGGGACTGAACCGGCGTTTTGCATGTGAAGAATGGGAATGCATCTCAAAAGAAATCTGGAAGAAAGAACGCAAGGCGGCCTTTGACGTCATCATTCCTGCCAGATCTGTCAACGGGCAGATCCTCGCCCGGGACATCGATTCGGCCGCGGTCAAAGCGGCCCGCGCCAACGCTTTGGAGGCGGGCGTGGAGGAATACCTCCGGATCGAGCGGGGTGACATTGCCCGGTTCGACCCCGAAAAGGAGCCGGGCCCGGAGAGTGTCGAAGGGCTTTGGAAGAACGCCGTCATCGTGACGAATCTGCCGTACGGGATGCGCATCGGATCCGACGCGGAGATCCGCAAGATCTACGATGCGCTGAAGCGACTTTGCAAGCAGAATCCGGGATGGTCGGTCTTTGCCATCACATCGGATAAGGAAATGGAGCGGCAGATGGGCCGGAAGGCCGACCGCCGCAGGAAGTTATACAACGGTAACATCGAGACTACATATTATCAGTTTCACGGCGTGAAACTCGGATGAACGGAGCAGTCAGTTGAAGATCCTGATCGACAAGCGGAAAAAAGTGCCGGTGTATCTGCAGATCGCGGAACAGATCAAAGAGTACATCTTTGACGGCGCCATCAGCGACGGGTACGCGCTGCCGTCGGAACGCGTTCTGGCGGCGGATCTTGGCGTGCATCGGAACACGGTCACCAAGGCTTACCACGAGCTCAAGGCTGAAGGGCTGCTGGTCGCGTCCCAGGGCAAAGACTACCGCGTCGCCCGTTACGCGGACGAATCCTCCGCGAGCAGGCGGAAAGCGGTCCCGCCGAAGCCGGTCAACTGGGAAGGGATCATGAAGGACGAGTACGCCGGTTTCGAGAGCGAATTCGACCAGCTGTATAGCAAAAGCTTCGACAGCGGACTCATTTCCTTCGGCGGCGGGGTGGCGGCCAGGGAGCCATATCCGCCGGAAGAAGTGGCGGGTACCTTCGAGAAGCTCTTCCGGGAGGGCGGAGACAAGGCCTATTTTTACGCGCCGTATCAGGGCGACCTGGAACTGCGCCGGCAGATCGCCGCTTTTCTGGGGACCAAAGGCATCAAGACGGACGCCAGCCACATCCAGATCTTCAGCGAGAACAATCAGGCGCTGGACTTCATTCTGAATCTCATGCTGCAGCCGGGCGACAAGGTGCTGATGGAGGAAACAACATCGCCGGACGTATTCCGAACCTTTGAGATGGCCGGCGTCGAACTGATCAGCGCGCCGATGGATGATAACGGCATGATCTGCGAGAACCTGGACACCATCATCGAACGCGAAAAACCGGCCTTCATCTATACCGGCTCCAGCTTCAACAATCCGACGGGAACGATGCTGACGGTGGAACGGAAGCGGAAGCTTCTGGATCTGTCCTATAAATACAGGATCCCGATCATCGAGGAGGACGAAGCCTCCGAACTCTACTACGACATCAAGCCGGTCCCTTCGCTGCGGTCGATGGACACCGGCAGCAATGTCATCTATATGTATTCCTTCTCACTGACCATGATGCCGGGAGCGGGGATCTCCTTCGTCGTGGCGGAGAAGAACATCATCGAACGGTTCAGCGACATGTTCTCCCTGCGGGTGGCGAACCCGGACTGGGCGGCCCAGATGGTCACGCTGGAATACATGAAAACGGGGACCTTCTTCAAGCGGCTGGACGACTTCCGCAGCGTCTACCGCAGAAAGCGGGACCTCATGTGTTCGCTGATCGATGCCTTCAAGGACAAATACGGGCTCGAATACGACGTCCCGCGGGGCGGCGTGTACCTTTGGATCAAGCTGCCGGCAGGATGCAGCGCACGGAGCCTTTTGCGGGAAACGCAGTGGCGGGGAATGACGTTCATGCCGGGGCATCTGTTCTATACGAAGAAGTCCCGCGGCAACGATCACATCCGCTTGAACTACTCGTATCCGACGGAGCAGCAGATTCGCGAAGGCGTCAAAATTCTGGAAGAATCACTGGCACACGAAAAAACAGACTGACTGGCACTTGATTGCAGGTGTCAGTCCTTTTATATTTAAATCAAGCAAGATGAAAATAGCATCAAAAGAATATGGGTTATTTCAAGAAATAAATAGGAAAAGGAGAATGTTGTTATGGCTGTTAATTTGAAAGGAAGAAGTTTTCTCACATTGATGGATTTTACCCCGGAAGAGATCCGGTACATGCTCGATCTGGCGCACGATCTGAAGGCGAAGAAACGTGCCGGCATTCTGGGTGAAACACTGAGAGGAAAGAATGTTGTTCTGCTGTTCGAGAAGACATCGACAAGAACAAGATGCGCATTTGAGACCGGCGCGCTGGAAGAAGGCGCCCACGTTACATTCCTGGACAGCAAGTCTTCCCAGATGGGAAAGAAAGAGTCCCTGGAAGATACTGCAAAGGTACTGGGCAGATTCTATGACGGCATCGAATATAGAGGGTACGATCAGAAAGTCGTCGAAGATCTGGCCAAGTACGCGGGCGTTCCGGTATGGAACGGTCTGACGGACGTTGACCACCCGACCCAGATCCTGGCTGACCTGCTCACCATCGAAGAGCACGTTGCGAAGCCGCTGAGAGACTGCAAGGTCGTATTCGTAGGCGACGTAAGAAACAACATGGCGTATGCGTGGATGTACGGCTGCGCGAAGATGGGCATGCACTTCGTGGCATACGGCCCGGCAGAACTTTGCGATCAGGTCGACGCGGACGTCGTTGCCAGAGCCAAAGCGGTCGCCGAGGAAACCGGTGCTGTGATCGAAGTCAGATCCGACATCGAAGCCATCCAGGGCGCGGATGTACTGTACACGGACATCTGGGCATCCATGGGTGAAGAAGACCAGATCCCTGAGAGAGTCAGAATGCTCACTCCATACAGAGTAACGGAAGAAATGATCGAAGCGACGGGCAATGACAATGTCATCTTCATGCACTGCCTGCCTTCCTTCCACGATTTCGAAACCACGATGGCGAAGAGCCAGATGGAACTGGGCTACGATATCCGCGAGGTCACCGACGAAGTATTCCGCGGCAGACACTCCAAGGTATTCGACGAAGCTGAAAACAGAATGCACACCATTAAGGCGGTCATGGTCGCCACGATCGGCAGATAATTAAGGAGGTTTACTATGGTACCTGGAATCCATAACTATTCAGAAATCGGCAAGCTGAACAAAGTTCTGCTGCACAGACCGGGTCTGGAGCTGGAAGCGCTGACGCCGGCCACGATGGAACGTCTGCTCTTTGATGACATCCCGTTCCTGAAAGTCGCGCAGCAGGAGCACGACCGGTTTGCGGAAGTTCTGCGGGAAAACGGCGTGGAAGTCGTTTACTACGTGGAAGAGACAGCCAAGGCGCTGTCGACGCCGGAGCTGCAGCAGAATCTGATCGAAGATTTCCTCGACCTTTCCCTGATCACGTCCAAGGGCATGCGGGAGAGCCTGATCTCCTATCTCATGACCTTTGATCCGAAGACGATGGTAGCGAAGCTCATCGCCGGCATCAAGAAGAACGAAGTTCCTTCGGATGAAGTACATTCCCTGATGGATCTGATCCACGACGATTATCCGTACATCTCGGATCCGATGCCGAACCTGTACTTCACCAGAGACCCGGGCGCATGCGTCGGTGACGGAATCAACATCCACCACATGCACACCCAGGAAAGAAGAAGGGAATCCCTGCTTCTGAAGTATATGTACAAATACAACCGGGATTTCGCCACGGAAGAGAACAAGCAGTGGTATGACCTGACGGGCGACTACTCCATCGAAGGCGGCGACGTGCTCGTCCTTTCCAAGGAAATGGTAGCCATCGGCCTGTCCCAGAGAACGACCATCGCGGGCATCGAATGCTTTGCCAAGAACCTGCTGTCCGCATCCCCGTTCAAGAAGGTCCTGGTCTTCGATATCCCGAAGACGAGAGCGTTCATGCATCTGGATACGGTATTCACCATGATCGATTTTGACAAGTTCACCATCCACCCTGAGATCGAAGGCCCGCTGGGCGTCTATGAGATCACACTGGGCGCGGACGGGGAACTGCGGTTCAACGCCATGAAGGACGAACTGCAGAACATCCTGGCGCTGGAGCTCGGATTGCCGGCCATCGAACTGATCCGCTGCGGCGGCGGCGATTTGCTGGCGGCGCAGAGAGAACAGTGGAACGATGGTTCCAACACGCTCTGCATCGCTCCGGGAACCGTTGTCACATACGAGAGAAACTACGTATCCAATGAGCTGATGGATAAGAAGGGCGTCAAGGTCCTGACGATCCCGAGCGCGGAACTGTCCAGAGGAAGAGGCGGCCCAAGATGCATGAGCTGCCCTGTTAACAGAGTTGATTTATAAGGAGAACATGGATGTCAGAGAACAGAGAAAAAATTGTAATCGCGCTGGGCGGAAACGCATTGCAGGAAGGTAATGGAAATGCAACCGCGGAAGCCCAGCTGGAAGTAGTAAAGAAGACCTGCGAGAGAATTGCTGAGATCAGCGGCAGGGGTTATGAAATCGCGGTCGTGCACGGCAACGGTCCGCAGGTAGGACGTATCGTCATGGCAAGCGAAGCTGCCAAGGACGTGACGCCTGCAATGCCGTTTGACGTATGCGGCGCCATGTCACAGGGATACATCGGATATCACATCCAGCAGTGCCTGCTTTACGCTTTGAACAAAGATAACAGACACGTTCCTGTCGTTACGGTTGCTACGCAGATGATCGTCGACGAAAACGATCCTGCGTTCCAGAACCCATCCAAGCCGATCGGCCCGTTCTATACCGAAGAAGAAGCAAAAGCTCTCGCGGAGGAAAAGGGCTGGTCCGTCATCGAGGATGCTGGCAGAGGATGGAGAAGAGTCGTTGCTTCGCCGAAGCCTTTGCGCATCGTGGAAATCGAAGCTGTAAAGCAGCTTTGGGATAAGACCATCGTCATCACATGCGGCGGCGGCGGAATTCCTGTCGTTGAGAAGCTGGACGGACATCTGGAAGGCGTTGCGGCAGTCATCGATAAGGACTTTGCTGCAGAACTTCTCGCGGAGCAGGTTGAAGCGGATGTTCTGATGATCCTGACGCAGGTCGAAAAGGTTTCCATCAACTACAAGAAACCGGATCAGCAGGATCTGGATCACATGACTCTGCTTGATGCTGTCAAGTATATGGAACAAGGACAGTTCGCCAAGGGAAGCATGCTTCCTAAGGTCGAAGCAGCCATGAAGTTCGTAAGAATGTTCCCGAACAAGAAAGCAATCATTACTTCCCTGGACAAGGCAATCGATGCTCTGTAGGGAAAGACTGGAACGGTAATCACATTCAACTAAAAGAGGTGATGAAATGAAACAGACTGCAAAAGAGTTCATGTCGTCGATCTCATTCGACAATATGCTCTATGACGAGGAAATCGCGGCGAGTATTGCACATGCTCGCATGCTGAAACAGAACAAGCTGATTTCGGGTGAGGAGTGCGACCAGATCATAGACGGTCTGAAGAAGGTCCTGGCCGATATCGAAGCCGGCAATGTTGAGTTCAAGGTCGAATACGATGATATCCACGGATGCATCGAACAGCAACTGGAAGAAAAGATCGGTCCGGTTGCCAGAAAGCTCAACTGGGCGAGAAGCGTCAACGATCAGGTGGTCATTGACACAAGGCTCTTCCTGAGAGAGGAAGACAATCTGATCAGGGAGTCTCTCCGGGAACTGCTCGATACGCTGGAAGCGCTGGCAAAGGAGCACGTGAACACCATCATGCCGGGTTATTCCCATCTGCAGAGAGCCCAGCCGATCACGCTGGCCTACCATCTGCTGGCATATTACCAGATGTTTAAGCGTGACCTGAAGCGGTTTGACAATTGCATTGATACTATCAACATGATGCCGCCGGACGGCGGAGCCCTTGCCGGGACTGTATGGAAAACGGACCGTAAAAAAATGGCGAAGGAACTGGGATTCGAAGGGATCTTGCCGAATGCCATGGATGCTGTAGCGGACAGGGATTTCGCAATGGAATTCATCAATGACTGTTCCATTACTATGATGCACCTTTCCCGTTTCTGCGAAGACCTGATCCTGTGGAGTTCCGTCGAATTCGGATTCATCGAGATCGATGACGAATACACCACCGGAAGCCGCGTGCTGCCGCAGAAGAAGAATCTGGACGTAGCGGAACTGATTCGCGGCAAAACCGGCCGGGTATACGGCGACATGGTCAATCTTCTGACCATTTTCAAAGGCCTGCCGATGTCCTATAACCGTGACATGCAGGAAGACAAAGTCGCACTGCTCGACGCGGCGCATACCGTGGAAGCCTGCCTGGCGCTCTTCGTTGAGATGATCAAGTCCATGAAGATCAATCGCGGCGAAATGCAGCGGGCGGCCAAATACGGCTACATGAACGCAACGGAGCTGGCGGAGTACCTCATGGGGAAAGGCGTTGAAACGGATAAGATCGGAGAGATCATCAGCAAGGTCGTTCTCTATGCGATCAACAACGGCAAACCGATCGAAGAACTGTGGCTGGATGACCTGAAGCAGTTCTCACAGGTATTTGACAGCGATGTCTATGACAAGGTAGCCATCCGGAAAGTCATTGAGGCCAAAACGTCGACTGGTTCCACTTCCTTCGCTGAGGTGCAGAAGCAGTTGGACGAGATCGCCAAGGAAAAAAAATAGCTTAATAGTATAACAGAATGAATGCAGCAGAATGCGCCGGGGCGCGCTTGTTTTAGACAAGCCGTTCCGGCGTTTTTGCATGGGCAGATGATTCGAAAAAAAAATAAAAATAGTGTTGCATAAAAATTAACATTGTCGTATAATCATTCTGACAATAAAAAATGGCAATCCAGGTTGCTGTTTTTTTGTTGATTTTAAACAACAAGGGGAGACGACAATGCCAAAGAAAGATTATCTCAAGAAAATACTGATCATCGGATCCGGTCCGATCGTCATCGGGCAGGCGGCGGAATTTGACTACGCGGGTACACAGGCTTGCAAGGCGATCCGGGAAGAAGGGATCGAAACGATCCTGGTCAACAGCAATCCTGCGACCATCATGACGGACAAACAGGTGGCGGATAAAGTGTATATGGAACCGCTGACCGAGGAGACGATTCAGTATGTGATAAAAACAGAACGGCCGGACGGATTGCTTGCCGGATTCGGCGGCCAGACCGGCCTGAATCTTGCCATGGAAATGGAACGCAAGGGGATCCTTGATAAGTACGGTGTGGAGCTTCTGGGCGTCAATTACGACAGCATCAAGAAAGCGGAGGACCGGGAAGCCTTCAAGGACCTGATGGAGGAAATCGGGGAACCGGTGCCTGCCAGCGTGATCGCGACGAACATCGACGAATGCCACGCGTTTATCGAGAAAGAAGGCCTGCCGGTCATCATTCGTCCGGCTTATACATTGGGCGGGACCGGAGGCGGCATCGCCCAGACCATGGAGGAACTGGACGAACTTTGTTACAGGGGCATGGACAGCAGCGCCATCGGACAGATTCTGTTGGAGAAATCCGTCGCGGGCTGGAAGGAAATCGAATATGAAGTCATGCGGGACGCGGCCGATCAGTGCATCATCATTTGCGACATGGAGAACGTCGATCCGGTCGGGGTACATACCGGGGACAGCATCGTCGTGGCGCCGACGCAGACGATCTCCGCAGAGGAAAACCAAATGCTCAAAGAGGCGTCCGTGAAAATCATCCGGAGCCTGGGCATCGAAGGAGGATGCAACATCCAGTTCGCGTTGGATCCGGACAGCGGGGAATATATCGTCATCGAGGTGAACCCTCGTGTCAGCCGTTCTTCGGCGCTGGCGTCAAAGGCGGCCGGGTATCCGATCGCCAGGATCGCCGCCAAGATTGCGCTGGGCTATCATCTGGATGAGATCCGGAACAGCGTGGCCGGAGGGTCCGCACTGTTTGAGCCGTCGCTGGATTACATCGTGGTCAAGTTCCCGCGGTGGCCGTTCGACAAGTTCCGGACGGCGTCCCGGAAACTCGGTACGCAGATGAAAGCGACCGGTGAGGTCATGTCTCTTTGCAAAAGCTTTGAAAGCGCTTTGCTGAAGGCACTGACATCCGTCGAGATTAAATGCGACGGGCTGCACATGCCGAGCGTCTCAGCACTCAGCGATGTGGAACTACTGGCCAAACTGAAAGCCTGTGACGACGAACGTATCTTCTGCATCGGGGAGGCGCTGAGAAGAGATCTGATGACCATCGGGGAAATCTATGACGTGACTAAGATCAATACGTGGTTCCTCAATAAGATCAAGAATCTGATCGATCTGGAAAAACAGCTGAAACAAGGACCGCTCACGAAGGAATTGCTCGCGGAGGTGGAAGCAAAAGGCTTTACCGATCAGGACATCATCGAATTATCTGGCGTTCCGCGTGAGGTCATCCAGGATATCCGTATTTATAACGACATCTATCCGGTTTACAAAATGGTCGACACCAGTGGAGGGAAGTCCGGCATTTCCACTCCGTATTACTATTCCTGTTACGACGAGGGCGACGAAAATGTGATCAGCAAAAACGAGAAGGTCCTCGTGATCGGTTCCGGACCGATCCGGATCGGACAGGGAATCGAGTTCGATTACTGCTGCGTGCAGGGCGTGAACGCAATCCGTGAATTGGGATACGAAGCGATCATCGCCAACAACAATCCGGAAACGGTCAGCACGGATTCGGATATATCCGATAAACTGTATTTCGAGGCGCTCCATATCGATGATGTGATGAACATCATCAAACGCGAACGGCCGGTGGGCGTCATCGTCCAATTCGGCGGGCAGACCTCCCTCAATCTGGCAGAGCAGTTGTCCAGCCGGATGATCAACATTCTGGGGACGTCTTACCAGAGCATCGATCTGGCGGAAGACCGTGAGAAGTTCAACGAGCTTTTGCAGGAGCTTCACATCGCGACGCCGAAAGGATTTGCCGTCACCGGAGAAAAAGAAGCCTTCAAGGCGATCAAAGAATTGGGCTATCCGGTCGTGGTCCGTCCTTCATATGTCATCGGCGGACGCGCGATGCAGGTCGTGTATGACGATGAAGAACTGCTGAGTTATCTGCGGGAAGCCGTCTCGCTTTCCAAAGAGCATCCGGTGCTCATTGACCAGTATATCGCGGGAAAGGAAATCGAAGTCGACGCCATTTCGGATGGCGAAGATATTCTGATCCCGGGCATCATGGAACATATCGAACGTGCCGGCGTCCATTCGGGCGACAGTATTTCCGTTTACCCGAATTTCTCCCTTCCGAAGGAAGTGGAGGACACGATCGCTGTCTATACGCGCCGGATCGCGAAAGCGCTGGATGTGGTCGGGCTGGTCAACATCCAATATGCCTTCGACGGGAAAACGATCTACATCATCGAAGTCAACCCGCGGGCGTCAAGAACCGTTCCGATCCTCAGCAAGATCACCGGCGTGCCGATGGTCAAACTGGCCGTGGCGGCCATGCTTGGCAAAAAGCTGAAAGACAGTGGCTATGGAACCGGGCTGTATCCGAAGAGCGAGAAATATGTCGTTAAGATGCCGGTCTTCTCGAGTGCGAAACTGACCGACATGGACATCGCCCTCGGACCGGAAATGAAATCGACCGGCGAGGTACTCGGGATCGACGCGGATCTGCAAAAGGCTTTGTATAAGGGATTCCTTGCCGCCGGGACGAAGATACCGACGGAAGGGAATATCTTTGCCACCCTGCGGCAGTCGGAACTGAACGACTACACGGCCGGTATTCTGAAGGATTATATTAGGGCGGGCTTTAAGCTGTATGTTTCATCCGACAATATGGATTTCTGCAACCAATATGAAATCAACGCCAACATCATGACGTACGATACGGCAGTGAAATGGATCAGCTATCATGAGGGGAACAAAGACATGAACATCGCCTTGGTCCTGAATGTTCCGGAAATGACGAATAGAAAAGAAAACGACAGTTTCCCGGTCCGGCGCCAGGCAGTGGAGCACGGGATCCCGGCCCTGACCTGCATGGACACCGCCAAGGCGTTCCTGAACGTGATCAAACAGAAACAGGCAGGAGAACGACTGACGTATCACGAACTGAATCAGCAGTAATTATCTGAATAATTTTACTTTTTTCTATGGGGTTGTTTTATATGCATAAACGTGTATAATCATTCGCATAGACAGATTATTTTATCAAACTAACAGGAGGGGAAAATGACCAAAGAAAAAGTTATACTCGCGTATTCAGGCGGACTGGACACTTCCGTCATCATGAAGTGGTTAAAGGAGAATTACGATTACGATGTCATCGCAGTCTGCTGTAATGCCGGTCAGCATGAAGATTTTGATGCCATCGAAGAGAAAGCGATGAAAACGGGCGCAATCAAAGCGATCACCCTGGACATCAGAGAAGAGTTCATCACCGATTACATCTGGCCTACATTGAAAGCCGGTGAATCCTATGAGAACTATCTCCTCGGCACATCCATGGCAAGACCTCTGATGGCGAAAAAGCTGGTCGAGATCGCGCAGCAGGAAGGCGCCTTTTACATCGCCCATGGCTGTACCGGCAAGGGCAACGACCAAGTGCGTTTTGAGACGTCGATCCATGCATTGGATCCGGCCATTAAGATCATCGCTCCTTGGAGAATGTCTGACTGGGAGTTCGAATCCAGAGAAGATATGATCCAGTATTCACTCGATCATGACATTCCGATCTCACAGTCCACCGAAAAGATCTATTCGCGAGATGAAAATATCTGGCACATCAGCCACGAAGGCGGCGAACTGGAAAATCCGTGGAACATCCATTACGATACCATCCATGTGCTCAGCATTCCTCCGGAACAGGCACCGGACGAAGTCACCTATATCGATATCGATTTTGAAGAAGGGATCCCGGTCGCCATCGACGGCGAAAAAATGGGACCGATCGAGCTGCTGACCAAGCTCAATGAACTGGGAAGCAAGAACGGCATCGGAACGATCGATATTGTCGAGAACCGTCTGGTCGGAATGAAGTCCAGGGGCGTCTATGAGACCCCGGGCGGAACGATCCTGTTTGCTGCTCACGCGGGACTGGAAGAACTGATCCTCGACCGGGATACAGCCCACTATAAGAAAATCGTTGGTGAAAAGTTCGCCGAAATTCTGTATAATGGTCTGTGGTTCACACCGCTTCGGGAAGCGATCTGCGCGTTCGTCGATGTGACGCAGAAGAACGTAACCGGAACCGTAAAGATGAAACTCTACAAAGGCAACGCCATCGTCGCCGCGAAGAAGTCGCCGTATTCGCTGTACAACGAAGAATTCGCGACATTCAGTAAGGACGAGGTATACAACCAGTA
Source organism: Bacillota bacterium (assembly GCA_017432345.1). Lineage (GTDB taxonomy): Bacteria > Bacillota > Clostridia > Peptostreptococcales > Anaerovoracaceae > Lentihominibacter. Next base: position 1,707 of record JAFRJI010000033.1, on the reverse strand, counting down.
CGATGCCGAAGGATTCATCAATCTGTGGTCACTTCCGCTGAAGATCCGTGCGATCCAGAAAGAAACGGCTGAAGGAGGAGCAAAGCACCATGAAACTCTGGAAAGGAAGGTTCTCAAAGCAAGCGAGTTCGTCGAGTGATGCATTCAACGCTTCCATCGGATTCGATCAGAGGCTGTATGAGGAAGACATCACCGGCAGCATAGCCCACGCGAAGATGCTGGGCCGGCAGGGGATCATCACCGAAGAAGAATCCGAACAGATCATTCATGCATTAGAAGAAATACGGGAGGATATCGAAGCCGGCAAGGTGGAATTCACCATCGAAAGCGAAGATATCCATATGAACATAGAAACGATCCTGACAGAGCGGATCGGGCAGACCGGCAAAAAGCTGCACACAGCCAGGAGCCGGAACGACCAGGTGGCGCTGGACATCCGCATGTATCTGAAGAAGGAGACCGACGCCATCGATCAGCTGCTGTCAGATCTTCTCGGCACTTTGCAAGAGCTGGCCGGGGAACACCAGGAGACCGTCATGCCGGGCTACACTCATCTGCAGCACGCGCAGCCGGTCACTTTGGCGTACCATCTGTTGGCGTATTATCAGATGTTCGCCCGGGATCGCGAGCGTTTTGCAGACGGAAAGAAGCGGATCGACCGGCTGCCGCTGGGATCGGGGGCTCTGGCCGGAACGACGTACGATACGGACCGCCGTTTTCTGGCAGAGGAACTGGGATTTGCGGAAGTCCTGCCTAACGCAATGGATGCCGTCGCGGACAGGGATTTTGCATTGGAATTCATCGATTGCTGCTGCATCACGATGATGCATCTTTCCCGTTTCTGTGAGGAGCTGATCCTTTGGAGCAGTTCGGAATTCGGCTTCATCGAGATGGATGACGCCTATGCGACGGGAAGCAGCATCATGCCGCAGAAAAAGAACCCGGACATGGCCGAACTGATCCGCGGCAAATCCGGGCGCGTGTTCGGCGATATGATGGCGCTGTTGGCAGTATGCAAAGGCCTGCCGCTGGCATACAACAAAGACCTGCAGGAAGATAAGGAGCCGGTCTTTGACGCGGCGGACACCGTGAAGGCGTCTCTTGGCATCTTCCGGGAAATGATTGCTTCCATGAAGGTCAACACGGACACAATGGATAAAGCGGCCAAGACCGGCTACATGAATGCCACCGATGCGGCCGACTATCTGGTTGCCAAAGGGATCCCGTTCCGGGACTGCCATGAGATCATCGGCAAGATGGTGCTCTACGCCATCCAAAAAGGGGTCGCTCTGGAAGAATTGAGCATGGAAGAATTCAAATCCTTCTCCGATGCGTTCGGGGAGGACATTTATGATGCCATCTCCATCAAAAGCTGCATCAGCGCCAAGAAATCTGAGGGGTCCACTTCCTTTGAACGGGTCGGGCAGCAGTTGTCGGCCATAAAGGGGCAGAAATGAGAGAACTGAATGTAGCAGAAATCACAAACGCAGTGAAAACGCTGTACATACAGACCAATTACCATTTGGGGGAGGATGTGAAGGACCGCATCCGGGCCTGCGGCGCACAGGAAACGGAGCCGCTAGCCAAAGAGGTCTTTGCGGCCATGGAAAAGAATCTGGCTATCGCGGAGGAGGAGGTCTTCCCGATCTGCCAGGATACGGGAATGGCCTGCGTCTTTCTGGAAATCGGACAGGACGTGCATCTGGT
>JAFRJI010000032.1 GCA_017432345.1 Bacillota bacterium | reverse complement strand
TGGCAGTATGAAGAAATCAAGAAGCAAGAAAACACATAAATCGATCATTATCCTGTTCATTGCCTGTCTGACGGCCTTTGGGGTCCTCCTATTTGTCGAAGGACCGAAAATCATCACGAAGCAGGTCTCCGGACTGACGATGGAACAGGATCGGTTTGATATAAACATTTCCTGGAATGAGATGGAGTGTGAAGGATACGATCTGACCATCAACTGCGAGGGAAAACTGACCGTCCTCAATCTGGAGGAGACCAGCTATACCATCTCCAACGTGGAACCAGATAAACTCTATAAAGTAACCGTCAGTGCCAGGCTGGAATCGGGACGTAGCACCCGGGATGCCCACGCGGAGCTGCTGGCTACGAAACTGGAACAGACGATCGAAGTCAATCTCGACACGTTCGATGGCTTCAGCCTGGATGAGTTCCAGATCGAAGCCGTCGGCAAGGGCGATATCACCTACTCGTCCGACGACAAACGGATCGCGAAAGTAAACCAGTTCGGTCACGTAACGCTGCGGGAGAGCGGACGTACCACCATCAATGTCTACGCTTCCGGCGACGGCGTGTACGGCGCTGCGATGCGCGTCATCGCTGTCAACGTTTACCCGGCTGCACTCGACCAGCCGGTGATTCCGGTCGCCAAGAATACGTCCAAAACCAGATGCAGGATCTCCTGGGAACCGGTCGATTTCGCCACCTCGTATAAGATCCTGAAAAAGAACGCGGCCACGAAGAAATATGAACCGATTATGGACATCAATGATGGTTCCATGTATGTCGATCTGACCCGAAACAACGGCCGGTACGCCATCAAGGCGTTTTGCGAACTCAAAGGCAGAAAGATCAAGAGTCCGCGGTCCGAATCGGTCAAGATCCGGGGAACCGTCGGCAAGGCGAAATCTTATTCGTCCGGGAAAAACATCCGTGTACTCAACAAGAGCAACCTGGAAGTGTTCCGCGAGATCCACGGCGACGGCAACACGAACGTCCCGCAGTCTCTCAGCATGACCGATGACTGTTATGTCGTTTCCTACGTCAACATGTCCGGCACGGCAGGCAAACTGATTTCCTACCGGAAGTCGGACGGGGAATGCGTTTCCGTCGATCCGGTCGACGGTATGGGACATGCCAACGGCACGACCTACAATCCGAACACCAACAAGTTCTATGTAGCCAAAACGCACAAGTCCTACCATACGAATTCCTGCAGTACCTATGACGGCACTACCAAAAATTCCACTGGATCCTTTAAGCTGCCAAAGGTCACATCCGGCATCGCCTATGACGAGAGCAACAACGAATACTATCTTTCCAAAGGCAATGAGTTGTATGTGTGCAACAACAAATTCGTCGTCAAACGGTTCATCCACAAGTTCGTCCGTTACAACCACGCACAGGACATCGGTGCCTACAACGGCGCGATTCTTGTCTGTACCTGGGTCAGCGGAAGGACCAGTTACATCGATATCTACCGCGCTACCGACGGCAAGTACCTGGGCAGCTATGATGTTTCCATCGGAGAGGTCGAAAGCTGCGTCGTCGATGACGGCTATCTGGTGATTCTCATGAACATTGTCGGTACGAGCAAAGACTATATTTACAAGACAAAGGAACGAATCTCTATTCCATAAAGGAGGCCCTTCCCATGAAGATCGAAGTGGGTTTCGGCACCGGCGTGCAAACCGCCGATGTCCCTGAAAAGAATATCCTGAAAATCCTGACGCCGAATCAGCTCCAGCCGGAGCGGACCGGTGCTGATTCCGTGCGCTATGCTCTGGAACATCCGGTCGGAACGGGACGCCTCGAGGAGATCGTCCATTCGGGCGAAAAAATCGTGATCATCACCAGTGATATCACGCGGCCGATGCCGACCTATACGGCCCTGCCGGTCCTTTTGGATTATCTGTTCGACGCCGGCATCAAGGCGGATGACGTCACCCTCGTCTTCGCGCTGGGAAGCCACCGCTCTCATACAGCCGAAGAGCAGCAGCACCTGGCTGGGAATTTTGCATATGAAACGATCCGCTGTGTCGACAGCGATCCGGCGGACTGCATCCACATGGGCGACACGTCCCGCGGCACGCCGATCGATATCACGCGCGTTGTAGCGGAAGCCGACCGGCGCATCTGCCTCGGCAACGTTGAATACCACTATTTCGCCGGGTATTCCGGAGGGATCAAGGCGATCTTCCCGGGCTGCTCGACCCCTGCCGCGATCCAGGCGAACCACTCCCAGATGACCGATGCAAAAGCCTGCGCCGGCAACATCGTGGACAATCCGCTGCGCGACGAACTCGAAGAAGCGGCCGCGATCTGTCCGGTCGACTTCATCCTCAACGTCGTTCTCAACGAGAAAAAAGAAATCATCTATTCCGTCGCCGGGGACATTCAAAAAGCGCACCGTCAGGGATGCGCGTTCCTGGACCGTCTCTATAAAGTTACCATCCCGCAGCGGAGCGATATCGTCATCGTTTCCCAGGGCGGCGCACCGAAGGACCTGAATCTGTACCAGACGCAAAAGGCTCTGGACAATTCCAAGCACGCCATTAAAAAAGGCGGCACCATCATCCTCGTCGGTTCCTGCCGCGAGGGCTTTGGCAACGCCACATTTGAAGACTGGATCACCAGTGCGGAAACGCCGTCCGATCTGATCCGGCGGGTCCGCGAGGACTTCCGGCTTGGCGGGCATAAAGCCGCCGCGATCGCCATGGTCCTGGAGAACGCCGGCATCAAGCTCGTGTCTGATATGGACCGGGATACCGTTTCCTCGATCTTCATGGAGCCGTATGACCAGCTTCAGAAAGCCGTCGACGATGCGTTCGCGAAGCACGGCAGCGATGCGTCTGTTATCGTCATGCCATACGGCGGATCGACGTTGCCGGTCCTGTAGGCCCCGTTATTCTAACCTCTATTTTACGAGCAGTTTTTTGATGCCTGCTTCCAATCCGTCTAGCGTCAGCTCGAACATCGGGAACACTTCCTTGATGTCCTGGATCGTTCTGGAACCGTACACGTAGTCCCAGGCGTCCTTTTCGATTGGATTGAGCCAAATCTGCTTCTTGAATCGTTTCTTGAATTTCTCGAACCATTCCATGCCCGTTTCCCGATTGAACAGGCCGATGATGGAATTGCCGCCCGGCCGGTAAAGCTCGCTCGGTGCCATCGCCGCGTCTCCGACGAAGATGACTTTGTACTCCGGATCCAGCCGGTTGAAGACCCATTCTGTCTCGACGGAATCGCGGATCTTGCAGCGCGGCGTCGTGTACAGATTGTCGTAGATCGCATTGTGGAAATAGTAGATTTTCAGATCCTTGAAGTGGTTCGACCGGCTGACCGCCTGGAACAGACGGTTGCAGAGCCGGCTGTACGGAAGCATCGATCCTTCGGAATCGATGAGCAGAAGCACCTTGACGGTGTTCTTTCGCGGCTTTTCGTAGGCCAGCGTCAGAATCCCGCCCTTATCGCAAGTCTCGTCGATGGTCTTGTCGATGTCCAGTTCTTTCTCGATCCCGTCGACCCGCGACGAATACTGCCGCAGTTTCCGGAAGGCCATCTGAAACTGCCGGATATCCAGGATCGTGTCTTCCCGGAAGTCCTTGAAGTTCCGCTCGCCTGCCACCTGCAGCGCCGAACGGTGACGGCTGCGTCCGCCGACCCGGATGCCGCTCGGATGATATCCGCCCCGGCCCATCGTCGATGTTCCGCCCGTTCCGATCCAGTAGTTGCCACCGTCGTGCTTTTCCTTCTGCTCCCGGATCCTCTCCTCGAACATCTGCAAAAGCTCATCCAACTCTTTGGCGAACAGTTCCTTGTCCCCTAGGTCGTCCAACGCCCGCTCGATATCGCTTTCCGACAGCCATTTCCAAAATTCTTCCGGAAGATCCTCCGGCGTTTCGATGCCCTGGAAGTACTCGGCAAATACCTGGTCGAATTTATCGTAATCGGATTCAGTTTTAATCAAAATGCTCCGGCACAGCTGGTAAAAGCCCATCAGCGATGACCGGGCAAGGCCTTTGTCCATGGCCTCGACTAGCGTCATCCACTCATTGATGGAGATTTCCAGTCCTCTGGCGCGAAGCAGATAGAAAAACTCTAAAAACATATCTCGTCTTCCCGCTTACCAGTTTCTCAGGGAATAGCCTTTCGTCTTGATGTCGTTCAGGACATCCACATCCTGATTCTTCTTGAGCAAAACACCCAGGAACGGCAGGTCTTCGTACAGATCCTCGATGCTGACGCCGCTGATCATCAGCGCCTGGATCCAGTCGAGCAGTTCGGACGTGCTCGGTTTCTTTTGCAAGTCCTTCATGTCACGGATCTTATAGAAAGCCTCTAAAGCATTGGTGACTAGCTTTTTGTCGATGTCCCCGTAATGCACGTGGATGATCTCTTCCATCTTCTCCGCCGTCGGGAATTCGATGTAATGGAAAATACATCTCCGCAGGAACGCGTCCGGAAGCTCCTTCTCCGCGTTAGACGTGATGATTACGATCGGGCGGTGCTTCGTCCGGATGGTCTCCTTCGTTTCATTGATGTAGAATTCCATCTTGTCCAGTTCCCAGAGAAGGTCGTTCGGGAATTCCAGGTCTGCTTTGTCGATCTCGTCGATCAGCAGAACGACCTGACTGTCTGAGGTGAACGCTTCACCCAGCTTGCCCAGTTTGATGTACTGGCCGATGTCGGCGACATCCCCTTCACCGAACTGTGAATCGTACAGTCTCTGCACGGTATCGTAAACGTAGAGCCCGTCCTGCGCCTTGGTCGTCGACTTGATGCTCCAGATGATCAGATTCATGCCGAGTGAATCGGCAATGGCTTCTGCCAGCATCGTCTTGCCGGTTCCCGGCTCGCCTTTGATCAGCAAAGGCTTTTTCAGCGCGATGCTGACGTTGACCGCGTTCATCAGTTCCTCGGTCACTACATAGTTGTCACTTCCCTTAAAAAGCGTCATGTCATTGTTCATTGTGTCATTTCTCCTTACTTAGCCTTAATCGACTTTACCTTCGAGAATCTGCCGGTCAGAGCCGCGCCCGCGTAGTACCGGACTGCTCTAACTTTATAGTAATAGGTCTTTCCCTTCTCTGCCGTTTTGTCGTTATAGAACTGTCTTGTGTTTTTCACAGTTCCCACTTTGGCGTAGCCGCCCTTCTGCGTTTCGGAGCGGTAGATTTGATACCTGCTCGTCCGGGCCGCTTTCTTCCAGGTGATTTTTACTCTACCCTTGTAAGCGGCGATTTTCTGGATGGTCACGCGCGTTGGTTTTTTCGGGTTCTTCAATGTACCGTTGCTGTTAAATACACATTTCTTCCCGTTGATCGTGTGCGTTCCGGTAAAGCGGAAGCCGCTCTGCGGACTGAAGTAATACATCTTGCCGCCGATCTTCGTCCATCCCGTTGCCGCGTTTCCCTTTTTCCCGTAATACTGGTACTTTCCTTTGACGGTTACCCAACCCTTATATGGATTGTCGTTGCTGATGCCGTCGCTGCCCCGGTCCTTGTACAGTTTCACCGCCCCGTCCGTCACGGAAACGACAAAGCCCGCCTTCTTGGAGCAGACGGAATAATGATAGCCATACTTCTGGTAGCGGCTATACGATACGCCCGTCCACGGCGTGAACCCGTGATCCTCCGCAAAGGACCAGCGCGGCTTGACTTTCTTGAGGATCTTGACCGAAGAGGAAGTTCTGAGTCCGTGATGTGAGGTCTTCATCAGATCGGCGTCCAGCTTGGACCCGTACTTCTTGACCAGATTGGCCTCTTCCTGCTCTTCGACATCGCCCGCCGTCAGATACTTGAAATCGCCGCAGGTGATCATCGTCGTCAGGGAATAGTTGTTCAGATAATGCCCTTCCTTCGTGCCGCACTCCCCGTCCTGCGGTCTGAACTGCTTGATCGTATAATCACCGACCGGTCCCATGACCTTGCACGTGGCCGCACCGACATAGAATTCGCTGATGGTTTCCTGTTCGTGTTTCCGGAAAGATGGCGAAAGGTAGACGACATACGCACCGTACTTATTGGCCAGTGCCGCAAGCTCTTCATTGATCTTCGAGATCGGTTTATTAGTATTCGGTGTTTTGTACTTGCTTGCGATGGCGGTATCCGGCAGATAGACGACTCCCACATCAAAGTTCTTGAGAACGGCTTCCATGCCGCCGGTGTGGTCGCCGTGCACGTGGCTGATGTAGATGCTCAGCGTGGTCACGCCGATCGCCCGCAGCGTTTTCACCAGATTGGACGCGTGTTTCTTATCGCTGTTCTTGACCGGGTATTTGGCCCCCGTGTCCATCAGCAGGTATTCCCCATTCGATTCGATCAGGACCGCGTCCCCATACCGGTCGCTGCTCTTCGCGGACCCGCTGTTGCGCTTGAGATAAATGCCGTAGACATTCATCTGCTGGCTGATGATCTCATCATCCGCAAAAACAGCCGTCGGGACCATCGGCACCATCATAATGACGGCGATCACGATGATACAAACTCGGTGTAGTGGTTTTCTCATTTGATCCATGTCACCTCCCCGCCGAGTTTATCCTTGTGCCCGATGGTCTTGATCCCATCTTTTACAAAATTCTGATAGACCTTGTACGCGTCTTCCCAGCTGGCGTATTTCGGGTCACCCCGGTGATCCGCCAGATCGTAATGATCGGCAATGTAATCGGCCAGGTAATTCGTGTATTTCTCCGCGCCGATGTAATTTACATGCATGCTGTTATAAAAATCATGATCCCAGTCGATGTCCAGTTCCTCATACATTTCCGGCGTATTGAAGTTGATCGCCGGATAGCCTCTCTCGGTGACCATATCCAGCGCCGTGTTGAACTTCGGCATCTGGCTCTTCTTAACGGAATACGGGGAAAGAACGAACAGAACCTGCTTGCTGTCCGGGAGCTGATCGCAATAATCCAGCAGCTCGTTCAGGACCTGCTCCGCCTCTTCTGAAAGAGACCCTCTTTCATCCGTGAGCCGGGACATGAACTGGTTCACCTGTTTGGTGGTGCTCTTGCTCAGAACGTACCCCTTCGTCTTGTTCTTGGAACTGGTCAGCTTGAAGTCGCCCGGCGTCATTTCGTGCTGTGTCAGCCGCCCGTGATATTTGATCAGCGGGATCAGATATTCTATTTTTTTGTCCGTGACATCGCCCAGCATCCCGGTGCTTCCGTCCATGAACGCAAAGGCTCTGTCGATGGCCGCGTTTTTGTCGCCAAAGGAGCGGATGTTATCCGTGACACGCCGGATGTGCGCGTCCGTCACCAGCTCGCGTTCTTTGAGGGTCCAGCGCAGCTCGATCACATACAGGGATGGATCCTGCGTCTTATCGACTTCCTTCATCAATGTCGGCACGAAAAACAGAGGCATTCCCATCGTCGCCATGGTAAAGGAACTGATTCCCTGATCGTGGAACGCCTTCGGATTGATAAAGTAACGATTGGACGCACTGGTCCCGAAATAGACCATGTCGATCGTGTCTTTATCCTCCGCATAGAACGCCTTGAAGGTCTGCCGGTTCGCGTTGTTATCACCCATGCTGAATACCTTGTTAAAGTAAATGCCGATCAGCGAGGCAAGCAGCAGGAAGATGATGGATCCTATTATAATGTTTCTGCCTTTATGCTTCACGCTGATTGACTCCCTTCAAAACATCGATGAACGCTGCGGCCGCATTGGAAAGGTATTGGCTCTTCGGATATGCGACATACAATTTCCGCCGGCAGAAATCCTCCTCTGCAATGTAGAGAATCGGCTTCCCCGGCATCGTCAGGTGCTCAAGACTGTCTTTTGATACCAACGAGATCCCGGCACCGGAAATGGTCATCGCTATGGTAGATAATGTCTGTTCCGCTTTGATCACGCGTTCCGGCCGGCAGCCGAAATGCTGGAACAGCGCTTCCATCCTTCTCCCGATATCCTGGTTTTTATTGAGCACGACGAACGGATACTCACAGAGACGCTGAAAGTCCTCTTTTGTCAGGACCTTCGCTTCTTCCTGACTGCCTCCCAGAGACTGGTTGATTTCCCAGTCGGCAGGAACCGCCAGGCAGATGGTCTCTTCCAATAGTTCCTCATAGTGGAACCGCTCCGGATCATCGTTGGTTGGCGTAATGAACACATCCAGCAGGCCATTCCATGCCGCGGTCGTAATCTCCGGAATCTTTCCGTCCATGACTTCGATCTCAACGTCCGGATAATGTTCACTGAACACCTTTACCGCCTTTGGAAGATAGGATACGTTAATAAAACTGGCTCCTCCAACGGTCAGCTTCCCGGTCTTCAGCCCTTCTATGTCATTCAGCCTCTGGTGCAGTTTTCTCTCCAACGCGGCGGACTGGTCGATGTATTCCAGATAGGCCTTCCCTGCCTCGGTCAACTGCAAAGGCTGTTTGCTCCGGTCAAAAATCATCGCGTTCAGCTCCTGTTCCTTTTTCTTCAGGTGGGCGCTGAGCGCGGGCTGTGATATCCCTAAATTTTCCGCGGCCACAGAAATGCTGTGGACATCCGCAATCGCTTTGATATAATCCATAACCCTTTAATCTTCCTTGTCTGTTTCGGTTTGCCCCTTATCGATTTTATTCAACAATTCTCTGTGCAGTTTGACGGCGTCTGTGAAAGGCCCGTCAAAGGTGACCTTGCCCTGTTCCAGAACGATTCCCCTGGAACAGATCTCCCGCACGAATTTTCCTTGTGTCGCTACAACGAACACCGCCATGTCCGGATGGTCTTCGATGTATTTCTTCAGCTTCTCCTCGCACTTTTCCTTGGAATACTTTCCGCCTCCCTTGATGGCATTGTCGATGATCAGAAGGTCGCAATCCATCAGCACGTGGACCGCAATGGAAATCATGGACGAGGCGCTTTTCGGCGCCCGCTTCAGCGGCAGGTCCGCATAGTCTTCCAGTTCCGCGAACTCCAGGATCTCATCAATGTGCTCATCGATCACTTCCTTCGGAAGCCCCACCACATTTCCTTTGAGGTAGACGTTCTCGCGACAGGAAAAATCCTTCTCCAGCCCCGCCTTTACGCTGATCATGGCGTTGGTCCTGCCGTGGACCTTGACGGTTCCCTTGGATGGATACATGATCCCTGCCGAGATGCTGATCAGCGTCGAACGTCCGGATCCCATCAGGCCAAGCAGCGCGACGCGTTCGCCCTTCGCGATCTCGAACGACACATCTTCCAGCGCGACCAGGACTTCCGGCGGTTTTTTGCCGAACAGCACGCAGAAGATCTTTTGCAGGTCTTTCTTATACAGATTAAATTTTTTTGTAACGTTATTTACTTGGATAACTTTATTTCCCATATTAAATCACATCCGGAATTCTCTTCATCAGTTTCTTATACATTATCAGCGCCAGCACCGCCATGAACAAAAGCACCAGCATGAAGTATCCCAGCTTTTCCGGTTCTTCCCAGAACCAGATGTGGCGGCAGACCGCGTTCCGGTATCCCTCTACGATATAGGAGATCGGATTGAACAGAAAGACCTTCTGCATCGACGGGTCCAGCCGGTTGATGTCGAACAGGATCCCGGACAGCCAGAATACGGCCTGGTTCACGACCTGCAGGAAATTATAAAAATCCCGGAATACGACGGAGATCAACCCCGTGCAGATGCTCCAGAAGAATGACATGATGTACATCAGCAGCATGTAAAATGGAATCTGGAGCCAGTAGACGCTCGGGAAGCATCCGAAAATAATGCTGACGGCGAACCCGATGGCGAGCATGCCGAAATGCACCAGCATGTAGGACGTGCAGACCGTAGTCGGCAGCGTGCTGACCGGGTACTTGGCCTTGGAGACCAGAGCCGGATACCGGCGGAAGCAGGACGCCCCGTTCAGGATCATGTCACGCATATAAAAGAACGCAATCATCCCGATGGCCAGCCAGACGAAATACGGGCAGATCAGCCCCGGGATATTCTTGGAGCTCTTGAACCCGATGGAAATGGCAACGTAAAAGACGACGATATACATCGTCGGCTTGACGAATGCCCACATCGCTCCGAAATCGGATCCCTTGTACCTCTTTTTCTGGAACGCTTTCGCCAAGTTCCACATCTGTTCGCGGTGGATGATATTCTCTTTTATGAGTTGGATCAGTGTTCTCATGCTTATCTGTTTCCGTACATTTTTTCGTAATACTGCTGGTACTCGCCGCTGATGATGTTCTTCCACCAATCTTCATGGTCGAGATACCACTGGATCGTCGCTTTGATGCCGTTTTCAAACTTGGTCTCCGGCAGCCATCCGATCTCCCCGTGAATCTTCGCGGGATCGATGGCGTAGCGGAGATCGTGACCTTTGCGGTCGCCCACAAAGGTGATCAGGCTCTCCGGTTTGCCCAGCTGCTGCAGGATGATCTTGACCACTTCGAGATTCGATTTCTCATTGTGTCCGCCGATGTTGTAGATCTCGCCGACGCGGCCGTTCTGCAGGATTCCGTCAATGGCGCGGCAGTGGTCTTCCACATACAGCCAGTCCCGCACGTTCTCGCCGGTGCCGTACACCGGAAGATCCTTGTCCGCCAACGCGTTGGCGATCATCAGCGGAATCAGCTTTTCCGGGAACTGGTACGGTCCGTAATTGTTCGAGCAGCGGCTGATGGTGACCGGCAGTCCGTAGGTCCTGTGGTAAGCCATTGCCAGCAGATCCGCCGATGCTTTGGACGCGGAATACGGGCTGGACGCCGTGACCGGCATATCCTCCGTGAAGAACAGATCCGGCCGGTCCAGCGGCAGATCGCCGTAGACTTCATCGGTCCCGACCTGATGGAACCGCGCAACGCCGTACTCTCTGCTTGCGTCCATGAGCACCTGCGTTCCCAGAATGTTCGTCTTCAGAAAAACGCCCGGATCTTCAATGGAACGGTCCACGTGGGACTCCGCCGCGAAGTTGACGACCACATCGAATCCTTCTTCTGCAAAAAGCCGGAACACCGCTTCGCGGTCCGCCACATCTCCCTTGACGAACCGGAACTTCGGATGATCCATGACGGATTCCAGTGTTTCCAGATTGCCGGCGTAAGTCAGCGCGTCGTAGCATACGATTTCATCATCCGGATGCTCCTGCAGCATGTAAAAGACGAAATTCGCGCCGATGAACCCGGCTCCGCCTGTCACTAAATATTTCATTTCTGTGTTTCCTCCCGTCCTGCTCGTATGAGCTCGCTCGCCGCCCGTTCGGAAGCCCGTCCGTCTTCCAGCGGTGCGAATTTCTCTGCAAAACGCTCAAATGTATCTCCGTATTTGTCAAAATACTGTTTTCCGTACGGCTCCCCTTCCAGGTCTTTGATCCACCGGATCAATTCGTCCTCGGTTCGGATCTTCGGCCCCGGTATTTCATCGATGCTGAAGTAGAATCCCCGGATCCCTTCTGCGTAATCGTCGAGGTCGTACATGTAGAACAGCATCGGACGCTTCAGGTTGGCATAGTCAAAGAATACACTGGAGTAGTCCGTGACCAGCACATCCGAAATGATGTACAGCGGCGTGATGTCGTCCAGTTTCGACGCGTCGATGACGAAACCCGGATACTTCCCGAAGTCGAACCGGTTGGCCACGAAATAGTGGGCCCGGAACAGGATCACATATTCGTCTCCCAGTTCCCTTTGCAGCCGGTCGAAATCCAAATGCACATCGTAGGTGTAGCCCGCGCCGTCGTGTTCGTTATCCCGGAACGTCGGCGCGTACAGGATCACTTTCTTGCCCGCCGGGATGTTCAGCTGGCGTCTCTGCTCTTCCACGTCTTCCTCCGTGAAATGGAACAACAGATCGTTCCGCGGATATCCCGTTTCGCGGACGATGTTCTCGATCCCAAGCTCCTTCATGTTGAAGGAGCTGATGAATTTATCCGTAGCAAATGGCGACGGCGATAAGAACAGGTCGTACCGCACGACGTCCATGTCATTTTTGATCTTTATTTCATTTAAGGTGTTGTTGACGTTGCCCTTTTCCGCTTCGATGTCGCAGCGCAGACGCTTCAGCGGCGTCCCGTGCCATGTCTGCAAAAAGACCTGTCCCGGCCGCTTCTGGATCCGGTAGTTCAGCGCGGAATTCGTCACGATGTATTTGGCCCGTGCGCAGATCTCGTAGTATGCTCTGGTCTTGACCTCCACGACCTCCGCCCGCTGCAGCGCAGAGAACTGCGCTTTCTTTGCTTGCGGATCGAAGAACGACCAGACGAGCCGGTAGTCGTCAAAGGCCGGATCGGAGATCATGTATTCATAGATGGCTTTCGGGTTGCATCCGTATTGCCGCCCCATGAACGTCTCGAACAGGACCAGTTTCTCATCGATCTCGGTCCCCTTCGCCGTCTTGTTATATTCCTGTTCCTCCACACGCCATTTGACCTTGCGGACGAACAGCCGCAGGTGGGCGTGCTTTTTCAGGAAGTTTCGCAAATGCTTTTTAATCGTTTCCATGCAGGCACTCCTCGATAAAGTCGGCGATGCGTTCCGCGCAGTGATCCGTCGGGACTTCGATGTACTTGTCCCGGAACCGCTGCAGCTGTTCGTAATCATACGGTTGTTTCATCATATCGGCCAGTTCCGCCCCGTCTCTCGACGAACATCCCGGCATCTCCTTGAGAGGATCGACGTTCAATCCGGTCTCCTCGATGTATTCGTCGATGTCATAGACGTAATAGTAGATCGGTTTGCCGAGGATGGATGCTTCCACGCCCAGCGCCGAATAATCCGTAATGATACGGTCGCAGACGCGCAGCAGCTGCTGGGAGCTGTATTCCTGGCAAACATATTCTTCGCCCGCGTCCAGCTTGTCCAGCGGATGTGGCTTGATCACCAGGCGGAACCGTTCCTGATCCAGAGCCTGGATCAGTCCCTTGGCATCGACTTCTTTGCCTTTGCGGAAGGTCGGCGCGTACAGAACGAGTTCTCTCCCGTCGTCGCCCATGATGCGCTTTCTCGCTTCCTGCTGCCAGTCGGTGTCATCTTTCTGGATCTCTGTTAGCCGCGGCAGTCCATAGTATTTCAGTTTGACAGGCGAGATATCGAAGCCTTTGCAGAACAGCTCGCCGGTCGCCCAGCTCGGACACAGGACGTAGTCGTAGTTCCGGTGCATCGACATGATCTCGGCCATCTCTTTGCTGTGACCGGCCGGCTTGCCGATGGTCTGATAGCCGAACTGTTTGATCGCGGCGGAGGAATGCCACATCTGGATGATGGTCGTTCCCTTCTTGTGTTTCAGGACGCTCGCCGCAATGCAAAACCCATCCAGCACAACGACTCTGGATGTAGCGATATAGTACATCTGCCGGACCATATGGAACACATAGGTCCAGCTGTCGATCATCCGTACGAGAACGACGCATTCGGTCCGGGGATACCGCTGCCGCATGCATTCGGTCAGCCGGCGGATGTCGATGGACGGCGTCCGGTTCTGCCTCGACAGAATCGCGACACGATCTTTCTGCGGGAAACACTTGATCAGAGCGTACACGCCCCGCATGATCCCCACAGCGATTCGGAACAGATTATTCATACTGAAGTTTTGTGATCAGTTCAAAAAGAGCCTCTGCAGAGTTGAAATTCTCAGGAAGCAGATCGTTTACGTTGATCTCGACGTCGAATTCGTCGTTGACATCGGTTACGATGGCGACGATATCCAGCGAGTCGAGCATTTCATTATCGATCAGATGCTTTTCGTTTTCGAAATCGATATCCGGTCTTACTTCACTCATGATCCTAAGCAGTTCTTCCATTTTGGGTCTCCTTTCGCTTACATTTCTCCCTTAAGTTTGACTCTGTCTATCTTGCTGTTTTTATTCATTGGCAGCTTGTCATATCTCTTGAAGATATTCGGCCACATGTATTTCGGAAGCTTCGTTCCCAGCAGCTTGACGATGGCTCTGGTGTCATCGCTCTGCGACTGGTAGAAGCAGACGATCTTTCCTCTGGCCTCATCGTAGAGGCAGCAGGACGTTTCAATGAACGGGATCGCGTTCAGGGCGACTTCGATCTCGCCCAGTTCGATCCGGTGCCCCATATGCTTGATCTGGAAATCCCTTCTGGAGGCGAAGACCAGATCGCCGTTCTCATTGTAGTAAGCCATGTCGCCTGTCCCGTAGATCAGGCTCTGGTACTCGGTGATCGACGGATCCTGGAAGAAGGCATCGTCGGTCTTCTCCTTGTTGTTCCAGTATCCCAGCGCCAGGCTCGTTCCGGCGACGCACAGTTCGCCCGTTTCGCCAGGCTTCGTCACCAGCTTTTCCCGCTTTTCATCCAACAGCAGGATCCGGGTGTTGGCGAACGGTTTGCCGATCGGCAACGCCTTCCACTCATCCTGTTTGCCGTCCACGACGAAATACGTGCAGTTGCAGGTGATCTCCGTCGGCCCGTACAGGTTGACGTACAAAGGTTCCGGAATGTGTTCGATCCAGTAGTTCAGCGCCTTGACCGGCATGACTTCGCCGGAGAACATGATGTACTTGATCTGCGGTTTCGTTTCGATGGCGTCGAGCGCTTTGAAATCGGAAACGATCCGGAGAGCGGATACCGCCCAGATCATCGTGTTGATCTGATGCTCGTTCAAGAAGTCGAGCAGCAGTTTCGGCAGCATGAACAGTTTCTTCGGAACGACCACGACGGTCGCGCCGTTGCGCATGGCGTTGTAGATGTCCTTGACGGAGACGTCGAAGTCGAATGGCGCCTGGTTGCCGTGGATCATCGTTTCGTCGAATCCGAAAGCATCCGCAAAGGCCTCCACCAGATCGATGACGGAACGGTGGCAGACGACGACGCCCTTCGGAACGCCGGTGGATCCGGATGTGAAGATCCCGTACAACGGATCCGTGTCGATCGTGTCCTTGCGGATCGCTTCGATCAGCGCTTCGTCCGGCGCAGTATTTTGCACGATCTCGTCCAGCACGAACGCGCCTTCGATCGGTTTCGAACGGTTCGTTCTGGCGTCGATGACCGCGATCGGTTTCAGCGTGTCGTAGATCAGTTCCACCCGCTCTGCCGGCATGGTGTTGTCGATCGGTACGTAGAAGTTGCCGCTGTAGACGATTCCGATGAACGCCACGATGGATTTGATGTTCCGGTCGATGATGACCGCTACCGGCTTGTTGCGCTGCCCTTTGATCTCGCTCCCCGCGAGGAACGTGGCCAGTGCTTTTGCCTGCGTCACATATTCGCTGTAGGTCAGCTGTTCATGTTCGTCCTTGAGTGCGGTCTTTTCAGGGAATCTGGCGGCACTCGCTTCCAGATACTGCAGTACATTTCTAACCATTTTCGTCTCCTAAAACTCTCTGTAAATGAATACGGTCGGGTCGTAGCTCGGTCCATAAACGCCAAACAGCAGGACGATCAGGAACAGAGCGATGTATAAGATCCACCGGATGATGGTAGCCTTTTCGTCGATGAATTCGCGCATCTCTGCGTCGGTCTCCTTGCCGGCGCCCTGCCCGACCATGGCGATGATCTGCGCGCCGCCGCCTTCGTGCGCTTTCTTGTAGTTGTAGCGCCGTTCCTGGATCACGCTCACAAAGAACACGATCAGGATCGCGAAGAACAGTACGACGTAATCCCATTTCGTCAGCGCGAAGGCCGTGAACGCCGTGATGAACTTGCCCTGATACGGACGGAAGATCGATCGCATCATGTGGATGCTCGCTTTGAAGGACTGTCCGTTGGAGAAGATCCGGCCGAACGATACGATGCAGAACGTCCGCACCATCCGGAAGACCGTCCAGCCCTTTCCTTCGCGGTTGATGTGCAGTTTCTCCAGCCACTTCACGAAATACGGTTCCAGCAGCATTCCGGTGATGATGATCGCCGCGTTGTAGAGGCCGTACGCGATGTATTTCAGTTCCGCGCCGTGCCACATACCGATGGTCAGGAATACCAGGATCTGTCCGATGAAGACCGGGATCAGCTTGCCGACACGGTCACCCAGAACTTTGCGGCACTTCTTGCCGAAGCGGCCGATCGGTCTGGACATGGCCACCGCGAAGAAGATGTAGTCTCGCGTCCAGAAACTGAGCGAGATGTGCCACCGCCGCCAGAAATCGGTCAGGTCGATGGCGAAGTACGGCCGACGGAAGTTCCTGGCCATATCGATGCCCATACACCGGGCCACGCCTCTGGCGATGTCAACGCCACCGCTGAAGTCCATATACAGTTGGATCGCGTAGCCGAACATCGCGAGAATCACCGGCCAGCCGGAGTACTGGTCGTAGTTGATGTAGACCTCGCCGACCAGCGTGCCGATGCGGTCCGCGATAACGAGTTTCTTAAAGAAGCCCCACAGCATGAGCTGCGCGCCGTGGGCCAGATTCTTGTATCGGAAATCGTGCCCTTCATACAACTGCCCTGCCAGCTGGTCGTAACGCAGGATCGGTCCCTGTACGATCTGCGGGAAGAAGGATGTGAACAATGCGAATTTCGGCAGGCTGCGGTCAGCCCCCACTTTGCCGCGGTACACGTCGAACAGATAGCCTGCTGACTGGAACGTGTAGAACGAGATCCCCAACGGGATCAGGACGGTGCCGGTGATGGCACTGAACGCTTCGATCCCCAGCGCGTCGATGTAGTAACGGAAGTACTTGAGACATACGAGGATGCCGAAGTCCAGGATAAGGATCAGCGTCAGCATGCGCTTTTTGCGCTTGGCAGCGGCTTCTTTGGAAGCCTTCTTTTCTTCCTTGGTGATTTCGCCCTTGTTGTCCGCCAGATACTGCTTATGCTTGTTCTCCGCGTCTTCGATGTAACGCGCGCCGTAGTACGTGACGATGGTCGTGAACAGGATGAACACGAAGGATTTCGCGCTTGCTTCCAGATAGTAGGTGTAACTCGCTACCAGAAGCACGATCCAGCGGTAATTCTTCGGCACCACGTAGTACACGATCACGACTGCCGCGACAAATATTAAAAATGCAAAGGATGTGAATGACATTATTTAACTCCGGATTATTTTTTCTTATTCTTCTTATTCTTCTTGTTGATTTTCTTGATCTTTTCTTTCATTTCTTTGTTCAGGTCGGCATACTTTCCGTCCAAGTTCGCTGTCAGCCGTTCGTATTCTTCGTTCCAGCTGTCGTACCGGCTGTCGTTGCGCCGGTCCGGAATATTGTAGTGCTTCTTGATGTACTTGGACAGGTAGTCGGTGTATTTGATCGAACCGTACATATTCAAATGTTCCCGGTTATAGTAACAGGTGTCGTCCGATAAACCGATCGCTTCCCGCTTTTTCGCCGGCAGGAAGTTCAGGCATTCGTAGCCGCGTTCCTCGACGATGTTCTTCGCGGTGTTCAGTTTCCCCATGCCGCCTTCGCTGGCTTCATACGGCGAGATCACGAACAGGACTTTCGCCTTGATCGAATCGCAGTAGTCCAGCAGATCCTTCAGCGCGGCCTCGCTCGCCGGCGCCAGCGGGATCGTATCATCATTGTATTTGAACGGATGGATGTCCGTTACGCGGAAAACAGCTTTCGGTTCAAGGGCATAGCCTTTGTAATAATCCACGCCGCCGTAATGCGGTTTCTTGCTCGGATTCCAGAGACTGTGGTATTTGAGCAGCGGGAAGTAATAGGACAAACCGCTCTCGTCGATCCCGTTCTTGCCTTGGGATGCGTAATTGAGGACCGCCTGGATCGCGTCGTACTTGTTCTTGGATGGCTTCATGTTGTCGAGCATCCGCCGGACCGCCACGTCCCATAGATCATCCGGCCCTTTGCAGACGCCCCTCAGTTCCACGATGAACAGCCTCGGATCCTGCGTCTTCTGGACCTCTGCCATCAGATACCGTGTCAATACGAACGGCTGCGTTCCGCAGGAAAGCGAATAGGACGCCACTCCTTCGTCGTGGAATGCGACCGGAACGACCCATCCTCTCTGGGTCGCGCTGGATCCGAAATAGACGCAGTCGACCGTGTTCGTATCCTGCGCGTAGAACTGCTCAAAGATTTTGTTCGAATGCTCCGCATCCGTGAACGTGAACATCTTCGCGCAGACTCCGACGGCGACGCCGATGACCAGCACGAAGATGACCAGCCGGATCGTGTTACCTGTGATTAACTTTTTTACCTTTTTCACCTTTTTCCCTGTCATTGTCTGTTCTCTACTTTACCAGCGACAGCAAGTACTGTCCGTACGCTGTCATCTTCAACTCTTCTCCCAATGCGACCAGTTGCGCGTCATCGATGAAGCCCCTGCGCCACGCGATCTCTTCCAGGCAGGCGATGTAAAAGCCCTGTCTGGACTGAACCGTCTCGACGAATTCCGCAGCCTTCAGCATGCCGTCCGGATTTCCCGTATCCAGCCATGCCATTCCACGGCCCATCAGAGTGACTTTCAAAAGCCCCTTCTCCAGATAGGCGTTGTTGACCGATGTGATCTCCAGTTCCCCTCTCGCCGACGGCTTGATGGTCTTGGCGATCCTGATCACGTCGTTGTCGTAAAAGTACAGTCCCGGGATCGCGAAGTTCGACTTCGGATGCTCCGGCTTCTCTTCGATGGAAATAACGTTTTTATCTTGATCGAATTCCACGACGCCGAATTCTCTGGCATCCTTGACTGGATAGCCGAATACGGTCGCCCCTTTTTCGCGGTTTTTCGCTTCGTTGAGGATCTTGGTCAGGTCCTGTCCATAGAACACGTTGTCGCCCAGGACCAGACAGACACTGTCGTCACCGATGAATTCCTCGCCCTGGATGAAAGCGTCGGCCAGGCCCCGCGGCTTGTCCTGGATCTTGTAGCTGAAGGAAACGCCCATCTTATGACCATCCCCGAGCAGCAGTTTGTAATCGTTGATGTCCTCCGGTGTCGAAATGATCAGGATCTCCCGGATGCCTGCCAGGAGCAGGACCGAGATCGGATAGTAGACCAGCGGTTTGTCATAGATCGGCAGCAGCTGTTTGGATATTGCTTTTGTCATCGGATACAGTCTGGTGCCTTTGCCTCCTGCAAGTACGATACCTTTCATATCATTCTTCTCCTTCGATTGCGATGGTGTTGTATTTATATTTTTTTGCCTTTTCTATCGTCGCTTTGTCGAATACGCCGCTCTCTTCTAGGCCGGTCGCCTTCTGGAACGCGAGCAGCGCCTCTGTGGTCTTTTCACCGAATTCCCCGTCGACCTTGCCCTGGAAGAAGCCGGCCCACTTCAGAAACTTCTGGACCGCTTCCGCGGACTCGCCCTTTTCGCCTTCGGAAATGCCGGTCGTGCAGTCGCCGGTGGCCCGGTAAACGCCGAAGGTCTTATATTTCCCCGGGTTGAACGTCACGTGTTTCCGTTCGATGATCCCGTATGTCTTGAGTTTGTAGTGCGCGTTGGCGATGTAGCCGACGCCGTTCTCATCCTCGACGTAGACGCAGATGTGGCCACCGCCGCCCTTGAAGGAATACATGACGATGTCTCCCGGCTGGATCTCCGACAGGCTGACTTTCTTGAACTTGCTGGATTTCGGCAGGTACGAATAGTCCTGGTTCAATCCCTTCGGGAAGTTCATGTCATAGCCGGAGCCTCTCACGACGGTTCCCACGAAGACGTCGCACGAGGCACCCCACCGTGTCTGCTTGATCTTCCAGTGATTGTGGTCCGGATAGACGCGCACGATGGTCTCCTTGAAATAATTGTTCGGCGCTCCGCCGCCATAGCGGTATGTGGATTTCGCCGTGCCGTACGGCCATGCGCACTTCCACGCCTCGTTGGCAATGGCGTTGGTCAGTTCTGGCATGTCCCCCTTATATTTATTACCGGTCGTCATGGTCAGGACGGCCTGTGTTTTGCATTCTTTTTTTGTCGCTGTCGCCGTAACGGTGATCCGCGCCGTTCCGGCTTTCTTGATCTCGACATGTCCGTGCTTGCTGACGGTGGCGATCTCCGGATTCAGGGAGCGGAAGGTCACCTTTCCGTTCGCCAGCGCGCTGAGATTGAATTCCTTGGCGGTGAACGTTGCGTCTTCGCTGCTTGAGATATCGATGTTCTGCATATCCTTCATCTTGTACTCAAGAGAATCTTTCAGGGACTCATCACCGTCTTCATCTTTGGCGTACACTTCGAAGGTGTAGGTCTTCTTCGGTTCCAGGTCCCGGATGGTGCATTTCTCATTTTTGGCCTTCTTTCTGGCGACTTCCTTTTCCCCATCAAAAACCGACACCACGTACCCTTCCGAATCCATCGCGTCCCATTTGGCAGTAACATCCATATTCATCTGCGTCAGTTCCAATCCGGTGACCCGGAATGTCAGTCCGGAGACCTCAAAAACGCAATAGAGCGCTATGGCTGCAACACATGCGATCATAGCTGTAATGACTGCTTTTTTTAACGTCATTAGCCGCCGAAAAAACTCCTTTCCCAAAAAACACTATATCTATTATATTATAGTACATTTTGCACCCTTAAACAAGTAAAACACCTCAACATGTGGTGTTATGAGAGGTGCTTGTTTTCCATATTTTTTTGATCCATTTCCAGGCCGCCTGCACGATGACTCCGGAGATCCCTCCGGCAATGTAGGCAATGATCGCATAGATCCAGACGCCGATCCATGGCGACACGCCATTGTCGTACAGAAATCCGTGATCGAACATCAGATCCAGGAAGAGCCAGTGGATGAGATATATCATCAGCGTGCAGCTGGACAGTTTCCCCAGGATCTTTTTGCCCAGTTCCGAGAATTCATGATCCCGGAAGTGCGTCACGATGAAGTAGAATATCGCGGTGTTCTTGCAGAACGTCACGATGGTGAACTTCCGCGTGACCGCCGTGGCCCCGGTATCCCCTGCATAGTAAAAATTGAACAGGCTGATGATGAATCCGATGATCGCCATGGCGATGCCCACGGCATAGATAAAATATCGGAACTTTTTGCCCGGCCGGTAGGTGTACGCGATCCATCCGAACAGCATCCAGAAGGTGTACTGGCAGATCAGATCCATCGGGGTCTTTTCCAGTGCCGGGAAGATATAGAATTCCCCATATGGGAACTCCGGCCACGTATAGATCGTGTTCAGAATCAGCGCGCCTATGAAAATGCCTATCAGATACCGGAATATCTTCGTATCGCCGGATGCTGTTATCGGCCGCAATATCGGTACGAGGATATACAGTCCGACGATCATCGGGATGTACCACAGATGGTATTCCTGATGCAGCCATTCGCGGATAAAGAATGACGCCGTGATTTCCGGCTGCGGATCCATCACGTGGATCCGGTAGATCGCGTAGACCAGGCACCAAAAAATATAGGCGCACGTCATCTTTAAGACGTTCTTCTTCCAGATTTTTTTCGCCGTGACGTGTCGTTCCGGCGACAAAAAGAAGATGCCGCTGACCATGACGAACAGAACGGTCGGTGAACCGAACATGATCCGGTACGCCGCGCCGCTGACCCATTCGATCGTCCCAGGCTCCACCAGGCCGCGCATATACGGCATCGTCTGCCAGGACGAGTGCAGAGCGCATACCATGAAACAGGATACGCACCGCAGCAAATCGACGGACCAGTCTCTGCCGCCGCCTGCGAACATCGGCGGTACTTTTTCAACTGTAAAAAATTTTGAATCGTCCAAATTATTCTCCATCAAGTTATCAATTATCGCTTACAGATACGGTTCAAACAAATACTTCATGCCCTTTTTCTGTTCTTTCCAATAAGCCAGCTGAACCAGGCTAGGGCTAGGCCAGTTGTTGCCTTCGATAATGGCTGGTCCATCCGGCGTAATCGCTATATCCCAGCCGGTATAACCGAGTCCGGCCAGTTCGTAGGTGCGGATCGCCGCCTTTTTGACCAGTTCCAGCACTTCCGTCCAGTAAGGGATCTGGAATCCCTTAAGCTCCACACCGCTGACAGGATGTTCCCGGATCGACCGTCCTCTGTGGTTGGCCGCGACCGTATTGAACTGTCCCGTTTCCGGATCGACTGCGACGCCCCATCCGCCCCGGCTGACGTTATCCACCGGCTTGCCGTTTCCGGCGCCCATGCGGCATACGGTATAGAGCAGATGGTACTCTCCTTCCCAATACAGGACCACAACACGCACCGTATTGATCGAATCGCTGCAAAGCCTCGCCATCTCCGGATGCTGGAGGAGGCATTCCTCGATCAGCGCCGGTTCGTTGACTTCTTCCTGCAATTGTTTATACAGGGCTTCTGTCCCGCCTTCCAGTGAAAACTTCTCGATTCCATGTCCGCCGCTAGAGATGTCCGGTTTATAGATCACCTCTTTCGAGGTGAACGACGCGGTCTTCTCCTGGAATTCCTCCAAGGTCATCGATGGCTCGTAATGCATCCACTTCCGCTTGATCAGATCAGGGAACGCGGTATATAACTGCTGCTTATCATCCAGAAAATCCGAATTCGCATCCGGAAGCCGGTACTTCATGCTCATCTGTTCGGAATGCGGGCGCAGAAGCATCTGTTCCTTCTGCTCGTCCGTCAGACGGTCCCACCCGTAGTTCTTGAAGTATCCGTAACGCAGCCCGTACTTGTATTTGGCTTCGATCATATCCCGTTCAACGGCTTCGACCGTTTTATTGCCCGAACGTCTCTCCACGAGCTTCTGGGCGATATCCTTCCGGTGCGCATCGTTGGTGTGCGCTTCAAGAAGCTGATCGTGCGGGATGTTCCAGTAGCCAAGCTGCATATAGGTCTTGACCGGGATGCCGTTCTCTTCCGCGTATTTCAATTCCTGCGCGGCCTGCCGGCGGCTCCACCCCGCTTTTTCCGCAAGTTTTGTTATCGTTTGTGACCGTCGCTTCTTTTCTCCGGCCCATTGCCTTATCACGCTGCTCATTATAACCTCCACCATGTCAGGCCGGACTGTTCCAGTTCCTCCACCGGGAACAGACCCTTGACATCGATCAGGACTTTTTCTTTATCCTCTATATCGCTGAAGCACGCTTTGATTTGTGCCAGCCCCATCTCCTAGAACTGTTTGTGAGCTACGGCAACGAAGATGCAGTCCAGTGCAGGCAGTTCTTCCTGCTTCGTCAGTGTGACGCCGTATTCCTTCTTGGCTTCCGCTTCATCCGCCCATGGATCCACGATGATCGGATCGATGCCATAGGAACCCAGACGCTTGATGATGTCTTCTACCTTGCTGTTGCGCGTATCCGGACAGTCTTCCTTGAAGGTCAGTCCGAAAATAGCAACTTTGCTCTTCTTCGGCGCCTGTCCCGCTTCGATCATCTTTTTGATCGCCATGTCCGCCACATAGTCGCCCATGGAATCGTTGACGATCCTTCCGTTCAGGATGATCTGGCTGTGATAGCCGAGTTTCTCCGCCTGATGGGTAAAATAATACGGGTCCACTCCGATGCAGTGTCCGCCCACAAGGCCGGGGCGGAATCCCAGCGCGTTCCACTTGGTATTCATGCCGTCGACGACTTCATTCGTGTCGATATCCATCCGGTCAAAGACCATCGCCAGTTCGTTCATGAACGCGATGTTCACGTCCCGCTGGCTGTTCTCGACGACCTTGACTGCTTCCGCTGTCCGCAGATTGGAAACGGGATACGTACCGACCTCGACGACGAGATCGTAGACGTTCCCGATCAGTTCCAAGCTCTCCTCGTCGATGCCGGAAACGATCTTGTGGATGTTCTCGAGGCGGTGCACCTGATCCCCCGGATTGATCCGCTCCGGGCTGTATCCGACCTTGAAATCCACGCCGCACTTCAGCCCGGATTCCTTCTCCAGGATCGGGATACAGACGTCTTCCGTGCAGCCCGGATATACGGTGGATTCGTACACGACCACAGAGCCTTTTGCAAGATTGCGCCCGACGATCTCCGACGCACCGACGACCGGCGTCAGATCCGGCGTGTGGTCGGTGTTGACCGGCGTCGGCACCGCAACGATGTGGAAGCTCGCCTCGCGCAGCTTTGTCTCATCCGCGGTGAATTCCACGGTCGTTTCCGCGATCGCCGCGTTTCCCACTTCGTTGGTCGGGTCGATCCCCGCCTTATACAAGTCGATCTTCTGTTCATTCAGATCGAACCCGATCACGTTGACGCCTTTTTTTGCAAAGGCTACAGCGATCGGCATGCCGACATATCCCAGGCCGACCACGGATAACCGTTCTTCGCCGTTCTTGATTTTTTCAAACGATGCCATTAAAGATTCCTTTCCTTCAAAACATCACATACCCTCTTGGAATTGTTCCTATCTAAGAAGGCAAACTGTTCTTCCCGCTTCGCCAGTACTTCTTCTTTCATCGCGAAGCCGTTCTCGATGTATTCATCGATGGCCTGCAGAAGCTGATCGATCTCCTCGACCCGTTCGCCCGGGCTGTCTTTCTTAAGATCGATGTAGCTTCCCCATGTATTCTGATAATCTTCCATATCGAATTGATACAGAATGATCGGTTTTCCCATGAAATAGAGATCCCAGGAAATGCTGGAATAGTCCGTAATGAGCAGTTTGCACCGCATCATCAGATCATCCAGCGCGTACTGCCCATATGGAATGATCTTGACCCGGTCGCTGCCGCCGCTGAAGGCGTCGATGTGCTCGCCGATGGACGGATGGAGGTAGAAGTTCAGCGTCAGGTCGTATTTCTCCAGCTGTTCCATCAGATGCGGCGAGTTGATCAGCTCCATATAGCGCCGGTAGTATTCGCTCTGCACGAAGATCTCCCGTTCGATGCCGAAGACCCACCGGCGGTGTGTCGGCATGACCAGGATCTCCCGGAAACCGTCCGACATATCCTGCAGCGCGTCGAAACGCGGATACCCTGTGACAGCCACCTGATGCGGTCCGAATCCCAGTTCTTCCTTGAAGATCCGTCCCTCCGCTTCCGAGGTTACGGTGCAAAGGACCGAGCGCATGTTGCGGGCGGTGAAGTTCTCGTTCAGTTTCTTCAGAGCCAGCACGCCGTGTCCCAAAAATACGTGCCGCTTCTGCCGGATGTCCTCTACCAGAAGGCTGTCCTGGTTCTGCCAGATGTAGGAGTGGTTCCGGGCGTCGGAACTGATCAGCAGCTGGCAGCGCAGCATGTAAATCATGTATTTCAAACTCATGAAATCCAGCACATGGTCCTTGTATTTGGAGACCTTTTTCCAGTCGACGGATTTTTTGGAGATCACGTAAAAGATCTGCCGGTTCAGGTACTTCTCCATGTTGTTTTCCATGCAGAAGCGGAAGAAGTGATACCCGTTGTCCTGCGCTTTTTCGCAGCGCTTTTCGTAAATCAGGTACACGCCCGGTTTCTTCTCGTACCGTTTCTCATTGAGTCGGAAGACGACCGTGGCGATCCATTCCTTCCAGCGGGTTCCCATGCCGTCGTACGGGTTCCGGATCCGGTACCGCAATCCCCAGTATCCTCCTCTGGAACGGTATTGGAACACGATCATGTTGTTGTCCAGAAGGCAGAAGTTCTTATGGAATAGGAAATGTTTCAGATACACCGGCTGCATGGACCGCGGTTTCTGGATCCCTGCGTAATAGGATTCGCCGTCCTTTTCGTAGACCACATTGATTGCCCAGTGCGTCATCTTGAATGGGAATTTTGCAAGATCCAGCTTCAGCGTCATCTCGTAGCTCCTGCCCGCGAGAACGATGCTGTCCGCCTCAACGTAGTATTCTTCGCGTTCGTGTTCGATCCGGTAATTGTAGGTCAGCAAAAAACCCTTCCATACGGCGCTCGTCACCGGACAGGCGACGCGGGCCGTCAGGAAGTCCCCTTTGATTTCGGATTCGATCAGCGTTCCGAAAATCGGGCCTTTTTTGTATTGGTCATTTACCATTTTGTATTCCATGCTGCGATCTCCATTTTGCGTTTTTATTGTTCGTTTTCGATTTTCATGATCTCGTTATACACGCGCTCACAGTTGTTTCGATCGGTGTATGGGAAGAAAGCTTCGACCCGCTTCAGATAAATATCTTCCATCTGACATCCCGTTTCGATGTAGTGGATCAGCGCGTCGACGGTTTCATCAACGGTGTTCGTGATCGGCCCGAATCCGTCCTCACGATACGTGAAATACCCTCTATCCCAGGAATGATCCCGGTAGAAGGTCGCCTCGTCGAACTGTGAATAAATCAAAGGCTTCTTCAGGTACGCGAAGTCAAAGGCCACGCTGGAAAAGTCGGTGACCATGATATCGCTTTCCCGGAACAGGGTCTGGTAATCCGCGACGGTCGTCCCCACTTCGATCAGTTCATTGCTCTTGAAGTCGTTGAACTGTCCTTCGAAGACCGGATGCAGATAGAATGTCCCGGTGAAACCGTGCTTCCGCATCGCATCCAAAAGCCGCGGATCATTGATCAGCGAATTATAGAACTTAAAGTAGTCGGTATCCTTAAAATCAAAGATGTATTCTCTCTGTGCGGATCCTCCGATCCTGCCTCCCTCCAGGTTCTTCCGCCAGGTCGGAAGGATCGTGATCTTGCCTTTCCGCTCATCGTACAGATTGTCGAACCGAGGCAGCCCGGTCAGGATGACTTCCCGTTCCGTATACCCATACTTGCCGGCGATGATCGCGTCGTGTTCCCGCGCGCTGGTCGAAACAAGCAGCCGGATATTCTTACGCTGCCGGTTCAGGAACCGGCTCTGGTCGTCCTTGGCAACGCCGTGCCGCAGATACACGAACTCGTAATTGCAGAGATTGCGGTAGAACGGCTGCGACAAGCCGAACGGGCTCGTGGCCAGGTCGTTGGCTGCCGCGGCGATGACCCGCTTGGTCTCCATGAACTTCAGATGGTGCCAGATCGTACCGTATTTCAGCACCGGTCCGATAGCCTTCAGGCGCGGATAGTCCTTGCTGTCCTCCCGGAGCAGGAACAGAATCTGGTGCTTCTTCGCCGCCTCCGACTTCATCAGGTATTTGAACATGTGCTCGCCGTTGTCGTTAGCGACATGCGGACGGTCCGCCACGATCCAGACCGGTTTTCTCTGGAACGGATGCGTCACGTAATGGAGCAGGCGGTACAGGATCGCCTTGCGCTTTTCCAGGATCCACAGTCTCCGTTCGAACTTGATCTCCGCGACCAGATGCTTCCATCTGGTATATTTCTCAATATAAAAGCGTCCGAAGAACAGGCGGATCAGGTACTTCCCCTTGGCGTAATACGCATCCTGTTCCCAGCTGGCGAGATGGGAGAAGCGCTCCATTTTCGGGTTCAGCGCGATCTGCCGCTCATCCGGGTCTTCCATGATAAATTCAAAATTCCCGCCGATCCGCAGCGGAATCGATACGTGGAACTGTTTCCCACGGTGGATCATTTCCCCGTTCGGCCAGGTGATGTCCCGCACCGGGTCCGGCAGCAGCTCCAACGGGATCTTGTTGCCGTTTTCCTCATAGAGGAAATACCGGTACTTGTCGCCCAGCATGTTCAGATCGGTCACGCCGGACATGTAGATCATGTCGTCCCGCACGTCGATGATGTTCAATTTGAAACGGTTCTTGGCCGTGGCAGCGAACAAACGCTCATTCTTCCAGTAGACGGTCCCGTCATCCCTGACCTCGGCGTCTTCCAGTATGTCCTTCCCGTATTTCAGACGGAGCAGGTACAGTTTCTCATGGACGTTGAATCCGGTAGTTGTTAAAATCGTTTCGTCCTTGATCAGCGCCAGGGATCCGGAAACATCCCCCATTTCCGGCCGCAGGTCCAGGTTGATGGACAAAAGCTGCAGGATGTACCGTTCGATATAGATCGATCCGCCGGTGTCGTTTTCCTCGGCAAAGGTCATCAGACTCTTCATTTTTTCCGCAGTCGGTGTGAACAACGGCTCTCCCTCCGGACCATACGTCAGGATCGCACCGTATTCCATGTAATATCCGCCCGCCAGAAGAAGGATCTTGTTCAGGGCGACGACCGCGTCTTCATCGCGGCTCATCAGAGCGCGGATATCAGTGACCGCCTCCGTACGGATCAAAGCATTCCGCACCGCCATCTGCGGTTCCGATTCGACCAGAGTGCAGCTGCAAAATTCCGATTTTTTCTTCTTGATCCACTGCCGGCGCGTCACAAAAACAGCTGTGTACTTGTTTTTGCGGGCGTGTTTCAACAATACTTTGAGTGCCCCCTCTTCGAAGAAGTCCCCGTTTTCCATGAACAGCAGATACCGGCTGCCCTCCTTGGCCTTCTCCAGATCATCGAGTCCCAGCGCTCTGTAACTCTGCGGACTGATCTTCGGTTCCAGCGCCTCCAGGCAAAGAGCTTCCAGCCGTTCCGTTTCCGTATCCGCTGTCACCACCATTGCAACACGCTCCGGATCGTACGTTTCCTGGGAAACGATGCTTTTCACCGATTTCCTCAGCGCATCCGCAAAGATGGCAGAAGTCTCTTTCGCATTGATCACGATCGTAATGTCTGCGTTATGATTCATTTCCGTTCACCATTCTCCTACTGTAGCTAATCTCTGCTGAACAGATCCCGTGTGTAAACTTTATCTTTGACATCTTCCAGTTCGTCTTCGAACCGGTTCACGATGATCACGTCGCACATTTCCTTGAACTGATCCAGGTCCTTGATGACTTTGGAGCGGAAGAATTCGTCCGCGTCCAGCGTCGGTTCATAAACGACCACCGGGATGCCCTTGCCCTTGATCCGCTTCATGACGCCCTGGATCGAGGACTGCCGGAAATTATCCGAGTTCGCTTTCATCGTCAGTTTGTATACGCCGACTACCTTCGGGTCCTTCTGGATGATCATGTTGGCGATGTGATCCTTCCTGGTCCGGTTGGCGTCGACAACAGCGCTCATCATATTCTGCGGCACATCCGCATAGTTGGCGAGCAGCTGTTTCGTATCCTTCGGCAGGCAGTATCCGCCGTAGCCGAAGGATGGGTTGTTATAGTAATCACCGATCCGGGGATCCATGCAGATCCCACCGATGATCTCTTTCGTATCCAATCCCCGGACTTCCGCGTAGGTGTCCAGTTCATTGAAGAACGACACGCGCATCGCCAGGAACGTATTGGCAAACAGCTTGATGGCTTCCGCTTCCGTGGATCCGGTGAGCAGCACCGGGATATCCTCTTTCAATGCGCTGGCACGCAAAAGCTCCGCAAAGGCCCTGGCCCGTTCGCTCTTCTCGCCGACGATGATCCTCGACGGATACAGGCAGTCATAGAGCGCTTTGCCTTCTCTTAAGAATTCCGGCGAGAAAATAATATTCCCTGTCCCGTATTTCTTCTTCATGTTTTCCGTATATCCGACCGGTACCGTCGACTTGATCACGATGACCGCGTCCGAGCCTGCCGCCAGGACTTCCTCGATGACGGATTCTACGGAAGATGTATCAAAAAAGTTCAGGTCCGGATCGTAATTGGTCGGCGTCGCGATGATGATATAGTCGGCTTCTTTATAGGCTTCTTTCCCGGAGCCGACCGCGGTCAGATCCAGCGGTTTTTCCCGCAGGTATTCCTGGATCTCCGCGTCAACGATCGGCGAAACGCCGCGGTTGATCTTATCGACTTTTTCCGGCACCAGTTCGACGATGGTGACCTTATTATTCTGCGCGAGCAGAACGGCGTTGGACAGTCCGACATAGCCCGCTCCCGCAACAACGATCCTCATAAAATTACCTCTCTGTTTTCCTCTAAAAATGCAATTAACCTA
The DNA here is from genome assembly GCA_017432345.1 of Bacillota bacterium. GTDB lineage: Bacteria > Bacillota > Clostridia > Peptostreptococcales > Anaerovoracaceae > Lentihominibacter. Next base: position 26,462 of record JAFRJI010000032.1, on the reverse strand, counting down.
ACAATTAATAGTATCATAAATGCCCGTTTCATTCAAGACAGCTTCATATACACGCTGGCAGTTGTTCCGGTCTGTATAAGCGAAGAACCGGTCGACTTTTTGCACGTATTCTTCCTTCATGCGGGCGCCGTTTTCCATGTACTTGATGAGCTCGTCCACCGTCTCCTCCAGCGTCGTCGTGATCGGCCCGAATCCGTCTTCCCGGTAGGTGAAATAGCCTTTGCCCCAGGCGTGATCGCGGAAGAAGGTTTCTTCATCGAACTGCGCGTAGATCACCGGTTTCTTCAAGTACGCGAAATCGAACGCGACACTGGAATAATCCGTGACCATGATCGCGCTTTCGCGGAAGATCTTCTGGTAATCGGCCACGCCGCTGCCAACTTCGATGCGGCTGCTGGACGTAAAGTCTTTTAGCTGCGCTTCAAATGCAGGATGCAGATAGAAGCACCCTGTATAACCGTACTGTTCCATCGCTGCCAGAAGCCGCTCATGATGGATCAGCCGGTCATAGAACAGATAGTATTCGGTGTCCTTGAAATTCTTGACGTATTTTCTCTGGGACGACTGGTGTTCGTGCTCCCCTTCGATGTTGTTTCTCCAGGTCGGCAGGATCGCGATCTTGTTTTCCCGCTCATCGTAGAGATTGTCGAACCGTGGCAGGCCGGTCAGTTTGAACTCCCGCTCCGTATATCCGTAGTCCCCTTCCAGGATCCCTTCGTACTCCGGACGGCAGGTCGCGACGAGCACGCGGATATTCTTGTTCAGTTTGTGGAGCCACGAGCTCTGGTCGTTATGGGAAACGCCGTGCCGCAGATAGACGAAATCGAACTGGTATAGATCCCGGTAATATGTTCCGGTGTTCCCGAACGCGTTGGTAGCCAGATCGTTGGCCGCGGCGCAGAGGATCGTTTCCGCCTGCAGGAATTTGAGTTTGTGTTTGAGGGTGCCGTATTCCAGCACCTTCCCGATCTTGCGGATCCGTTCGTAATCCACGCTGTCCTTTTTGAGCAGAAAGTAGATCGTATGAGTCTTTGCCGTTTCGGTTCCCTGCAGATAACGGAACATGTGCTCCCCGTTATCCCCCGCTTTGTGCGGGCGGTCGCCGACGATCCAGATCGGCTTGCGCGTGAACATGCGGTCTAGATGATAGAGCAGCCGGTATCCCGCGATGGAATACCGTTTCTGTCTGCAGAGGTATTTCAGATAGGCCAGTTCGTTCTTCAGGTGTCCGCCCGCCGTAGCCCGCTGAATGGCAAAGGATCCTTTTCGGTAGGTGACCATCCATCCGTTCCGGACACAGTACGAGAACGGCGCCAGATTGACCAGCCCCGCGAAATTGCCGAACCGCGGCGTAATCTGGAAATCCCGGCCGTCGTCCCGCTTCATAAAGAATCGGTACGAGACGCCGTCCTCCAAAGGAACGGTGGCGCCGAACATCCGGCCGCGGTAGAACACTTCTTCATCCAGACCGGTCTTATATAACGGCTTGAACGGCGTCATCGACAGCGGCCACTCCCCGCCCTTCGAGGAACGGACGCACATCTCGTAATGCTCCCCGAACAGATGGAACTCCGTTTTCCCGCTAAAGGTCAGGCTGTCTTTGCCGACCTCCATGATATCCACCTTCAGCCAGCGGCTTTGCAAGGTACATAGGAACTGATCCCGGTAATAGATGTCTTCTTCTTCGGATATGACGCTGGATGACAGCACCGGCTCGCCGTGCTTCATTTCCAGCAGATAGAGACGGTAGTGGAACGGCAGGTCCTTCTGTTCGATGATCGTCTTGTCATCCACATATGGAACGAGCTGCTGCACGCTGTCCTTGTCACCGTGCTCCTCGATGGACTTCTGGAAGGCCGCGACCATCACGCTCTGCAGGAACGGCGCGACCTTGCCGGACTGTGCGATGGAATCCTCTGATAGCTTCCGAAACACCTCCGGAAGGATGCGGTCATCGTAATCCCGCGTCATTTCCGGGATCAGTGACAGCGGTTCATCGGAGAACCGATAGCAGCCGCCCCTCTTCAGGACCGCTGCCAGCACTTCACCGGCTGCGTTCTGATCGGGCGCGGTCAACTGCACCAGTCTTTCCCTCACATCCTCCGCCGGCAGGAACACGCCCCGCGGGCAAAGTTCTACGTCGCCCGCTTCATCGGCCGGGATCCGGACCGGATCTCCTGCCGCCGGAGCGAAATCTTCTTTTGGATGCAGGAACACCCCGTCTTTGTCCGCCGTGAGCCACTTGAAAAGCGGTTCTCCCTTCCCCGCGGCGAACGTGTCGCCGGGTTCGATGACCGTCAGGAAACGTCCCTTCAGATCCGCCTCCGTCCAGGACGCGATTTTCCCGCCGGTCCCGGCCTCTTCGAGAAGAATTTTGCAAAATTCTTCCGCGTCAGAAGACGGCTGCGGCAGACCGATCACGATCTGGATGTCCGCCGGATCCGCACCGCACGCTGCGATGCTCCGGACGGTCGTTTCCAGTCCGCCCCGGAACGAGTTTTTGGCGGGATCTGCTTTTATAAAAACACTGAGTAGATATGAATCTTTCATGGCTTTTTCCCTCACCTTTCTATCCTTATATTATAATACATGGGGCGGAAGTATGGAATAGATTTCCATTGACCGTGATTTACTATTTCGTCCGTTTGTGGTACACTGTTGGGGTATCAATAAAGGGAGACTAAAACCATGAAATTTTTACCATCCGTCATCGAAAATATCTTTCGCCACGCAGCGGAAAATCCGGACAAACTGTGCCTGGCAGATCTGAATCAAGCACTGAACTATGGCCAGATGCGGGACGCCTGCGCGGGACTTTCAATAGAGCTTTCTTCACGCGGGGTCACCAAGGGATCTTACGTCATCATCGAGTGCAACCAGAGCGTTGACTACCTGGTCAGCATCTTATCGGTCCAGCTTGCCGGGGCGATCCCGGTTCCGGTCGAGCAGAACGCTGCAGTCAGCAGGATCCTGGAACTGGCCGGCGAGACTGATCCGGTCCTGTTCGTAAGCTACCGTTATCCGGACGAACTGCAGCATATACCGTATCTTGATATCAAGGAGGCCTGCACGTACGCCAGCGCGGCGGATGTGAACGTTTTCCCTGTTTCGGATGACGTCGCGGAAGTGCTCTTCTCCACCGGCACCACCGGCAAGAGCAAAGGCATCGTCCTGACCCACAGCAACGATATCGCCATCGCGGAGAACGTCTGCTTCGGCGTCGAGCAAAAGCCGGACAACGTAGAAATGATCCCGATGCCGACCAGCCACTCACATGGCCTCCGCCGGACCTACGCCAATCTGTGCAACGGCAGCAGCGTTGTGTTCATCGATGGCGTCATGTATCTGAAGCGTCTGTTCAAGCTGATGGACCAGTACCATGTCACGGCCATGGACCTGTCTCCGTCAATGCTTTCGATCATATTCAAGCTCAGCGGCGACCGCCTGGGCGACTACGCGGATGTGCTGGACTACATCCAGCTGGGGTCCGCTCCATTGGCGGAAGAAGACAAGCAGCACCTGTCGAAGATCTTGCCGAAAACGAGACTATACAATTTCTACGGCAGCACCGAAGCCGGCTGTTCCTGCCTGCTGGATTTCAATAAGATGTCCGGCAAGCCGGGATGCATCGGGCGGCCTGCCGTCAATTCACACTTTATCGTCGTCGATGAGAATAAAAATGAAATCGAATCATCACCGGACAAGATCGGCTTTCTGGCCAGTTCCGGCGCCATCAACATGCGGGAATATTACCACGCGCCAAAGCTGACGGCGGAAACGATGCAGAACGGTTTCATCTACACCAAAGACGTGGGCTACATCGATGAAGAAGGTCTGGTTTACATGCTCGGCCGCAAGGATGACGTCATCAACTACGGCGGCATCAAGATCAGCCCGGAAGAAATCGAAGCCATCGTCATCCAGCATCCGGCGATCGAGGACTGCGCGCTGATCCCAATGGAAGATCCTCTCACCGGGCAGGCTCCAAAACTCTTCATTCAGTTAAGCGAAACGGAAGAATACGACCCGAAGGAATTCCGTTCCTGGCTGGCAAAGAACATTGACCAAAACAAACAGCCCGTGAGAATCGAGACAATTGCCAAGATCCCACGGACGTTCAATGGAAAAATTATACGGCACGAATTGAAAGAGTGCTCTTAAGCTTTTTCTTAAGCTTTTTAATATCCTTCCTTTTTAAGGAACTCATAGGTTCGTTTGCTGTTCTGATCGTCGATATAAGCGAAGTACTCACTTCGCTTTTCTTTTGCGTTTTCGTCTTCTGCGAACCCGGATTCGACTTTCTCCCGGATCGCTTCTATCAGCTCTTCATGGGTCGTCAGCCGCGGACCAAACAGCTCGTGTTCCATATCCATATAGCTGCCGTGATTCTCCATGTACGTATCGTAGTCGAACTGGAAGAACAACACCGGCTTGCCCTGATAATAGACGTCCCAGCAGACGCTGGAATAGTCCGTGATCAGCATGGAACACTTCATCATGATCTCGTTGAGCGGAACACTTCCGAACGGGATCATTTCGATCATATCGCCGCTGATGTTGAACTCACCCAGATAATCCCGGAATTTCGGGTGGATGTAGAAGATCAGTTTGACGTTCTTCTCGGTGATGTAATCCGCCAGTTCCCGGCTCTGCAGGAACTCGCTGTACTGCCGGAAGTAATCGCTGGAGCGGAATTCTTCTTTAGTCTTTTCCTCCAGCCACGCCCTCCAAGTCGGCATGAGCAGAATGATCTTTTCTTCCGGACTGGACTTGTCCTCCAGAACATCCCATCGGGTGAATCCGGTGATCGGAGCCCGTTCCGGCGGATAACCAAAATTCTTCGTGACGATATCCTGTTCGTATTTGGATGTCGTCGTGAAGTAGGTCATCGGGCTGGACCCGTGCACGCCGAAGATCGAATCCACTTTCTTCAGGGCCGTCACGCCGTGCTGCAGGAAGAAGATCTTTTTCTTCCGCATGGCGTAGGAAATGCGGTTCGGTTTCGGTCTCCATGTATAGAGATGGCGCTTGGAATCGGCGCCGACGTAGATCTCCGCCGCCAGGTTGTAGATTATGTGCCGCAAGCTCATGTACGGTACGGTGTTCCTGCCGTAGACCGCCACTTTATCCCAGTCCGGCGCGTTCTTATCCATGATGTAATAGATGTTGCGGTTCTTCGAGGACGGCAGCTGCTCCATGCAGTAACGGAAGAAATAGTACCCGTTATCCTGGGCCATGCTGCAGAATTTCTCGAAGACGAGCCAGATCTTTTTCTTCTTCCAGTACGGCCGTCCCAGCTTGCAGACGAGGACCGCGATCATCTCTTTGATGCGGTTCGTCGTTGTATCATACGGCGTCTTTTCCCGATGGGTGAAGGCCAGTTTTCCCTTGAGAGTGATGTGCGGGAACAGGATGTATTCGCCCAGATCGCACTGCATATTCCGCGTGAACAGCATCTTTCGCTGCAGACCCGTGAATCCGATGAACAGATTCTTCAGACCATATGCGTTTCTGGCAAATACGTTGATGTCCCAGAATGTCCCGTCCAGTTTCCGTCCCGCCAGATCCAGCCGGGCGTCCACGATCCAGTTGCCGTTCTTTTCCTCGACCGTAAAGTCGAACGGATAGACGACTTCCTCCATGTTGCTCCGGTAACTCAGCGATACGGATTCGATTTCCCCCACGCTCTTCGGGAAGCGCACCTTGACATGCACTTCCGATCCCTTCGTTTCCAGCTTCAGGATCTTGCCGTTCATGGTGCTTTCCGCATAGCCTTCGATCTTCAGATCCCCGAGGAACCGCCTCCGGTCCCGGGCGGCCAGGATCTCGGCGTCGCCATCCCCTCTCCGGTCGATCAGTGTCTCGTAATACGTTTTTGGAGTGGACTTCGTTACGAAAATATATTGGAACGCATTGCGGTAATACTTCAGCATGTGCTCGCTGAGCTGCTCGTTGAAACGGTTTTTGAAGAACACGACGATATCCCGTTCCGGATCCACCTTACCGGCGATTTCATCGAGATCTTCCGTTTCAAACAGATCCGGATATTCCGCGATACGCCATTCCCTCTGCCGGTTCCGGAAATAATCTTCCACGGTAAGATCTGTTTCGTCCCCGTCCAGCAGGAAGTGAACCATTTTATTTGCCGCATCGATCCGATCATACCGCAGGAACATGTTCGTATAATCCGGATTGTCCTGGTACGTGCGCTTCCGGTAGTCACCGTTTATGATGCACCGCTGCAGCTCTTCGATCGTGTCGATCTGCAGGAACGGCAGCTGCCGTATATCAATGTACATGCCCCGGTCGGCCATGTATTTGTCATAGTCGTACGTAAAGAGAAGGACCGGTTTGCCTGTGATGGAATAATCGAAGAATACACTGGAATAATCCGTGATCAGCACATCGACGCTGTTCAGGAACTCGTATTTGTCGACCCCCTCCGGGAACGGTTCGATGTGCCGGTAGTCCCCGAGTTTCATGTCCTTCTGAACGATCGGATGGAAATTCACGTACAGTTTTTCCCGATCGCTCAGCACCGCGTCCAGCCCTTCCAGGATCCCGGTGACTTCCGCGTTGTACTCTTCTTTTTCGACGTCCTGATTGCTCTGTCCTCTCCATGTCGGCATATAGGCAAACGTCGTGTACGCTTCATCGCCGAGTTCCTCCTTGAGCTCTCTGCCCGCCCGCGCGTCCTTGAAGATGCTGTTGCGCGGATAACCGCACATCACGACCTTGCCGGTGTAGATATCTTCCAAATTGTAATCGCGCATGATCGCGGTCTTCGTAAACTCATTCGGGAACAGGAGCCGGTCGGCCTGGATGAAATTGTGCTGCACGTTATACATAGTCTCGATGTCGTACGGCATCAATTTGCCCAGCGTCTTCAGGGGCGTCCCGTGCCAGGTCTGCAGATAGCGCTGTCCGTCCCGGCGGATGAAATACGATGGGAAGGAGCTGTTGTTCACCAAAAAGCCGCAGGTCGCTAAAGCCTTTGCATAGTCCTTGCTGTGGATGTCGACCAGCTTCATCTTAAGACCCATCGCGTCGATGATCTTCTGATCCCGCGTGGCGTCGTCGGTGGAATAATAGACGCGGAATTCGTGCGCCTGAGGGCTTTGCAGAAGGGCCCGCGCCATGGCCAGAGGGGAATCTGAGATCTCCTTGCCGTGGAAGGACTCGAACAGGACCGCGTGACGATCCAGCGGCTTTCTCATAAAGCCGCCGTAGATGTACTTCATTCTGTTTTCGATGTCCAGTTTACTCATCTCGAACGTTTCCTTCTCCATCTCATGATAAGGCAAATGCCCAGCGCGAGCACGATGCCCGCCAGTGAAATGATCAGGCCGATCCACCGCGCCGTATAATCGTATTTCAGCACGACTTCATGCTTTCCCTTGTCGATATGGACGGCAAAAAAGGCGATGTTGGCCGGCTCGACCTTCTGCGCTTCCTTTCCGTCGATGTACACATCCCAGTTGGAGTGGTTCGGCATGGAAATGAACAGATAGCCTTCGCGGGCGGCGTTCACCTTCCCTTTGACTGTGTCAGAAGTGTACTTGCTGACTTTATAGCGGCCCTTTTCCCGCTCCGCCGCGTAGTGGTCGTAGTTTTCGGTGCTCATGGCCGATACGTACATTCGGTCGAACGTGTACTGGCCGGATTTCGGCAGGTGGATCTTCAGCGCGCCGCTGTAGTATTCATAGGCTCCCATGTTCAAGTCGAAATCCACGATCCCTTCGATGGTCTGATTGTTTTCATAATTGTTGGCCGCCGCGGACTTCGTTCCGTTGGAGCAGCTGATGTAGAAGTTACCCTTCGGGTCGCCGTCTTCATCCAGCCGCTGCAGGTTGTCAAAGGACACGATCAGCTGGCTGTCCACGACGCCGCTCACGAAGAGCTTGAAGGATGCTTCTTCCTTTTCGGCGTAGAAGCTGTTCCCGTCAAATGTAACGCCGTCGGTCTCGATGATCTCATACGGAATCGTCTTGATGTCCGTTTCGATGTCCTCCGCCGTCACCTCCTGGCCGTATGTCCGATTTCCGCAGGTCTCGTCCTCCAGCACGATGGCCTGCAACAGAGACTGTTCCCGCTGCAGACGGCTGAGCTTCAGGAACTCGCTGCGGGAAATGAATTTATCATATACGAACCCCAGCTCTGGGTCGTATTTGTTTTCAAAAATATTGACGCCGTCCAGCTGCTCCTTGTAGGAGAAGCCATAGCCGGCATACCCGTCCGATCCCTCGGTTCCGTTCTTGGTGTCATCCCCCAGGAAATACTTGACGCCATAAAGGTAGTCCAGTCCCATCCGGTTTCCGTTCGACAGGACGTAGACGCGCTTGGAATAGCCGTAGTTGTTGCCGACTAGCTTATTGAATTCCAAGAGACTTGCCGGAGTCTTGGAGTCATACGAATACAGGGTGTTGGTTCCCCACCAGATGTTCTCGTTAGCCGGCTGTCCGGCATTGTGATGGATATTGATGCCGTCGACCTGATCGATGCGGTAGAACCCGTCGTCTTCGATCATCGCGCCGGCTCTCTGCGTGGATGCTTCCAGTTCATTGTTGATCTGGCCGACCTTGCAGAAGTTGTCGGTATCGCTGCGGATCGCGCAGTTCCATCCGCCGACCAGCACCGCGACCGAAATGACCGCGACCGCCACCTTGCCGGCTCTCTCCGGCATGATCCGGCTCCTGCCCAGCGCGAAGACGATCAAAAGCACCAACCCGGCTGCCAGGTTCCCGCAGACAAACAGCGCTCCGCCCCGTCCGTCGAAATGACCGATCTTATCCATATAGGCAAAGCCCGGAATGCAGATCAGAAGGACGGCCCACCACGCGCCCATGATGGCCAGATTGCTCCATTTCTTCAGCTGTTCGAAGTCGAGGCATTCCATTGACGTCCATACGAGGAAGAAGATATAGGTGAAGTACCACCGGGTGGTCACATAGCTGAATCCGTTCATGACCGAGCTCATGACCGGCATCAGTGAGAACACGAACAGGATGATGGCCATGATGACGTAGGTATTGCGGATCGAAAGCTTGCGCAGTCCAATCGGCAGGATCAGCAGCGCCAGAATCGGCAGTCCGATGTATCCGTAAGTGAAACTATATCCCTGGGAGAGCAGTTTCAGTGGGTATTTCATCAGATCGTCCATGTCGGAGAAGAACGCCACGGCTTCCGAACCGCTTCCAGTCGTTGCTCCCATCAGGGTCTTGATGGTGACCAGGACAAAGAACGCCGCAGTCATGATGCCGATCAGCCCAAACACAACAAACCGGATGATGTACGAAAGGTACTCCGGCAGGCTGAATCGATCCATGTAGTGGAAATATCTCAGAAGGATGTAAATGACGATGGCGATGGCTGACATGAACGCCAGGTAGTAGTTGATCGCGACGCTGAAACCGACAACGGCGATGAACAACGCCGGCGTTTTGCCTTTGTAGATCTTATCCACGCCCATGACGAGCAGCGGGAACAGGATCAGGATGTCGATAAACTGGCCCTGTATCAGAGCCACGTTGATCGACCAGCTGGCGAATACGTAACAGATTGCGCCCATTAGGCGGTTGTAGCCCGCCATGCCGACTTCCCCGCCAAAAGCCAGGAAGGCCAGTCCAGCGCAGTACATACGCAAAACGATCGCGACCGTATATCCCAGTTCGATGTAACCGATCGGGAACAATGCCGCGATCATGAGGAACGGATCGATCGGCGGTTTCAGGTCCATCCCGGTTCCTCTGGCCCATGACCACATCGGATAACCATCTCCGGCAAAGAGCGCCTGGAGATTCTGTTTCATCTCGGTCGTCCAGAAATAGCCCTGATCATAGGCGTCCGATAGATTGACGAACGTCCGATGCTGCAGAATGAACAACAGAAAAATACCTATCATCAGAAGGCAGAACATGATCGTATAAGTGATCCAAAGATTCCTTGTCTTCTCCAATGGTCTTCCTGTCATTTAGAATCCTCTGTAAATAAATGCGCTGGCATCGTAACCAGGACCGTAAACGCCCAGAGCCAGAACTGCTGCAAAGCCGAGCAGAAGGATCGTCCAACGGAGAGTCGCCGGTTTGTTCCCCAGCATCTCCCGGAACGATTCGGTTCCGTCCCCGCCATTTTTCTTAAAGTATTTTTCTTCATATAAACTGATCAGGAACCAGACGATGCAGGCTCCGATCAGGATCATATAATCGATATCCGACATGCCGATATCCATGATCGCATCTGCGAACGATGGTCCATGGCCAGGCCGGAATACGGAAATGATCATGGAAACCGCCACGGAGAACGAGGCCGCTTTCGGGAAGGCGCGTCCGAAGGAAACGATGACGAACGTCCGGACGATTCCGAAATACTTCCACCCGTTGCTCCTGCGGTTGATGTGCAGTTTTTCGGCCCACTTGACAAAGAGCGGTTCCAGCAAAAGCCCCAGAACGATGATGGTGCCGTTGTACAGGCCATATGCTACGTACTTGAATTCCGCACCGTGCCAGATGCCGATCGTGATAAAGGTGGCGAACTGCGCTACGATGACCGGGAACAGCTGCCCCACATGATTGCCGAGAGTCTTCCGCAGGCTCGTGCCCAGCCGACCGAAGAATTTTGAGATAGCGATCGGATAAAAGATATAGTCTCTGCACCAGAAACTCAGTGACATGTGCCATCTGCGCCAAAACTCCGAAAGGCTTTCGGCGAAATACGGACGCATGAAGTTCAAAGGCATGTTAATACCTAAGCACTTTGCAACGCCGCGGGCGATGTCGATGCCGCCGCTGAAGTCCGCGTAGATCTGGATCGTGTAGAACACGAAAGAGGCGAAAACGATCCCGCCGGAATAATCCGTGTAGTTATCGAATATCTGCGCGCATGGGATGGCGATCCGGTCCGCGATGATCAGTTTCTTAAAGAAGCCCCACAGGAAGAGCTGCGCCCCGGAGGTCAGGTTGTTGAACTCGAACCGGTGGCCTTCGTAGAGCTGCTTGGCCAGTTCGTTGTGCCGCGGGATCGGTCCCTGGATGATCTGCGGGAAGAAGGACGTGAACAGGGCGAATTTCGCGATGTTCGTATCGGCGTCCATCTTGCTCCGGTACAGGTCGATGATGTAGGCTGCCGACTGGAAGGTATAAAAAGAGATGCCCAGCGGAATCAGCAGCATTCCGGTATCGAACAGTCCCATCGCCTGCAGATAGTACCGGAAGTACTTGAGCACGGCCAAGATGCCGAAGTCGATGATGAGGACAATGGCAACGATCTTTCGTTTTTTCTTCTGATTCGCTGCCTTTGCTGCCTTTCTCTCCTGACTGGACAGTTCTTTCTTGTGCTCATCCATGTATGCTTTATAGGTGCTGTTGTACGCGCCGATCTGTTTCCCGCCAAAAAAAGTCACGATCGTTGTCGCTAGAATGAACACGAACGTTTTCGGGCTGGAAATCAAATAAAAAGCATAGCTGGCAACAAGCAGAACCAGCCATCTCCAATTCAAAGGCACGCAATAATACAAGATCATTGCGGCCAATGCAAAAATTAGAAAATTGATTGATGTAAAAGCCATACTGAGACGGTCTCTCTCCTTATTCCTGTACTCTGGTGATCAGTTCGACCATCGCGTCGACAGAATTAAAGTTTTCCGGCTCCAGATCTTCGATGGAGATCTCGATGTCAAATTCATCGTTGAATTTCCCAACGATAGAAACGATGTCCAGGGAGGATAAGATACGGTCATCCGCCAGTTTCGTTTCGTTTTCAAAATCAACGTCTTCTCTGAGCTCTTCCAGAATTTCAAGAACTGTTTCTCTCATTTGTCTTTCTCCTGTTTCTAGTCATAATTATTGCAGTATAAATTATGACTTGATTTTACCACAAATGGTTCGGTTTGTCCTTGAGTTTTGAAATATAAGCGTGTATTATATTTTTTGATTGGAGGTTATGAAAATGAAACGAAAACTAAGCATTTTGCTGGCGGCTCTTCTGATGCTGTCGATGACGTGCCTGTTCGCCGCGTGCGGAGACAATGATTCCGCGGACGGTGATGATGCAGCCACGGAAGCGTCGGCGGATATCGAGGAAATGGAGCAGCCAAGTTCCGAGAAGGACGGCAGCGTGATCAAAGTCCAAACGCCGACGAAGAACTTCTACGGCACATGGACAGCGGATTCCGCCAAAGCGGAGTACCTGTACGGAAAGTTCAAGATCGTGATCAAGAAAGACGGGACCTGGACCGGCGACATCAACGATGAAAAGCTTCAGGGTACCTGGGAGGAAGAGGATTTCGGAATTCATCTTTACGAAGAAGAACTCGATTGGGGCTGCGACCTCTTCTATACGGCAAAGGGGAATTTTGTACTGGAAGAGGATGAACTGGATTTCGGAAAAGTCGTGCTGACCAAACACGAAGACGAAAAATAAGCCCGCAAAAAAAGAAAAGCTGCTGCATGAGGATTCCTCATTGCAGCAGCTCTTTTAGTTATTTATTTTTCCCACCTAACTCTGCTTTGATCTGTGTGGTCGAGATCTCCGGTGTCCGCGGCAGATAGACCACTTCGCAATAATCCTTCAGGAAATCGAACTTTCCGGTCCAGTCATCTCCGATCACGAAGGTGTCCACTTTGAATTCCTTGACATCCTGGATCTTCTGATCCCACGCCTCCTCCGGAATGACCAGATCGACGTAACGGATCGCTTCGACCAGACGTTTTCTCTCTTCATAAGAGAAATAACATTTCTTCTGCTTCTCGTTCCAGTTGAATTCATCCGTCGAGATCGCCACGATCAGATAATCCCCGAGAGCCTTCGCTCTCTGGAGAAGATTGACGTGCCCGTAATGCAGCAAGTCAAATGTGCCGTATGTGATAACCTTTTTCATATTCGTTTACCCTCAATTCACAGCCGAAGCTTTTAGAATATGATGACTCTCGACTTCGTATTGCAGTTCTTGTAGATCCAGCCGGCATGTTCGTTCGTATTTCTGACGCATCCGCCGGAGCATGGATGTCCGTTGATCGCGCTCATAGAAGCTCTCTTTCCGTGGATCGCGTTCCAGGTCGAAACACAGTTCCAATAAGGGATATTATGGCGCCATCTGACTTTTCTCTGGATCTGCGCGAACTCACCGATCTTTCGTCCGCTCCGGACCTGTGGATCCTTCGGGTCGATGTGACGGATCGTCGGAGTAGAAGCCGATCCGGTGTTAACATCCCAGCTCTTCTGGAGTTTCCATTTTCCCTTTTTGCCTTTGAAGATGTAGATCTGCTGCGTGTAGGTGTTGACCCAGAGCAGATACTTCGACGGGCTCTTGGTTCTGGAGCCGTTGCGGTTCATGTTGATGAACAGTTCCGCTTCTTCCTTGCTGTACTCCTGCTTGATGTAGTCGTGGTGCTTTGGTCCCTTATCGTTGCTCGCGCTGGCGCTGATACGATTCAGGTAGAACATATGTCCCTTATAGATGAATACGTATTGTCCGACGCCGTAGCCACATGTGATGACCTTGTCCCCCTTCTTGAATGTATGGGAGATTTTCTTGTTCTTATACTTTCTCTTGAACTTCTTCGAGCCGGCTTCGCCATCATGGCTCGTCAGCTTCTTCGTAGTCTTGAATGTTACCGTAATAAAGGACGTCCGTACGCAGGAATCTTTCAAGGTCTTCGCCTTGCCAGGCTTGAAGGTATGTGTGACCTTGTTGGTCTCAGGATCGCGGACCTGCGGGATGACTCTGTAATAATAGATATCATCATAACCCTTATTAGAGTCGACCAGTCCATCCCCTACTGCTCTGTCCGTATAGTAATAGGTTCCGTTCTTGACCTGGTACGGATATTTCAATCCATACTTTTTCCCGTGCGGCTTCTGGTTGATCTGGCCGTTTTCATCCGGCATAACAGCCGTCAGCAGTTCGTAGTTCTTCCAGGAACCGCCCTTTTTCTTTCTCTTGATCTGATAGTGCGTAACGGTGACCTGCTTTTCACCCTTATTGTAGGTGTATGCAGCAGGTTCGATCGGTGTAAAGACGAGTCTGATCCGCTGGTGTCCGGAAACGGTCCGGAAGACTTTTACGCCCTTATCCAGATAGATCATTCCCTCTTCTTCTTCTTCGCCCGGATCATTGAGCTCGGCCAGCATTTCATCGATTTCATCCTGTGTCGGATTTTCCAAAACCGCTTCGAACTCAAAATCCTCAGCTCCCGGCGTTCCGCGATAGAATATGCAAACCACATCCCCGGCAACGATTCCATCAAATTCCATCATGTCATCTGAGTCCAAGGAAAAGGTTACCTGCGTGCCGCCTTCATCCTGCACGATGACATAACCCGTTCCTACCTCAACGACGGTTCCCACAAAATACGTCACGTCGTCGGAAGGATCTTCGGCTGCCTCTACGGTTCCTTCTTCTACCTCTGCCGCCTCAACGTCTGGAGTCTCCACTTCGTCAGCCTCTAATGAAGCGTCCTCATCCGGAAGCTCCATGGCCTGGACTCCGTCCGCCGGCTGTTCTCCTTCGACACCGGTGGTCTCTGCAAAAGCCCCGATGCCCATGGTCGAAAACAGCATGGCTGCAATCGTCATGATACTAACTAAATGTTTCAAACTGATTTTTCTCTTCATCTCCATATCCTCTTAATTCTCACTAAGATCCTAACTATAAACTAACCTCTCAATATATAGGGTTAGTATACCTTATTTCCCTAATTCTTTCAATCTTTTTACGGTTTCTTAATAATTGTATAGCATCTTTGATTTTCTTGATTTTATGAAGTATACTGTAGGATACGGAGGACTGTATTTACAATGCTTTATTCTGTTGTGATCCCTTGCTATCAGTCTTCTCATACGATCCGTCAGGTCGTGGAGATGACGAGCACGGAACTGACCAAACTGAATAAAATCCCGTTTGAATTCGTCCTGGTGGACGACTTCTCTCCGGACGACGGAGCGACCGTTCGCAAGCTCCGCCAACTGGCCGATGAATACGCGTATGTCAAGGTCGTCGAGCTGGCGCAGAACGCGGGCCAGCACAACGCGGTCATGGCCGGACTCAACGTCTGCTCCGGCGATGTGATCATCGCCATGGACGACGATATGCAGACGCATCCGTCGCAGCTTCCGAAACTGTTCGAGGCGTTCGATCAGGGACACGACATCGTGTACGGCTATTACGCCGATAAGAAGCAGACCGGTTTCCGCAATTTCGGCAGCTGGGTCAACCACACCTCGGTTCGGATCCTGATCGGCAAGCCGAAGGACATGAAGACCTCCAGCTTCTGGATCATCAAAAAATTCGTACGTGATTACGTCATTCAATACAGAGGTGCCTACACGCACCTGCAGGGCCTTTTCCTGAGGACTTCCAATGACATCGTCAGCGTGGAAGTGGAACACTTCGAAAGGGCCTACGGATCATCCGGCTACACGTTCAAAAAGCTCGTCAGCCTGTGGTCCAATATCATGGGTTATTCCATCGTTCCATTGCGGATCGCACGGAACGTCGGCGTATTCCTGTCCATCCTGAGCATTCTGGGTGCAGTCGCCGTCGTTCTGAAAAAACTGCTCGCGCCGACCAGCGCGGTCGGTTGGTATTCGATGATGGTCGCGATCTGCTTCTTCTCCGGTCTGATCATGCTGTTCCTTGGCTTGATCGGTGAGTACCTGGGCCGCATGTACCTAGGACTCAGCAATAACCCGCAATACGTGATCCGCAGCATTTATACAGGAGACAAGAGACTGTGAAAAAACTACTCATCCTCGGCGCCGGCATCTATCAGGTCCCTTTGATCGTGACCGCGCGAAAAATGGGCATCTACACCATCGTCGCCAGCATACCCGGCAAATATCCGGGATTCCCGCTCGCCGACAAGGTGTACTATGAAAATACCACGGATTTCGAGAAGATCCTGGAGATCGCGAAAAGCGAGAACATCGACGGGATCGTTACCGCTGGTACCGACGTCGCCGTCATCACGATCGGACGCGTCTGCGATACGCTCGGCCTGACCGGCCTGAGCTATGATGCGGCGCAGATCGCGACGGACAAGTACCGGATGAAGGAACAATATGAGAAATTCGGTGTTCGCACCGCCAAATACAGAAAGATCGCCACAGAGGACGCTGACTATGCCGGCAAATTGACCGGCCTGCAGCTGCCCCTGATGTTCAAGTCCGTCGATTCTTCCGGCAGCCGCGGGATCGTCAAGGTCAACAGCCCGGATGAATTCGAGGCCGCACGGGCCAACGTTCTGGACAATACGAGAGCCGATCACTTCATCGTGGAGGAATACATCGACGGTGAGGAATTCGGCGCCCAGGCCTTTGTAAAAGATGGCAAGATCCAGTTCATCCTCCCGCACGGGGACTTCGTCTTCAAGGGAGATACCGGCGTCCCGGTCGGGCATTTTGCGCCGTATGATCTCCCGCAGAAGGTACTGGATGATACGGACCTGCAGCTGACCCGCGCCATCGAAGCGATGGGACTGGACAACTGCGCGATCAACGCCGACTTCATTTTGAGCAATGACGAAGTCTACGTTCTGGAGATCGGCGGCCGGTCCGGCGCGACGTGTCTCGCCGAACTGGTATCCATTTATTATGACTACGATTATTACGAGAAGATCATCCGCACCGCTCTGGGCGAGGATGTGACGTTCGAATCGGACAAGGCCGTTCCGAATGTCAGCAAGCTCCTCATGAGTGACCGGGATGGCGTCATCGTTTCACAAACCGACTGCAATGCACCTGACCCGGACATCGTCGATATCCAGTTCGACTACCAGCCGGGCGATGAAGTCCATGCGTTCCGGATCGGTCCTCACCGGATCGGTCACGTGATCACAAAGGGCAAAACGCTGGAAGAAGCGAATGCCCTTCTGGATAGGGCTTTGAATCACATTGAAATTGTAGTAGAATAAACAGGAAAGGAGCCTGTGTATGTTCAAAAACAAATTTTTGACTCTGCTTCTGGCATTCGTACTGGTCGCTTCCTACTCGTTCTGCGGACCTGTAGCGGTCAGCGCGGAACCTTCCGACAGCGGCGCCAACATTGGAGTTCTCTCCAATTCGGACAATGAGATCGGCGCGATGGAAGAAGAAACGACGGAAACGGCGGCAGAAGAACCTGAACAAGTAAATACGGAACCGTATCCGGGACCGTGGCCTGCTCTTCCGGGCGGTGCTGATGTCATCGCAAAGAAGGCCATCGACCTGGCATGGCCTTACGGGACACCAAAGAGCCAGTACTCTTATCCGAACGGTTCTCCGACTCCTGAATTCCAGAAAGCACTCGATCTGGTCTATCCGGATCGCTCCGGCTGGGGCAAGCAGGCAAGGACCGGCGCCAGCTGCGATGTGTTCGTCGGAACGGTCATCCGGTATTCCGGATATGACACCTCCGCTCCGCGCGGCGTTACACCGGCGCTGAAGTATTACAAGAACTATCCGGAGAAGTGGGAACGGACCGGCATCTGCAAGGTGGCTGACATGCAGCCGGGCGATGTCATCGTATGGTCAAAGAAGAGCGGTACGAAGCACACCTGCATCTACGTTGAGATCAACGGTGTAGGATATCTGGCGGAAGCGCACTACTGCTCCAAAAAATTCGGATGCATCGATAAGAAGGCCTTCAACTATAAAAAGAGCGATTACAAGTCGTTCAACATTTACCGCGCTTGTGCTCCGTTCAGCGGACCTCTGGAACGCGGCTATGCAGGGAACAGTGTCGTAGAACTGCAGAATTTCCTGAACTGGGCCGGATTTGACTGCGGTGCTGCTGACGGGGTCTACAATAAACAGACGGAAGCAGCCGTCATGGCTTTCCAGAAAGCGGTCGGCCTTTATGCGGACGGCAAGTTCGGCAAGCAGGCTCTGGAAGTTGCAAAGACCTACATACCTGCAAACCCTCAGGTGCTTCACCAGTACCCGGGCAAATTCCCGAAGGTCGGCAAAAAGGGCCTGAAGTACAAGAGCAAAAAACATAAGCAGGTCAAGCGGATGCAGAAGTTCCTCAACTGGTACGGAAATTACAATCTGAAAGTTGACGGAGACTTCGGCAAGGCGACCAGAAAGGCTGTTAAGAAATTTCAGAGCGCTGAGAAACTCAAGGTCGACGGGATCTTCGGAAAGGCTTCCTTGAAACGGGCGAAACTGATCAGAAAATAAAACGCTGGGAAAGCGTTACGAAAAGAGCTCTCAAAGCAGAGCTCTTTTTTCTTTGCCGACACCGTAGATGGTGATGACCGCCAGGGCGATCGCGAGGATCGTCATGAGACCGGCATACAGTTCCGCCGCGCCCATCAGGTAGTAGCGGGAAACAAAGTAGCCGGAAAAGATCTTTGCGGTCGCGGCTACGACGCCGTAGCAGACGACCAGGATATTCTGCATGCGGATGACGGTAAGCACCGTGCTGAAATACGTGGCGTACGCCAGCATCCCTCCGCCGAACATGATGATGCAAAGTTCTGTTTTGTAGTCGCTGAGATCGACCCCGAAAATGAATGACAGGACAGGGATTCCGATGGTCAGCGCGACGGCCAGCGCCAGCGCTGTCAGCCCGATGATGATCACGCACTGCTTGCGGATCAGGCTGCTGAGCTTGAGGATACTCTCCTTCTCTTTATCCAGCCAGAGTTTTGCATAGGTCGTGATGATCGGGTTGAAGATGAAGTGCGTGATCAGCTGGATCACGAACGCCGGCATGAAGATGAGGTTGTAATACGTCTGTATCTCGTCGGTCAGAAACGCGTCGATGGCATACTTCGGCGCGTTGGTGATGTACATGTTCAGGAACAGGCTCGCGAACAGCGGGAACCCTTCGATGGCCAGCAGCCGGAAGCGGTAGGCCGTGATGGAAGGTTTCAGCGTGTCGCAGTAATTGTGCGCGGCGTTGATGGTCGTCAGCATCAGGACGATGGTGGAAACGCCGATGCAGACAAAGGTGGAGACCATCAGGTCTCTGGTGATGATGAGCATGACGATGTAAGAGACCATCTCCGCAATATAGCGGGTGGATGACGCCTTGGTCGCCACATCCAGCCTGCCCCTCTGCTGCATGTGTCCGTGGATCACATCTGCGTAGGCTTGGATCACTTTGAGCATGCAAATCAGGAAAACGACGGCGAACTTTTCCATCCCGTAGGACTTGAAGAAAACGCCGTAGATACAATACGCCAGACTCGCCAGGATCATCGCCCCGCACGTGATGTAGCGCATGCAGTTGTATTCCGCGAAGGAGTATTTCTGGTTGATGTCCGAAGACTGGAACCGGCGCAGACCGTACTGCCCCAGATACAACATCAGCGTCGCTACCGCGAAGGCAATCGAAAAGACGCCGGCGTCCCTGACGCCATTCGTTCTGGTCATGACGAGAAGGATCACCGGACATTGCGCCGCTGACAAGATCGCATTGATCGCGTTCCATATATACGAACTTCGATTAATGTTGTTCGTTTTTTCCAGAATACCCCGGATCGCTGCTAACATATTTTACTTTGTATTACTTATAGAATTCATGGATCTTTTCGCAGATATAACGGATCTGATCCGCTTCGAGATCGTAGTACATCGGCAGCCGGACCAGCGATTCGGAGATTTTGGTCGTCACCCGGTCCTTGCCATGGAAGCGGCCGTACTTTCTGCCGGCCGGTGCGGAATGCAGCGGCACGTAGTGGAACACCGCTAGGATGTCGTTCTCTTTCAAGTGCCGGATCAGCGCCGTTCTCTGCTCCAGACCTTCGGTCACAACATAGAACATGTGCGCGTTGTGCCGGCACTCCTGCGGGATCACCGGAAGATGGATCAGCCCGCGCTGCTGCAGGTCGGCCAGCTGCTCATAGTATGCATTCCAGCTGGCAAGCCGGTTCTCGTTGATCTGATCGGCGATTTCCAGCTGCGCATAGAGATAAGCGGCGTTCACATCGCTCGGCAGGAACGAGGATCCCATGGTCACCCAGGAATACTTGTCCACCTGCCCGCGCAGGAAGCGGCTCCGGTCTGTCCCCTTCTCGCGGATGATCTCTGCCTCTTCGGCTTTTGCCGGATCCTTGACCAGGACCGCGCCGCCTTCACCCATGCTGTAGTTCTTCGTCTCGTGGAAGCTGAAGCATCCGAAATCCCCCATGCTTCCAAGGGCTTTGCCTTTGTACGTCGACATGACGCCCTGCGCGGCGTCTTCGACAACGATCAGGCCGTGGCGGGAGGCGATTTCCAGGATCGTATCCATCTCGCAACCGACGCCGGCGTAATGCACCGCGACGATGACTTTTGTCTTGTCCGTGATTGCTTCTTCGATCAGCGTTTCATCGATGTTCTTCGTATCCGGCCGGATGTCGACGAATACCAGCTTCGCGCCGCGCATCACAAAGGCATTCGCGGTCGATGAAAATGTAAAAGATGGCAGAATGACTTCATCACCATCTTTGATCTCTGCTAAAATAGCCGCCATCTCCAACGCCTGTGTGCCGGAGGTCGTCAGCAGCGCCTGGGTCGCCGCGGTCTTCTGGATGATCCATTCCTGGCATTTCTTGGTGAATGGACCATCGCCGCAGGTCTTGCTACCGCGGATGGCTGCTTCCATGTATTCGATCCCCTGATCGATAACGGGTGCAACATTGAATCGGATCATTATTCGCCTTCCTTTACATTGCATACGAAGCACCGCATCTTGCCGTTCGCGTCAGGTGGAATCATATCCATCCACTTGAAGTTCAGCTTGAATTCCGGATATCCGTAAAGCTTTTCGATTTTCTCGGAAACGTAGTTCTCGATGTCTTCCTTTGTAACGTTCTTATTGACCGGATCTTTGACCAGCAGGATGCTGATCTCGTCGATGGCGTCCTGCACGTAACGGAACTGCGCGACGCCCTCGCTGCCGTGGAAGATCTTATACAGCTCGGCGGCGGATGATTCGCTGCCGTCCGCATGCTTGACCAGATCGTTGGTCCGGCCCTTGATCGACGTGATGAAACGCAGCCCGTCCCGCATCTCGGATGTAGCCATGTCGCCCACTTCATAATTGATGACCGGGAAGTCATGCTTGAACAAGGTCGTGGCGATGATCCTGCCTTCATTGGCAAGCTGATCGTTCTCATCGTGGATGTTCAGCACGTGTGTGTCGCTGTAAACATAGAAACTGTCTTTTCCCGGAAGCCGCACAGCGCAGCTTCCCGTTTCATTGGTCCCGTATGCATCCATCATGCCCGGTCCGTAGGTCTCGAAGAACAGCTTGCGTGTCATCTCGTCCACCATCTCGCTGACCGGCGTGTAGATCTTCGGCTTATAGATTTCCATGCCGTGGGTCCTGGCGTAAACCGCCATACGCACGAGGACGTTCTTACGGAAGCAGAGGATGTCCGGCTTGTAGTCGTTGACCAGTTCGATCAGGTCTTTCATCTTCTCGCCCTGGTACAGGTGCTCCGGAACGATCTTTCTGCGCAAAAGCCCCAGCTTCTGAATCCAGGAGTCGCCCTTGTTCGGATCCACCTTCGAGTGGGTCGTCAAAAAGGACATCATCTTCCCCGTGAACGGTTTGTATCCGGCGAACATCGTGACGCGGATCCAGTTGGCGTTGACGCAGGCTGCTTCGCGGTGCGAGATCATGAACTTGAGCGGGATGCCAGTGGAACCGCTGGTACGGAACACTTCCGTCCGGTTCTCGATGTCCGGATCCTTCTCGATGATGCTCTGCATCCAAAGGCGCATATCGTTCCTCGTCATGACAGGGAATTTTGCAAGATCTTCCGCCGAATGAAAATCGTCCGGCGTCAGCCCTCTGGACTCGAACCGCTCCCGGTAGAACGGGATCTTGTAGGCCGTTTTCATGACCCGGTGCACTCTTCTGTTCTGCTTGGCCTTTGCTTTCTTGTAGTCCGTCGGCACTTTCTTATCCAGCTTCGCCAGATAGTAAAGCGTCATGACGTTCTTGAATTCTTTTTGTACAAAACCCATAGTTGACCTCTTTCGATAATCAATAATTTTTCAGACCCTTCAGCGTTTGGATCAGACGCTGCGCGCTGACGTCGAGCTTTCTGCGTTCTTCTTCGGTCCAGCGTTCTTCGAGCCGGTGCTCAACACCGTTGACGCCGACGATGGACGGCAGGCTCAGGGCGACATCTTCGATGCCGTATTCGCCTTGCAGTGTGGATGTTACCGGCGCGATGGTCAGCCTCTGGTTCAGGACCGCGTCGGCCAGTGAGCAGACGCAGGTCGCGATCCCATAGTGGGTCTTCCCCTTCGCTTTGATGATGGTCGCGCCCATGTTGAGGACCTGATTGTACAGATCGTCCTTCTGTGCATCGCCCCACGGAAGGCCGACGTTCTCACAATACTCATCCATCGGGACACCCGCGATGGAAAGCCGGCTCCATACCGGGAACTGTGTCGTACCGTGCTCTCCTACGATGTTGCACTTGATGACTTCCGTGTTGAGATTGGTATAGTTGGCGATGGACCGGACCAGTCTTGACGTGTCCAGAACACAGCCGGTACCGAAGACTTTGCCGTTCGGCAGTCCCATCCACTCCGCGCACTTGTAGGTCAGCACGTCCACCGGATTGGAGACCACCATGATGGCGCTGTGTGTATAATACTTCGAGATCTCATCGACGACATTCCTCATCGTACCGATGTTGTCCGCGATCATATCCAGCCGGTCTTCGCCGATCCTCCGGTTTCTGCCGGCGGTAATGATGATCAGGTCGCAATTCTTGCAATCGGAATAGTCCCCGGAACGGACCGAAGAGGTTCCCATGTACGCGATGCCGTGCTGGATATCGAGCGCTTCGCCCATGGCCTTTTCCTGTTCGATATCGATGAGCACGATCTCGCTGGCGAGGTCACGGATCGTCAGCGCGTATGCGATGGATGCTCCTACGAATCCGGCACCGATGATCGCCACTTTACGATTGTCGATCGCTGCATATAGTCTGTTGTCCACTTGGTTTCCTCCTCCCGGTCTCAGTTCGTTTCGGATTCCTGTGTTTCAGTATCAGATCCCTGTTGCTCGCCTTCCTGCCCTGTTTCGTCCTTTTTCTTGTGGTTCTTGTTCAGGGTGTTGTCCATCGGGAACATCGTATCGTGAATGGCTTCCTTTGCCTCGTCGACGGATTCCTGTGACGGGAACACGCACGACAGTTCCTGATTGCCCATGCTGTAGCACGGCGCCATTCCTGTGGAACCTGTAATATTGACCGTCTTGACGGTCCACGTCTTATTCATATTCTTCAAGGTCAGTTTGACCAGCGCTTTCAGGTCCTTATCGGTGAGATCTGTGTACATCTCATCTTCCACAGCTTTCAGGATCCCTGTGTATCTAGTCAGGATGACCTTGCTGCTGGTCACTTTCTCGATGGTCGCTTTGAGCACCTTCTGCTGGTGCTTATTTCTCTGCATATCTCCGGTCGGGAAGGCCTTACGCTCTCTGGCGAAGTACAGCGCCGGCTTGCCCATCAGGTGGTTCCAGCCCTTCTTGTAGTGATTGTCGGAAATCGCCGACTTGAACGAGTACTTGGAATAGACATCGATCCCATCGATGGCATCGATGATGTCCACCAGCATGGAGAAGTTCACCGTGATGCCGTAATTGATATCGATACCGAGGAAATCCTCGATGGTCTTCTTCGTTTCGTCTTCCCCGTAAACGCCCGTATGCGTCAGCTTGTCATTGGCGCCGGCCGTATGCAGCGGAATGTAACTGTCTCTCGGAATGGACGTCAGCAGGATCTCCTTCGTCTTCGGATTAATGGTCATGACCATGTTGACATCGCTCAGTCCGTCTTTTTCTTTCAGCTTGCCCCAGACGTCCTTGCCGGAGATGAGGATATTGAAGGAGTCGTTGGTCACATCGATCCGCTTCGTGTCGTCGTCTTTCCTTTTCTTGACTTTCATCTTGTAGATGACCTGGGTGTTCTGTTTGAAGCCATCGATCTGACGGCCGATCAGCCGGTAGTTTTCCCGCGTGACGAGCAGGATGTTGTCGTGCTTCGTGCCGTCTTCACTGATGATCTTTCTGCCGACATCGACCATAGTCGGTTCTTCATCGTAGGTAACGTCGTAGCCGGTGACGAGCCGCTCTTTTGCCTCCAGCAGCTGTTTGGAATCCATGTCCACGACGCTGAGGGTCTGCCCTTTGATGTCGTCGATCGTGCTGTAAGCACCGTCCTTCAGCGTCACGACATCATAGATCTGCCATGTCGCGCGGTATTTGCTGATCTTCTGCAGCGTGTCGTAGGTGCTGTAGACATATACATCACCGATGAGCAGCACGTTCATCACGAGGACGATGACGATGAGCCCGATGATGCGCTCCACCGAAGCGATCTTCTTCTGGTTGAACAGCGCGATGACAACCACGTCGATCAGAACCAGCAGAATGATGATCGCCAGAACATACTTGAATGGCAGCACGTCCAGCGCCAGCACCAGCATGAGGAAAAACGCTTCCCCGAGGAAACCCGCCAACAGAGCAATGCTCAATCCGATGGATTCCGGGAGGATCCTCAGCTTTCTCTTTTGAAGCATATCTTTTATTCGGGTTATGTCAGCTTTTTGGATTTTGCTTTTTATATCCATCTTCCCTCCAGCATCAATCGATATCTTCCGGATACAAAGCCCGGTGGATATTCTCCTTTACCTTCTCGACCGATTTCTCCCGCGGAATCGATACCAGCAAATCTCTGCCCATCCCCATGGTATATGTCCCCTTCATCGTCAGGTCGCCCTGAACCGACTGGGTGGTGATCTTCCATTTTTTCTTCATGTCGTTGAGCTGCATCTTGACGATGGCGGCCATTTCCTTCTCGCTGAGGTTCGTTTCCATCTCGTCATCGACCGCCTTCAGCAGTTTCGTGTAGTGCGTCAGGAGTTCTTTGCTGCTGGTCACCTTCTTGATGCAGGCCTTCATGACTTTCTGCTGATTGATGATCCGCTGCTGGTCTTCATTCTCGAAGGCCTTTCTCTCCCGCGCAAAGTACAGGGCGGCCTTGCCGTCCAGATGATTCCAGCCTTTTTTGTATTTGTAATCCGAAATGGCGGATTTGAATGCGTAATCCGAATAGACGTCGATGCCGCCGATGGCATTGACGATGTCCCGCAGCATGGAGAAGTCGACCCGGACGTAATAATTCAGATCCGTTTCGAGCCAGTCTTCGATGGTGGTCATTGTTTCATCGACGCCCCATACCCCCGTATGGGTCAGTTTGTCATATTCTCCGAAGGAATGCAGGACCACGTAGGAATCCCGCGGCATAGATGTGAGCAAAATGGTCCGGTTCTGCGGATTGACGGTGACGATCATGTTGACATCGCTCCGGGAGACCTGATCGATCTCGCCCCACATATCGATGCCGGTTATGCAGATGTTATATGGATCCTGCGTTACATCGACTCTGGCCGCGTTGTCCTTATCTCTCTTGAAGACTTTGATCTGCGCGAGGACCTGTATCTTATCGCTGTATTCTTCATTCTCCTCGCAGAACATGGTGTAGCTTGTATCGCTGATGTAGACCAGATTGTCGCTGGTCAGTCCGTTTCCGTCCACCAGCTTGCTGATCGCTTCATTGCTGTCGCCGACCATCTCGTACTCGACCTTGGCCTTCGTGATCAGCTTTTCCTTGGCCTCCTTGTACATCTTGGAGTCGTTCTCAAACGCATAGACTTTCTGCCCCTGGATGCTCGCTTCGTCCTGATAGCTGCCGTCCTTGAGCGCCAGCACATCGTAATTCTCGAAATGGGAATTGTACTCCGCGATCTTCTCCAGAGTTTTGTACGTACTGAACATGTACCAGGAACCGACGCACATGACGATGAGCATGAGCGCGGATAAGACGATGGCGACGAGCCGGCTGGTCCTGTTGCCGTTCCGCCCCATCAAATAGAGCAAGATAAAATCCACGACTGCCATGCCCAGAAGAATCAGTATCACGTACTTGGCCGGGATGACGTCCAGAACCATCATCATGAAAATAAACACCGCTTCAGATAGGAATGTTACGATGATTGCTATAGCGTACCGGATCGATACCGGCATTAGTTGTTTGATGCTAATGTCCATACCTAGCTCCTGCTTCTGGCAATACCCTAATTATTATACAATATATGACAATATACGTCTATGGATTTGGGCTGGCGATTGGCCCAGAAACCCTTAAATTTCATTATGTTAACGCGCCCCGGAGCTCATGGAAACCGGTTGCCAGCCAGTCCCATATCATTTATAATACCTCTTGTCGCGGGGCACTAGCTCAACGGATAGAGTATCAGACTTCGAATCTGCTGGTTCCGGGTTCGAGTCCCGGGTGCCTCGCCAAAAAAGGCTGAAACATAATCGTTTCAGCCTTCAGACTGTAGACAAAGGTCCGAACTCAGCGATGAGATGACGGACCTTTTCTATTGCACAAAATTTAAAACATCATTGAAAACGAAGTCTTTAAACCCAATAAATGGTAAAATAGAAACAGAAAGAAAGGCGGTTTTCA
>JAFRJI010000031.1 GCA_017432345.1 Bacillota bacterium | reverse complement strand
CATTTATCTACAAAGACTTCGGTACGGGCCAGGCGGAAGCTCTGATCCTATTCGTGGTCTGCGCGATCATAGGTATTGCTCAGGTATATATTGGTAAGAAAGGGGAGGTGCAGGCGTAATGAATCAGAACGAATTAGCTGCGAAGCAGAAAAAAAGACGTCAGGTCATCACGATTATCGTCCTGATCCTTGTGTTCATCCTGTTCGTCATACCTTTCCTACTTGTCCTGATTAATGTTTTCAAGACAAAAGGTGATATCACATCGAATCCGCTCTCACTGATCGGTGAGCATGGATTCACATTGCAGAACTTCCCGGAAGCGATGGCCAAGATGGATTTCTGGAACGTATTCAAGAATTCCGCGTTCATCACATTCAGCGCAACGATTTTGACGATCCTGTTCTCGGCGATGGCATCCTTTGTCATTGTCCGTAACAACTGGAAAGCATGTACGCTGTTCTTCGCGCTGATGATCGCATCCATGGTCATTCCGTTCCAGGTCCTGATGGTTCCTCTCGTATCTGTATATGGCGGAATCTTCGGCATTCTGGGAAGCAGAATCACGCTGATTTTCATGCACGTGGGATTCTCTGTGTCGATGGCGACATTTATGTTCCACGGTGCGATACATTCCAATATTCCGTTAGAACTGGAGGAAGCCGCCCTCATTGACGGCTGCAGCAGGTGGCAGACCTTCTGGAAGATCGTCTTCCCTCTGCTGAAACCGACTGTCGCTACAGTGGCCATCATCGACGCTATGGCCTTCTGGAACGACTACCTCCTGCCGAGCCTTGTACTGACAGATAAGTCGATCTACACGATTCCAATCGCGACGCAGGCCTTCTACGGAACCTACTCCACAGATATCGGACTTGTTATGGCGGCACTGCTGCTGGCCATGTTGCCGATACTGATCCTGTACCTGTTCCTGCAGAAACATATCGTTGCAGGTGTTACAGCAGGCGCAGTCAAGGGATAACGAAAAATGGATCGGTTTTTTGACGCAAACAATCCGCTTATGAAGTTTCTGTCACGCCTCGTGGATATGGCGGTCCTCAACCTGATGACCAGTGCCTGCATGATACCCGTCGTGACAGCCGGCGCAGCCATCACGGCCATGAACAATGTTCTGCTCCACCTTGTGCGCAAGGATGAGACGTACGTCTGGAAGATGTTCCTCGCATCCTTCAAGCAGAATCTGAAGCAAGGCATCGGACTGGGACTTCTGTTCACAGCCATCTTCACCGTCGCGGGACTGGAACTGATGATGCTGCATTCCATCGATGCAAAATCATCGACCATGTTCATGATCATCATTACCGTCATCGGCGTGTGTGTATTTGCCATCGGCATCTACACCTTCGCGCTGCTCTCGCGGTATGAAAATACCGTACGCGGTACATTGGTCAATGCGGCGAGCCTGTCGCTGGGGCATATCCTGCGGACGCTGGGTATGCTGGCGGTGTGGGCGGCATGGGCAGCTCTTCTGTGGCTCCTACACGGAATCTACCTGCTGGTGCTGCTGTACGGACTGACTATACCGGGTTACTTATGCGCCATGATATACGATCCGATTTTCAAAACATTGGAACCCAATGAAGAATCAGAAGCTGAGTCAATTTAATAAGAATGAACGGCCTGTATTTCATCTGACACCTGAGAAGGGATGGTTGAACGATCCGAATGGTTTCAGCCGGTACGGCGGAAAGTACCACCTGTTTTATCAGTACTATCCGGACGCGACCTGCTGGGGGCCGACCAGATGGGGGCACGCAGTCAGCGGGGACCTCATCCGTTGGGAACGCCTCCCGGACGCGATCATGCCGGACCGGGACTATGACATCGGCGGATGCTTTTCGGGAACGGCCGTGACCTGCGAAGACGGCAGGCACATGCTCATGTATACGGGCTGCCGGCCGGATCCGGACGACAGACAGGGACGCGGACTGCAGACCCAGTGCATTGCTTTCGGCAACGGCACGAGCTACGAAAAGTATCACGGCAATCCGGTCATCACCGGCGACAAACTGCCGGCAGGCGGCGATCCTCACGAATTCCGGGATCCAAAGATCTGGCAGGAAACAGACGGAACTTACCGGGCGGTCATCGCGAACCACAACGAAACGCACGGTGCACAGATCTTGCTCTTCCGAAGCGGGGACGGACTCCAGTGGGAGTTCGAGAAAGTGCTGGCGGACGGCGAAGGCAAACCCGGTTGGATGTGGGAATGCCCGGACTTCTTTCCGCTGGACGGCAGGGACATCCTGATGGCCGGCACCATGGGAGAGGTCCACACGATCTGCAGAATCGGCGACTACGACCATGAAACCGGAACGTTCCTTGAAACTGCCTGGCAGAGCATGGAGCAGGGATTCGACTTCTACGCGGGACAGACCGTACAAGCCGCAGACGGCAGGCGTATCCTCATCGGATGGATGCAAAACCCTCAGACGGCGGAACGCCGGGGAATCGATCTTCCGATCAACGGACAGATGAGCATTCCCAGAGAGCTGACCCTCCGAGGCGGAAGAATTTTGCAAAAACCTGTCAGGGAGCTGGAAGCATACCGGACGGACGAAATCATTTACCGGGATGCGAAGCTCAGAAGCGAAGAAGAGATCCGGCTCAACGGAATCCGCGGGCGGACGATCGATTTGGAGCTCTCGGTCAGAGCTGATGAGGCCGGACCGTACGAACTGTTCCGGATGCGTTTCGCGAGTGACGGGCAGCAGTACACGGAGCTCCGCTATGAGCCGGCGGTTTCCGCGGTAGCACTGGACCGGAGCCACGCAGGACCGGGCGCAGCGAATCGTACAGAAGCAAAGACAGATGTACGGGGCCGGGGAGGCAGGCTGGACGTGAGAATCCTATTAGACAAACTCAGCGCAGAGATTTTCATCAATGATGGAGAGCAGGTCATGTCAGCTGTGATCTACACTGACAGACATGCAGAAGATATAACCTTCTATGTGAAAGGTACCGCGATTATGGATATCGCGAAGTATCGGATAAAGGAGAACAAATAATGGCAAGCTTATCGTTAAAAAACATTCAGAAGATTTATCCGAACGGCTATCATGCTGTAACGGATTTCAATCTGGAAATTGAAGACAAAGAATTCATTATCT
>JAFRJI010000030.1 GCA_017432345.1 Bacillota bacterium | reverse complement strand
TTCCTGTTTGAAAAGCTAGGCGAACGGTTTTCCGACGTAATGCTGAAGATGCAGGCAATCCTGTTTACGCGGCTGGACCAACGGATCGCACAAGCGCTCCTTTCACGCGGCAGCACGACCGTACGTATCACCCACGAACAGCTGGCCGGCGAGATCAACTCGACGCGCGAAGCCGTCTCCCGCGTTTTGAAAGATATGGAGCGTCAATCTCTGATCCGTCTCGGCAGAGGACAGATCACGCTTTCCGATCCCGACGCGCTGCGCATGCTCGCTGGCGAAGAGAACCCGTAATCTCAGTTGACTTTGTTGCAATGGGAGAAAACAATTTGCGGCACACCGAAACCCGGTGTGCCGCTCGCAACCAAACCGCACTGTTTTTATGTTCATATTATCCATTGTGTTGCAATAGATCCATACAGTGCCGATTTGGTTGCGGGGGAGATTTTTATCAAATACGCAGACGAGTTCTTCCCATTTTTGTTCGGAAGAGAGGTCTCATTTGACCCCAAAGGCGCCTATTTATCGATTGTTTGAAGGGATAACAGGTCCGAACAACACAATGTGCTTCACCCGGAAATCTGCGTGTCAAACAAATCAAAGGATAGCGTGTTCACGCAGAGACAGAGAACAGCGTACAATGTGAAACAATCAAAAAAGACAGACAATACGGGCGTTTTCGGTATGATAGCGGGATTTGGGGATACCGATCTCTTAACTTGGTTGCGGTGTTTTTCGATTTGAACCATGTGCAAAAACGGGAAGCAGAATGGAGCAAGCGAAATAAGGCCATTTATATCAGATTCTCAAACCAATATCCCAAATCTTGTAAATATAAAGCAAATCAGATAAAGGATTGAAAAATAGAGACTAATCTTGGGATTCTTTTCATAGTTCTCAAGAGCGGAGAATGGATGTATTTTGACTATATACCCATAAAACAGTTTTCCGCAAGGGAAATCATGGGGTAATCGAGCTTGATATGCCGCACCTGTATTGGGCTTCAGACGGACAGCGTATGCCGGAGTTCTAGCTTTCTTTTGGAGGGAGAGCATCAAAGAAGATACGGTAATACGGCTCGTCTTCCCTGAGGATAGATTCAATACGGGAAACTAGTTTCTCATCGTCCAAATACGCTGTGACGAGGGGAGAAAAGCGCTTGTGCTCCTGCACCGTGATTTCCCGGATGGTTTCGCTTAACTCCCTGTCTTCCTGATCCACTATGTAGGCGACGACGGCGACAAGGTCCGTCATTTGGCGATAAGGGGAACCGTTGCGAACATACGTTTCTGGGTATCCGCCAAGACCGTTATACCAGCTGTGATGCCCCAGTGCCACATCGGCGAACCGCGCCGTCGACGCGCAACGAGCGAGGTCATCATATCCTGCCGTCGTATGGAGCCGGAATAGCCGCTCCTCCGTTTCAAACAGGTTGCGCGTCCCAAGCGTTCGCGCCATGTTGAGCTGGATGACGCCCAGGTCGTGATAGCGACCACAGTCTTCGGCAAAGGCCAGTATGGCCTTCCGCCTCTCTGCTTCATCAGTGTACCCCCGCAGAAAGGGACAATCATCGAAAAACGTGGGTTCCGATGCGAGGATCGTTTCAGCGAAGAGCCGTGTAATGGCTGCGGCTTGTTCTGCACGGATCGACTGAGCCCCGGCAAAGCGCCGCATAAGTCTCTCGAGCACGTCCCTAAAAGGCATCGTCTCGCTGATTTCATGGTAGCTCGTCATAACGAGACGAATGATGTAAGCCAGGTAGTCCGCGTTTTCACCAAGAGGGCAGGACAACAGAGTCCGCATCATCTTGTTATAAGCGTTTTTCAGAACTTCCCGGTGATACACCGAATCCTCAGCAGAGGGATTATCCCGCAAAAGACGCCCGTAATAGATGGCCAGCTGTACGTTGGCATATAGTCCGGAAACGGAAAAGTCATTGTAAGGGGTCTGGTCTATCAACCGTTCCATTCGGGTCAGTGTTGTTTCCAGATCGACGAAACCGCAGTTGTATTCCATCTCGTAATAAGGCCAAAGCCAGCGTATATCGGGGTTGTCCGCAGCTTCTTCCGGCTTGAACACCTCGTAACAGGCTTCAAGGATCTCTTCGAGTTCCTGCCTAGAAAGGTTCCCTTTGGAGAGCGTTATGCGGTTCGCGCTCATCTGCTGGTTCGTACGGCGCAGGAACGTTTCCCACGGGAGAGAGGGTTCCAGTTCACGGTAATAATCGTCCTTGATGATCTGCAGCACACGGGACGTGACAGCGATGCGGCGCTTGCGGTCGGAGGAACAGATGGCGATATTTGCGAGGGAACGGATGACATAGCCACGCGTTTCAGTATCCTGGATCTCCTCAAAAAACTTCATGTAGGAGCCTGCTTCCGTGAAGACCATCTCATTACGGAAGCGGAACGGCCCCGCTTGTTCTTCATTGATGCCGTCCACCGACCGGTCCAAATAATATAGTCCCATCCCCAGCTTATATAGTTCACGGATGATGCGTTTTCGGTCACGACGTATGCGGTACAGGCTGAGCAACGCTTCATGAATGGACACGTATACCCCGCAGTCCAAATTTGTTTTCCAGTCCATCAGGGCATCCGCGAAGGCGATAAGCTCATCGATGCAAGCATCGTCCGCTTCAAACAATTGGTCTAGGACAGGGAAAAGATGCCGGTTCAGGAGGTCTATGTTCTCCCGCTTCAGCTCGGTCATACGCTGGCGGTTAGCTTTCTCGGACGTATACCAGAAATTAAAATCCGTCCTGGGGACGCTGTAAAAATCTCCAAGATGCATAATCTCGCGCACATTGTCGATATATCGCTGCTGATAGGTCTGCATGGCTTTCCCTTTCTCACACGAATTGTCGTAGCATCTGCATAAGAAGCGGGATGTCGATTGGTTTGGCTAGGTGCCCGTCCATGCCCGCGTCCCTCGCCCTGGCAACATCCTCCGCAAAGGTGTTCGCGGTCATGGCGATTATCCGGATGCTGGCCGAGTCTGAGCGTTTGCTGGAACGGATGGCGTGCGTAGCTGCATAGCCGTCCATCACAGGCATTTGGATGTCCATAAGGATTAGGTCATAGTATCCTTCCCCGGCAGATTCATAGGCCTCTACTGCCTGCTGGCCGTTTTCAGCGGTATCAACGGATGCATTTGTCATGGATAGGAGTTCCAGCGCGATCTCTCGGTTGATGATATTGTCTTCGACCAGCAAGATGTGCCGGCCCGACAGGTCGGGAGATCCAAAGGCTTGTTCTTCTTCCTTCGCGGAGGAGAGCGTAGCGTTCAGCTCGTTCAGCAGCGTCTTCCTGAACACGGGTAGGGGAAGGAAATGGCGGATACCGCAGCGATTTGCCCGGTATTCGATCTCTTCCCAATCGTAATCACCAATAAGAATAAGGGCGAGATGAGGGAACGATTGCGATAGATATGAGGCGGTATCAAAAACGAAACCAAATCCCTCATCCTTTTTTCCGAGAATGACGGCATGAAACGCTTTTTGGCGGTAATCGGCGTCTGTCAGAGCCTGTATGGCTTCTGAGGATGATTTGATAATCAGGTGGTCGACACCGCTTCCGCTGAGATACCGGCGGAAGATGTCTTGTTGCTCCTCATCTGCTTCGATAATCAGGACGCGTTTCCCTGCCAAGGCTTCGGTTTGCAGGGGAAGGTTGACAATGCGCAAGGGAATGCGAACAGTCACGGTGGTCCCTGCCCCGAGCTCGCTTTCTATCCGGATTGTGCCTCCCATGGCGTCGATCAGCTTTTTGACAATACTCATGCCAAGCCCGGTCCCTTCAACCCTGGAAATGGTCGAAGAAGATACGCGCTCAAAAGGATTAAAGATGCGGTCGAGGAAGTCAGGACTCATGCCGATGCCGTTATCGGCGCAGCTCAGACACAGAGTACAACCGTCTTTTTCTGGTTCCTCGGTGACGGTCACTTCAATCTTCCCGCCGTCGTTCGTATACTTGATCGCGTTGCTGATGATATTCACATAGATCTGCTTGATGCGCATAGGGTCGCCACACAAGACCTCTTCGGGTACATCGCCTACGCTGAAGGTGAACGTATGATTCTTCTTGACAATCTGTGGGCGGATGATCGTCAGCGTGTCGTGGAGCAGATCGCTCAGCGAGAACTGTTCCTCGGCGATTTTCATTTTTCCCGAATTGATCCGGGACATATCGAGGATATCATTGATTAACCCGAGCAGGTGGGAACTGGCGATGTCTATCTTATTCAGGGCGTCCATCACTCGTGTTTTTTCGTCGATATGTTTCTTAGCAAGCGCTGTCATACCGATGATAGCATTCATCGGCGTACGGATATCGTGCGACATATTGGAAAGGAATTCCTCTTTTGCCTCATTCGCATTTTTCGCTTCGGCAAGCTCTTCGCGAAGAGACTGCATCGTTGCGTTATCGCACAGCATGAGCATCGTCCCGTCCGGCAGTGCCAGCCGTTCTGTTACTTTGGCGCTTTCAAACGCCTCAGTTTGAAAGACTGTCTTTCCTTCTTGATTGATGATAGCAAATCTCCTTGCCATAGCCGACGCCTCCTTTGATGGTACCTACGTCTATAATACAGGATAACTTCGCAGAAAACAAGAAAAAACTCGGTCAAGGTTCTTCCCAGAGGCAGCGGGCTCGAAACAGACGCTTTTTGCTATGCAAAGAAGATGTACTATAACAGCACCTTCGGGCTCAACGTGATTACGATCGAGCTGTGATCCGAACGATAGGCATCGCTATCCGAACTGAAAACGATTGGAAAACAACACGGCACACCGAAAACCGAAAACCAGTGTGGCGCTGCTCTTATATCGCAACGAAAGCGGGAGTTACATGGCACCTTTCCGAGCGAACACGACCCATACGGTCTTGAATAGGATATGGATGTCCTGCTTGAGGGACCAGTTCTCGATGTATTCGCGGTCCAGACGGACCACGGTGTCAAAATCACGGATCTTGCTGCGGCCGCTGACCTGCCAGAGACCGGTGATGCCCGGTCGGGTTGACATCCTGGACCGATGGAACGGCTCGTATCGCTGCCATTCGTCCACTGTCGGCGGGCGCGTGCCGACAAGCGACATATCCCCCTTCAGCACATTGAAAAACTGGGGGAACTCGTCCAGAGACAGGTCGCGGATCCATCCACCGACGCCCTTCCGCCATCTTCCGTTCGGCAGCTGCCTCTGTCCGATGATGCGCGGGTCATGCTCCATCTTGAACATCAGCTGATCTTCCTGACCGGTTTTCTGCGCCAACTGCAGCTTGCGCGCTTCTGCATCCATGTACATGCTGCGAAACTTGTAGATCTGGAATTTTTTGCCGTTTTCACCGATCCGTGTCTGGGAGAAAAAAATGGGACCTGGGTCGGAAAGACAAATAGCCAGCCCCACAAAGGGCGTGAGGATCACGGTAATCAGGGAGCCGATTAGTCCGCCGACGATATCCATGATGCGCTTCAGGAAAACGTCGCGGCCGGTGATGTAGCCCAGTGAGGTCGTGATCGTCAAGTGACCGCAGATCCATTCCACGTTCTTATGCCTTGACTCAATGTCGTCCAGATTCGTCAGAGCGGTATGGATGGTAATCCCCATGCGCATGAGGCTGTTGATCATATCTACGGGCAGGTTGGCTTTCGGAGAGACATCCAGATACACTTCGTCCACCCAGTTATTGGTAAGGTACTGTTCCAATGTATCGGTCGTGGCCACGATGGGGATCGTTTCCACCTCCGGATACTGGTCCCACAACGGACGGAGGGCGTTACGAGCCTCTTCTTCGGAAGGATTCGTTCCTATGATCGCAAGGCCGGTAAAACGGTAGGCTCCGTAGTTCGAGCGGAGGATGCGAGGCAGCACGGTGGGAATCTGCGACGCTTCCAGCGCGATGAGCATGGAATGCCGGTTGAGTATGTGGTGTTTCTTTTTCAGGAAGCTTTTGTGTGCCTGACGCATGATGAAGCAGAAGAGAAGGTACAGTGGAACGGCGAAGAGCGTGATCTTTAAGAGGTCGGCATCGGGTTTCTGGCTCAGCAGCCGGAACACCAGAAGGATGAGGATCACATCTCCCGTTTGGGCGAGCAGCCGGATCATCTCATCCCAGGGTGTATGGTGTAGTACACTGTGATAGGTGTCCAAGACGATCATGACGACCGTGTTCACTAGAACAGCTTCCAGGACGGTCCTCCAGAAGAAACGGGAGACCAGAATTCCTTCCCGTTCCACGATCCAGAACGCGATCAAAAGGCCGACGAAGGCGCAGAGATTGTCCAGAAGCATAAAGTCGATATGCTGGGACCAGCCGCGTACTTTTCGTTTATACATGTTTTCCCCACTTCCTTTTGCTTGGATGTTTTTGAAAAGACCTGCTTTTTTGACGACGGATCCGGTTACCGCCGGAACGGTATGCGGTCTGCCGCGGCAGGTTAACCGGACTGTTTCTCGCGCTTATCCTGCCTGACCCTGGCGGCGCAGAGAAGCATAGCCGGCAGATACAGGCGAAGCTTCAGCAGGGCTGTCACGGCTGCCGCCTTCATGGGCAGGTTTTTCACGGATACGAATGACAGCATGTCCGATTCCCGGAGTCCCTCCTTCAGGTGACGCGCGGCTTCCATCAGGGAGGGGGCTGTTTCGGCGCGCCACTTTCCCGTACGGATGATCAGCATTGCCGCATACTGATTGAGCTGGCGGTCGATCGACGCGCTGAGACCGCCCAGATGCTCCCGCAGGTACCGGACTAGGTAACAGAAACTCTTTGTGAGAAGATTCTCCCGGCTTTTGGCGCGGATGGAGTCTTCGTTCGTCTTGTTGTACATATATAGATGCTCATTGCATATGTACGCGCTCTGGCTGTGCAGAAGGCACTCATAGGTCATCGGCACATCGGTGAAAACGCGGATCCTCTCTTCGCGGGTATAGTGCTCGAGTAGCAGTTCCCGCCTAAACGCCTTGTCCCAGGTATGGGCCTGGATCACGCCCACCTGAAGCCCGTTCCGGGTATCCGTGAGCAGGTACGGGAAGACTTCCTTTTCCAGCCGTTCACGGTCGTAGTATCCTTCCGGAACGAGGTTGACGGTCTCTTCCAGATGATCGGTGTAGACGCTGTGCGCCGCGAAAAGCACCATATCAGGAGGCTCGGGCGACACAGCAGCGGTGTCGTGGATGAACTGCAGCATATTCCGGAGGGCCCAGTCGTCCCCGTCAAGGATGCAGACATAATCCCCTCGGGCGGCGCGAATTCCTGCGTTGCGGGCCGATATCAGCCCGCCGTTGGCTTTATGGATCACGCGGACGCGGTGGTCGCGGGCGGCGTATTCGTCACAGATCTTGGGACACCCGTCCGGCGATCCGTCATCGACCAAAAGCAGCTCAAAATCCGTGAAGGTCTGCGAAAGGATGCTGTCCACACATTTCCTCAGGTATTTTTCCACATTGTATACGGGTACGATCACGCTGATCATTCTTCTGTCCCCCTCTCATTATTGCAGGATGGAAGCGAATCTACATCCCGATCCGGGGCTTGCGACCTCATGCGACCGGACAGGAGAACCTGTTTCAATTGCGAAAGGCTCTCTGTGAATACGGGATTTTTCCGATAGACAAGATAATAGAAAAGATTCGGGATCAGAAAACTAACCGCGGCGTTTAGAACAAGGGAGGGCCACACGCCCAGCGAAAACAGTCCGCAGACAAACCAGGACGCTGCGCAGGAAATCAGGGCTACCGCCGTCAGCCCGCAGAAGAGCTTGATATACCGTTTTAGGAACCGATGCGGGAACACCTCCCGGAACAGGTTGTGAAACAGCCAAGGGATCTGAATGAAGACGATGGAGAAGACAGAGGAGAACAATACCCCGTACAGCCCCAGCCACCGAACGGTCGCGAGGTTCAGACACAGATTCGCCAGAGCTGCCGTCAAGGGTCGCCAGCGGTCCATCCGCCAGATACCTGCCGCGTCCTTGAACATGTTGATCAGCTTATTAGCGCCCATGGCGTAGTAGTAGCCGACAAAGCAAAGCATCACACCCGCGGCAAGCACATTTTCCTCGCCCATCCAGATGTGTATAAACGGCTGATACATACACAGCAGCATGGAAGAACTAACGCCCAGCACCCAGCTGTACAGGAGACTGATTTTTTCCAGGTCCCGGTAATTCGCTTCCCCGCTCGCCGTGACCAGTTTATTGCCGACGCCGGCCATACATGCGTTGAGAAGCACGACAAGCATCATGCGCAGTGCCGTGATGATGAAATAGTAATTCTGATAAAGTGCCAGGACGGTCAGCCCCATGAAAGCGGAGATGACCAACGTATCCGCGGCGTCAAATACCGTGGCGGAGAGTTTGGAGGTGAACAGGTCGCGTACCCTGCGGAAGATATCCAGTGTTTTTTCCTTCGGCAGTTTTCCTCTGGGCACATATTGCGGGTACATCTTCGACGCACATACCGCTGTCATCACATTGATGGCGAGCTGGCATACCAGCTGAACAGCCAGGAAGAGGTAGTAATTCTTTGTAAAGATGAGGATCAGTATTTTCAACGCATATTCCGCCATGCGTACTGAGAGGCTGACCTTGCTGATTACGTCACGGCGCTGGTGAGCCTGAAGCAGACTGCTCTTATATGCGAACAGCCAGTACGTCAATACCGTGTTCCCGAGATTCATCAGGAACAGGATGTACAGGTTCAAATCAGCGGGGATGTCGCCCTCGATGATATTCCGCAGGAAAGGCATCAGAAGCAGCCCCACCGCAGCGACCGCCAGACCGATAATCCGGTAGAGGGTACGGTACAGACGCAGCAGGGAGCAGATGGTCCGGGTGTCGCCCTCGGCGATTGGCTTGTACATGCTGAATACCATGGCACTGCCCACACCGAGCTCCGCCAGGTTCAGGATCGTAAGGAGCGACTTGAACAGACCGTTCAGTCCTAGGTATTCGGTCCCCAGATAATGCAGCATGACAGAGCGAATGACAAAAGGTACCAGAATGTTGACTATCTCCAGTGCCCCGTCAAACACAACGTTTCTTGCTGCGTTCCTGGTGCGTTCAAGCTTCATGATTGTTGCCGTAATCCTTTCTTGGTTAGTCTTCAGAGGCTCCTCCGCGGGATCCGCCGTCCCGCACCATCAGACTCAGCCGTCCAGAAGCGTTCGATACAGCGCGTCGGTCTGTGCCGTGATTTCCTTCCATGTGTATTTGGATGCGACCACCTTTCGCGCCTCACAACGCTTCGTCTCCGCCTTTTCTGGGTGATCACAGAGATCCTGCAGCGTTTCCCGTAGGGCTTCAACGTTCCCGCGGGGGAAGGTGAAGCCGCTGCCGCCCAGTACATCCGCGCATTCGCCAATATCGGAGGTCACGCAGCAACAACCGCAGTTCATCGCCTCCAGAAGGGAAAGGGGCATTCCTTCGAGATCGCTGGGCAGCACGTACAAATACGCATTGCTGTAGAATTCCCCCACGATGGCTCCCTGCTGAAAACCGGTGAAAATGATGGAACGGCTGTCCTCAGCTAGAGCATAAAGCTGCCGCACATAGTCGTCCGTATCCGACGTGCCGCCGACGATCACCAGCTTTTTGTCAGTGTGAAGTTTCCGATAGGCTTCGATTAGGTAGTGGACCCCTTTTTCCGGCACCAGACGGCCTAAAAACAGGATGTAGTCCCGCGAGGAGAGACCGAACCGTTCCGTAATCTCACTGGCTGCCCGGGTCTTTTCCGGATCGATGCCGTTGGGGATCAGCACGGTCTCACGACCGTACTTCTCTCTGAAATACGTCCGGACGCCCTCGCTCAACACAATGATGCTGTCGGCGTGGCGGACAGCCGTTTTCTCTCCCCGCATGATGTACGCAGAGGCGAGCTTTCCCCACTTCTGGCGCATATGGTCGAGACCGTGGACCGTGATAACGATCTTCTTGCCGAACAGCTTCGGCAGCCAGCAGAGGACGCAGGGCCCCTCCGTATGATAGTGCACCAGGTCGCAGCGGCGGAAGGAGACCATCACCGACGCAATCACGGAGGAAGTCATGGCAGCAAGACCCCTGCGATCCACGGTCGGCGTCCAGACCAGGAGGACGCCCCGGTATTCCTGCGGCAGTGTTCCTTCCTTCCGGAGCTTTTTGAACTGCCGGCACGTCCGGTTGTAGCACGTCACATCATACCCGGCATCCGCAAGATGCGGCGCTAGATTACTGACGACGACCTCAACACCTCCGTCGCGTGAGGGGATGTACTTGTGCCCGATCATCGCGATCCGTTTTTTCGTTTTCTGCTCGTGTTTCATATAACACCATCCTTTTGCAGCGGAGGTCTGTGCTCAGGATCCGGCAGGGAGGGCTGCCATCTTGAGATAGATCTCCTGGAGCTTTTTCGCTTCCTTGTGAATGTCATAGCCTGCGCGGCGGACGATGTCCGCACCCCGGTCCCTACAGATTTCGGGCTTTCGCACCGCTAAAATCTCTCTTGCCCACTCCGCGTCGCGGGCTTCCAGAGAAATCCTGCGCGCTTCAGGGGAGAGCAGCACCTCGTCGGTGACCCGGTCGGAGAAGAAGCAGGGCAGACCTGCCGCCTGCGCCTCGATGCCGACCACGGGAAGTCCCTCGAACAGGGAAGGCAGAACGAAGCAGTCCATTGACTGATACCATCCGCTGACGTCGGCCATTTGTCCAAGGAAGAGCACCTTGTCCAGAATACCCAAAGCTCCGGCTTTTTCCCTGACCGCCGGTTCCAGTTCGCCTGTGCCGATCAGGGCGAGACGGGCTTCGGGAGCGGCCTTCGCGATTTCCGCGAAGATATCCAGCAGGCGGGTATGGTTTTTCTGAATATTGAACCGGCCAACATGGCCGATCACAAAGCACCTCTCCAAGCCGTATTGCTGCCGCAGACGCGCGCGTTCCTCTTCGCGGAAAGCAAACCTCGACAGGTCAATCGCGTTGCGCATGAGGAAACCGGACTCATTCCAGCGCTTTTCGCCGTAGTAATAGATCCCCGCGTCCCTGCCGCAGCTCCAGTAATCGGTCGCCGCTCCGGGGAGGAGATGTTTGCAGGCCATTTTCAGCGGATACTTGTAATCCCGGATAATCTGTGTGTTGTGGGCGTGAGCGATCCGGACGGGAATCCCGGCATCTTTGGCGCTTTGAAGGGCGTAAAACCCCATGGCCTCGTTGTG
The DNA here is from genome assembly GCA_017432345.1 of Bacillota bacterium. Classification (GTDB taxonomy): domain Bacteria; phylum Bacillota; class Clostridia; order Peptostreptococcales; family Anaerovoracaceae; genus Lentihominibacter. The sequence continues at coordinate 7,673 of JAFRJI010000030.1, read as the reverse complement.
CGCGTGGACGATCCGGATGTCCGGGTTGGTATGCAGCAGGTCCGCCACGAACCTTTTGTAGCGGGGAAAATGCAGCGGGTTTAGACCCGGGCTGACGAAAACCCGGCCACCCAAGCCGCGAATCTCTTCGTCATATTCCCCCGGGGTCGGCTTGTTGGCCAAAAAGTCGAACTGGACCAGGCTCCGGTCGATCTCCCGGTAATAGTTCATCAACATGGTCTCAATCCCGGCACGCGCCATATTGCTGACCGAATGCAGCACACGAAGCATCTTTTGATCCTCCCCCCGTTGTCGGTATGAATCGCGCCGCGTCACAGGCAGCTTTCAGGTTCCGGCGTCCTGTTCAGCATCCGGCAAAGGATCTGATAGGTCCGCTCGCAGTTCATCTCATCCCTTACCGGATAAAAGGCCTCCATACGGTTCCGGTATTCGCTTTGGAGACGGAACCCGTTTTCGACGCATGCCTCCACGGCATCAGCCAGCTCCTCCTCCGTCTGAACGACAGGACCGAAGCCGTGCTCCTCATAGGAGAAATAGCCCTCCTGATAATGGAACTTCCGGAACTCCTCCAGATCGAACTGATAATAGATCACAGGCTTTTCCATAAAGCCGAAGTCGAAGAACACGCTGGAATAATCCGTGATCAGCAGGCTGCAACGCATCAGCAGCGTTTGGACATCATATTCCCGCCAGTCTGCCAGGATGACCCGCTCGGACGACGACCGGAACTTGTCCAGTTCCTTCTGAAGCTCGATATGGGGATAGAAAACCAGCTTAAGATCGTGCTTTTCAAGGAGTTCCAGCAACCGGGAGTTTTCCAGCATGGACTGAAACGTCCGGTAGAACGCCGTTTCACAGAAACGATCCCCCTGTGGATAATCCGAGCCGCGCCAGGTCGGCATCACGAGGATCTCGTCCGAAGGAGCGTTTCCCCGGATGAGGTTGTCGAAGCGGCACAGTCCCGTATACCGGATGACCCCTTCGGGATACCCGAATTCTGATACGAGGTAGTCATATTCCGGCTTCGCGCCGCTCGCGAAGAAATCGACCTTCATGGCGGGATATCTCATCCACTTCATCTCATCCTTGATGATTCCGTGCTGGAGGAAGATCTGCTTTCCCCGTGCGCGAATCCCGATTTGACGCAGGTGGTAGTAGACCATCAGGTCGGGGGAGGCGGGCTGCACATGGGTGCTGATCAGCATGTCTGCAGCCAGATACATCAGGTAGTGCCGGACCGATCTCCAGGCGACGGTCCTGCCCAACGCCGCGACCTTCCCGTAGTCTGGACTGGTGCGATCGATCACATAGCAGGCGTTGATCTGGGACCGGCGCTCCCGAAGGTAGCGAAAGAACCAGTAGGCGTTATCCCTGGCGTCGAAGCCGCGCTCCATCACCAGCCAGAGACCGCGGTAGTTTTTGCTCGTCCTTCGAAGCACCGCGGCAACGGGCCAGAGCACGAGGAGGAGAAACACATTTTTCAGATAGACTGGCAGACGCTTCAGTTTATTCAGCATGTTCACATCTCTCTTCCGTTTCGATACGCCAGATCTCGTCGGCTGCTTCCTCCGGCGTCGGTGCTTTCCACCATTCCTGCTTTGCGTCTTTGATGATCCTATAGCTGAAGCTCATGGGGATCAGTCTCAGCCCGATGCTGCTCCAGAAGTAGAAGGCGGTGTTGTCGGTCAGGTAGGTCACCGTCATATAGCACAGGACGGCAAGGTACAGCAGTCCCGTCTCGGTGTCGTGCCGACGCATCCAGTAGGAAGGGTACAGGACATAATGGATCCCCGCCCACAGGGTGAAGCCCATGGCGCCGAGCTCAATGAAAATCTTAAGGATGTCGTTGTGCAGCGGGTATGCCCGGCTGATGAGACCTTCCTGATACCAACGGTTCACGAGGTCAGTGACGCCCTCGAAGCCCAGACCTTTCCAGAATGGGGAGAACTCGTAGTAGTCGTTCGGCAGGCTCCACAGCAGGTCGCGTCCCATCATGTTGATCCCCAGCGATTCCAGGAATGAGATCAGAATGCCGGACCGCGTGAGATACAGGTAGAGGTAGAAGAACAAGACCAGCACGATCCCGGTAGCTATAATCAGCTTCCGGGGGTTCTTGATCGCCCGGAGCAGCTTCACATATACACACACGAGCAGTACCGCCGGCAGGATGGCGCGCTTTAATCCGAGCAGGATAAAAAAGAGGGAGAGCGCGATGCCCCAGCACCGTGTCCGTTTTTCCGATGCCGAGCTTTTCGGCGCGAACATTGCATAGAAAATGAAGAACTGCCCGAACAGAAAAGTGATGTCATGGATCTCCAACGCACGCATGAACCCTTCTGCTTCCCCGAAAGTGACGAGGCAGCGAATCACGGAAGCGATGCTCTCCCTGAGCCCGTAATTGGGCAGCTCCAGCAGGATGATGGCGGTGTTTACGGCGCACATGCTGAAGAACAGGTAGTTGACCGCTCTGTCCTCCAGCAGGTAGCACATGAAGACGGTATAGACGATGGCGATCAGCTGGTACAGAACCTTCTCCCCGGCTCTGGTGATGGATGTCGCATTGGAGAGGTCTGTGATCCAGATGTACATGCTGACCAGGACATAGACGGCGATAGGGATCAGGAAGATTGGGAAATAGCGTACCGCTTTTTTGATGTTCGCGAAATCGGCGACTACAAGGAGGCAGATGAAAGCGCAGACGATCGTCCCAAGGACGACCGCCTTGGGAAGACCCCCGTACGCATTGTTAAGGACCTTCCAGTCTCCGAGGCCGGCGAGGACGGTGCAGGCGATGGCGAGGAACGCGGCAATGGTCGGGCATGGCTTGCGCTGTTCCTGCGGCTTTCCGCCCTCAGCGACGCTCTGCCGAAACTCACTTTGTGTCATCATCTTTTTCCGAATTCATCGTTGTTCTGTCCTCCGCAGAGACGGGCTCCGAATCAGAGGAAGACTCCTTGTACTGCATCCTCTGCATGGACAGACGGAGCAGGTCACGGATCTCAAAGACGCCGTCCGCGCCGGAAACGGCGGTGCCGCAGGAATAGCGGATTTCGTGCTCCGGATTCATCCGATTGTATTTCTGAACCTGATTTGAAATCGCCTCGCGGATCACTTCCAGCTTCCGGGCAGAGCAGCCGGGGAAGAACGAGTAGAATATGCCGCTGCCGTTGTGACCGACAAATCCGTACAGGTCACCGAAACTCTTGAGGATCATGGCGAAATCTTTCAGGATTCCGTCGGCGGCTTCGCGCCCGTATGCGGCTGTCAGGCTGCTCAGGGAATTCATCTTCAGGGCCATGCAGGAGAAGTCCTCATCCAGGACACGGCTCGACCACTCGTCGATATAGGCGTCGCACCTGGCCCGGTTCGGCAGCTGCACCGTCTTGTCCACATACCGAAAATAGTCGATGAAGTCGAGTGCCCTGCCCAGCAGGATGGCTCCGATGCCGCCCATCAGTGCAAACAGGATCACTGCGATCGCGACGTACAGTCCGATGTTTACCGCAGGCTGGACATTGATGCTGCTGATTACCGCGAGGTAGCCCGCGCTCTGCTGACGGTTCAGCTCACGGCCGGTGTCCTCCACGTAACAGTAGTATTCGGTGGCCAGAGCCACGCAGTGGTCGATCTTCGCGCGAATCTCCTCAGGGCTGACAGCCGTCCGCTTTTCGGAGCGGCGGGCAGACTGGAAAACCGACAGTAGGTATTCGTTGTGCTCCTTTTCGATTGTCATCTGACGGATGCTGATGTTCAGATCCACGTATTCCGAAATAAGTTCGTCATACGTTGTCTCCCGATTCTTATCTCCCAAACTGTGCTCCACGTCTTTCAGGATGTATTCCGTGCCGATGTCCTGGCTGTTCGAACTGTGATAATGGTAATCCATCATCTCCTTGTTGCGCTCGCTATAGCTGTCGATCAGGGTCTTCAGGTGGTCGGCACGCTCCTGTCGGTTCTCGATATACAGCTGCATGTTCTCGCATTTTCTGGACAGCCGGCTGATCAGCAAGTCAATATCACTCGTCTCCGCGTTGGCCAGGATCGCGGCGTAGATGTCCGGGATCTCGTAGTTGTACAGGAAGCTGTAAATGCGGTACAGGTCATCGTAAGCGTACCCTGTTCCCACCGAGCGGAAATAGGGATGGGAAGCCCTTCTATCCAGCAGGTAGTCCAGCATCCCGGAGACGGAATCTTCCAGCACCTGCGCGCTCTCGATGAAGTCGTAATCCCTTGCCGCAAGCACCGAGAAGCCGTTGCCCGGCAGCTGTTCTTCCACATATTTCTCGGCATAAAAGTCGTAGTAGTTCTTGATGATCGCGTCGAGCATGTTCCGGGAGTAATCCTCGCCGGTGTCATCATCACCGATGTAGTATACCCGATACGTGTCCGCGATGAAGGAAGGTTCCTCGCCTTTCTCGAGCAGCGACTCGTTCAGCTTCTGCTGCGCTTCCGGAACAACCTCCTCCACGTAGCAGTTGGAGCGGACGGAATCGATGCTGGTTTGGTATCCGAGGTCTTTCAGGGCAGCGTCGATGACGTTGGAGGAATAGATCTCTTCCACGTTCAGCGGGCTTCCGTCCGGTGTATAGCCGTTTTTGGCGCCGTCGTTCGTGTACTGGATGACTGCCGAGGCGATGTAGTGCTGCTGGGACTTCCCGTAGAACAGGATTGCTAAAGCGCCGATGAGGGACACGAGGAAAATCATCAGACGGAATTGTTTCAGATAACGAAGCGTGCTGAACTTTTTCATGCTTTATTCTCCTTATCCGAAACGTATTTGTGCACGAACACGAAGGCAAACACAACAAGAAATATCAGCATAGTGCAGAGGATCGAGGGAAGAAGACCGATCCGCTCCGCGAAGCATATGTCATTTTTGCTGAAGTCGATATAGTTATGTGCTTTCGAGCTCGAATATGCGCTGTCCAACGTCTGGATGTCCGAGGCGATCTCATCGAGCAGCGACCCCATCTCAAGGATCATTGCATCTGCCTTTTCCTTTTTTGCCTGGCTGGACGTGCTGTTTTTCAGCTTCTCGGTCAGGTACGCGTTATACTCGATCTGTTCCGTCCGGTCCATCGTGCCGGTCAGCTGCTCCTGTGCGTGGATGGCCATGCTGTCCATCCCGGTGCTGGTCCGGGACATATAGTACTGCAGATCCTCGTTCTCGGTGGGGATCATGACAATGGCACTCATGGCGGCGTCGTACATCCCGATCCCTTTGATGTCCTCCTCGTATGCGGCCATCATCTTGTCCTGCATCAGGCTGTCCATGCGCATCTTGTAATCCAGCATTCGGATAAGGCCGGTCCTGTCGTTTGCAATGCCGTTTCCGATGATGTAGGAGCGGAGTCTCGCAAAGTCATACGTCTCAATATTGCTCAGCCGTTGTTCCAGGGCGGAGAAGGTGCTCCCGGTGTTCGAATCCTGGTAGTTTTTGCTTTCTCGGCCGCGGAGCTGGACGTATTTTTGCAGCTGTTTGCATTTGAGCTCCAGAAGGTCCGCTGCCATAAGGTATTCGTCGTTGAATTTCAGATGGTCTGCGTCAAAGGACAGGATAGAATGGTTGTATCCGTAGTGCTCCACGAAGTAGTCGCGGTATGCCCTGCACAGAAGCGTGAGCATCTGTTCCGCAGAGATCTTGTTCACTGCGCTCCGGTTCGTGAAGCTGACTACGAAGGACGTGCTGATGTAATACACGTCTCCGCTGACGCTCTTGTCATGCGTCGCCTCCACGCTGACGCACTCGCTAAGTTCCTCCGGGGTGACCTTCCCCTCCAGACCGGCGTACGCAATCAGCCGCTCCATCACTTCGCTGCTCCGGATCTCAAAGATATTGAACCGCGTCTTGTTAGGCGTCAGACCTTTGGAGGCCTCCTCATAATCCAACGACAGGATCGTGCTGGCGGTGTGGAGGTTCCTGCAGAAATGGACGCCGCACACGACCAGGCAGACAACCAGGAAGACGGCAAGCACGAGGTATTTCCGTTTCCAGAACACCTGAAGCGCGCTTCGCAGGCTGCGCTGTCCCCTGCTGCTCGGGGTTCCGGACGAAGCCGCGCCTCCGTCTGCCATCGGTTTGTTTTTCTTTTTCATTGCGCTCCTCCTTTTTCCTGCCAAAAACCGCTCAGTAACGGCTGATGTCGATCACGACCAGTTCGGGTATATTGTTGATCCGCGGCGGAAAGGACCTGGAATCGCCGAGCCCTGCGCTGACGATCAGGGTCTGTTGGTTTTCCAGCGTGTATTTTCCCGCGGTGAATTTCGGGAACAATCCTTCCTCGTTCGAATACAGACCGCCGAGGAAGGGGAGAACGACGATTCCGCCGTGCACGTGGCCCGCAACGCCGAGATCGAACACATAGCCGGACAGCTGTGGTTCAAAGAGGATCGGGATATGTGCCATGACGATGCAGTAAACAGACGGATCGGCCTCCGTATTGTTCATGAATTCCCGTCCGCCATAGGCGCCAAACCCGTAAGACGTGCCTTCCACGCCGAACAGCCGGATTGTATCCATACCAATCCGGACTTCCTCTCGCGCATTGCGCAGCAGATTCAGTCCTGCGTTTTCGAACGTGTCGGGCAGATCCTCGTCGCCCCCGTAATAGATCCGTTCGCTCTCATGGTTGCCGAGCACGCCGTAGCAGGGCGCAATCTCGGTCAGTGCGGACACGAGATCCAGCACTGCCCGGTAGTCATCCTGATCGCAGATTACCATGTCGCCCGGAAACAGGATCAGGTCGGGCTTCAGTGCCCAGAGATCGGAGATCAGCGTCTCGTTGTGGTCCCCGTATTCTCGGTTGTGGATGTCTGAGATAACCGCAATCCGGATATTGCCGCTGACCTTTTGGGATGTCTCCTGATAGAATGTAATCCTGTAGTGTGTTTTTGCATATCGGCTGTAGAGAAATACCGCTGACCCGCTGACCAGCATCAACAGGAGCAGAATGATCAGAATGCGAAGTCGTGTTTTCCGCTTTTTGCTTGCAGGCTCTTTTGCTCCGGCTGCTGTTTTCGTCGTCATGGCAGGATCATTCTCCGGTCTTCACTTGATGGCGTATTGTTTAGGGTTTCCCTCCGTGTCACGCATGAGGAACGCGTTCCTCAGGTCACCGAAAGGAGGAACGGACAGAAAGTGTCTGCCGCTTCGGACCTGTGTATTGATCCGTGAGATCAGACCTGGTTCCGTACCGGCTGTGTTCGATAACCATAATATGTATTATACCATATCAATGTCATATCGGCAACACATAAAAATAAGGGAAAACCGAGAATCTGCCGTAAATAGATACATCTGATTGATCGATGAATTGCAGATCACCCCAGTCTTTGACCAACTTGATTGCATATTTTTCGATTTGAACTTTGTGCAAAAACGGGTGACGGTATAGTTACGTGTAGCGATCGGCGTATAAGCATCACATGTGAGCATCAATGCCTTCAGCGGACGGTCGACTTCAACGTCCCATTCCACGTAATCGCCGTTTCTCCGGTATGTCGGCTTTTTGAACGGAAAGAACAAATCGGTGTATGCCTGTTTTATGAAGCGGTTTACCAACCATCCGGAGGAGTGGGGCGCGTTTCTGGATGTGAAATATTGGCCGGAAATCAAGCATCCGGAGAAATACGCCGGAAAAGAACTGTTCTTCGGAACGGTCACCGATCCTTAT
>JAFRJI010000003.1 GCA_017432345.1 Bacillota bacterium | reverse complement strand
GCTACGATAACGTCGATTGACCCCATGCTTGTCATATTCTGCTATTCTCCAATCAAACAAAAATCCACTCTAATTATACAGTTTTTTGCGGCCAAAAACCACAATCTAAATATATTTATATACTAATGTAGATTAAAGTGATACATTAGTGGTATGAATAATGAATCCGGAAAGGAAAAACTCATATACATAGAAAATACGCACACGGATCCGCATTACAACCTAGCCTTTGAGGAGTACGTGTTCCAGAACCTGCCGGCGGTCGCCGGAGAGGCGGCGCCCGTGCTTTTGCTGTGGCAGAACGAGCCGTCGGTCATCGTGGGCAAATATCAGAACACCATCGAAGAGATCAATTACGATTACATTGAGACCCAGGGCGTCCACGTAGTTCGCAGGAACACGGGCGGCGGGGCGGTCTATCACGATCTTGGCAACCTGAACTACTCCTTCATCATCCCGGATGCGCAGACGAAGGTGGATTTCAAAACCTTCACGACGCCCATCGTCAAGGCGCTGAATTCCTATGGCATCCCGGCCGAGCAGACCGGCCGAAACGACCTGGTCGTCGGTGACAGGAAGTTCTCGGGCAACGCCCAGCAGTTTTCGAAGCACAGGCTTTTGCATCACGGGACGATCATGTTCGATGTGGATACGGAGGCAGTCGCAAAGGCTCTCCGGGTCAAACCGGGCAAATTCAAGTCAAAAGCGACGAAGTCGGTGAGAAGTCGCGTGACGAATCTGAAGCCGTACTTTGAGGGAGGGCAAAACCCTGACGATCCAGACGGCGTCAGCGCAGCAGCGGGGACTCTGCCGGGCGCAGCAGAAACTACGGCACCGGCGGACGCAGCCGGCCTCAAGGCTCTCTTGCTCGCCTGGTTCCGCAGGGAATACGACGTGATCGATATCGAACTCACAGAGGAGCAGCTTGCGGAAGTCACTGCGCTGAAGGAGAGCAAATACGACACGCACGAATGGAACCTCGGGCGCTCGCCGAAGGCGGATGTGGTGCGCGGAGACTTCTTCCGGTGCGGTCATGTGGAGTTCAACTTCACCATCGACCATCACAGGATCAGCAAGGCCGAGATCCGCGGAGACTTCTTCCCGGCACGGGATATCGGGGAGTTTGAAGCGGCCTTTGAGGGGTGTGAGTACACAGCTGAAGCCCTGGCAGAAATGCTGGCTAACGCAGATCTGGAAGGATATCTTGGAGACGTTACTGCCGAGGAACTGCTTGCCGTGATCGTGTAAAGAAGCAAATTGTTCTTCTAAAACGATTGAGGCAAAAGTGCCGAGGTGTTAAACTTAAAACGGAGGATAAAGATATGTTGAAATTTGCATTTTTGATCAATGTTCCGGGAGAGACCCCGGGAACTTTTTCCGGCATTTATGAGAACAGCGAGAGCTTCAATCTCGTTGCCGGAACCGACAACATGGAAATGGCAAAAGAATTCGTAGCAAAACTGGTAGGTGAGGGCTACACGCTGCTCAACCTCTGCGGTGATTTCGATGACGAAGTCACTGGAACGATGCAGGAAGCGGCAGGTCCGGATGTGAAGATTCGCCACGCCGACTATTTTCCTGACCAGCTGGCTAAGGTCGAGGCGCTGCCGGAATTCTCAAAGTATGGCATCGTCATCGTCATGAGAGGCGTTGAGGAACCGAGCGAGGTCGAACTCAACAGCGAAGACTTCCATGCGAAAGCCATCTTCGTCAAGGATCAGGAGCAGGCAAACGCCGCAGCCAGGAAGCTGGCCGACGAAGGCGTTCACGACATCGAACTGTGCAGCTGGTTCACGGAAGAGAAGACACAGGAAGTCATCGACGCCATCGGCGGAGCAGTACCGGTAGGAAGCTGCGGACTGTAAGGATTGACATTAGAGGGAATGCAGAAAGATTTTTCACAGTCAAAACTTAAAATATTTCTCGGGTATTTCAGACCGCATATCGGACTGTTCATTCTTGACCTGTCCTGCGCGCTGATCGCGTCGCTCATCGACATCGCCTTTCCGCTGGTGGCAAGGCATGCCATGTATAACATGCTCCCGAACCAGGCCTACGCCACGTTCTTTCATGTTATGGTCATCGTCGCGGTCGCTTTCGTGCTGCGCGCGTCCCTGAACTACATCATCACATACTGGGGGCACATGTTCGGCGTTCTCGTCGAAGCGGATCTGCGGGACGATCTCTTTACCCATATGCAAAAGCTGGACTTCGAGTTCTTTAACAAGAACCGCACCGGCCAGCTTTTGTCCAGGATCACGGGAGACCTTTTCGAGATCACGGAGATGTCCCACCACGGACCGGAGGATCTGTTCATCGCTGTCGTCACCATTGTCGGCGCCATCATCGTCATGTTCACCGTGCAGTGGAAACTGGCGCTTGTCATTCTGATCATCCTGCCAATCGCGATCATCATCGTCATGCTGAACAGGCGCAGGATGATCCGCACATCCAGAATGGTCAAGGAGCGTCTCGCCGAGATCAACGGCGAGGTGGAATCCGGAATCTCCGGCGTCAGGACGAGCAAAGCCTTTGCGAACGAAGAGGAAGACTACGAAAAGTTCGCGAAAGCCAACGACCAGTTCAAGTGGTCCAAGTGTGAGAACTACCGGGCCTTCGGAATGTTCGCGTCGTCACTGGAATTCTTCATGTGCATCATGCCGGTGGTCATCATGGCCTTTGGCGGATGGTTCATCATGAAGGACGACATGAACTACATCGACCTGATCACATTCTATCTGTACATCAGCACCTTTATCACGCCGATCAGGAAGCTGGCTAATTTCATGGAGACATTCATGAACGGCTGGGCCGGTCTGACCAGATTCATCGACATCATGCGGATGGAACCGGAAATCGTGGATAGGGAAGGCGCGGCCGTGCTGGGTATGGATGAAGCGGGCGATTCGGCTCCGGTCAGAGGCGCTATCGATATCGAAAACGTTTCATTTACATACGAGGGAAATGAAGTCGACGTCATCAAGGACATCGATCTTCACATCGAGCCGGGTGAGACTTTGGCCATCGTCGGACCGTCCGGCGGCGGCAAGACGACTCTTTGCCACCTGATTCCGCGTTTCTATGACGTGGACGAAGGCAGCATCAAGATCGACGGACGCGACATCCGCGACCTGACATTGCGGTCACTGAGGAAGAACATCGGCATCGTCCAGCAGGATGTGTACCTGTTCCCGGATACGATTGCGGAGAACATCAGATACGGCAGGACGGATGCCAGCGATGAAGAAGTCTATGAGGCTGCCCGCAAGGCGGAGATTTACGACGACATTATGGCGATGCCGCAGCAGTTCCAATCCTATACAGGAGAGAGAGGCGTGCGGCTTTCGGGCGGTCAGAAGCAGAGAGTATCCATCGCGAGGATATTCCTGAAGAACCCGCCGATCTTGATTTTGGACGAAGCGACATCCGCGTTGGATACGGTCACCGAATCCCGCATCCAGGGAGCTTTTGACAAGCTGGCGGAAGGCAGGACCACGATCATCATCGCACATCGTCTATCGACGATTCGAAATGCTGACAGAATCGCCCTGATCGATGAAGGCGAACTGAAGGAAATGGGAACCCACGAGGAACTCATGGAGAAGGGCGGCAAGTATGCCGAGTTATATCAATACAGCGAAGGAAACGGGGAAGCTTAGATAAATGGGGAAGAAGAGACAAAAGCTCATATTGCTCCTTGCCGTCAAGGCGGGAGAAATCATGATGAAGGCAGGCGCCGAGATCTATCGTGTCGAAGATACGATCACAAGAATCTGCAAAGCCTGCGGGATCGAATCGGTCGACGTGTTCGCCATGCCGACGGGTATTTTCGTTACCCTGGATAACGGGGACGAAGAAGATAGTACCCACACATATGTCCGCAGGATCAATTCCTCAGAGACAGATCTCAACAAGATTTCCAGAGTCAACGATTTTTCCAGAACCTTTACGACGACGGACATGACGGTCGAAGAGGGCATGGAGGTTCTCGACGAGATCGAGAAGGAGAGGAAATACCCGGTCGGAGTGCGTGTGGCCTGCGCCAGTTTGGCAGCAGGCAGTTTCAGTGTGCTCTTTGGCGGCAACGCAATTGACTTCTGTCTGGCGTTTATCATTGGCGCCTTCTGCTACGCTATGTCCAGAGCGCTGTCACATCTCGACATCAACTTCTTTATTCGCGGACTTTGCTGCTGTGCTGCCGCGGCGTTCTTTGCATTGATTGCGGCGGCCTCCATAGGTTCAGCGGACTACGATATGATTATCGCCGGATGCATCATGCTCTTTGTACCCGGCGTTGCAATCACCAATTCCATTAGAGACTTCCTGTCAGGCGACATGGTGTCAGGACTCGGCAGGATGGCAGAGGCATTTCTGACAGCGGTTTCTCTTGCTGTCGGCGCAGGTATCGTTTTGAAATTCTGGGATGTGTTTGGAGGTATTGTATTATGATTTATCTTCTGACACAATTCGTGCTGGCGTTATTCGCCACGCTGGCCTTCAGCGTCATATTCAGAGTTCCGGTCAAAAAGATTCCTGCATGCATGGTGGTTGGAGCCCTCGGATGGATCACATACATCATTGCAGTTCATTACATGTCATCGCCGATCGCCGGTTGTTTTGCCGGAGCCTGCACTGTTGGGCTGCTCAGCGCCATTTGCGCAAGAGTATTCAAAGAAGCATCGACGGTATTCATCATTCCGGGCATACTCTGTCTGGTTCCCGGATACAAAATCTACAGCACCATGTTTGAACTGCTGCGGGAGGATGTCATGGGCACGGCCCAGACCGGTCTTGAGACACTGCTGATGGCAGGCGCAATTGCAGTCGGGCTCCTCGTCATGGGCATCGTCATCGGGCTGGTGAGAATCCTGGTAAAAAAGGCACAGGCCATAGCTACACGACAGTAACAGGATATATTGAAGGAATAAAAAACCGCTTGTCAGTTGTGACAAGCGGTCTTTTGTTATCGTAAAGATTTTTATAGTTCCAGCTTGTAGTCGCCGTCTTTGATGAGTCCCATCTTGCGCATGATCTTGTCGATGATGATCGCCAGGATGGCAGGAAGTACAATCTGCAGAAGCAGGACCTTCCAGAGAACGTCCAGTGTGAAGCCCATCGACGTAAATGTGCCGATCTGTCCAACGAATCCGCAAGTTCCCATACCGGCGCCGATTGGAATGTTCGTCATGCCGAAGAGACAGGTCGCCATCGGTCCTATGATGGCTGCAGTCAATGTCGGCGGCACGAGGATCCATGGATGTTTGACGATATTGGAGATCTGCAGCATGGATGTTCCGATACCCTGCGCAACCAGTCCGCCAACGCCGTTTTCCTTGAAACTTGCCGCGGCGACTCCGACCATCTGCGCGCAGCATCCGACGGTTGCTGCACCTGCAGCCAGTCCCGACAGTTCGAGCATGACACAAAGTGCTGCGCTGGAGATCGGTGCGGTCAGCGCAAGTCCAACGACGACAGCGATAAAGATGCCGAAGAAGAACGGCTGCCATTCTGTGGCTGCCTTAATGGCATCGCCCAGTTCGACCAGACACCAGCCAACGCCAGGTCCCACCAGCTTGGCGGCGATGCCGCCGACGATGATGGTCACTGCCGGCGTGACGAGAATGTCCACCTTCGTTTCCTTGGATATCATCTTGCCGAACTCAGCGCCCAGGGCCGCTGCAATAAATGCTCCGGCAGGACCGCCGGTTTGGTCAATTCCAAATCCGGTAAGGGTCGCGCCCATCATACCGGTCACGGCGCTTGAGAACAGAACGAGCGGCGGAGCCTTCAGGCTCTGGGCAACGGCGATGCCGATACCTACGCCCATCATTTGTTTTGCAACGCCTCCGATTTGAACGAGGAATGCCGAGATCGTGTTGTCGCCAAAGAGAACTGCCGTCTGTGCGCCCAGAACGTCCAGGATCGTACCGATGAGCAGCGTGGCAAAGAGGCCCAGCGCCATTGCCGACAGTGCGTCCTGCACGTATCTCTTAAAACTGATTTCAATGTCTTTTCTCTTGAAGAATTCTTTCATTTCATGTCTCCTTGAATACTCCAATAACCCCGACAATCCAATACTTGAATTGTCGGATTGATTGTAGCAAACCGCAGTTTCAGTGTCAAGGTATCCCACGGGAAGAGTGACTGTGTTATAATGTGTCCATGGCTAAGAAAAAACGTAACAGGACAAGCAAAAGCAGCCACTCAAGAAAACTGAACAGACAAAGGCGCTTCACAACGAGGCGCACCTTGCGTTTTTTTGCTATGGTCGCCGTAGGACTGGCGATCCTTGTTGTCGTTTTTGGAGTCACGCAGAGCACGAACAAAATTCACAAGCCAATCAGCCCGAGCGTCAAAAGCTACGAAGACACCATCCAGAAACTGGCGAAGGAATACGGCATCGAAGAATACGCTCCGCTGGTCAGCGCAGTCATGATGCAGGAGTCTCACGGCCGCGGAAATGACCCGATGCAGGCATCGGAAGGCAAGTACAACACTCGGTTTGAGCACAAGCCGCACAGCATCACCGACCCGCGCTACTCCATCGAGTGCGGCATCCACCAGCTGGCTGATGACATCAAGCTTGCCAAGTGCAAAGGCCCGACGGATATCAAAAGGATAAAACTTGCGATCCAGGGCTACAATTTCGGTGACGGTTACATCACCTGGGCACTCAAAAAAGACGGAAAGTACACGGAAGACAACGCCAGAGAGTTTTCTGAGATGATGGCCAAGAAGCTGAAGATGAACGGCTATGGGGACGTGAATTACGTCAAGCATGTACTAAGATATTACCCTTACTCATAAGGATCAGAGATGGATTTTTTGTGGAATACCGTAGAGACAGTTGACAGAAGCAAGTGCGATGGATTCAGCCACTTTGACACCGGTCACATGGAGTGGCTGGTATTATTTTTGTGCTTTGCATTCCTGTGCACGGTCATCTATCTCAAAGCCGGCGGAGGCAGGAAACGCATCCGGCAGGCTTTTGCGGTCGTAATGATCGCCGATGAGATTTTGAAATATATCATCGCGGCGGTGAACGGCATCTCGGCGCTTGCCTATCTGCCGCTGCAGCTCTGTTCGCTTAGCATCATCATCGTCATCCTGCACGCACTCTTTGCGCCGGTGGGGCGGCATCAGAATGTATTCAGCCAGTATGCGGGAAACTTCCTGTATCTGATCGGCATTCCGGCGGGGCTTTCGGCGCTGCTGTTTCCGGCGTGGACGGCGCTTCCGCCTTTCGCAAATCTCATGAGCATCCACAGTTTCTCCGTGCACATCATGCTGGTCACCTATGTGATCATGCTTCTTGTTGCAGAAGAAATAAGACCGGAAATCAAAACGATCCCGGTCAATATTTGCGTGCTGATAGCCATGGCTATCGGTGTTTATTTATTTGATGTACGGTTCGGTATGAACTATATGTATCTAGTTCATCTCAGTCCCGCAAGTCCGCTGGCACCGTTTGCGGCTCTTGGCGATTACCGCATCGGATATGCGATCATACTTGCCGCGCTGGTGCTCGTCATGTACGGACTTCCTGCGTTCTTTAGAAAAAGGAGGCGCCGCGGATAATACCGCGCCGCCGCCGATAATCTTATTCGGTTTTAATTTTCGATGACCGGCGTCCAGAACTGGTTGCCGTAGATGTCGGTGAAGCGGTACATGATGTTCGCGCCGCCCTGTCCGATCTTTTCATTGGTGATCTCGATTCCATCAGGATCCTCAACGATCATCTTCTTTCCGATGATGTAGTCATCATCATATTTACCGTTGTAATTGTAGTAACTGCATACGAACTCGAGCTCGTCGCCTTTCTTCAGGCTTGGCAGAGCTTTTGCTGCTGTTTCCGTAACGTCCTCGTCATAGTCGTAGCTGACGCCGGCGACATATCCCTGCTCGTTTTCATTGTCGAATACGAGAATCAGGTGCGCTTTATCGCCGTTGAGCAGGACCGGAACGTAACCGGTGATCGAGTACTCGTCGTTGCCCTTTTCGAGGGTCTCCGTGTGGTAGTAGGAGACGAGCTGTCCATCAAGGGCGAGCCACGTTCTGTCGAGGGTCGGCAGCAGGTTGCCGTCATCGTCGAATTCAAAGACATTGTCGAGTCCCAGGTCGGCGTAGCCGTGTCCCGTGTCGTAGTACATCTGCATGTCTACAGTCTGTACCAGACTCCACTGATCTTCCGAGAGGATGATGGCCTGTTCACCGTCAGCATTTTTCTGCCATACGAGGTCTTCCGCGGTCAGCTGGTTTTCACTGATGTATTTGGCTACCGATTCCGCATCCAGATCTCCATCCGTTACGAATGACGTGTTGTCTTCGTCCAAATCCTCCAGGCCGGCTTCGTCAAAGTCGTGATATCTGCCGGAGAAGAGGGAGTTGATGATCTGCTCGATCGCCTGCGTGCTCTGGCTGCTGCCCTGCTGCTGGTTCTGTCCGATCAGCGGAGCGAACGGTGAAGAACCGCCAAAGATGGACTGTCCGCTGACTTCCATCTGCGCGAACTGGCGGATGCAGGTAGTGTAGTCCTCATCCATGCCGATCGCCTTATATGTGTTGCTCATGGCATCGACCTTGTTCAAAGTCTTGTAAGGGAAGTAGAGCGAAAGACCGTAAGCATTAGCCGTCGAGTTGGCCGTCTTGTTGTATTTGATCGCTTCGAGAAGCGTATCCGCCAGGTCTTTGCTTGCCTGGGTATCGAGGAGCTTCGCGAAGTGAACCAGGTCGATCTGGTCGAGCCTGTTGCTCTGTGCGAATTCCTTGCTGCCGCTTCTTGCGATTGCGACTTCTTTGTATTCGTTGCCCGTGATTTTGTCGCTGGCGCTTCCTGCAAAGGCTTTGAGCTTCGAAGGCACGGTCTGCGACAATTCCGCAAGGTCAACGACCGAAAGGGTGGTCGACTGACCAGGGCACTGGCTTGCGCAGTGGGATGTAAAGTCATCTACGATCCGCTTACCGATATCCAGCGTTGCCATCGAGGTGTTGGCGTTCAGATCGCTGAGCCAGCCGGTGTAGTACCAGCCGATGCCCGGCTCCGTCTCTTCACTGCCGATCATGTAGTCTGCGTAGTCATCGAGGATGAGCGCAGTCTCTGTCGTTGCCATGAGGCAGGTATCGAAACCGATGAAGTCAAACTTGACCTTGGCGTCGTCGAGTGCGGTCTTGATGCCGCTCAGACTCATAGAGCCGGTGTTCGGGTATTTCTCGTCATATCCATAACCGCCAATGGAACCGCCGCCGTGATCCCAGAAGATCAGCGCTGTTCTGTTGGAAGGGAAGTATTTGTTGACCCATCTGATGTAGGATGACAGGGTCGTGTCCTTTGTCATGGACGGGTTGCCGGCGTTCTGCTCCAGGCACTTGATGTTGCCGTTCTGAATCTGCCAGACCTGGTTGTAGCTGCTGCTGATGACGTCATTTCTCCATCGCTTGCAGCCGCCCGTATAGACGATCAGGTTCAGGTTTTTGTTATTGACGGTGGCGTTGATCATCTCGTTCAGGTCCCTGGTGGCCGCCGCCGAGTTGGACTCCAGATCGGTGCCGCACATGTAGACCATTATCGTGAAGACGTCATTGCCGTTGCCTTTGATCGTCGTGTACTTTTCGCGGGCTGCAGGGTCCACTTCGGTGTTCAGATGACCGCTGTTGGACTGACCTTCGTACCAGCCGCCGTAGGTGCTGTTGCCGTAATCGATGTTCTGCTCATAATTGCCGCTGCCGCCGCCAAGGAGGCCGCCCAAACCGAGACCGCCTCCGCCGAAGACCAGAATGGCAATAATGAAGATGACGATGAGGCATCCGCCCGGAGATCTGGACCTCCCGACGTATCGTCCGCCGCCGGAGCCGGATCCGCTAAAGAATCCTCCGCCTCCGCCAGAACTGTGGCTGCTGCCGCCGGAGCTGAACCCACCGCCGCTATGGCTGGAACCCCCGCCAAAACCGCCGCCGCTGTGTCCGCTGCTGCCGCTTGTGAAGGTTTTTCTTGCTCGTGGTCTGTTCCTGTTCATGTTGACCTCACATTCATGTATTGATGCTACTGTATTCTATTAGAATTATACTACATGAAAGCAAAAACCTAAATCAAATTTAAGAATGCAGGCGACCTCGTTCTATTGAAATACTAGTGATTTAATGGGATAATGTGGATATGGGTAATAGAAAAGAAAAAGACACTACGGTCTGGAAGCCGAAGGGCGACCAGAAAATCACGCGTCCAAGCGGACCGACACCTAGAAGGGGCCGCAAGGCAAAATCATCGGAGCACAGGGCTCCTCAGTCACAAGGCTATGAGGCACCTTCCAGCGGATGGGGCAAGTTTGGGCTGCTCGTAGGAGTGGGCGCTCTTCTGGCGTACTTTGCAAATGCCGTCAAGAACAGCGACTATTACAATGACAAGGATTGAGAAGAAAGAAAGGGGATTCTCATGAAGAATATATGTAGGAGGAAGCTGACAGCGATACTGGCTGCCGTTTTTGCCGTGTCTATGGTAATGCCGACGGCGAGTGTCTTTGCAGCGGACGGCGATTCGTATCTGGCGCTGGGCGCAGACCTTTCGGATTCCGAACGGGCGACGGTGCTTGAACTCCTCGGAGTCGATGGTACGGAAGGCTACAATCTCATTACGGTCACAAACGCTGAGGCACACCAGTATCTGGATGCGTATGTGAGCTCATCGGAAATCGGAAGCAGGGCGCTTTCGTCCGTTCTGATCAAGGAGAACGGCGGCGATGAGATACAGGTCGAGACGCAGAACATCAACTTCTGCACCACGGGCATGTATCGAAACGCACTGGCAACAGCCGGCGTCAGCGGTGCGTATGTCAAGGTCGTCGGACCTTTTGAAATATCCGGAACGGCGGCGCTCGTCGGTACGATCAAGGCGTACGAAGAAATGACCGGAGAGGAAGTCAGCGATGAAGTCATCGAAGGTTCTGTCGGAGAACTGACGACGACAGGAGAAGTGGCCGAGGAGATTGGAGATCAGGAAGCGGCCGAAGGAATCATCGCCAAGGTCAAGGAGCAG
>JAFRJI010000029.1 GCA_017432345.1 Bacillota bacterium | reverse complement strand
AGTGTCAGGCCTTCCGCTGCCGGAAGAGCCCTGATCAGAGCAATGACAGCATCCGCCGCGTCTTTGTCGTCCCGCAGTTTGGTGATTTTTGCAAAGGCGTTATCTAACTTCGTCTTCAGTTCATCGCTGATTGAAGCCTTCTGTTCATCCGTCAACGCGTCGAATCTATCCTGAGCGTATTCTACTTCCCACTCATTAGAAAGATCAATCTTATCGAGATCCGGAAGATCATTGATCAGATCAGCTACATCATCTATCAAATCTTCCTCGCTGATCTCTTCGACCTCGATCTTGACTTTTTCCACATTCCCCTCATATGTAACAATGCAAACATATTCACCTTCCTGAGTCGCCTGATATACCGGGTCAGTAGCACCTGCTATTGGTGTGTTGACTGGATTGTCATTGTCGTCATAAGAATGTCTGCACCACTGATAAGTGGCATCGTCCAGATATTCCAGATCATCTCCCGTATCAATGACAGCATGTGCTTCGAGTGCCACTTTATCTCCGATCAAATAGACCATGCCTTCCAGGTCCGCATTGGTGATGACAAACCATTCGTAGCCTTCCTTTGCATGCACTACGAAAGAAATGCCTGATTCTTCAGTATCATACAATCTGACCTGCAGATAATAGGTCTTGCCCTTGACTGCTTCAAAATATGCACGGAAATTGTAATCGGCTCCTGAATAATCATCATTATACTCGACGACTGCTCCGTCTTCGTCCAGAACACAGCCTTTTGTGTCCGGGCTGCCTACCGATTCAAAGAAATACGTGCCGTCTGCCGGCGCTGTAAAGGCAAGTGTCACGACTTGTCCAGGTTCCGTAATCTGAACCTCCTTGTCGACATTCAGCGCAAGCGTTACCGGATTGTCCGGAATATCGTCAAATGCTCCTCTCACATAGAAATCTGCAGAAGTTGTATTCTCATCATAAGCAACCCTGCACCAATAACTTCCGGCTTTTGTCGCCGTATAGGTGTTACTTGTTGCCGTCTCAATTTTAACAGACTCATCAGTATCCGGATCTTCGTAATACCATTTGAATTCCGCTTGTGATGTGACATCAATGCCGTCCTTATCAAAAACATGGAGTGCCAGCACCGCTATGCCGTTCTTATCCATAAAGACCTCTCCATCGTTTTCGTCGGCATTTGACGTGATCGTCCAGTCCCTATTCTTCCAAACCTCGAAATATTCTTTCTGAGAATCACCGTTATATGTTACGACACAACGATAGTCTCCTACCTTGGTCGCCGTGTAAGTGGCTTTATTGGCACCGCTGATCGGTTCATAAATTTCTTCTTCTTCGACATCATCGTAACCAACATATTTTTCCCATTGGTATGAAGCGTCAGTGATATCTACTTCATTATCATTTGCATCATAGGTATAGGCCCTGACTGCCAACTGCGCCTCTCCATTTACAAGCTCCACCTCGTCTGATATTGCTTCAACATACCATCCCAGGCCTTCAAAGACTTCGAATTCAACGGATTCCGTATCTCCTTTATAGGTAACGTCACAGAAATAGGTACCTGCCTCTGTTGCTGTATAAGTGGATTCGGTGGCACCACTGATCAGTTCACAGATAGGTTCTTCTTCCACTTCATCGTAACCAACAGCTTTTTTCCACTGGAATTCGACACCATCTGTGACTATGTAATATTCATCATCATCATTGTCATATTCATAGACGTAGACTTCTAATAAAGCTTTCCCTTTTACAAGCTCAACTTCGTCTTCATCCGCATCCGCGTACCAATCATATTCTTCTTCGTCATACACGGTGTAGAAATATGCGTAATCCGTTTCACCGTTGTAGGTCACTTCGCATCTGAATTCGCCTTCCCCTGAAGCGATATAAAAATTGCCCGTTTCAGCAATATCAATGTACCCTTCCTCGTCTTCATCATAGTAAGACCATTTGAAGGTAGCCTCGTCTGTAACATCGAGTTCGCCTTCATCATCTATGGCATATACCGTTACTTCCAGATAGGCTTCTCCATCTTCGTCGAGAATGACCTCATCATCTACATCCGCGTTGGTTTCGATTTCCCAACTTGTCTCGCCCTCATCTCCGTCGGTGACATAGAAATCGACAGATTGGACGTCTTCTTCATATGTGACGGCGCAAGTATAGACTCCTGCTTTCGTTGCATCATATTCAGGGCTATTCTCAGCATCCTCGAGGTCTATGTATACATCATTATCTCCTTCGTCGTAACCATCCCATTTTTGCCATACGAAATCAGCAGACTCGGTGACATCGTAGTAACGTTCATCATCCTCGTCATATGCATAGACGACGACCTGTAATTTAGCCTTGCCTTCTACAAGCTCAACTTCATCATCTACCGCCTCTGGAAACCAATCAAAATCATCGTCATCATCCATTGCTTCAAGAGTCCGGCCGCCATCTTCATCCGTTCCGACGCCGCCTTCTGCATATGCCATAGTCGGTATGAAAGTTACCGTCAATGCCACAGACAGGAACAGGCATAGTATTAACTTCCTCAATTTCATCGAAACACTTCCTCTCATCAACAATACTGCTAACATTACTTTAAACCACTAAAGAAAGGTGTATATTAATATATGTTTATATTCTACCACATACCCCTACGTAACTCCACAAAAAAGTATCCATTGTAAAAAAGTGTCATCGCGGCTAAAAAGCGCCGAATTAGTTGAATTTTAAATGGCCTTAGATGTGCAAAATGCATAAATTACCCTGTTTCCGCGGCTAAACAAAATATATTTCAATACTTGCAGCACCGTTTAGCCGCCGAGATGGGCAAAACAAAGAAAAAACGCGGCTAAGCCGCGTTAAGTTTCAACTGTCTATGGAATTGTTAGCCGCATTCCATCGAAAACAAGAACCATCTACCACATGATGATAGCCCGCACCGGGCAAACCGGCGCGCAGTAGCCACAGGTCAGGCAGATGTCGTAATTGACATCGGCCAGGCCGCGTTCGTTGATATAGATGGCCTTGTTCGGACAGCGGTCCAGACAGGTTCCGCAGCCCTCGCAGTCGCCCTGATCGATGTGAATCTTCTTAAAGGTGACATCCGGCTGGTAATCCGCCGGGAGACGGTCTTCCGCATAGGCGATCAGATCATCGATTTCCTTTTTCTTGCCCATGCCCACCATGATCGTGTGGCATTCAAGATCGCGGACATAATCCAGCGCCTTCATATACGTTCCGGTCAAGTTGCCGCCGCCGAAGGCCTTCATCGCAAAGATCCCCTTCCCTGCCGCGAGGCATTTCTGAATGGCCGCGGCCATTTCCTCTGCCGTTCCGGCACCGGAGCCTTTGCGGATGCCGAGGCCCGCGTAGTTGATCAGCGGGAAGACGATGTCGCATTCCGGAACGCCGGCCATCCGTTCGACGACGTCGATGTGGTGCGTGGAAACGCCGATCGCGCGCACGATGCCTTTTGCCTTGTAATCCAAAAGGCACTGCCAGGCGCCGGCGCGGTCGTCCCAGTCCGGATCCTGACGCACCTCATGCATCTTGAAAATATCGATACGATCCATTCCCAGCGCGTCCAGACACTCGAGAATCGCTGCTTCCATCGCTTCGTAAGTGCAGTCCAGACTCTTGCTGGCGATTACCGGCCGGTCCGGATTATCCAATGAAAGATCGACATCCTTGAACGCTTCCCGCATGTACGGGTAGGTCTCGTAATACTGGGCCGTGTCGAATAGATTGATGCCTTTGTCGTACGCATAGCGAACGATCTCCGCGCCTTCTTGAAGCGGGAGATCGAGCTGTGTGTTTCCAATGGTCAGGACACCCAGTCCGATGGGCGTCACGTAAATGTCGGTATTACCGAGTTTGTTTTTTTTCATGTTAATATGCTTATAACAGTTATACTTCGCAGCTGCCGTCTTCGCAGTCATCGTGATGTTCCGCGTCAGGATCGTATCCTTCCAGACCCTTGTACTCTTTGCCGTGCCTGATGGCATAATCGTAAATCGCGTTCTTGATGGCGTGCTCCGCCAAAACGGAACAGTGGATCTTGATGGCCGGCAGTCCGCCGAGCTCTTCGACGATCTTTTCGTTGCTGACTTCCAGTGCGTCTTCGACTTTCATGCCGATGATCATGTCGGTCGCCATGCTGGATGAAGCGATGGCGCTTCCGCATCCAAAGGTCTTGAACTTCGCGTCTGTGATCACTTCGTTTT
Organism: Bacillota bacterium; assembly: GCA_017432345.1. Lineage (GTDB taxonomy): Bacteria > Bacillota > Clostridia > Peptostreptococcales > Anaerovoracaceae > Lentihominibacter. The sequence continues at coordinate 33,805 of JAFRJI010000029.1, read as the reverse complement.
CATCCACGCTGAGCGTGACCTGCATCATGTCGCCGCAGACCGGGCTGCCGTAGATGCCCTTGCCGTCTGGGTTTTCGATTTCCCCAACGTTATGCGGATTCATGAAATGTTCCATTACTGTATCGTTATATAATGCCATGTTTTTACCACCCTTCTGCACCGTTTACCGGCGATAATTCTCTCAAACGTTCTACAACTGCTTTCACGCACTCAGCGACATATTCGATATCCTCTTCTGTTGTGAAATCGCCGACCGTGAAACGGACCGCGCCGTTCGCCTTGGTGATTGGAACGCCGATGGCGTCCAGCACATGCGAGGATCCCAGCGACCCGGAAGAACAAGCCGAGCCGGTGTTGGCGCAAATGCCATACGCGTCCAAAAGCAGGATAATGGATTCGCCCTCGATGTAGGAGAAGGAAATGTTCAAATTTCCAGGATGCCGCTTGGTGAAATCCTTCGGTCCATTCAAAGTGATGTCCGGAATCGTCTGCTCGATCTTCTCCCACAGCATCCTGCGAAGCTTATCGGAATGCGCCGCGTGCTCCGGCAGATTCTGCATCGCCAGTTCGGCTGCTTTGCCGAAACCTACGATACCGGCCGTGTTCTCCGTACCCGCGCGCTTTTTCTTCTCCTGCGCGCCGCCATGTACGAAACTCGGGATGTTGATCCCGGCTCTCTTATACAAAGCGCCGATACCCTTTGGCCCGTAGATCTTATGGGCCGACATGGAAATGAAGTCCACGCCCAGATCCTTCACGTCGATCGGAATATGTCCCAGCGCCTGCACCGTATCGGTGTGGAACAGCACGCCGTGCTTTTTGGCGATGGCGCAAAGTTCTTTGATCGGCTGGATGGTGCCGACTTCGTTGTTGACCATCATGATGCTCACCAGGATCGTGTTGTCCTTGATGGCCGCTTCCAGATCCGCCGGATCGACGAATCCTTCGTTGTCAACATCCAGATATGTCACCTCGACGCCATGTTTCTCCAGATACTGGCAGGTATGCAGGATAGCGTGGTGTTCGATCTTCGTCGTGATGATATGATTGCCCTTGCTTCTCAATGCGTCAGCAACGCCTTCGATGACCCAGTTGTCCGCTTCGGTGCCGCAGGACGTGAAAAAGATCTCGCGGTCTTCCGCGCCGATCAGGTCCGCGACCTGCTTTCTGGCCTTATCCAGACCTGCTTTTGCCTCCAGACCCGGACCATACAATGTCGACGGATTTCCGAATTTCTCGGTGAAATACGGAATCATCGCCTGGACGACTTCCTCCTTGACCGGAGTCGTTGCCGAGTAGTCCAAATAGACGTTTCTCATGTATATGCATCTCCCTTGATTTAATCTGTACCTATTAGGTCTAGTTATATACTATACCTCTTTTGTCCTGTTTGCAAGTTCTTCTTTTAATTCTTCTTCGGTCAGATCTTCCACATAGCGGACGTTATCCAGCTTCTGTCTGACCTGACCGCGGATCGCAGCCAAATACTCCTTATACAGGGCCTTTTGTTCAGCCTGCTCCCCTTCGGTAAGTCCCTCTGCTTTTTTCTTGGCAGCCAGCTCGTTGATCCGCGCGATCATTTCCGGTGTGATGGTCATGGTCTCCTCCTCGCTCTATTCCGGGGTGTATTCAAAGGCCGGCATCGGCTGCAGTTTGAACAGGTTCGCCTTATGCTTATAGTCGATCAACTTCCTGATTTCTTCATCTTCGCAAACGCCGGTGCGGATGTACTTGTCGAGGACCGCATAGGTGAATCCCAGATTGTCCTCATCGGTCTTGCTCTGGAGTCCGTCGATCGGGACCTTGTCCACGAACATGGACGGCAGTCCCAGTGCGCGTCCGACTTCCTTGACTTCCTGTACGGTCAGTCGGCAGAGCGGGCTGAAGTCCCCTGCCCCGTCGCCGTACTTGGTGTTGTATCCGACCCAATCTTCCGAAAGATTGCAGGTATTGGCCACGCGGCCGTTGACCGACTGCGACATGGCGTACAGCGTGGCCATGCGGATCCTTGGAGGCAGATTGGTGATCGTCTGAGCCGACGGTTCCCCGTACTGAGCGCGGATCTCCGCTTCGACAGCGTCACACGCCGCTCCCACATTCAGCACCACGCCTTCGATTCCCAGATGCTCGATCAGAGCATGCGACACATCGATATCGAATTGCTCGCCTCTCGGCATCATAACGCCCAGCACCCGGTCTTTGCCCAACGCTTCCGCGCAAAGCGCCGCGACGATGGAGCTGTCCTTGCCGCCGCTGATGCCGATGACGGCTTTGCATCCCTTGCCGTTTTCTTCGAACCAGTCACGGATCCATGCAACGATATCGTTTTTGACTTTTTCCGCATCAAACATTTTTTACATCTCCTTCTTCTTCAATCGCTCTGATCAGAGCTCTCAGTATATGTCCTGAATTGATCTCAAACGCCTCGATCGGCTGTTCTTTTTCCTTAGCCGACGTCCAATAGATCTGGATATAGTTTGCCAGCATTTCATCAAAGTTCATGCCTTCACGCATCATTGTTCGTACGAATGTCATCTTGCTCCGGCACTCTTCGCGGAACTTTGCAAAATAGACGTCGTTGTAGTATTGCGGCAGCATTCCGAAATGCGGCAGACATATGTAGTTTGGTTTCAGGCCTTCGCATTTATAGCTGGAAGCGATGGCTTCTGGAAAGCTTTTCAGTATCGGCGTATGGACATAGTCCTTTCCTTCCAAAATTCCGGTGCTCTCACTGGTGAACAAAAGTCCCAACGGCTGCAGATAATACGTCAGCGAACAGTCCGTATGACCTTTGGTCTCATACGTCGTCATCGTCTCATCGCCCAGCGAAACGCTGTCGCCGTCGCGTAGGATCACATCGACGTGCAGCTGATCGGTCCGGATCACGTGGTCGCTTCCCGGCCTGTAGAGATCTCTTGCTTCAGCACCCAGCTCAGCGATCAACTTTCTGGCATTCTCGCGAAGCAGCACGTCCGCGCACTTCTGACTCGCGTATACGACGGACTTCGGATACCGATCCTTTATGTAAGGAAGCGCTCCGATATGGTCATAATGGGAATGACTCAGAAAGACGCAGTCCAGTGGTCTTCCATCGAGCGCCTTCTCAATATTTGCCACGGTCTGTTCTCCGCAGTATTCCATTCCGCAGTCATAGAGCGCGGTCTTTTCGCTGCCGAAGATCAACAGCGATTCCCCGCCATGACCAGCTGTGACGCGTCGGATGTTCTCCGGGAATCCGAAACGGTCAAAGCCATCGCCAAATACGTCAAAAATATCTATGTTGTCGTCAAATTCAAACGGTTTCATTCCAGCATATTCTCTTTTGAGCTTTTGATCTCACCATAGGTAAAGAATCCGAGTCCGATCCATACGATCACGAAGGATATGAACTGGATCAGATCGAACGGTTCCTTCATGAAAAAGATTCCAATCACCAATGAGATCGACGGTGAAAGGTATTCCAGCAATCCCACTGTAACGAGCGGAACTTTCGTCGCGGCTGCCGCAAAAAGACTCAGCGGTGCAGCCGTCAGGATTCCGCAGCAAAGCAGCAGGCAGTATTTCCCCGGTGTCGCTACCGCCAGCGCCCCGTGTCCGGTCAGTTCCAGACCGATCACCACGCAGATCGCCGGGAGCATGAGGAACAGCGTCTCCATGAACACGGACATGATCGGCGGCAGGTCGAACCACTTTTTGACCGCCGCGTAGATGGCGAACGATGTGGCGATCGACAACGCGATCAGCGGGACCTGCATGAAATGGAACAGGATCACCAGCATCCCGGCCAACGCGAACAGCAGAGCCGTCAGTTTGTATTTCGTCAGTTTTTCCTTGAAAATGATGATGCCCAGCAGGCATACGATCAGAGGCTCGATGTAGTAGCCCACACAGGTCTGGATCACGTGATCCGCGTTGACCGCCCAGATGTAGATGCTCCAGTTGCATGTGATCAGAAGGCCCGCCAAAGGGAACTTCCATAGGTTGGACTTGATCGACAGCTGGTCTTTGACCGCAGGCAGCCCGTAGATGATCAGCGTTGCGATCCCCGATACGAAGCCGACCAGAAAGATCCGGTAAAAGATGATCACCCACGAATCGATCGGCCGCAGCGCCTGCCAGTAAATCGGCAGCACGCCCCAGAGGACGTCGCAGGCGAGCATCGAAATGATGCCGATTTTGTAATCACGGTCGTGTACCATCAATACCGGTCTTCCTCCATTGAAAGATTGCCGCCGTATTCTTCATCATCCTTGTCAAAAACGATCGTACCGTCGTTGTATTCATCTTCCGAAGCCATCAGATCGGCAATGGACATCGTATAACTGTCCAGTTCGTAATCCAACGCATTTTCAAAATTGTAGCGGTATTTACCGCCGCCCAATTTTTCCAGTCTGGCTGTCGTGATCGCATCCCGCAGACACTGATAGAGTGCATTCCCCTCTTCATCAGGCAAAAGCTCCACTTCCGATTCCTCGGAATACCAGTTGCGGAAACGGTGGAACTCGTCGGTAAAGGCACGCAGCTCCGATTCTTCCTCGGCGTTCATGATCATGCCGACCAGACTCATGCGGATCTGTTCGAGCAACGAAACGATCTCGCCGGAATCTTCCGGCAGACCGTTCATAGTATCCTCGAAGAAATCGTTCAGAAGTTCGGAAATCAGCGTATTGTCCGCCTCGTTGAACAGCTGATAGATCGCTTCCTGCTCGATAGCCTCATCGGATTCGATCAAATCGGCCATGGCTTCAAAGTACTGAAAGTCTCCGCCATGATCCAGATCCAGATATTCTATCAATTCTTCGTAATTCATTGGTTTCTTCCTCGATTCATCAGTTCCTTCTCCAGGTCGAAATTCAGGAATTTGACCTTCGCATCATCGGCCTCCTCTGCAAAGATATGGTCGATCATGTTCAGGAAGTTTTCACTGAGGTCGCTGGCAAAGAACACGTTACGGAAATCGGAACCATTGGCGAACATATTCCCGTCGCGGAGGATCTCTTCGATGCGGTCGACGATGATGCTGGACGGATTCACGATGTTCAGCTCCGGATAGATGCGTTCGATGTTCTTCTTGATCAGCGGATAATGGGTGCAGCCTAAAACGATGGTGTCCAGCGCATTGTCCTTCACGAACTGATCCATATAGTATTTGATCGTCAGATCCATGATGTCGTTGTCGATGATCCCCTCTTCGATGAGCGGAACAAAGGCCGGGCAGGCGTTTTCCTTGATGTCCAGCGTGCTGTTCAGCTCCTGGATCATGTCTTTGTACGCGTGGCTAGCGATGGTGACTTTGGTCCCGATGATGCCGACATTTTTGGATGCGTCGCATTCCGCCGCCACCTGCCGGGCGGTCGGCTCGATGATGCCGAGGATCGGAATGTTCGGGAATTTCAGGCGCAGATCGTCGACACAGGTCGCGCTGACGGTGTTGCAGGCGATGACGATCATTTTCACGTTGCTCTTTACAAGAAAATCCGCGATCTCCATGCTGAAACCTTTGATCGTGCGGATGGCTTTGGAACCATACGGCGTCCTTGCCGTGTCTCCAAAGTATATGATTTTTTCCTCCGGCAGCCTTCGCATCAGATACGGGATGCAGGTGAGGCCGCCCAGTCCGGAATCAAAAAAACCAATCGGTCTGTTGTCCATATGAATAACCCTCTCATTATTGAATAATCAACTCAACTATTATACAATAGGAACGGCCTAAAGTAAAATGATTATGGAGGTAAATATGGGATTCAAAGAACTCAAAACGAGAGACCAGATCGACCCGAAATACAAATGGAATATCGAGGCGATGATCTCCGATGAATCCACGATCGAAGGCGATCTGGAAAGCCTGAAACAGCAGGCGCTGGAATACGCGCAAACCTACGCCGGACATCTGGCGGACAGCGCCGATACGCTGCTGGGAGCGTTCAAAGACAAGGACGAAATCAGCCGCCGGATCGAAAAGATCTACGTCTACGCGCACATGAAGCGCGACGAGGATAATGCACAGAGCCGTTATCAGGGAATGACCGACCGCTGCATGATGGTCATCGCGGCCATCTCCGCGTCCCTCTCCTTCTTCACGCCGGAATTGATTGCGGCAGATGAAGACGTGATCCGGGGCTATCTGGAGCAGAATGAAGAACTGCAGACGTACCAATTTGTCATCGAAGACGCCTTCCGTCTCAAGCAGCACGTGCTCACGGAGCCGGAAGAAGCCATCATGGCGCAGATGGGCGAAGTGACCGGCGCGACGAACGACATCTTCACGATGCTGAACAACGCGGACATCACCTTCGGCAAGATCAAGGATGAAGACGGTGATGAGACCGAGCTCACTCATGGCAATTACATCAAGTTCATGGAGTCCCATGACCGGGCAGTCCGGGAAGCGGCGTACAACGCCATGTACGCTTCCTACAAGGATCTGATCAACACTATCTCCACGGCATACAACTACAACACGAAAACGGATGTGGTCAACGCGCGCATCCGCAAATTCGGTTCGTCCCGTGAAGCGGCGCTTTCCGGCGACAACATCCCTGCGGAGGTCTACGACAATCTGGTCGCCACCGTCAATGACAACCTGCCGCAGATGCACCGCTACACTGCCCTGCGCAAAAAGATGCTCGGCTATGACCCGATGTACATGTACGACATGTACGTTCCGCTCATCGAACTGCCGAAGACAAACATCTCCTTCGAGGAAGGACTCGACATCATCCGTCAGGCACTGAGGCCTTTGGGAGAAGAATACATTGAGCGCATGAACAAAGGCATCGGCCAGGGATGGATCGATGTGTACGAGAACAAGGGAAAGACCAGCGGCGCTTACAGTTTCGGATGCTACGACAGCTACCCGTACATCCTGCTCAACTACAGCGATACGTTGAAAGACGTCTTCACCATCATCCATGAAATGGGACATTCGATGCACTCCAGCTACACGCGGGAAACACAGCCGTACGTTTACGGGAGCCACTCCATCTTTACGGCGGAAGTCGCTTCCACAGTCAATGAATCGCTGCTGATGCAGTACCTGCTGGAGCGCGAAGACGATGTCGAGATGCGGAAATATCTCCTGAACATGCATCTGGAAGAGTTCCGCACCACCCTCTTCCGCCAAACCCAGTTCGCGGAGTTCGAAGACCTGACCCACAAGTCCATCGAATCCGGACAGGTTCTGACCGGCGAATGGATGTGCGAAGAATATGAGAAACTGAACTCCAAATATTATGGACCTGCAGTGGAAAAAGATGATACTATAAAGTATGAGTGGGCGCGCATTCCGCATTTCTATAATGCGTTTTATGTCTACAAGTACGCCACCGGCTATTCCGCGGCCACGGCGATCAGCAAAAAGATCCTGACCGAAGGAAAACCGGCGGCAGACGCTTACATCGACTTCCTGCGGACCGGCGAATGCGACTACCCGATCGAACTTCTCAAGATCGCGGGCGTCGACATGAGCACAAAGGCTCCGATCGAGGCGGCGATGGATACATTCAATGAACTGCTGGATGAATTTGAAGCACTGGTAAATGAAGGTGACGGCAATGAATAAACATGTGATATCGATTTTTACAAATGACACGGAAATGTCCCGGGACGTCAAGGCGGATCTGCAGAAGCGGCTGCTCGACCTGGGTTGCACCGTCATGGGCGAGTACACTCCGAGGACCGATCTGATCGTCTGCGTGGGCGGCGACGGCGCGTTTCTGGAGACCATCCACAAATGCAACTTCCCGGAATGCCCGATCGTCGGCGTGAACACAGGCCACCTGGGGTTCTTCCAGGAGATCCTGCCGGAAACGATCGATCACTTCATCGAAGACTATAAGAACGACAACTATTCCATCCAGGAACTGGGCACCGTCAAATGCATCGTCACTGAAGAAGACGGCAATATGATCGAGCACATCGGTCTGAACGAGATCACGATCACCGGCCGTAAATCCTACTCGATCCATTTCGACATCACCATCGGCGGCAAACCGATCGAAAAATTCAGCGGCGACGGTATTCTGGTCGCGACCTCTGCCGGCAGTACGGCTTACAACTACTCCCTCGGCGGATCCATCGTCGACCCGAGGCTGAAGCTTTTGCAGGTCACGCCGATCGCGCCGATGAACACGACCGCGTACCGGTCGTTCACGTCCAGCATCCTGCTGCCGGACGACATGAACATCGGTATCATTCCGGAATCACCGGAACAGCGCATCTACATCGCCAATGACGGCGAGATCTCCAGCTACGCGAACGTGCAGGAAATCGAGGTGCGCAAATCAACCAAAGTCGTCAATCTGATCCGTTTCAAGGATTACGATTTCTGGGACAAAGTAAAGGACAAGTTCCTCTAATGACAGAATTCAAACACACCGTTACAATCGAAGACGAAGGCAAAGAAGTCAAAGACATCATGCGGATGTACTTTGACTTCTCTTCACGTTTCCGAAACAAAGTCAAGCGGGAAAAGCTCGTCTATCTGAACGGCGAGCCGACCCAGGGCTGGTACAAGGTCAAGACCGGCGATGTGGTTTCCATCGCCCTGCCGGAGGAGGAAAGCCACTTCCCGGCACAGCCGATTCCTCTCGATCCGGTCTATGAAGATGATGATCTGCTGCTTTTGAACAAGCAGCCTGGACTCATCGTCCACCCGACCAAGGGACATCCGGCTGGTACGGTGGCGAACGGGCTGATGCAGTACCAGGCGGATCACGGCCAGTCATGGAAGATCCGTTTCGTGAACCGGCTGGATATGGACACCTCCGGACTGCTGATCGTCGCCAAGAACGCGTACAGCCAGAACGAGCTGACGGGACAGATGCGCAAAGGCCTTCTCCACAAGACCTACATCGCTATCGTCTCCGGCGTGTTGGAAGAAGACCGCGGGACCATCGACCTGCCGATCGGACGCCCGGACCCTGTCGACATCCGGCGCCGCGTCATGGAAGGCGGCGCGCCATCGGTCACCCACTACACCGTCCTCGAACGGTTCGCCCGCTACACGCTGGTGGAACTGGGCCTGGAGACCGGCCGGACGCATCAGATCCGCGTCCACATGGCCCACATCGGACATCCCATCCTCGGCGACCACCTGTACGGAGAGGAAAAGCCCTACATCATCGAGCGACAGGCGCTCCACGCCGCGCGGCTGGAATTCTCCCACCCCGCCACGGGAAAACCTCTCCGCATCGAGGCTCCTCTTCCGGAAGATATGCAAAAGGCCATCGCGTTCTGTCGAGGGAAATAACGACAATAAAAAAGACCGCCGCGGCGGTCTTTTGTGTTGCGATTATTCAGCCAGTTCCGAGGTGCAGTTCGGGCATCTCGTCGCATCGATCGCGATCTCGGATTTGCAGAACGGGCAGACCTTGGTAGTCGGCGCTTCCTCTTCTTCTTCCTTTTTCTTCAGGCTACCGGCCTTGTTGACGGATTTGATCATCAGGAACAGGACCAGCGCGACGATCAGGAAGTTGATGATGGCCATGATAAAGGCACCGTACTTGATGTCTACGCCCATGACGTTGGCAGCCAGTTCATTGAAGTCCACCTTCACGAACAGTCCGATCAGCGGCGAGATGATATCATCGACCAGTGACGTGACGATCGCGGTGAAGGCAGCACCGATGATGATGCCGACAGCCATTTCGAAAGCATTGCCCTTTAAAGCAAATTCCTTGAATTCATTAATAAAACTCTTCATGTTGCTCTCTCCCATTATTTATAAAAAATCAAGATAATTACCATAAAGAATTCTAACACCAGAAAAGGAAAATGTAAACCGATTGAAAAAGTGAATTTAAATTAGACTAAAATAGACCATTTAAAGAAAATTATGCTATAATGATGCCATGAGAAAACTGATCGCATTTTTGATGATTCTTGTGATTCTCGGAGGCGGCTTTTTCCTGATTCGTTCGTTGACACACACGGACATTTATCAGGACAGCCGGGAATTTCAGGAATTTGCGGATAAAGCGTTTTACGAGAAAACGCTATTCAACATAAATCAAAACGTCAGCGTTGACTACAAGTACGATGAAGCGTTTGCAACAGCAGTAAGAAAGGATACTGACACAGGAGAACTCATCAGCGAATTCCGGGACAAAAAGATCAAAGACCGGATCAAGAAGTGCCGCGCGATCGTAAAGAAGGAGAAATCCAAAGATCTGAAGCACGCCTGCGTCGTGGACTCCACGGTGCATCAATCCGGGAACGGTGCGGAATCGCTGGTCATTTATACAAAGCTCTACGAAGAACAAGGAAGCGAGATGGTCCTGAAAAAGACCGATGTCCGAACATTCCTGTTTTCGGAAGAGAGCGGGAATAGAATCAAGCCGCTGCAGGCGCTGAACGTGAACTACCGCGCCAAAGCTTCGTCATTCTGCCGGAACTACTTCAACAAAGCGTTCGGCAAGGAAAAACTGAACCGGGACTGGAGAAAGTACGTTTCCGAAGATGATTCGAACTACAACAAGTTCCTTCTGACCGGCAACACCGTTATTTTCTTCTTTGATGAAGATACCGTGGCGGATCCGTCCTGCGGGACGATCACGGTTAAGATCCCTTACAAGTACATTCTCTCCGCGGTCCGTCCGAAGGTCCTGGAACGTTACATCAACAAGAACCAGCCGATGGTCGCCGTCACATACGATGATGGGCCGGGCGGCAAAAGCGAAGCCAGGATACTGGAGTGCCTGGAGAAAAACGGCGCCGTGGCGACATTCTTCTATCAGGGCTACCGGCTGCAGTACTTTGGTGACAACGCCGTCAAAGCGGCCGAGATCGGCTGTGAGATCGGGAACCATTCTTGGGATCATCCGCAGCTGTCGCTTCTGTCAAAGAAACAGATCGAACGGCAGATCAAGCGCACGAACGAAGAAATCAAAGATCTGACCGGCGTCACGCCGGAACTGATCCGTCCGCCGTACGGGGATTTCAACAACAAGGTCAACAGCGTCATCAAATCGATGGGTATGACCTCCGTCCTGTGGACGCTCGATACGCGTGACTGGGAATCGAGAAACCCGAAGAAGATCTTCCAGTCCGTCAAGAATTCCAAAAACCTGGATGGCAAGATCATCCTGATGCATTCGATCTACGATGAAACAGCAACGGCCAGCGAGCAGATCATACCGTGGCTCCAGAAACACGGTTACCAGCTCGTTACCGTCAGTGAACTGGTCAAATACAAGACGGGCAAAACACCGAAGGCCGGCCAGGTCATCCGAAGTATTCGTTAAGGAGGAAAACCAGTGATCATTACGAGAAGAAGCGATTACGCGATCCGGATCTGCAGAGCCCTGAAGGACGGCAAGATCCATAACGTCCGGGAAATCTGCGAAACAGAAGATATCCCGAAGCCTTTGCATATAAGATCATCCGCGAGATGGAGATGAACGGGCTGGTGAAGTCGGAACGGGGCAACCAGGGCGGCTATTATCTGTGCCGTGATTTAGACGACCTGACGATGTACGATGTGGTCAGCATCACCGAAGAGGATCTGGCGATCGTCCACTGCATGAAGGAAGCCTGCGACCGGGACACCGACGACCTGCCGTGCAAAGTGCACCTGGAGATGGAACGCATCCAGGAGATGCTGATCAATGAGCTCAAGAGCAAGAGCGTGGCCAGCATTCTGGAGTAGGACAACCAGTCACAAAAAATCAGATAATAGATAATAAAAGAAAGACTGTCAGGAAATCGATCCGTGTGATCGACATGACAGTCTTTTTTATTTGCCTTATTACCGTTACTGTCCTTGCTGCATCGTCGCTTCGTATTCTTCAACGACTTCGTGCAGGTTCTCCGACCGCTCGACCCAGCTGTCGTACTTCGGGTCGCCCCGGTGATCCGGCAGGTCGTAGTTCTGCACAAGGTAGTCCGTCATGAAATCGGTGAATTTCACGGCACCCCAGTAATTGGTGTGCTTGTAGTTATAGAAATCGTGCTTCCAGTCCAGATCGATCTCGCTCTGCAGCGGCTCGCAGTTGAAGTTCAGCGTATCAAAGCCCTCCTCTTCGCAGCGGTCCAGAACGTAGGTCGTCTGCTCGATGCCGCTCTTGAGATACAGGAACGGCGCCGAGACGAAGATGACTTTCGCATCCAGGGTTTTGCAGTAGTCCAACAGATCCTGGAACATCTCTTCTTTGATCGGCTCCAGCGGCTCCGATTCAGTGAACGGTTTCGGATTCTTCTGCGGTTCGATCAGGAACGTCAGGTGGTCTTTCGGATAGCCTTTGTAGGAATGCAGCCGCTTCGTGTCGGCGAACAGGAGCGCGAAGTCTCCCAAGTTGAATTTCTTGATCCATTCCATGTGGTTGCGCCCCACCGGGAAGTAGTAGTCGTTCGGACTGTAATCGATGTCCGCGCCGGCTTCTTTGTTGTATTCCAGATACCGCTTGATCATAGCGCTGCGGTTTTTGGAAAATGGCATGACGTCGGTCCAGATCTTGACGAACTCTTCGCTGGTCTTACGGACCGGCCGCACCAGACAGCGGATCTCGATCAGGATCACATCCATGTCCTTCTGGGTCTTCAGCGCTTCTTCGATGATATACTTGGTGGTCACGAACGGCTGGTTCGTGGTCCCCAGATTATAGATCGCGATGCCGGACCGGTCGAAGGCTTCCGTCGGCAGCCAGAATTTGTCCGCCGCGCTGGAACCCAGATAGATCCCGTCCAGCGTGCCCTCCGGTTCGTCATAGAATTTATAGACGTGCTGTCCGTTCGGCGCGTGGATGTGCGTGGATTTGCACATCTTGATCATCAGGAACGGTACGCCGCCGATCAGACACAGAATGATCAGACAGATCAACAGGATTTTCATGTTTTTCTTTTTCTTCTTTTCTCTCATCAATCGATCGTTCCTCCGCCCAACAAGATGTCATTTTCATATACGGCAACGGTCTGTCCTGGTGTAATGGCCCTTTGCGGCTGCTCAAAGCGGATCGTCACGGAACCGTCTTCCGCAGGCAGGATCACAGCCGGCTGTTCAGCGTGCTGGTAGCGGATCCGGGCCTTTGCATGTATCGGCTTCATCGGCGGCGCGATGGAGACCCAGTTGAAATCACCGGACCGGAGCGTGTCGGTAAAGAGCGCGTCGTTGTCGCTCAGGATCACGCGGTTGGTTTCCGGGTCGATGGTCTTCACGAAGACCGGCCTTCCCAGCGCGATGCCCAGCCCCTTTCGCTGTCCGATGGTGTAACGGATGATCCCCTTGTGGCGGCCCACGATGTTTCCTTCCTCATCGCAATAATCCCCTTCCGGGAACGTGGTCCGCTCGTGGGCCTCGATGAATTCGGCGTACCGGCCGTCCGGCACGAAGCAGATGTCCTGGCTGTCCGGTTTGTCGGCCACCGCCAGTCCGATCTCGCCGGCAATCCGGCGCACCTCGTCCTTCGCCATGCCTTCCAGCGGGAACAGCGATTTCGACAGCTGCTCCTGGGTCAGCATGCAAAGCACATAGCTCTGGTCTTTCTCCGGGATCGCTGATTTCCGCAAGACGCAGCGCGCTCCCTCTTCCGACGGATCCGCCGGTTTCTCCAGACGCGCGTAATGCCCGGTCGCGATCAGGTCGCAACCCAGTTCCTCCGCCTTTTCCTGCAAAGCCCTGAACTTCATCTGCCGGTTACAGAAGACGCACGGGTTCGGCGTGCGCCCGTTCACGTAGGCGTCGATGAACGGCTGGATGACGCGCTCCTCGAACTCCTCCCGCAGATCAAAAATATAGTGCTCGATTCCCAGGCGTCCGGCAACGGCTTTGGCGTCCCGGATGTCGGCGCTTTCGCCCTCCGCCGCCTGCCCGTGCAGGAGCATCGTGGCCCCGACGCATTCGTAGCCCTGCTGTTTCAGTATGTAGGCGGCTACGCTGGAATCCACGCCGCCGCTCATGGCGACCATTACTTTACTCATACAAATACATTATCACAGAAACGCTTCTGAAACAACGAAAAACAGCGCACCGTCTGATGCGCTGTTTCCTGGTGCGGATAAGAAGATTCGAACTTCCACGATATTGCTACCACACGGACCTGAACCGTGCGCGTCTGCCAATTCCGCCATATCCGCACGTCTGCAGAACTTGCCTGCAACATGGAATATTATAACTATAATCGCCCAACAATTCAAGGGCTTTTTTGAAAAAATGGGGCAAGACATAAGCCGGGTTCTGTATCTGACAATCATCTATCTAGACCTGCCGTTTCCGACAGGTTCGAGCGACCTACCTCTCGGGCGATGACGGGCCGCCATCTGGCCGAAGCCAAAAGCCCTGTTTGGTCTTGCTCCGGATGGGGTTTACCGGAGAAACATGTTACCATGCTTCCCTGTGAGCTCTTACCTCACAATTTCAACCTTACCACGGCAAAGCCGTTCGGCGGTATGCTTTCTGTTGCACTTTCCCTATAGTTACCTACGCCGGACGTTATCCGGCATCCCTGCCCTGCGGAGCCCGGACTTTCCTCATGGTTCCCGGAGAACCACGCGATTGTCTGTCTTACCCGAACAACAATATACCAATCCCGCTGCCGAAACGCAAGCAAAACTTACCACGTATACGGGTTCGTGTCCGCCTTCGCTTCCAATACAGCGGTGTTTTCTCCCAGTTTCGCGCGCAGCTGCCGCGCAAAATTCTCCGTAAAGCTCTTCTCCGTGCCGTAGTGCCCGCCATCGATGATGGAGATGCCCATGGCCTTAGCATACTGCGCTTCGTGAAGCTTCAGATCGCCGGTGATGAACAGATCGCAGCCGGCCGCCAGCGCGTCGCGGATCAAATCGCCTCCGGCACCCGTGCACATTCCCACCTTGCGGACCGGTTTCCCGCCGTCGACGACGTGGATGTAGCCTTTCGGCAGGTCCAGCACTTCTTCGCTAAGCCGGCAGGCTTCCTCCAGCGTGAGTTCCTGTTCGAAGCATCCGGTGAACAGTTCCGGGGTCTCTTTCTTCACATTCACCAGGTTCAACCGCTCCGCCAGATACGCGTTGTTTCCGGTCGGGCAGAAATCAAACGGCAGGTGCGATGAATAGACGCTGATGCCCTTCTCCAAAAGCCGCGCCACGTACCGGCCCGGTACATCGTCGATGGTGACACTGCTGAGCGGATAGAACAGCAGCGGATGATGTGTGATGATCATATCCGCGTCGTACCGGACCGCTTCGTCGATGACTGCGTCGTTGATTTCCAGACAGACCAGAATGCGGTCGATCCGTCCGTCCCCGACCCGGATCTGCGTTCCGGAGCTGTCGATTTCTCTATACTCGTCGATCGGTGCAAAACTCTCAATGGCCTCGACCAGTTCTTCATATTGAATCATTTAATAAACCTCCTGAAATATCTGATGCGCTCTTCCGCGATCCGGACCGCTTCCGGATCCGGCGTTCTCGCCTGCTCCAATCCGCGGATCCGCTTGTTCTCTTTCTCGATCTTCCGTTCAGCAAAATCCTGCACCAGTCCCGGTTCTTCGCTGCCGGTATCCTCCGGCAGATCCCAGTGGGGGCTCTCCGCCTCCAAAACAACGTTCTGCAGCGTTTTCGGCGCCAACGCGACGATTACCTCACACAGGAACTTTCCTTCCCGGACGAGCCGGTTTTTTGTGATCGCAAAGCCCTTTGATTCCAGCCACCAGCGCAGCAGGCCTGTCTGGCTGCGGGGCTGGAAAATGTACTTGCGGAAGCTGCAGGTGTGCATCAGATCCTTGCCGAGGATCTCGCTGATCAGCTGTCCGCCCATCCCGGCGATGACCACCGCGTCGACTTCGCCGTACCTGAGAACATCCAGTCCGTTTCCTTCCCGGAATTCGACGCCCTGCTCGATCCCCGACTCAGCAGCTGAGAATTTTGCTTTATTTAGCGAAGGGCCGCTGATGTCCGTGAGGATCGCCTTCGGGCAGACGCCGCGCTCGATCAGTGACAGTGGCAAAAAACCATGGTCGGTACCGATATCGGCCATGGTTTCTCCTGTCTCGATCTGATCGGCGATCAATTGCAGCCGGTCGGATAATTTGATCATTCCAGATAATCCTCGAGTTTCTTTCTTCTGGTCGGGTGACGCAGTTTGCGGAGCGCCTTGGCTTCGATCTGACGGATCCGCTCACGGGTGACGTCGAATTCTTTGCCGACTTCTTCCAGTGTGCGGGCCCGTCCGTCGTCCAGGCCGAACCGCAGCTTCAGCACCTTCTGCTCTCTCTCGGTCAGCGTGCCGAGGACTTCGACCAGCTGGTCTTTGAGCATGCTAAATGCCGCCGCCTCTGCCGGTGCCGGCGCGTCGTCGTCCGGAATGAAGTCGCCGAGGTGGCTGTCTTCCTCTTCGCCGATCGGCGTTTCCAGCGATACCGGTTCCTGGGCGATCTTCTGGATCTCCCTGACCTTCTCTACGGTGATTCCCATTTCCGCGGCGATCTCATCTGGTGTCGGCTCGCGGCCTTCCTCCTGGAGGAGCTGACGGGAAATGCGGATCAGTTTATTGATGGTCTCGACCATGTGAACCGGGATACGGATGGTCCTTGCCTGGTCCGCGATGGACCGGGTGATGGCCTGCCGGATCCACCAGGTCGCGTAGGTCGAGAACTTGTATCCTTTGGTCCAGTCGAACTTGTCGACGGCCTTGATGAGGCCCAGGTTGCCCTCCTGGATCAGATCCAAGAACAGCATGCCGCGGCCCACGTATTTCTTGGCGATCGAAACAACCAGTCTCAGGTTCGCCTCGCAAAGCTTCTGTTTGGCGTATTCATCCCCCTGCTCCATTCTCTTGGCGAGTTCGACCTCTTCGTCCGCTGTCAGAAGCGGAACTTTGCCGATCTCCTTGAGGTACATTCTGACCGGGTCGTCCACTGCGATGCTCTTAGAGATCGTCGCTTCCAGATCGATCTCCTTGGCATTCGGATTCTCCGAGATGACCGCGTCGACTTCCGGGTCATCGACCTCTTCGTCGTCCATCTTCATCAGTTCGGAATCGTCCGGTTCCTCCGAATCGTCGGAATAGATCTCGATGCCCTTGCTCATCAGGGTATCGTAGATGTCATCCATCTGATCCTTGCCCAGGTCTTTCTCGCCGATGTAATCAGAGATGTCCTCGAACGTCAGAGATTTCTTGTCCCCTGTTCCGGCTTTCTCTTCCAGCATCTTGATGATCTGGTCCTTCTCATCGTCCGGCTTTTCCTTCGGTTCGACTTCGATCCCTTCTTTGATCTTGGCGATTCGTTCTCTAAATTCCTGTAAATCCTTATCCACCTTTTCTGCCATTTCCAATTCTCCCTATCCTATCAATTGTTTTTGTATTTCGACAAGTTCTGTCATTAACTTGAGTGTCTCTTCGCTCGAGAGGATGCCCTCTCCCATTTCCAGCTGGCTGTTGATGTCTTCCGCCCGTTCCTTGAGGATCCTAGTGCGGATGAACTGGACGCATTCATCGTACGTCTGCCGCTCTCTCTCCGCCGGGATTGCGATGTCCATGATCTCATCCAGATATTTCAGATAATCCGGGTCCACTGCGGAGTTCAGATCGTTGTGTGTTAGCGGATGTGATTTCCCGTCCAGGCCGGCGATGGCGCGGTAGATGCTCCTGCCAGCCGGGCTTTGGAACACCTGTCCTTTCAGGTCCTCCGGGAAATCGATGTATTTCCGGTCGGTGGAGATCAGCTTCAGCAACGTCTTCTCCACCGGCGTGATGATCTCGGTATTGATATCGTTCGTATCCGCCGGCACGAATCTGCGGGCCTGCTCCGGATCCGTCGTATTGTTCAGCTGCCGCCGGACGGCTCCTTCGGAAACGCCCAGGTCAGACGCGAGTTTCTTTAAGTAGATGTCCGCGTCGACCGGTTTCAGTCTGGCCAGCATGTGCACCGCTTCGTCGATGCAGGACGCGCGGTCCGCGTCGCTTGTCAAATCGTACTTGCGCTTGATGCGCTCGATCTTGAAGTTCCCGTGCGGGAGCGCCTTCGCGATGGCTTCCGCGAACGCCTTGCGCCCGTTCTTCTTGACGAATTCATCCGGGTCCTTCCCTTCCGGGATCTGCAAGACTTTCGCCTTCAGGCCTTCTTCATACAGGATGTCCAGTCCCCGTTCCGCCGCGCTCTGTCCGGCGTTGTCCGCGTCGTAGGCCAGGATCACGTTCTTCGTGAAGCGCCTGATCAAGCTGGCCTGATTGGCCGTCAGCGCGGTCCCCAGCGAGGCGACGACATTTTTGATGCCCGCCTGATGCAGGGAAACGACGTCCATATATCCTTCCACCAGGATGATGTAATCTTCCTTCAGGATATATTCTTTGGCCAGGTTCAGTCCGTACAGGTTGTTCTTCTTCTGGAAGACTTTTGTTTCCTGGCTGTTTAGGTACTTCGGCTCGCCGTCGCCGATGATCCGCCCGCCGAAACCGATGATCTCCCCGGCTGTGTTGATGATCGGGAAGATGACGCGGCCCCGGAATTTATCATAGTAGCGGCCCCTGTCGGAGCGGGATGCCAGTCCCAGTTCCAGAAGCGTCTTCGGGTCGATGCCTTTTGCAGTAAGATGGTCCGTGAGCGTGGTCCAGTTGTCGTCAGCCAACCCGATGCCGAACTCCCGAAGCGTGTCGTTGGAGATCCCGCGGCCGGCCATGTACCGGTAGCCGGGATTGTCGTGCTCCCGAAGAGCCCGGTAAAAGAAGCGGGCCGCCTCCCGGTTGATCTGGTACAGTTCCTTCTTGTTGCCCTGGTCGGTGAAGGCGTTACTGATGTCGATCCCGTAATCCCGAGCCAGCATCTCAGCGGCGCCCTTGAAATCGAGATTATAGTACTTCTCGACGAAGGTAATCACGTCCCCGCTCTCGCCGCAGCCGAAGCATTTGAAGATCTGTTTTGTCTCAGAAACAACAAAAGAAGGCGTCTTTTCATTGTGAAACGGACAAAGCCCCTTGTAGTTGCTGCCGGCCTTTTTTAAGGTCACGACCCGTCCGATAACATCGACGATATTACACCTGCTTTTGATCTCATCAACAATATTCGTTTTCCCACTCAAAACCACAATACCTCGTATTAAAAAACCTTCGACATATGATATATACGTCAAAGGTTTTATTGTTCCTTTTTTTAAATTTCGTTGTATTTATTGATCGCGTACCGGTCCGTCATGCTGGCCACGTGGTCCTTGACCAGCTCCTCGATAGAGTACTCGTTCCGCATGGCGTACAAGTCCGCCGGCAGCTGTTCCGGATGATCCATGTAGTACTCGAACAGCCTCGTGATGATCACCTCGACCTTGTTCGGATCCTCCGCTGACTTTACGAAAGGATCGGTGTAGACGTTGGCGAACATGTATTTCCTCAGTTCGTTCATGGCGTTCCACTTTTCCTCAGAGAGTTTTGCTTCCGGCTGATCGTAGCTGCAGCGGATCATATCCTTGACCAGCGTATCGATCCGTTTCTTGTGGGAATCGCCCAGGATCGCGATGCTCTCCCGCGGCAGGTCCTCGGTCTTGATGATCCTGCTGCGGATGGCGTCGTCGATGTCGTGGTTGATGTAGGCGATCCGGTCGCTGATCTTGACCACCTGCCCTTCCGGCGTGATCGGGATGCCCGCTCCGGTGTGGTTCAAGATCCCGTCCCGCACTTCGATGGTCAAGTTCATCCCTCTCCGTTTGCCGTCCGACGACTCCAGCACATCCACGACCCGGAGGCTCTGCCGGTTGTGCTTGAACCCGCCACTGTAGATCCGGTCCAGAATCATCTCCCCGCTGTGGCCGAAGGGCGTGTGCCCCAGATCGTGGCCCATGGCGATGGCTTCCGTCAGATCTTCGTTGAGTCCCGCTCCCCGGGCGATGGTCCGGGCGATCTGGGAGACCTCGATTGTGTGCGTCAGTCTCGTCCGGTAGTGATCCCCTTCCGGTGCCAGAAAGACCTGCGTCTTGTGCATCAGACGGCGGAAGGCCTTCGAGTGGATGATCCGGTCTCTGTCCCGTTGGAAGTCCGTCCGGATCAGGCATTTCTCCTCCGGCTGCAGCCGTCCCCTGCTCTCGCAGGACTTAGTCGCGTAGCGGCTCAATATTTCGCGTTCCCTCGCTTCTACGATCTCTCTCGTTATCATGCGTGCTCTCAAACTCCTGTATGTCCAAAACCCCCGGCGCCACGTTCCGTTTCGGATAGCGTATCCGAGGCAACGATCTCTGCCCGTTCGTATTTCAAAATGACCATCTGCGCGATCCGGTCCCCGTCCTCAATTGCAAAATTCTCTGATCCGAGGTTGACCAGGATGACGCCGACTTCCCCGCGGTAATCGCTGTCGATGGTCCCGATGCCATTAGCCAGACAGATGCCGTGTTTCAGCGCCAATCCGCTGCGCGCGCGAATCTGCGCTTCGTACCCTTTCTCGATTTCCAGGAAGAGTCCGGTCGGGATCAGTTTCCGTTCGCCCGGCTTAAGGACGACCGGTTCTGCAAGGTCGGCCCGCAGGTCCATGCCGGCGGATCCGGCTGTTTCATACTCCGGCATCCTGCCGGAGCGGCTTCTGACTTTCACAATCATGCTTCCACGAGTCCTTTCAGATCAAAATCCTGCCCGGTGACGGCGGCGGCGCAATACCGGCTATGATCGCCGACAATGGCGGCTGCCTCCAGAATGTCATCGGATGTCACTTTATCGAATCCCTCCAGGACTTCTTCCGGCGTAAAGACGCGGTCTATTAGCAGCTTGTTCTTGCCCAGCGTGATCATCCGGCTGTTGATGTTCTCCTGGCCGAAGATGTACATGCTCTTGATCTGCACCTTCGCCATGGAGAGTTCCTCATCGGTGACGCCGTCTATCGCAAAGAGCTTCAGTTCGTCCTTGATAGCGCTGATCGTCTCTTCGGTCTTATCGTGGGCCACGCCGGCGTAGATGTTGAAGAAACCGGCAAAGCTGTTGAAGATGTTCATCGATGTGACGGAATACGCCAGGCCCTTCTCCTCACGGATCTTCTGGAACAGCCTGGAGCTCATGCTGCCGCCGAAGATGCTGTTCATCAGAACGAAGGCGTAATATTTCTCATCCGTCATCGAGACGCCCGGTACGGCCAGGCAGATGTGAGTCTGCTCGATGTCCTTGACCTTGACCGCGAACTGCTTCTCGTACGGTTTGATTTCCATTTCCTTTATCGGCGTTGACCGGTTGAGAGAATTGAGTTTCTCTTCAAAGGTGGCTTCGATCTTCGCTTCGTCGAAGTTGCCGGATACGGCTACCACCATGTTCTCCCGGCTGTAGCGTTCGCGGTAATAGTCGACCATCACGGAATGATCGATTCCCGCGAGGCTTTCCGGCGAACCGAGGATGTTCATCTTTAACGGGCTTCCGCTGTTGACCAGCTCGGAGATCGTGTCCATGACGTCGTCATCCGGCGTGTCCTTGACCATCTTGATCTCTTCCATAATGACGCTCCGCTCCTTGTCCATTTCGGTCTGGTCAAAAAGGGATCCTGTCACCATGTCGATCAGGATCTCCGCGCCTTCGTATATGTTGGAGGACAGCGTCTTGATGTAATAGCAGGTGGCTTCTTTCCCGGTAAAAGCGTTGGAGACGCCGCCGATCATATCCACCGCGTTGGCGATCTCCTTAGCGGTCCTCTTTTCGGTCCCCTTGAACATCATATGTTCAATGAAGTGGGAAATGCCGGAATTACCCGTATTTTCATGAATGGCACCTGATTTTACCCAGATGCCAAGCGCTGCAGACTGGACATAGTCCGTCTTCTCCATTATCAATGTTGTTCCGCAATCAAGCTGTTTGATGGTGATCATTCAGGATCCTTTTCCTTTCGGTTCTCTGCTCGGTTCTCTGCAGCCAAGTCGAGCAGTTCTTTGCTCTTGCCGATGATGTAATCATAGGCGCCTTTGGAATGCGGCACCATGCAGCCGCTGCAGTCTTTGATTCCCGTTTCGGTATATTTGAAATTACCGCCGCACTGATCACCAAGGGTGTACAGCGGGCAGTAACAAAACAGACAATTGAAATCGTCCTTATTCTTTACGTCGTGGCAAGGAAAGAATTCGCATTCCTTGTTGCTGAAAAATTTATAGTGTTCCATTCTAGTCTTCCTTTGGTTCTTCGGTTGGTTCTGCTGCCTCTTCGGCGACTTCCGCAGCGTCTGCAGCCTTCTCTTCCACCGGTTCTTCCGTCGGGGTTTCCACTGGATCTTCGGCCGGTGGTTCGGTGGCTTCCTCGGCTGGTGCCTCGGTTGCTTCTTCGACCGGTGGTTCTGCCGGTGGTTCGAACGATGAATCTGTGGATTCTTCCGGCTGTTCCAGGGCGTAGACATCTTCCGGAATCGGAGCCGGCTGCGTTTCCTTGATCAGGTGGCCCGCAAGGATCTCATAGAAGCCCGACATGGTGGAAAACATATAGGCCGTGACCGGCGCGATGAAGAGATATCCTACCGCTGCGAACAGCGATACGATGAACGCGTTGGTCGTAATGATGTGTCCGATGCTTTCCAGGATCGTTGCCGGGAGCGATGAAAGGATGAGCCAGCCGATGAAGGATAAGCTCAGGCAGAAATATTTCGCCTTGTTGCCCTTCATCATCGCTTTGCTTTCATTCATGCACTGGCGGATGCCTTTGCTCGGGTCATCGGCCAGGATGAAGAACGCCTGGCTGTAGCGGATGGACGCGATGATGCCCGGAATGATGAACAGCAAGGACCAGAGATAGATGAACAACATCTGGAAGAGCATCAGCCCCAGGGATTTGCCGAATTTCTCGAATCCAAGGAACATATCGACGGTCTCGACCTTGTGTTTCCGGAACATGGCGAGGAAGAACATCGTCAGTCCCAGCGTCAAAGGTCCTGTAATGAGCAGTATATAGATCCCGCTCAGGATCGAGTAAGTCGGCATCGTATTGTAGAGTTCCGCATACAGGCCGACGTCAATGCCGTAGGTGTATCCGTCATTTATGAACAGATTCCCGAGATTGACGCCGAACAGGCTGTCAAATACGAGTGGCGGTATGGTCATGCACAGGAGATAGACTATGACTGTGATAATAGCGGTCTTCCATTTCCCTGCAAGCGCGTTTCTTCCCAGCGCTCTCAGATTTCTGCTGGGTTCCGTTATAACAATGTTTTGTTCAATCATGGATTCCTGCATAGATCGTTCCCTCACTTTTCTCTAAAAATCAGAAATATCTTATCATATCTCTATGTGATATGCAAAAGAGCTAAACAGACTTAAAGAAAAAAGACCGGGCAGCGATGGGCTGTCCGGTCCGTTATTCCGACCCTATCGGATCGTTGCAATTACATTAATACAGGTTCTGGAAAATCTCAGCGATTTCGTCCTCTGAAAGCTCAACATAGTTGTTGGCCAGAAGTCTCTGCTGGTTGTCGATCGTGGACTTGGCGAACGGTCTTACCTGATCTTCCGTCATGCCATATTCTCTCAGCGGCTTCTTCTCGAGGATCTTGCCGAGGAATGCATCCAGTTCTTCGTAAACAACGGATTCGTCGCATCCGAGAACGTCGCAGAAAATCTTGTTCGCTTCCTGGATCTTGCCGACCGGCTGTTTTCTCATGTACATCTTGAATACTTCTGTGAAGCAGATGAAGTTCGCTTCGCCGTGCGGAATGTGGAATGCACCGCCGTGTGCATAGGACAGCGCGTGAACCGCTGCGCATCCGGCATTACCAAACGCCATTCCGGCATAAGTCGCTGCCAGGCAGAAGTCCTTGAGCAGGTCAGCTCTGTTTTCCTTCGTGTTTCCGCCTCTTTCGACGATCTTCTTGTAGCCGCCCATGATCAGCGCGATCGCTTCCTTGGAGAGGATCTCCGTGAAAGGGGAAGCTTTCGGTGACAGGAAGGACTCTACAGCGTGGATCAGCGCGTCGACGGAAGAAGTCGCGAATACTTTATCAGGCAGTCCCTGCAGGGATTCAGGAATCAGGACAGCTTCATCCGCAAAGGTATCAGGAGTGGCAATACCCTTCTTCAGGTTCAGGGATGGAATGGATGCTACTGCAACATTCGTTACCTCAGAACCGGTTCCGCAAGTCGTAGGAACTGCGATGAGCTTCTTGATCTTCTTGCAAGGATACTTGTCTGTGTACAGATCCGCTACTTTGTCAGGGATCTCGCAGGCCAGAACTTTGCAGCAGTCAACGATGGTGCCGCCGCCGAAAGCGATGATTCTGTCATACTCATACTTGTCCATTTCCGCTTTCATAGCATCCATCATTTCGTCTGTCGGTTCGCCCATACCATACTTTTCCTGGAAAACGACCGGCATATCGATGCCGAGGCCTTCCACGTATGGCTTGTACATCCATTCATTCGTTACAAGGATGTCGCCCTTTCCGAACTTGAACTCGTCGTTGAATTCCTTGAATGTGTCAAAATAGTGGATCGTTGGAACTAATTTTAAAGCTTGCATTTACATAACCTCCTTATGGTTAATTAACTATAGCTTTCTTATTCGTCATACTTGTGGTGGAAGATTTCTTCCATTTCTTCCTTCAGCTGCGGCCGGAAGTCAGGATGCGCGATGTCGATCAGGGCTCTCGCTCTGTCAGAGTTCGTCTTGCCCCACAGATCTGCGATACCGTATTCGGTAACGACGAATTCGGTGTCGTTTCTGGAGTCGGTTACGACCTGCTTGTCTGCTAAGTGCGCCGTGATCTTGGAGATCTTTGTTCCATCCTTCTTGACCGTCATGGAAGGCATTGCGATGATGCCCTTGCCCAGACCGTCTCTTGCCATCGCGGCGCCGCGGATGAAGTCGACCTGTCCGCCAACGCCAGAAAACTGTACATCGCCGCCCAGTGTGTCAGATGCGACCTGTCCATAGAGGTCACAGCCAAGAGCACCGTTGATGGCAATCATCTTAGAGCAGTTCATGATGATCGTCGGGTCGTTTACATAGTCGACCGGCATGATTCTTACGGCATGGTTGTGATCGCAGAACTCATACAGTTCCTGCGTACCCATGACGAAGTTAGCGACCATGACGTCCTTATCAAAGGCCTTCTCTGTGTTGTCGATAACACCTTCATAATACAGCTGCATCGCGCCGTCACCCAGCATTTCGGAGTGCAGGCCCAGATGCTTCTTGTCCTTCAGCTGCGCGCATACCGCATCCGGAATGGATCCGATACCCAGCTGCAGTGTAGCGCCGTCATCGATCAGGCTCGCGCAGTACTTACCGATTTCTTCTTCGACCGGTCCGATCTTGGAAGCCGGAATCGTCGGCAGATACTCATCGTATTCAACGATCGCATCCGCATATTCCATCAATGGGAATACGACATCGCCATAGGAAAACGGAACGTGTTCGTTGACCTGTGCGATAACGGTCTTGGCGGATCTGATTGCCTGAACGGTATAGTCGCCGGATACACCGGTTGAAACGTAGCCGAGTTTGTCCGGTGGGGATACCTGAATGAGAACAACGTCAACACGGACTCTTCCCTGCCGCATCAGTTCCGGCAGTTCATGGAAGAAGCATGTGGTGTAATCTCCCCAATAGTTACAGGCTTTTCTGGTCTGACCGGAAATGAACCACATATTTGGATGGAAGTTCTCTTTGTATTCTTCCTTGCAGTAATCTCCAGGACCCAGCGAGAACATATGGGAGATCTCAACGTTCTTGTAGTTCTTCGCATTTCTGACCATGGCTCTGACCAGTTCGGCCGGCTCGCCGACGTCATGCTGGAAAACTACTTTGTCGCCTGATTTAATCAGCTGTACGGCTTCATCGGAAGTCATCTTTTTGGAATCGTATAATTCTTTCCAGTTTTTCATTAATTCAATCCTCCGTTATAGCTTTTAGTTTTGTTTTTATATTTTCAATGTGATCTTTGTCCCACATCTTAAATACTTGGTCTTTCACATCATATTGTTCATAGGAAGCACAGCACGCGGTACATCCTCCGATGACCAGAAGATTGTCGACCGGAACATCTTCTTCGGCATGTACGAAATCGATGTCCTTCAATTCTTCTTTGATCTCTCTGTAAGCGGCTCCCCGGTCATACCTGGGATTGCAGCCGCCGCAGAATTTGACGCCACACTTCATAAAAACCTCATAATGTTAATTATTTAACTTGCCTTTGTAAAGGTTAGGCCGCTTTGTTTTCAAAGCGGCCTAGTAACAAGCCTTTATGGATTTGTTGAGCCGGAACTATTTGATGCCTGCGATAGCCTTTGCCAGTTCCTTCTTGCCTTCGATGTTGCCCTGTCTCTGGATCATGATTCTCTGAGCCTGAGGGGATCCAGCACCGTGCATGGACTCTGTTCTATAACCAACTGCAGCGGAACCGAGGCAGAGGTTCTCAACCAGTCTCATGATTCTCTGTCTTGCTTCTGTGTTGCAAGCAGCTTCGTTACCTACGAAGAATTTCTGGCAGAAGTCGCCGATCGTTTCGCCGTTCTTGCCTACTGCCAAGTCGGACTTGAAGTCAGTCTCGGATGGCATCGTTACCATCAGGCCGCCTGCGATGTCCTCAGCCAGTCTTACGATCTCGTAAGGGAATCTGGTTACGTTCTGCTTACATACATTCGCCAGCAGCAGGTCGATCTGATAGTTGCCTGCTTCTGTCGGATAACCTTCCGCGGAGCAAGCGATACCGCAGCAGTACAGAGTTTCGTTCAGGTGTGTCATCTCGATGAGCTTGTCCTTGATGTGGGAAGCTCTCTGAGCGCCATTGTATTCAGCAGCCAGAGCAGCAGCACCGATCAGAACGTCACCAACGCCGACCTTGCAGCCGCCGTAGGACTGTCTGTGATATCCAGCGAATCTCTCTACCAGCATTCCAGCGAAGTCATATTCGCCAGCCATGAAGATGTATTCGTTCGGAATGAATACGTCGTCAAATACTACCAGCGCTTCCTGTCCGCCGAACTGGGCGTTACCAAGGTCGATGTCAGCACCCGGCTCCAGCTTTCTGGTGTCGCAGGACTGTCTGCCGTATACCATGAACATGCCTTCTGTATCGGATGGGCAAGCAAATGCTACTGCATAGTCTTTGTCTTCTTCCGTCATTGCCTGAGTCGGCATTACGATGTGCCAGTGTGAGTTGATGGAACCAGTCTGGTGAACCTTAGCTCCTCTTACGACGATACCGTCTTCTCTTCTCTCTTTGATTCTTACGAAGAGATCCGGGTCAACCTGCTGGGAAGGTCTCTTGCCTCTGTTACCCTTAGGGTCTGTCATAGCGCCGTCGACTACCAGGTCTTTTTCCTGAACCATCTTCAGGAAGTTCACGAAGTTCTCATGATACTTGGTGCCATATGCCTTGTCGATCTCAAAAGTTGTTGAGAAAGTAGCATTGAAAGCATCCATACCAACGCATCTCTGGAAGCATCCTGCAGTCTTCTGTCCGCAAAGTCTCTGCATCTTGACCTTGTTTCTCAGGTCCTCTGTGCTCTGATGCAGATGAGCAAATCTATTGATCGTTTCGCCAGTCAGACTGGATTTTACTGTCATAAGGTCTTTGTATTCCGGATCCTGTGCCAAATCATACGTTACCTTTACGCAGTTGATGGAAGGACGAATGATCGGATCGTCGACCCAATTCTCGATCTTCTTACCAAACATGTAAACTCTGGTCTTTAACTGTCTTAAACTCTCAATGTACTGTTCGCCTGTCATTAACATAATTAAATCACTCCTTTTTAATGAACAAATAACGTATTTGAAACAGAAAGACTGCTGTCTGTTCTGTTAATCAACTTTTAACTGGCCGCTGAGGATCTGCCGTGCCATGTCCATCAGTTCATCGCTGACCGATGTATCCAGGACAACGTCTTTCACCTCCGGCGCGCCGCCCATAACGAAATCCTTGACGACGCTTTCCAGGGTCTCCTGCGCGGACGGACACTGCGCGCACGCGCCGGTCAGTTTGACGTATGCAACGCCGTCTTCGTATCTTGTGAGAGAGGATCCTCCGAAATGCTGTGACAAAACCGGATCGACCTGTTCTCTGAGAATCTGTCTGATTTTTTCTTCCACTGAAAACCTCTGTGAATCGTCAATTTTTTAGCAATCTTATTATATTATCTGAACATTGCTATTTCAAGACCTTATGGCCTTGTATACAAACAATTAATGCAAAAATGCAATTATACGACGACCAACACTCGCCCTACTGCATCATGCCACCCTTTGAGCAGTGTTTCCCGCTCTTCATCGGACATCTGCGGCCGGAAGATCCGGTCGACTTTCCAGTTGGATACGATGTCCTCTTTGGACTTCCAGAAACCGGTCGCGAGCCCGGCCAGATACGCTGCTCCCAGCGAGGTCGTTTCGGTGCAGACCGGACGGTAGACCTCCTGTCCCAAAATATCCGCCTGGAATTCCAGAAGGAAGTCGTTCACGGAGGCCCCTCCATCCACTTTGAAGGTCCCGATCGGATGATCGATGTCTTCCTCCACGGCCTTCAACAGATCGTAGGTCTGGTACGCCATGGACTCCAGCGCCGCCCGCACGATGTGGCTCTTCCCGGTGCCCCGGGTGATTCCCAGAATGCCGCCCCGGGCATACGGATCCCAATACGGAGCACCGAGCCCGGTAAAGGCCGGTACGATGTAGACGCCCGCCGTATCCTTGACCGTGCGCGCCATGGATTCCGTTTCCGCCGCGCTGCTGATGATCCCCAGTTCATCCCTCAGCCACTTGATCGTGGCGCCGGAAACGAACACAGATCCTTCCAGCGCGTAATTGACTTCGTCACCGATCCCCCAGGCGATGGTGCTCAGCAGCCCGTTGCCGGACTTGACCACCTCATGTCCCGTATTGACCAATACAAACCCCCCGGTTCCGTAGGTATTTTTGGCGTCGCCTTCTTCAAAGCAGGTCTGTCCGAACAGCGCCGCCTGCTGGTCTCCGGCCGCTCCGCCGATGACGATCGGTTCCCCGAACACCCCCGGATCGGTCTTCCCGTAGATGCAGCTTGAGGGTTTTGCATTAGGAAGCATCGAGGCCGGGATATTCAAGCGCTTGAGGATCTCATCGTCCCAGCAAAGTTCCCGGATGTTGAACAGCATGGTCCGCGACGCGTTGGAATAGTCCGTGACGTGGACGCGGCCGCCGGTCAGGTTCCAGATCAGCCAGGTCTCGATCGTGCCAAATACAAGATCGCCGGCTTCCGCCCTTTCACGGGCGCCCGGTACGTTCTCCAGTATCCAGTTCAGTTTCGTTCCGCTGAAATACGGGTCGATCAAAAGGCCCGTTTTGTCACGATAGGTTTCGGTGAGGCCGTCGTCCTTGAGCTGTTCGCAAAAATCGGCGGTGCGCCTGCACTGCCAGACGATGGCGTTATAGACAGGTTCCCCCGTGTATCGGTCCCATACGACGGTGGTTTCTCTCTGGTTGGTGATGCCGATGCTGTTGATATCGGCCGCGGTCAGATTGGCCTTGCGGAGCGCTTTCCGGGCCACTTCCAGCTGGGTGGCCCAGATCTCGACCGGGTCGTGTTCCACCCATCCCGCCTGCGGGAAGATCTGGCGGAACTCCCGCTGCGCGACGCTGATCTGCTGGCCGCGACGGTCATATATGATGCATCTTGAACTTGTTGTGCCCTGGTCCAGGGCCATGATGTATTTCGCTGTCATGATCTTGTATGGATTATACGAACTCCGACATGATGCGGTTCGCGATGTCTCTCCCCTCCTCGGTCAGTTTCAGTCTGCATCCGTCAAAGTCGAGATATCCGAAATAGACGTTGATCAGGGACGGATCGTAGACGCTGAAGAACTTCGTGCCGAAAATCTTCTCGAATTCCTTGATATCGATGCCTTCGCTCTTACGCAGGCCGGTGAAGACGTAAATGCCCATCTCGTCGCGCTTACTGTACTTCTCGATGTCATCCACGTTGACCGGTGCCTGTCCTTTCTTGATGTAATCGAGGTATTCGAGCATGTTAGTGCAGTTCTTGTACCGCACGCCGCCGATGAAGGAGCTGGCGCCAAGGCCCAGGCCCAGATAATCATCATAGGACCAGTACTTGGAATTGTGGAAGCTCTCATAGCCAGGCAGCGCCGCGTTGGAGATTTCGTAGAGATTGTAGCCGGCGTCTTCCAGCATGATGATGGCGTCGTGGTACATCTTGCGGTCGGTCATTTCGGACGGTTCTGATAGGATGTGATCCTCGTAGACCATCTTGTAGAACTGCGTCCCCTCTTCCAGCTGCAGGCTGTAGAGCGAGATGTGCTGCGGGCGCAGGAAAATGCACTGGCGGATGGAATCGCGCCACATTTTCATCGTCTGCCCCGGGATGCCGAACATCAGATCCAGATTGATGTTGTCGAAGCCGGCCTTCTTGGCATTGCGGATCGCCGTGAACGAGTCGTTCTTGTCGTGGGCCCGGCCCATGAGCCGCAGGACGGAATTGTCCCAGGACTGGATGCCGATGCTGATACGGTTGATCCCCATCTCCCGGAAGGCTTGCAGCTTTTCTTCGCTGGCCGTCGCCGGGTTGCACTCGATGGTAATCTCCGGGTCATCCGACAATACAAAATTCTTATTGACCTGATCCATGATCCTGGCCACATTCTTTTCGGACAGGATGGATGGTGTTCCGCCGCCGATGTAGACGCTGTCGATCATTCGGTAAGGCCATTCGCTGGCTTTGATCCGGATCTCCCGGACCAGTGCCTCGGTGTATTCTGTCAGTGCTTCCTCGTCGGAACACGGGAACGACAGAAAATCGCAATACCTGCATTTTTTCAGGCAAAAAGGAATATGAAGATACAGACCTACGTTATTTGTTATCGTCATATTTGAGCACCGCAGTGAATGCTTCCTGTGGTACTTCTACCGTACCGAACTGGCGCATTCGCTTTTTCCCTTCTTTTTGTTTTTCCAGCAATTTCTTCTTTCTCGAAATATCGCCGCCATAGCATTTCGCGATGACGTCTTTCCGGTATGCCCGGACTGTTTCTCTAGCAATGATCTTCTGTCCTATGGATGCCTGGATCGGCACTTCGAACTGATGCTTCGGAATGATCTCCTTGAGTTTGGCGCAGACGAACCGGCCGCGGGCGTACGCCTTCGATTCGTGCACGATCATACTGAACGCATCAACCATATCCTTGTTCAGCAGAATGTCCAGCTTGACGACCTTGGAAGGTTCGTATCTGGAGAATTCGTAGTCCAGAGACCCGTAGCCCTTCGTCTTTGACTTCAGGGCGTCGAAGAAGTCGTAAATGACCTCGTTCAGCGGCATGTCGTAATGCAGGTTGACCCTGGTCTCCGTAATGTATTCCATGTGCTTGAGCTTGCCGCGCCGTTCCTGGCAGATCTCCATGATGCTCCCGACGTATTCCTTCGGCACCATGATGTCCGCCTTGACCATCGGCTCCTCAATGTGATCGATCTCCATCGGATCCGGCAGGTTCGAAGGGTTTTGCACCATCTCCACCGTACCGTCGGTCTTGACCACTTTATAGATAACGCTCGGCGACGTGGTGATGACCGCGAGATCGAATTCGCGTTCCAGCCGCTCCACGATGATTTCCATATGCAAAAGCCCCAGAAAGCCGCATCGGAATCCGTATCCGAGAGCTGTCGAGGTCTCCGGTTCAAAATGGAACGCCGCGTCGTTGACCTGCAGCTTTTCGAGCGCGTCCTTGACGTTTTCGTATTTCTCGCCTTCCGCCGGGTAGATGCCGCAGTACACCATGGACTGCACCCGTTTGTAGCCCGGCAGAGGCTCGTCGGTCGGATCCGCTGCCAACGTGATGGTGTCGCCGACCCGGGCGTCCGATACCTGCTTGATGCTGGCGCAGATGTACCCTACTTCGCCCGCCCGGAGCTTGCCGCATTCCACCGGTCCCGGCGAGTACGTTCCGACTTCCGTAACTTCGTAGTTTTTGCCTGTGTTCATCAGGCGGATGATATCGCCCTTCTTGACCTGTCCGTCAAAGATCCTCGTGTAGATGACGACACCTTTATAGTTGTCGTAATACGAATCGAAGATCAAGGCCTTCAGCTTGTTCTCGTCATCGCCGCCCGGTGCCGGGATGGTGGTGACGATCTTCTCCAGCAGCTCCTCGATGCCGATGCCTTCCTTGGCGGAGATCAGCGGCGCTTCGGACGCGTCGATGCCGATCACATCTTCGATCTCCTCCCGGACTTCCTCCGGTCTGGCGCTGGCCAGATCGATCTTGTTGAGGACCGGTAGGATCTCCAGATCCTCATCCATGGCCAGGTATACGTTAGCCAGAGTCTGCGCTTCCACGCCTTGGGTCGCGTCGACGACCAGCACGGCGCCTTCGCAGGCCGCCAGGGACCGGGACACTTCATAGGTGAAGTCCACATGGCCCGGTGTATCGATCAGGTTGAAGATGTATTCGTTGCCGTCCTTGGAGTGGAACACGAGCCGGGTCGTCTGGAGCTTGATGGTGATGCCCCGCTCCCGTTCCAGGTCCATGTTGTCCAGGAACTGTTCCCGCATGTCCCGCTTGCTAACGAGGCCGGTCTTCTCGATGATCCGGTCCGCCAGTGTGGACTTGCCGTGGTCGATATGCGCTATGATACTGAAATTTCTTATATACTGTCTGTAATCGTTCATTTGATCGCTGTCTCGAGAGCCAGTTCCATCATCTTCGTGAATTCCTGTTCTCTCTGCTTGGTGGTCGCTCTTTCTCCTGTCACAAAGTGGTCGCTGATGGTCATCATCGCCAGCGCGTTCACGCGGTTGTACGCCGCGTTCATATAGAGGGCCGCGGCTTCCATTTCGACCGCCAGAACGCCCATGGATCTCCAGCGCTTCCACCAATCGTCCGAAAGCTCATAAAAGACGTCGCAGGATACGATGTTGCCTGCCTTGAACGCGTGGCCGGTCTCTTCGGAAGCGGCCGTCAGCTTTTTGAGCAGTTCGTAGCTGGCGCACGGCGCGTAGTTGCCCGGCACGTCAAACGCGTGGATGTAGTTGGAGTCGGTGGACGCCGCCAGGCCGACGACGATATCGCCGATCTGGATGTCCTCATGAAAGGATCCCGCCGTGCCGATCCGGATCAGGTTCTCCACGCCGTATTCCGTCATCAACTCCCAGGAATAGATACCCATGGAAGGCATGCCCATGCCGGTTCCCTGAACGGATACCGGAACGCCTTTGTAGGTGCCGGTAAAACCTAGCATATTTCTTATATCGGTATAACAAACAGCGCCTTCGAGGAAGTTTTCCGCGATGAATTTGGCCCGCAGCGGGTCACCCGGCAGCAGTACCGATTTCGCGATATCTCCCTTACTGGCTGCATTGATATGTGTGCTCATAGATAACATAATCCTCCAATTTGATATTATAACACAAAATCACACGACAAAAAAGAAAAAACCACTCCGCTGAGACAAATCGGAGTGGTCACTCATCGCATTTAACTTATGCGCCGGTGGGGACGGGTGAGTTTTAGGCGTTCGCCTTGTTGAATCTCTTGTTGAGTCTTGACACTTTTCTGGATGCAGCGTTCTTGTGGATCGTGCCCTTAGCGGCAGCCTGCATCAGCTTCTTTTCAGCCAGTGCCAGCTTTTCCTTCGCTGTGTCCATATCGCCAGCTTCGATCGCGGCCTCATATGACTTGAGGATCGCCTTCAGATGACCTTTGATTCTTCTGTTACGAGCTGTCTTCTTGTCAATAACACGGATTCTTTTCTTTGCGGATTTAATGTTAGCCATTCATTTACCCCACTTTCTTAAATAAAAGCCTTGCCGCTCAGTATTGAGTCGACACACATTCGCAAGTGACATTATATACGGAAGTATCGGGGATTTCAACCACTATTTTTACAATACGTTGAATTGACATTTATTTCCATATACTGTAAACTATTTACAGTTATTGTTAGTTTCAAGGGGTTTCGGATTGGAGGTTATTT
>JAFRJI010000028.1 GCA_017432345.1 Bacillota bacterium | reverse complement strand
CGGGACCATCAGCAGGAAACCCAGCAGGGCAATCAGCAGAGAGGCGACCCGCCAGCCGTACAGCGTAATGAACCTGGCCGAAAGAAGCCCGAAGACGACATTTGCGGCATTGCCTACGGCGATGATGATTCCAAGTACCGTTCCCGCCATCTTCTTAAACCACATGTTGACGATGACCGGGATCGCTACATAGCCGGTAAAGGCACCGGCGCTGCCGATCAGAAAACCGGAGAAGTAGAATCCCCAGACGCTCTTGTACGTAAACATCATGGCAATGCCGATGACTTCACACAGGGCGGCGATGCCGATCGTCAGTCCCAGTCTTTTGTTGGTGGAAATGATCTTGGCGGCAGGCATGTAAAAAATCGACATACCGACCGCATCGATACTCAGAAACAGGGTAAACTGGTTCACTTTACAGCCGAATTCGTTTACGACAGGTGTGATGAAATTTCCTGTCATGCAGCTGGTCGCACCGGCTCCTATCTTCAGGAAGATCAGGGCGATCATAATGATCCAGGCGTAGTGTATCTTTCTATTTCTTTCCATTTCTCTAAATCGTCTCGGGAATCCTTATCCTTCGATCTCTCTGACTCTCCGGCAGTACTCTCTGACCGTTTCTTCTACGATGTATTCGCCCCAGTGTCCGTTCTGGAAACAGGACCCCACCAGTGCTCCATCGGCGTATTTCAGACGACGCTGACAGTTCTCGACATTGGTATCGCCTCCAAGGATGACCGGAATATTGCCGTAACCGCCGACCGATTTAACAGCCTTGATCAGTTCCTCGTTTACGGCTTCATCAGGATTGGAAACCTCTATTCCGTTTCCTCCGCTGCGCATGATCGCCGAAGTAAGATTCTTAACCTGCGAAAGATCGTTGCCGTACTTGAAGTGCTTGCTGGCAACCTCACAGATCATATCGACGTTTTCCGCTGCGATCGCCTTACGGTAGTTCATTACCTTTAGCGTATCCGCTACGATCGTGCCCGTAACATTATGCGTCTCTCCAACCAGAGCGGTACAGCGGATCCAGTCGGCTCCGCAGCATTTGGCTACAGCCATGGATGGAGTGATGCAGTTGGTCATCAGCTGACAACCGATCACAAAGTCTTCTTTTCCCATCTGATCCGCCAGATCGCGTACTCTGGTCGTAATCATGGCCAAAGTCGCCACACGGGCATAATCCGTATCATCGGTTGTCGGATAGATTCTATCGACCGACTGAATCAGACATCCGTCGGCACCTCCGTTGATCAGCGCCTTGACATCCGTCAGCGCTTTTTCCAGCGATCTTTCTACATCTCCGTCCTGATAGAACGGAGTATTAGGCATCGGGCGCAGATGCACCAGACCCATGATACATTTCCGATTTGTTTCAGCATACTTTTCAAACATGATCTATATCTCCTTAATCTACGATTACTATCTTACTCGACTTAATGGTATTGATATTGCCTGACTGGCTGAACAGCGGATTATCGTCTCCCGTACCGCCGAAGTAAGGATAGTTTCTTAAAAGCGCAATGTAATTGCCAAGCATGAACAACGGTATGAAATTCATGATCGGATTTACATAATCATGTTCCGTTGCCGGCAGCGTAACGACCTCTACGCCTTCGTAGAATTCTTCTTTTTCGGCATCCGATACAACCAGAACGTTTCTGTCGGATTTCTTAGCCGAAGCGATCGATTCTACCGTTCTTGAGAAAGAGGCACAGTTCTTTGAAGCCACAAAGATCGTACCGATCTTGTCACGATCCTTCTGGAAGTAGTCGATATGACACCAGTCCTCGGAATCGTTCAGGCAGTTCAGAGAGCCGTTCAATTCGAAGAATTTCGCCACTCCGAAATAAGCGGTAGAAAAATCCGATCCTCCTCCAACAAAACCGAAACCGAGATAGTCCTTCCAAGTCTTGGCCAGTTCATACATCTGATCATCGACACGGTCCAGAACACTGCTGCTGCATACGTTTCGAACATAATCGACGATCTCCTTCTTCAGTGTATCCAGCTTTTCGCTTGTAAACGTACCGAGAAGAATGCCGGCATAGGCTCCGAACATGATGGTCGTAAGCAGCGCCGTGAAATAGCTCTTGGTCTGATTGGCCGGCGTATATGGAGTCCCCGGCTTCGGCGGATCGATTTCGATCTTCAGAATATGCTGGGCTTCAGCCGCCATTCTCGACTCGGGATGTCCGGTAATGGCAAGGGTTGTGCAGCCTTTCATGGTTGCTCTTTTCATGGCTTCAGTCACTCTCGAACCGCCGCCGCTTACGCTGATAACGATAACCAGCGTCTCTTCCGGATGTTCGGTCGGATAAACAAAATGTCTCGCCACATCGATGCAGCGCAGAGCGTGGTAATCTCTGTTCATAAACATGCGGGAATTGAACTCCCTGGTAGCCAAGGCCGCGGAATAAGAATCGCCGTTCCCGGTCATGACTACTCTGCGGATCTTCCTGATCTTATCTTCCGGGATCGCCTTGCTGATTCGTCCATCCGTCAGCATATTGACGATCTTTTCCGCAAATTCAGGATATCCCTCAAAACCGTTTTTCAGATTGTTGTCTCTATTTTCCATAATCCTCCCCTATGCCTGTTTCTGAGCCATTTCGGCTTCAACAAGCGCAATATGATTCTTTCTCTGTTTTTCTTTTCTCAGTCTCTTGAAGAAGGAAGTAAGAACAACCAGGGAAAGCGAGAAAACGAACGGAACCATGCTGGTAAACTCCGTCGGTATCATCAGTGCCTGAAGAATGACGTTCATCGCACTCGAAATAGCGAATATGAAGGTAGTCAGCGTTACCCACAGCGGATTGCCTCCGCCGACGGCATTTGCAGCAACACCGATAAATCCACGTGCACTTGTCATGTTTCTGGTCCAGTTTGTCGCATATCCCATGGACAGGAACATTCCGCCCCAGGATGCCAGAATGCCGGATATCAGAATGGCAATCGTCTGCATTCTTTGCGGAACGATACCGACCGAAGATGCGGCGTTCGGATTTTCACCTACCGTACGGATCCTCAGACCGAGTCTGGTCTTGTAAATCAGGATATATACCAGAACGATCGAAAGCAGTGCCATGTATGTAATGATGTTGTGTCCCGAAAGGACCTGACCGATAAACGGAATATCCTTAATGATCGGAATATCGACCGTTGGGAAGGACAGCGAATGCAGCTGCATGGTTGAACCCTTGTCACCGGAGAATTCATAACATACAAAGACCGAGAAGTTTGAGGTAAACAGGTTGATTGCCACACCTGTCAGGTTCGCAGGAGCCTTGAATCTAAGATGGAAGAAAGCAAGACCGTAACTCATCAGCAAACCGGTAGCCATTCCGGCGATTGCGCCCCAGAACAGCGAATTCGTCAAAGCACTGGCAATCGTGCCGACAACAGCCGACATCAGCATCGTGCCGTCGATAATGATGTTGGATAGCCCGGATTTTGTCGAAACCAGAGCGGCCATGGCGGCAAAAATCAACGGAGTAGCCAGCCTGAGGATCGTATAGAAGAAATAAGGCTGAACAAGCAAGGATAAGACATTATTCATCAGGCAATGACCTCCTTTTCCGCATTTTCATCTTTAAGCGCCTGCCTGCGCTCGGCATTTTCACGGGTAATACGCTGCTGCAGCTTTCCGAACATGCCCTTGGATGCAATCATCAGGACCATGATGGCCTGAATCGCATTGATCAGTTCGTAAGGAATATCCGCAAAAATGTTCATGACGGTAGCACCGGTACGGATATAGCCAAGGAAGAAAGCGGCAAACGGAATGAATATCGGGTTGTTGTTAGACAGCGTTACCAGCATAAAACCGTCCCAGCCGTAACCCGGTCCCTGCATCCAGTAGAACCGCGAGAACTTTCCCAGCATTTCCATGCATCCGCCCAGACCGGCGAT
>JAFRJI010000027.1 GCA_017432345.1 Bacillota bacterium | reverse complement strand
GAAAAAGAGATGTTATTTCAGAAAGAATTGGAAGAAACATTGACATATTACGAAAGAATGGGGCAAGTGTTCAAGTCTGTGATCAAGAACGCGCCGCCAGTTGTCGCATAAAAAAAGGGCGTCGCATTAATTGCTTAATGCAACAGCCACCCCCTGTCATAATATCTATCATATTTACTATTTCCGGATCACGAAGGTTTGTCCGAGTGACTCGTAGACCAGCTCGTTGCTCTCCGGTTCTTCTTGCTTTTGCGCCTTCTCTGCGAGACGGGCGCGTTTCCGGTTCTCCCTTCGCGCGAACCAAATGGTGATCGCGCCCAACGCGACCAGCGTCATGCCGCCGGTGATGATGGTCTTGAAATGCGCATATCCGACCCAGCAGATCCCCAGGATCAGATCCGCAACGTACACGGCAACCGCGGCAATCAGGATCCACTTGATGGAATGCCGGTTCAGGATCTTCCCAAGCGGCAAGTCCGGGAACATGGCCTTTGCAGTCAGCGTGAACGCCCCTGCGATAACAACGGCCAGGAGCGCGAAGCTCAGGATTCCCTGCAGGACCGGCGACAGTCCGGCGAAGAGCAAACCGCCGCCCAGCATGATCAGATGCCCGGCACACCACATCGGGAGCACGAAAAGAACACGGACGGCCAACGGGAGACTGAGGATGAATCCGCGGAAGGTTCCTTTTTCGTCCTTCGCCTGCTGCTTATCCTCGTCGTCCTGAACAATGCCATTATCCTGGCTGTCCCCTAAATCGATGTGCTGAACTTTTGGCTCCACCGCCGTGCTCTGCAGCAGATCCGCGGGATCATCAAAATTCGCGTCCACTGCAGCGCCCGACGCGCCGATGATGGCGGCTACCGCTGCTGCGGCCGCTGCCTTTTTCTTTTTCTCGTCGTCCATTTATCGAGTTGACATTTCCAGCATCTTAGCTTTGATCTGAGCTTCGATCGCTATGAGTTCTTTCTCCGCTTCACGCCGCTTCTGTCTGCCCTCCTGCTGAATCTTCATGATGTCGTCCAGCGTGTTGACCAGCTCGTTGTTCGTGTGCTGCAGCGTTTCCATATCGACGATGCCGCGCTCGTTTTCTCTGGCGATGTCGACGGATGTCTGGTGGAGCATCTCCGCATTCTTCTTTAGAAGCTCATTGGTCGTATTGGTGACCGCGTTCTGCGCTTCGACCGCTTCCTTGGAGTGTGCCAGTCCCAGCGTGATGATCATCTGGTTCTTCCAGAGCGGAAGTGTGTTGACCAGCGTGGAGTGGATCTTGTCGGAAAGCAGGATCGCGTTGTTCTGGATCAGCCGGATCTGCGGTGCGTTCTGCAGGCAGATCGCTCTCGTCAGTTCCAGATCGTGCAGTCTCTTCTCGAACCGGTCGCACATAGCGGAATAATCGCTGACTTCCTGCGCCACTTCGGACAGGCCGGTTTCCGCGGCTCTCGCCTTCATGGCCGGCAACTCTTCATTCAACGCCTTGTCCAGCGCGATCTTTCCGGCCGCGATGTACATGGTCAGTTCTTTGAAGTATGCCTTGTTGCTGTCAAAGAGCATATCCTGGATCGCGATGTCCTTCAGGAGCGTCTGCTGATGTCCTTCCAGATTCTTCGCGACCTTGTCGACACTGTCTTCGACCTTCGCATAGTATTCCTTCACATTCTCGACCTTGTTGGCGCCCTTGTGGAACAGATTCCACAGGAATCCCTTGTCTTCATCCGGATCATATTTCAGGTCAGCTACCAGATCGGTGATCATGCCGCCGATTTCATCCAGATCCTTGTTTCTGACGTGCTCCAGCGCGGAATCCGAGAACTCTGCCAGTCTCTTCTGCGCGCCTGCGCCGTAGGAAACGATGATGTTCGTGTCGTGCAGGTCGATCTTCTCCGCGAACTCATTGATCTGCTGCTTCTCTTCGTCCGTAAAGTTCTGCAGCCGGAATGTGTCCGCATCTTCCTTGCTCATAACGGATTCTATCTTTTCCAGGTTGATTTCCTCCGGTTCCGGTGCCATCGCTTCCATTGCCGCTGCCAGGTTCTCCGTTTTAGGAATCTCCATTTCCGGCACATCCAATGTCAGTTCCGGTGCTTCAGGTGCTTTAATATCCGTCTTCAGATCGTCTATCATATTCGTTCTCCTCTCTATGATTTGATATCAAAATCCGATCCAAGAAGTCCTTCCCTCTCCAGGGTCTTACGCAGGACTTCCATATCGACCTTCGTATCTATATCGTCTCTCTCGTACACTTTGCCTTCGATATTCTTGAAGGCTTTTGCGCATGTTCCAAGCATCGCCTTGATTTCCCATCTCGTCGCATCGGAACCTTCCCCGTCGTTGAACTTCCGGATCAGTTCCAGCGTCTGCGGCAGATACTGTTCCTTCAGCTTGCGGATGTTCGTCATCTCGCCCAGTGACGGCTCCTCCTGGATCTTCGCTTCGATCCGCTTGATGGATCCGTACATATCGCGAAGCGTCTCCGTCAGTTCCGCGTCGTTCGAGCGGTCGATCTCTGTCTGCAGCTTCGCCAGATAAGAATTGGCCGGCGGCCGGTCTTCCTTCTTCACGGTCGCCTTCCGCAAAGGCTGCATCGGCTCGCCGTATTTGGTCATGACGAGCAGATCATATTCCCCATTGATGTAAGCGGAAAGGCCCTTCCCCGGCTTGTCAAAAAATCCCTTATTGATCATTGCCTGCACATCCACGCGGACGGTCTTCTCAGAATAGCCCATCTTTTCAGCCAGGAACGGAATAGGCGTATTTCCCTTATTGTTGATAAAGGATTCGTACCGATCCCACTTCTGGACCGTTTTCTTCGCGGCGATCAGCATGACCGCACCTGCGATGATAAAGCCCGCGCCCGTTGACAATGACGTGATGACTTCTCTCATCGTCTCGCCGCCGGAAGAAGACCCGATCAGCACGCACGCACCCAGCGCGATGAGCACGCCGCCCAAGATTTTCCAACTGCGGCAGCTTCTGCTTGCCTCGATCTTGGACTTCGTGAGCTTTTGCTTCTGCGCCTCTTTCTGGGCCTCCGGATCGCCATCCGGCTGATCGCTCAGCGGCGGCATCTCCTCACTGGCCTGCGCCACTGCGCTGATTTGCTGATCCCTGATGAATCTCCATACCGCCAGCATTAATCCAGCCGGCCAGAAAAAAATAAAGACGACCACAATGAACCAGACCTGCTCATAAAGCGGTCTGATTTCCGGCTTCGGATCGTAATCGCTGTTGTGCTGTTGATTAAAATCGTTCATTCTCTTTACCTCTTTTTCTAATCCTGATACCCGAATCTGTTTTCGCACAGATTCCCCCATTAAACTACATATATATGATATATTCTGCCGGCGAAAAAAACAAGTATAAGAGGTACAAGTTTCACTAGACTTCTATACAAAACACGGTCGACCTGATGCGAGACCTGTGATTGGTGAAACCCAGACTTCTACACAAAACACGGTTGACCTGCCTTGTTTGTGTAGATATTTCATGGATGTCGGGGCTTGACGGTGGCACGTCTACACAAAACCGTGGGATGAGAGGCTGTCTGTGTAGATGTCTCCACCAAGAGGCAATGATTTTTCGATGGTTTCCGGAAAAATCTACACAAGCTAGAAGGTTGCGAGCTGTTTTGTGTAGAAGTTTGGGTTTTTAAATGCAGGGGCTTTGATATGAGCTGGCAAATGTTGTTGATATTGGTATATACTTCCATATCACATTTTGTAGAGCTGCCATTGACATTTCGAACAGAAATACTTCAGTTCAAACCGCTTCTCTTCCCCATTGATCGTGCTCTGGCATTCGTACAGAATGTTCTCCGCTCCGCAGACTTTGCTCTTGTGCGAATAGATCACCTGATCCACGAATACGGTGACTTTCTCCCCGTTCTCTTCGATCTTGAATTTGTATGGCCGCGGATAATCGTTCTCCGCGCGGAACACGACCATGGCATCAATGGGCTTTTGCAAAAGTTTCATTACTGACCCACCTCCCTGTTTCCCCTTTTAGGATGGTATGCTGCGGTTTTATTATACGAACATTTGTTCGTTTTGTCAATCGGATTCGCTTTCCCAAAAAACAGAAAGAGAGCAGCAGATTCGCCTCTGCTGCCCTCTTCTTCTCTCTCAAATTATCATTTTTGTTGGTGTATATGGATAATTACTTATTCTTCCCAAACGATCTTGCCGTCCTTGTATGTCTTGAGCACTTTGACCTCATCGATCTTAACAGGGTTGATCTCGAATGGGTCGGTATCGCAAACAACAAAGTCAGCAACCTTGCCTGCCTTCAGGGAACCGCAAACGTCTTCATAGTTCATCTGATATGCGCCATTGATCGTGTATGCTTCGATCATTGCCTTCAGAGGAACTCTTTCAGCAGGGTTCAGCAGGTATGTCTTTTCATCCATGTCTTCGATATCTTTGATATCAGGGAAGCTGCCCTTATAGAATTCCGCGTTTTCAAGGTTTCTGGTAACGCCTATTTCGATTGCCCAGAACGGGTTGTTCACCGGTGAAATAGGATAGTCTCCGGATGCTGTGATAGGAACACCGATTCTATAGAAACTGTTCAGCGGATATTCTCTAGCGGCTCTCGCTTTGCCAAGGAGCGGCTCTTCGATCGGCCAATACATATCCGGAGCCTTGAAGTGCCAGAATACCTGACATGCAGCGATAACGCCCAACTCCTTGAATCTCTGGATATCGTCCTGATCTACGACCTGCAGGTGCGTGATGATATTTCTGCATTCATCCTTTACACCCTCCTTCGCCAGTTCGGTCTGTGCGTATTCGATGGCATCAAGGGTCATCGTCGTTGCACGGTCACCGATGGAGTGAACGTGGATCGGGTAACCTTTAGCATTTGCCTTCAGAGTGAGTTCGTTCAGATCTTCCTGTGAAAGCTTGATCGCACCTATCCAGTCAGTTTCTTCTTTTCCGAAGAGGTTCTGCAATGCCGGTTGCTTATACGGTTCCCACAGATAGGCCGTTCCGCCTTCTACAACGCCATCTGCAAAGATCTTAGCGGTCGTTACGCGGATATCCTTCGTATCGCCGACTTTTTCCTTCAGAGCATCCAATCTCGCGATGCTTCCATCAATGTCATCTGCAGACATCATTCCCGCGAAATTGATTCTTACAGGCAGTCCGTTTTCAGCCTTGGATTTTTCCATCAGCATGTCCGCATACCCGGAGCTCGTTCCGGCATCACTGTATCCGGTGTATCCCCAGCTGTTCATCCTCTCAAAGAACCACTTCCATGCTTCTTCGATCTGATCTTCAGTATACTCTGCCGATAAAGTTACGAGGCCACTGCAATCGGTCAGTACGCCGGTCAATTCTCCATCAAGATCCTTCTTGATGTCTCCGCCTTCCGGAGCCAGGGTGTCCTTCGTGATACCGCACATCTCTAATGCCTTTGTATTCAGCCATCTGCTGTGATAGTCAAACGATGAAAGTACGATCGGCTTATCTGCGCAGATCTCGTCCAGCCATGCTCTGTTTACAGCCTCAACATTTCCGTCTTTATCCGTTACAGCATTGCTGTATCCAAATCCGAAATACGCATCCATGTCAGGATGTGAATCAACAAAGTCCTTGATGACGCTCAGTGTTTCTTCCTTTGTAAAAATACCACTCAGGCTGATTTCATATAATACTGTAAATGCTGGTCCAGGTGGATGGATATGGGAATCAATGAAGCCCGGGAATACGGTCTTTCCACCAAGGTCGACGACTTCTGTGTTATCTCCCTTGAACTGGGCTGTGATTTCTGCTGTGCTTCCTACGCCTAAGAGCTTACCTTCGGCATCTACGGCCATCGCTTCGACTGCGTTGTTTTCCCAATCTTCGCCCTCTACCGTGTAGACTTTACCATTCATGAAAATGGATGCTGCCGGCGGGCTTGGAATTGCCGAAACTTCTTTGGAGAATTTACTCTTCTTCTTTCCCTTAAATGCTTTGATCTTGAAGCTGTACTTTTCTCCGGTGGTCAGATTGTTGCTGACCCACTTGACGGTCGCTCCTTTTTTGATCTTCTTGGCTAATTTGTACTTGGAATCAGCTTGTTTCTGATACACTAAGTAGCCTTTTGCGCCTTTTACTTTGCCCCAGCTGACCTGTACGGCAGTATCGGATACGACCGTGGCCTTCACTTTGGCAGGTGCTTTCAGGGACGTTGCCGCGAATGAGAACGTTGGAATGAACGTTACCGAAATCGCAACGGCCAGAAAGATCGCCAGGAGTCTGGCTTTTCTCAGTTTCATTACGTTAACACCTCCTCACTATCTACACAATGTCTTCTCGTTATCGGGCCACCACGTCGGTCTCACTCCGCCATGACTGCCCTCTCCGTGTGGAATAAAAAAACTCCCTTATGTGTCAAGTATAAGGGAGTCTTATTAAAAACAACAATTACTCGGAGGGGTAATATAGGGGTAATATCATGGGTGAAACTTCTTGAACAGCTCGGATTTGCTTGCCACATCTACTTTCCGATACAAGTTGTTCACATGTTTCTTAACGGTGTTGATCGTTACATTCAACTCGGAACAGATCTCAGCATAACTAGCATCTCTGATCAGCAATTCCAACACTTCTGCTTCTCGAGGAGTAAGGGAATACACTTTGCGAATATTATTGATATCAAACTGCTTTGCGCCTTCCACATCTTCGCGATTCATCAGATAGTATATCACACTATTGCGGATTGCCATGATCGACAGACATATCATCGCCAATATCAGGAATGGCGTAACATCAAGGTCTCCAAAACTATAGGAATTGATGAATATATAATGCTTGTGGACAAGCTGTAAGGTATAGAAATTGTTCCATGCGAAATTAACAATGATTAAAATGCTTTCAATAATGAAGAAGTACTTGGCTTTTTTAGGAATGTCGCTCCTCGCAATTTTTACAGCATGCAAAATAATGATAATGCTGACAAAAATAATCGCCGCCATAATAAAGCTGATGTCTGTTAGTTCAATGTGTTTGCTGTTTGTTTGATAATGATCGTCCACGCAGAAAGTGTTTAGAAAAATCAAAATAACAGCTGTAATCAAAAGTCCTGCGTGCAATATTATTTTCCGCACTCTGTCATTTTTCTTCAGGACGTTTCTCAGGCAAAGGATCCACGAAGAGACAATGGCCATATGCAATGCTATTTCTAATGCCTTTTCAATAGGGGACCA
Organism: Bacillota bacterium; assembly: GCA_017432345.1. Classification (GTDB taxonomy): domain Bacteria; phylum Bacillota; class Clostridia; order Peptostreptococcales; family Anaerovoracaceae; genus Lentihominibacter. Next base: position 95,281 of record JAFRJI010000027.1, on the reverse strand, counting down.
CCCTGTTCCCAACGCACTTCGGTGGAAATAACAATACTCGGAAAAGCAGAACACACAAAATAAACCAACTACGACAGTAAAAACAATCAAATCGTGCGTAAGTGACTTTCTTTTTTTTCCGCCTAATTTGTACAGTATCTCCACGTATGTCAATCCGGCAGAAGCGATTATACATGTTGCTAAAAACAGAAAGAACTGAATGGTATGCATTATGATATCACCACCTGGTAAAAACGGGCCAATCGACCCGTTCCTTTACCATTTTTATCGTATTATGCTTCCGGTTTCTCCGGTTCCCCGGCTTTTGCATCGTCGATAACCTCGACCGCTTCAGCGACCTCGGCTTCGGCTTCAGCGACCCCGGCGTCGGCGGCCTTCGTCTCGGCCTCCGCTTCATCAACGATGTCCGCTGTTTCGATCATCTTGACGTCTCCATCAGGATCTTCCTCGGCTCCGTCCACGATCTCCACATCCACGACCGTCCCTTCTTCACCGATATCTGCGCCTGCATCAAGCGGGGATGTCTTTTTCATGAATTTTCCGGCAAAGTGCAGGAAAATTCCGGACGCGCCGCTGTACGCATAGAAAGCGCCGATCAGGATCGAGAATGCCAGTCCTGTCCCGAACGGATGCGTGATGATCAGCACGCCGCAGATGATGGACACGACGGCCAGAATGATCGTGATCAGTTTGTTCGGTACAGCGCTCATATACAAGAAGTTTTTGATGCCGTCCAGGATCAGAATGATCCCCATCGTGATCCAGAACACTTCCACGAACGCTCCCGGCATGGTCAGCAAAATGACCCCAAAGACTGCGATTACAATCGTCATCGCGACGAGCATGCCGAACCGTATGCCAAGTGCTTTGCGCTCGCGCAGCGTCGGAACGAAAATCAGGATCCCGAGTACGATCAGAAATGCCCCCGTCAGTCGCACGAGCATGATCATGGAATCCGCCGGATAGACTATAAACGCGATTCCGAGCAACAGGAACAGAATCGATGTGCCCAAAAGTTTATTCTTGTGATTAGCGTACAGCATCTTTTTTACTCCTCACTACTAACTTCTCACTCTATCTGAATTCTATCTTTAACTAAACAAAAAGTATTTCAGCAGACTCAATACAACGATAACACCTAAGATCCCGCCGCCAAATGCGAGGCTGTTTTTCATGGAATGCCTCCGCATCCGCATGAAACCGAAACCCAAAAGCGCCAGAACGATAGCTCCTGACCATTTCATTACAAAAGGATTGCTTGCGATCTCATTCAGTGTGTCCATTGATATCCTCCTAGAACAGGCTCTTGAACCAAGCGATCAATCTGGAGATGAAGCCCTGTGCCTCTTCTGACTGGAACAGGTCTTTGAAGTTCTCCAAAATGGACTGGGACTGCTGCTTCACATTGTCCCAATCGATATCGAGTTCCTGCAGATTACTGAGCATTTTCACGATCTTGTCGATGCTTTCGTTCGACAGATTGATCCCAGCCTCATTCGCTGCTTCCCGAACCGCTTCCTCCAGTTCCGAATCCGTCATGTCCGGGTTGTTGGCCATCTCTTCTTTGACTTTTGCGATGATCGCTTCCGCTGTTTCTTTATCACCGATCGCTTCGCCGATCTCGCCCGTGGTGGTCAGTTCGTCCAGGCTGCCTTCGAGCACTTCGTCACTGACGGTTTCACCGGTCATCTGCTCATAGGCCTTGACGGCTCCGACAAGCGCTGCGGTCCCCGAAATCTCAAACGGCCCCGCAACTTTTACGTCCGCACCCTGCACGCCGGCCGTCACCAGTGCGTTCTTATACATCCCCGTCGTGCAGTAGTTGATGTTCTGCGTTTCAACGTTGATGTCGCTGCCGCCGTTCTCCGTGATCAGAATGGATGAAAGCGCCCTCGTACCAATCTCCGAAGAACTGATAAAGGTATCCAGATACTGGTGCTCCTCTGCGTTCGTCACGGTGATGACGTTGTAATCCTCCTCATCCGCGACTCCCAAAAGCTCCAGCACCGTGCTCTTCTCTTCCCCTGACAGGTCTGCACCCAGTGCCAGGTACCCCTGATCTCCTGATGCAAAGGCCGTCGCCGTTGGCATTACCATAAACATGGCAAAAACAACAGCCAGTATCGCTGTCCCTCTTTTTTTCAAACTGTTTCTCATGAAAATCCCCCTTTCTTTCTTCTCATTCCCTTTTCTCCATTCCCTATCCTTGTTAAAGGCACGCAAATCCGCGGCCAGTCTCAGGTCGCCCTCTTCTGCAGGTCTGCCGGGCGCCCGTTTCTGCAACCGTTCTCTAAACCCACCGCTTCCGTGATCTGCGCGGCATTCGTTTAGTCGTCCGTTCCGTAAAAGTCGTCGTTGTCGTCCTGTTTTTCGTTCTTGAAGTAGTCGCTGTTCTTGACGCCTTTTGCCAGGGCGGCAATGATGGCGCCGGCCCCGATAAGCAGACTGAGTTTGCCAAAGTTGGACTTTGGCGCATCATAACCCTGCGATCTCTGCACAAAATTGCTCTGCGAACGCCATGAAGCACGTTCCGGCTTGATGGCCTTGCGAGCCCTGCGCGATCCCGGTTCCGGTCCGCTCGGACGCGTTATTTTCTGGTTGCCCTTCGGCTTCCAGATTGTCGTGTCTTTTTCTTTGTTCTTACCCATGCTCACATTATCCCAAAAAATTGTGTTGATTTCAAGTAGCCGCATTTAAAATGAAGCAGAACAGTAAAGCGGTATTTCACGAAAGCCCGCGATATAGTATAATAAATGCAACATAGATAAAGAATGAAGATAGAAAACGAGAGGTCAAGCGATGGATAGAAAAAGGCCAAGGGCGAGAAAAACTTTCACCGGGCATAGCAGCGGCAGTTCCGGCGGCGGATTTGGCGGAAGCAGTCACAGCAGCGGTTCGAGCAACCACAGCTCCGGCGGTTACAGCGGCGGTTCGAGCAGCCACAGTTCCGGTGGTTACAGCGGTGGCTCCGGTGGTTACAGCGGCAGCGGCCACAGCTCCGGCGGCGGCTTCTTCAGCGGCGGCGGAGGCGGCACCAGATCCCGTTCACCGGGCGGCTGCCTGATCGTGATTTTCATTATTGTCCTGATCGTTTTCGGCGGAGGCGGATTGGGCCTGAGCGGTCTGCTCGGCGGCGGATCCAACTACGAAGAGAACATCAACTACGGAAGCGGCACGTACAGCGGCTGGTATGAAGGCGACGCCAACACCACGGATCTGAACATGGAGGTTTCCTCCGAAGCCCGCGACAAGTTCACGACGATCAAGGGCGACGGCAAAGATAAATACACGATCATGGTCTACATGTGCGGCACGGACCTCGAATCCAATTCGGCGGCCGCCACAAAAGACCTGAACGAGATGATCAACGCCACGATCAACAACGAAAACCTGAACCTGATCGTTTACACGGGCGGCTGCAAGCAGTGGCGCAACGACGTCATCAGCAGCACCAACAATCAGGTCTGGCAGATCCGGAACGGCAGCATCAAGTGCATCGAAAGCAACGCGGGCAACCCGCCGATGACGCAGTCAACGACCCTGTCCTCCTACCTGAAGTGGGCGGATAAAAAATTCCCGTCCAACCGGACGTCTCTGGTCTTCTGGGATCACGGCGGCGGCTCCATCGGCGGATACGGTTACGACCAGAAATATCCGCGGAGCGGCTCCATGTCCCTCAGCGGCATCAAGACGGCTCTTCGGGATGCCGGTCTGAAGTTTGACTTCATCGGCTTCGACACCTGCCTGATGGCGACCACGGAAACAGCGCTCATGCTGAGCAAATTCGCGGACTACATGATCGGCAGCGAAGAAACCGAACCGGGCATCGGCTGGTACTACACCGGCTGGCTCCAAGATCTGAACGCCAATACATCCACATCGACCCTCGAGATCGGCAAAGCCATCGCGGACGATTTTACTGCAAAATGCGCAAGCCAGTGCCCGGGACAGTCCACGACGCTTTCGGTCGTCGACCTTGCGGAACTGTCACAGACCGTGCCTGCCAAGCTGAACGCCTTTGCGGATGACACCAGCAACAAGATCAGCAACAACGAATACAAGGACGTCGCGATCGCGCGGAGCAGCAGCAAGGAATTCGCGCAGAGCAACCGGCTCGACCAAATCGACCTGGTGCATTTTGCAAAACTCCTCGACACGAATTCCGGCAAGGCTTTGGCCAAGTCGCTCCTGGATGCGATCAAGTATAACCGGACTTCCAAATCGACCGCCAACGCGTACGGCCTTTCGATCTACTTCCCGCACAAGACGCTGAACAAAGTCGACGCGATGACGAACACCTACGCGGACATCGGCATGGACGAGAATTACACTTCCTGCATCCAGAAGTTCGCGCAGATGGAAGTCAGCGGACAGGCTGTTGCCGGCGGATTCTCGCCGTTCGGTTCGCTGAACGGCTCGAACAGCACGCCGTCCAACAATAACCTGAACAGCCAGGCTATCGAGCAGCTCCTTGGATCTTTGCTCTCCGGCGGATATTCTGGTTTCGGGAAAGTCGGGATCAGCGAACTGGATCGATCCAATACGGACTTCCTGTCCAACGGTCCGCTGGATGCGGAAACGGCTGCAGAGTACGTCACGAACAACCGTCTTTCGGCGGATGCGTTCCAGTGGCAGAAGAACGCTGACGGCGAGCTGGCGATCATCCTGACGGAAGATCAGTGGAATCTCATCGAGACCGCGGATATGCAGATGTTCTACGATACCGGCCACGGTTACGCGGATCTGGGATTGGACAACGTCTTCTCGTTCGATGACGACGGCAATCTCCTGCCGGCACTGGATCGGACCTGGCTGGCTTTGGATGGGCAGCTCGTTGCGTACTACCACACCGAGACGCTCGAAAAGGGTAACGACGAGTACTCGATCACCGGGTATGTGCCGGTCCTGCTCAACGGCGAACCTGCGCACCTGATCCTCGTCTTCGACAACAACAATGAACAGGGTTACATCGCAGGTGTCAGCTACGATTACGACGAGAAAATCACGGAGACCGCAGCAAAAGCACTGCCGAGCCTCAAGAAGGGCGACGTGCTGGAATTCGTCTGCAGTTACTACGACTATGATGGAGACTATGAAGATGACTACATCATCGGCAAGAAAATGACGGTCGATGATCCGGATGGTATCGAGATCACCAACGAAAAGATCGGTCACGGCGGAGCGAACATCACGTACCGCTTCACGGACATCTACGGCAACTACTACTGGACGCCGGTCATCGAGAACTAGTTCTGCGCACGAGCGCCGGCACACCATACAGAATTAAAATCAGGGCGGCCAGGATCACGGCATAGCCGATCCGGTAATCGCCCAACGAGGCAAACGGCGCTATCGGGCTGGCCGGGCTCAGGTGTACGAGATACATAAAGTTCATGTTGAATGAAACATCAAAGAAATAGACGCCGATTGCCATAACAATCAACGCACAGACACAGACCGGAACCGTACGGATTTCCGGTCTGATTTCTTTTGCGGCAACGAGCATGGCCACATAAGTCACCAGCAGGATATGCGTGGTAAAGCTGTGGAGGCTCATGAAATTCGCCAGGATCGGAAGCGCAGTCCAAGACGGGAACAGCAACGCCGCAAGGCCGGCCGGAAGACCGATGAGATACAGGAAGTTGCCGATGTATCGGTAGAAAACCCCTGACACCGGACGTTGATCCGCATCTGCTCCGCTGCCCACTGGCAGTAGCGCGTGCACGATCACCAGGATCACGCTGATGGAACAGAGTTGCAGCGGCAGATACCCCGCAAGGGGCACTCCGGCTTTTGCAACAACGACATACTTCAGCACTTCCCCGATGATGAGAAGAACGGCGAACACGATTCGGATGCGGCGCCGGCAATTCGGGAACGCACTTCCCCGGCCTTCTCCGGCATCGAGATAGAACCGCGTGCATACTGCCGCCACGCACAAAAAGAACACCAGCCATATGATATGACCGGTGTCAAAATGGCTGAACCCATCGCACTTTGCTCTGTCAACTGTTTCAACTGTGTCCCAGAAAAAATCCATGTTCTGTCCTCCGTGAAATCATTATACCACAGATTCCCGGAGTATCCGGGGCATTGTTCACGGATCGGTTTTCCGCTCTGGACGGCGCCTTTGCAGCGCATGTAATTTCTTGACACCGATGGGTTGATTTGCTACAATCATGCCGAAGTAAGGGCGAGGAGTTTGGGATCAAAAAAGGAAAAACGACAATGAAAGAATTCTTCAAGCGAAAAGACATTGAAATAAGTTTCAAGCGGTACGTGCAGGACGCGCTGTCCGCCATGGCGCTTGGGCTTTTTGCAACGCTGCTGATGGGCACGATCCTAGATGTGCTGGGAGCGCAGACGACGACCCTGTTCGGGGAGAATGCGATCTCCACGTTCCTGATCGAGATCGGCGGCATCGCGAAAAGCATGATGGGCGCTGGCATCGGTGTCGCCGTTGCGTGGAGCTTGAAGGCTCCGCCGCTCGTGCTGTTCTCCAGCGCCGTTACCGGCATGATGGGCGCGACGCTGACCGGCTTTGGAATCGCCGCGACTGGCGGTCCTGCCGGAGCGTTCGTTGCTGCAGCACTAGGTGCTGAGTTCGGCAAGATGGTGTCCAAAGAAACAAAGGTAGACATCCTCGTCACTCCGGCGGTCACCATCATCATCGGCGGGCTCGCGGCCAAACTGGTCGGCCCTGGCGTTGGCTGGTGTCTGGTCAAGATAGGTGCCGCGATCATGGCCGCTACCGAATGGCAGCCGTTCTTCTTCGGCATCTTCATCGCGGTCGTCGTCGGACTGGCATTGACTGCGCCGATCTCCAGCGCGGCACTTTGCATTATGCTTGAACTATCGGGTCTGGCAGCCGGTGCGGCTACCGTCGGCTGCTGCGCACAGATGGTCGGATTCGCCGTGGCAAGCTTCAAGGAAAACGGCGTTGGCGGGCTGGTTGCCCAGGGCATCGGAACATCCATGCTGCAGATATCGAATATCATTAAGCATCCATGGATCCTCGTGCCGCCAACATTGACGGCGGCCATCATCGGCCCGTTGGCGACCTGCCTGTTCGATATGTCGAATATTCCGATCGGCGCCGGCATGGGAACCTGCGGGTTCGTCGGACAGATCGGAACGTTCACCGCGATGGGCTTCACCCTGGATGTTCTCTGGAAAGTCCTGCTGCTACAGATCTTCCTCCCGGCGATCCTGGCGCTGATCATCGACAAGATCATGCGCAAGATCGGCCTGATCAAGGACGGCGATTACAAGCTGGATCTCTAATCTCCGGCGAACTCGGACCACCGGCAGCCGCTGCGCGGTCGGGAGCCTTTGCATAAGGCAACAATCAAGAATACGAAAAGAGCTGCCTGCGAAACTGCGGCAGCTCTGTTTTATTGCTTTTAAATACAGCTCATGTCAATATCCCGCGCCCCTTGCGGTACACGATCCGGAGCAGACCGACGACGACGCCCATGACCAGAAGGCCGATGGCGATCGCACCTGCCATCAACAGCGTTTCCACCCCGATTTCCGCTGTATCCTCGTAGTTATGCAACAGCAGCGCTTCCATGGTTCTGTAGATCCTGAATCCCGGCACGAGGCAAAGGATTCCCGGAATAACGAAAACCGTCGCGGCTTCTTTGAACACGCGGGCGCTGATAGAACTGAGCAACCCGACGGTGCAGGCTCCCGCGAAGCACCCGATCACCGGGGAGTCCAGATAGTCGAACGTAACGACGTACGTGACCCACCCCAGCGCGCCGATGATGACGCAGGCGGGGATCTTGTTGAGCGGGACACGGAAGATCACGCTGAAACTCAATGTGGCAAAGAGCGCCAATATGAACTGTGTCAGAAGCTGCATCATAACACGATCCCTCCTATCAAAGCCCAGAGTTTCAAAACGATACCGGCGCCCGCCGCCAGCGAGACCGCGGTCAGAAACGCTTCCGCCATCCGGCCGAGACCGGATACCATGTCGCCCGACAGGAAGTCGCGGATCGAATTGGTGATCGCCACGCCCGGAACGAACAGCATCAGGCATCCCGCGATGATCATCGCGTAATGCGTCCCATCTATGGAAGCCGCCGCAATGAGCGCGATGAATGCCGCCAGCGCGCAGCAGCAAAGGCCGTGGATGAAGAAATTGACCTCCGCATGGGTGAGGAACCGCGAGAAGGCATAACAGACGGCGCCGATCAGGAAAGTGATGGCAAAATCCATCGCGTTCCCGCCGAACAGCACGCTGAAACACGCCGCCGCCAGGCTGGCGCATACGATGCGTACCGGGAGCGGGTATGTCTTTTCCTGTTCGATCTCGTCCAGTATCTTCATCCCTTCTTCCACTGTCATGTCTGTCGTCGCGAACTGTCTGGAAAATTCGTTGACCCGGGAGATCTTGTTGAGATCCGTTGACGATGATTTGATCCGGCAGATGTACGTGTAGGTGTCATCTTCCTCAAATCCCTTGTCCATCGTAATAAAAATCCCCGTCGGCATGGCAAACACGTCGACGTAGTTGATGCCGCAGGATTTACAGATCCTCGTGATCGTGTCCTCGACACGGTAGATCTCCGCGCCGGCTTTCATCATGATCTCCCCGGCCCGGACGGCCAGAACCAAAATGCGTTTTTGTTGTCTTTTTTCCTCCATTCCTTGTCCCTTGATGCTCCCTTTATAATCTATTGTTACCTATTGTTCTCTAATACTCTATGTTAGTTTTCACTGTACCGGTAGAGCTCGGCGTACTTACCGTTCAGCGCCATGAGCTCCTCGTGCGTTCCTTCTTCTTTGATTTCGCCTTCGTCGATGAGGATGATCCGCTCCGCATTACGTATCGTTGATAGGCGATGCGCAATGATGATTGTTGTTCTGCCAACAGAAAGCTTGTCGAACGCCCCCTGGATCCGGGATTCCGTCACCGTATCCAGTGCCGACGTCGCCTCGTCCAGAATCAGGATCGGCGGATTCTTCAAAAAGATCCTGGCGATCGAGACTCTTTGCTTCTGCCCGCCGGACAGCAGCACGCCGCGTTCGCCGGTGTACGAATCGAACTGCTGCGGCATAGCCATGACGTCGTCGTAGATCTCCGCCTTGCGGGCCGCTTCACGCACTTCTTCGTCGGTCGCGCCCGGCCGGCCGTAGCGGATGTTCTCCGCGATGGTGTCCGGGAACAGGAACACATCCTGCTGCACGAGCCCGATGTTTTTGCGCAAAGACTCCAGTGTCAAGTTCCGTATATCCTGCCCGTCGATAGCGATGCTCCCCTCATCCACGTCATAGAAGCGCGGGATCAGCTGGCAAAGCGTCGTCTTGCCGCCGCCTGACGGCCCGACGATAGCTACCGTTTCGCCCGGACGGATCCTCAGCGTGATGTCGTTGATGACATCGATTTCCTTATTATCATATGCAAAGCTCACATGGTCGATGTCGATGTTGCCCTCCACCGGCACGGCGTTGCCGTCTGCGTCCCAGCCGAGCCGGACGGCATCCGGCGCGTCTTTGATCTCCGGCTCCATCCGCATGATGTCCGTGAACCGGTTGAGGCCCGCCCAGCCGTTCATGAAGGTCTCCATGAAATTGGCCAGCTTCCGGATCGGCGTGATGAACGTGCTGATGTACAAATAGAACGTGATCAGATCCGCGTAGTTCATGTCGGTCCGCATGATGAACCAGCCGCCGAAGGCCATGATGACCACCGGCATGATGCACATGAAGAACTCCAGCGACGAAGCGAACATCCCGAACGCTTTATAGTTGTCGCACTTGGATGTTTTGAACAGCTCGTTGGCTTTTGCAAATTTCCCGTAATCGGAAGCCTCGTTCGCAAACGCCTTGCTGGTGCGGATCCCCGAAAAGCCCGCTTCGATCTCGCCGTTGATTTCCGCCAGCCGTTCTTTGACCCTTCTCGATGTGAGGATCATCCGCCGCCGGTTCAGCATGACGATGAACAGCGCGATCGGCAGGATGATGAGAATGATCAGCGCGAGCTTCCACTCGATCGTGAACATGATGATGATCGCGCCGACGATGGTCACCAGCGCGATGAACACATCCTCCGGTCCGTGGTGCGCCATCTCGGTGATCTCAAACAGGTCCCCCGTCATCCGGGACAGGAGCTGCCCGGTCCGGTTCCGGTTAAAGAACCCGAAATCCAGCGTCTGGATATGCGAAAAGAGATCGTCACGCAGGTCGGCCTCGACCAGCACGCCGAACATGTGCCCCCAGTAGGTGATGATATAGTTCAGGGCCGCCCGCAGCAGGAAGGCGATCGCCACGATGACCATGACGTGGAAAAACGTCTCGTACGCTGGGTTCGGCAGCATGTGGTACATGGCGTGCCGCGCGATCAACGGGAAACTCAGGTCGATCAGCGATGCCACGAGCGCGCAGGACAGGTCCAGAATGAACAGTCCGATGTGCGGCCTGAAGTATGTGATAAATGTTCTTAAAATCGGTTTTGAATAGTCTTTCTGCATTACAGTCCGCAGCTTCCGACCGGTACAGCGCCGCCGATGGCGTCGATCACGGCCTGTGTCTTCTCCTCGGTGAACCAGCTGCAAAGTTCTATGTCATGCATGCCTTCCGCCGCCAGCTGCTTCGCCGCCGCGCTGGCCTGCTCCTGATCCTTGACGAAAATAGCTTTGGTGTAGAAGTCGGTGCAGCTCAGCACGACTTCGGCCGGCTCTTCGACGCCTCGCATCACGATAACGATCCCGTATTTCGAGAATTCCGGAAGCGCTTCGACCTTGGCCAGTTCATCCGGAAGATAATCCGCGTGGCGGATCTTCACATCCGGACCGGCGATCTCCTGCATCTCGGCAGTGACCGCGTCGTCGAAATCGCCGCACAGGTTCAGCAGCGTGTAACCGTCCGCTGCCAGCTCGCCGACGAATTCCTTGGTTTCTTCCATGCTGCCCGTTCCGGCAACCAGATTGAAGCTTTCGCTGTTCTCATAGATTCCGGAATAGATCCTCGGGGACTGCCCCGGCACGTTGATCAAAAATGCAAATTTCAACATTGTTATCTACCTCCATATAAGCAATCTTATGTGTTTTTCTTGAGCGTGTCAAGATGGGTGGTTAGACGATTACATCCAACAGTTCCTGGACCGTCACATCGCCCAGATATCCCTGCAGATCCGCCGCTTCCAGCACTTCCCGCAGCACCTCTGCCGTATACTCACAGCCCTCGAAGGACCGTTCGAATTCTTCGATGTCCCGGACCGGGAAAAAGTCCCCGTTGATCTTCACGCTGCGGATCCGGTGCTGTGCGATCGAGAAGCAAAATTCCACGTAGCCGCACCGGAAGAAGTCGCCCCGGACGACGTCCGCCTTTGGCGACCGCCCGAAGTTCCACTCATCGGTGTCGTATTTCTTCGCCTTGAGATTTTCGATCTCCGTCAGCTGCGCCTCGCTCAACTGCAGCTCCGTCACATCGTACTCGCGCCGGAACCACTCCAGCAGGAGGACTTTGAACGCAGCCACGTCGGTAACGGTGCCCGCTCCATTCGCCGCGCCGCCTGCCGCATCGAAGTACGGTTTCAGATTTGTCACGCGGCTGCGGACGGATTTCGTGGCCTTTGATTGAAACTTCCCCGGTTTGACGCGAAGAGCCTTTGCGACGGCGTTCGTATCGACGTCGAACATGATTGTTCCGTGGTGGAGCAGCCGGTGTTTGGAAAACTGTTGGGCGTTGCCGGAGAACTTCCTTCCGTCAACGAGAATATCGTTGCGGCCGGTCTGTTCCGCCGGGATCCCGTATGAACGCAACGCTTTGACCAGCGGCGTCGTGAAGGTCCCGAAGTCGATCTTCGTCTCCGCATCCGGGATGATGAAGGAATAATTCAGATTCCCCAGATCGTGGTAGACCGCCCCGCCGCCGGTATTGCGGCGCACCACGTGCACGCCGTTCTCCTTGATGTGATCGTAGTTGATTTCTTCGATGGTGTTCTGATATTTCCCGATTATGACCGACGGCTCGTTCTGCCACAATAAAAGTACCGGTGTCGATTCGATAACGTGCGTAAACACGTATTCTTCGAACGCCAGATTGTAGCGCGGATCCGTATGTTCGTTTTCGATGTAGATCAGTTTGTTCTCCATACCCCTACTCTATCATCTCCGGCGCTGTTCGTACATACCATTCTTGTACTTGCCAGGAAAACAATGTATAATTATGATGAGTTTTTGTTTGAATTGACACACATTGAATGGAGACGGACATCTATGGGAGCTGTGGACGTTATACTGGCTCTGGTCAAAGTATTTGCCATGATACTGCCGGGCTATCTGTTAACGAAAATGGGACTGGTTCAAAAAGTGCATACTGAAGGATTCTCCAACCTGATCACCTACGTGACGTATCCGTGCCTGGTCATCAGCGCGATGCAGATGGAGTTTTCCTGGGAGACGCTGAACAACTGCAAATACGTTGTTCTCATTTTCATTGGCGTCGTCCTCATCGCCATGGTGATCTCCAAAGTGCTGACGATGTTCATCCACCTGCCGCCGACCCAGACTGGGATCATGGCCTTCATGATGGTCTTTGGAAACACCGGCTTCCTGGGGCTTCCCGTCCTCGACGGACTGTTCGGCAAGGAAGCGGTCTTCTACGGCGCGCTGGCGGACTCATCCTTTGATGTCCTGATGTTCACCATCGGCGTGACACTCATCCGCCAGTCTGCAAAAGGCGCGGAGAAGATGAGCGCGGCAGAGACAATGAAAGGCATCATCAACCCATGCTTTATCGGGGTTTTGATTGGCCTGCTCTTCTACGTCTGCCGGATCACGCTGCCGAGCATCATCGGCGGTCCGGTCGATGCCATCGGCGCTGTCACCAGCCCGCTGGCCATGATGGTCGTCGGTTCACACCTGGCGCGGATCCGCTTCAAGGACATGTTCATGAACAAGCACGCGTACCTGGTCTGCCTGCTCAAGCTTCTCGTGGCGCCGGCCATCGCGCTCGTTCTCGTCAAGCTGATCATCGGCGGCGAAACGCTGTTCGGGACCGTCATCATCATGGAAGCGGCCATGCCATGTGCCATGCTGAGTGTCATTTTAAGCGAGCGATATAAAGCGGACGTTGAATTCGCGACGAAGGGAGTCATGCTGACGACGATCCTTTGCATTATCACGATTCCGGTCGTTGCGATTATTTTGCAGTATATCTAAAAAAGGGGATTAAGGGATTTGAACTACGAAGGATTTACAGACTATGTACAGCTCTACTTTACGACCGGCGTACGCTGGGTCTTCGTGGGGTTGGCGATACTGATTCTGCTGCACCAGATCCTGGGGCTTCTCAGGATGCGGAATCCGTCTGAGATCTGGGCGTATCTGCGCTGCCCGGACGGAAGCAGTGTGCCGCTGACCCACTGGGAGAACCTGGTCGGCCGGTCCAGAGGCTGTGACATCAAACTCAATCTGGGGAGCGTTTCCAGGAGCCACGGCACCTTGATGCGCGACTCCACCGGTACCTGGATCTACAACGATCTGAATTCTAAGAACGGTTCCAAAATCAACGGAATACCGGTCCACGAACCAACGGTCCTGCGGGGCGGCGATGTCCTGAACATCGGCGGCTCGGATTTTGAGCTGTATCCGCTCAGCCTGCAGGAGCGCATGCAAAACGTAAAAACGAGGAAACAGTACACGTCGACGACCTCGCCGTGGTTCTCGCTGTTCGCGATCACGATCTTCCAGCTCCTGACCGTGATACAGTTCCACGTAGCGATGGGGGAAAACTACCCGACGCAGCTGACCGTCGCCTACATGCTCCTCTGTGCCGTGATGTGGGGATACACCCTGCTCATGCGGTCGTTCCGGCGCAAAGGCTTTGAGGTCGAGATCATCGCTTTCTTCCTGTCGACGCTGAGTCTGGCGGTCACGGCCTCCGCCTACCCGACGACGGTCCTGAAGCAATCGATCGCGGTAATGCTCGGCGTGATCCTGTTCATCGTGATCTGCTGGTTCCTGCGCGACCTGAGGTGGACCAAAAGCCTCACGACGATCCTGCTGGGAATCAGCGTGGTGTTGCTGTTGATCAACCTGATCTTCGGGGCGGTCGTCAACGGCTCCCAGAACTGGATCCACATCGGAAGCCTTTCCTTCCAACCTTCAGAAATTGTAAAAATCGTATTCGTATATATCGGTGCCGCCACCCTGGACGAACTGCAGCAGCGGAAGAACCTGATGATCTTCATGGGATTCAGCGTGTTCTGCCTCGGCTGCCTGGCTCTGATGGGTGACTTCGGTACGGCCATCGTATTCTTTGCCACGTTCCTGATCATCTCCTTCCTGCGGTCCGGCGACTTCACCAAGCTGGCGCTGATCCTCGGGGCAGCGGGACTGATGGGACTGATGGTCCTGCGATTCAAACCATACGTCGCCTCGCGATTCGAAGTCTGGGGCCACGTCTGGGAAGACCCGACCGACGGTGGCTTCCAGCAGGTACAGACGCTGACATCCATCGCCAGCGGCGGACTGCCGGGTCTCGGCGCCGGGGAAGGCAATCTCAGCGATGTCGCGGCGGCCAGTACTGACCTGGTCTTCGGAATGCTCAGCGAAGAGTGGGGCCTCGTTATCGCGGTGCTCGCCGTACTCTGCATCATCACGCTGGGCGTCTTCGCGCAGCGGGCCATCCGGGCCGGCCGGTCCACGTATTACTGCATCGCGGCCTGCGCGGCTACGTCGCTGTTCCTTTTCCAGGTGATCCTGAACGTCTTTGGTTCGGTTGATCTCCTGCCGCTGACCGGCGTGACCTTCCCGTTCGTTTCCTCAGGCGGAACGAGCATGATCACGTGCTGGGGGCTTTTGGCCTTCGTAAAAGCGGCGGACACACGGCAAAACGCCAGCTTCGCGATCCGGCTTGATCGGAAGAGCGACTTCAGGGACAACCTCGCGGATAGTGATCTGCAAAACCCTGAGGACCTCTTCGAGGAAGTGGACAGTGACGACTACGAGGCGGAGTTTGACGGTTCAGAGTTCGGCGATTTGGACGCTTTCGAAGAGGTGGACTTTTTCGAAGAATCGTCCGATGCGGCGGATTACGAAGAAGTGTCAGATCTCAGTGATCTGGAGGCCTTCGACGAACCGGCCAGCTATGACGAATCTTCCAGCTATGCGCCGCCAAAGAAAGAGCGCGTCCGGGCCGTCCGCTACACGGACGTATCCGATGACGACTTCTTCGGGAAGTTCGAAAAGGCTGGCGGCAGCTCCGACGCACCGGAGAAAAGCAAAGACCGCCCGTTGACGCTGGACGATCTGTTCGGGAAGAAAAAGTAAGGAGGGATCAGGATGAAGAAAATCGAAAAGCGCGCCATCATGTGCCTCCTTCTGGCTCTCGTTCTGCTCGGAGGGCTTTGCTATTTCATTTACGAAGACTGGCACGAAGGCGGTGCATGGGCCGTCTATGAAGGGAACCGTGATGTGTACGCCGACGGCGATCTCGCCAAGGGCGCCCTGTACGATGTGAACGGGAATCTGCTCATGCGGAACACATCGGACGGGATGCAGTTCAACGAAGACTACTACGTGCGCTGCGCGATGATGCATATCACGGGCGATAAGGATAACAACGTTATCACCGGTTCGAACCGGGCATTCGTCGAGCGGATGATCGGGTATGATTTCATCAACGGCATCTATACCCTGAACAACGAGGGCGAGAACGTTTCCCTCACGCTGAATTCGAACATCTGCGCGACGGCTTTCGAGGCGATGAACGGACGCAAAGGCACCATAGGCGTTTATAATTACAAGACCGGTCAGATCGTCTGCATGGTCAGCACGCCAACGTTCGACCCGGCGAATCCGCCGGCAGATCCGCCGGATGGTTCATACATCAACCGCTTCATATCGGCGACGTTCGCGCCGGGATCCACGTTCAAGCTGGTGACCGCGGCGGCTTCGATCGAGACGCTGGAGAACGCGTACTCCTACACCTGGGACTGCACCGGTTCGGTCGACTATGACCACGGCGACAAGGTGACGGATGTCTCCGCCCACGGAACGGTGGATCTCCAGGAAGCACTGGAAGTTTCCTGCAACTGCTACTTCGGTAAAGTCGCGGAACAGCTGGGCGGGGACATGATCAAGAAATACGTTAAGAAAACGTTGCTGGATGAAAGCCTCAATATCGACGGGATCGAGACCAAGGCCGGAACATTCGATTATCCGGATAGCGGCGTCGATCTGGCGTGGACCGGCATCGGCCAGTGGCACGACATGGTCAACCCGTGCAACCTGATGGTCTACATGGGCGCCATCGCCAATGATGGAACGGCCGTGCTGCCGACCATCCTCAGCCCGACCAACATCGTCGATGAGAAACTCAAAGAAGTCAAGACTGCTGCCCTGAAGAAAAAGGACATGATCGATCCTGCCACGGCAGCATCGCTCAGAGAAATGATGCGGAACAATGTAGAAAGCCACTATGGCGGACAAAACGCCTTTCCGGGTTTGGAACTTTGCGCGAAGACCGGGACGGCGGAGGTCGAAGGACAGTCCGCGCCGAACTCCTGGTTCGTCGGCTTCCTCGATGATTCGGAGAATCCATACGCGTTCGTCGTCCTCGTGGAGGAAGGCGGCTACGGTATCGATGCTGCCGGTTCCGTTGCAAATAAAGTACTGCAGGACCTGGTCAACTAGGCCCTGCAGCTTTTTTCATTAGGTATTATTGGTTAACGTTAAGAATCTTGGTTAAGACCGTCCGGTCTTAACTTTTTTTTGTTTTATTCAGTCGTTTCTTCTGCACCGGCTTCGTGCTCAGCGCCGCCTTCTTCTTCGGCGACTTCTTCATCGACCGCCTCTTCTTCATCGACGACTGGCTCGCCCGCTTCATAGGAGCAATCCATCTTCTGGTCGACAACATAGACCCAAGTCGTGCCCGGCGTCAGACGGAACTGTTCGCCGTCTTCGTCCTTGAAGATCGTTCTGTGATCCATGTCTTTTCTGGTCCACTTGCCCTTGACGACTTCTCCGTGTGTGAAGATCATCGCGTCTCCGCCTTCATCCATATCAATGCTCAGACGACCTTTGTGGTCGAGTGTTCCATCGGTGTCGGTCATGATGTCGCTGTGGACATACTGGATGATGACGTTGTCAAAGGATAACTGCTCGCCGGTCTCTTTGTCAACGAACGGCTGTCCGTACCAGAACCGGTCGTACTTGCCGGTTTCTCTGTTGTAGACGCATTCACTGTTGCAGCCGCTTGAGGAAACTTTTACGGAAGATGCCCATTCAGGCTCCTTCAGAACTTTCTCTGCCTTCTTGACGGCCTTCACATCTTCCTCTGCGTTGGATTCGCCCTTTTCAGCGATGATGCCTTCCGCTTCGATCTTTGCAGCTTCCTGTTCTTCCTTCCACTTCTCGTCGCGGAACTTGAACGGCTTGATCTTTACGCGTTCTGCGAACCAGCCCTCTTCGTCAGCTCTCTGCTGGACGCTGGACCAATCTATGTAGGCGTTGTTCGGTGCGGATTTGTCGGAGACGCGGTAGAACAGATCGGTGTCCTGCATACCGTTGATGTGCGGAATGCCGCAGTCTTCCATGTAGCCTCTGGCTTTCTTGCCCCAACCATATCCGACATGACACGCCTTCCATTCCCGGCAAACGTTTACGAAGTAGTACCGGACGCTCCGGATCGGACCGAATTTATCCGGGAACTGAGTGTAGTATACTGCCTGCAGTCTCGTCAGCTCCGCTTCGACCGGGAACTCATAAATAATATCGGCGTATGAAAGGTTAGATTGCGGAACAGCGCCATCCGGTGCGTTCGGTATTGATACGACGACCGGCCGGATCGGAAGGTCTTCCTCAGTTTCGACCTCGAATCCCGTGATTGGATTGATGATCGGCTCCGGTTCTTCCACGACCGCTGTGTCTTCACCACCGCACCCTGTCAGTGCAAAGGTTCCCATCGCCAGCACAAAGGCCATAGCGAAGATCAGCAAAGCCGAGAGTTTGCTTTTCTGTTTTTTCATCTGCCTTCATTCCCTTCTTTAATTACGTGTGTTATACTGTCATAAAAATTATATCATGGGGGTTTTGCTATGAAACATGAATATTTGACAAGGAACGTATGCCCGACAAAGCTGGAATTTGAGCTGGATGGGGACGTCGTCCGGAACATACACTTTACCGGTGGCTGCAACGGAAACCTCAAAGCCATCGCTATGTTGGTCGACGGATGGACCGTCGATCAGATCACTGAGAAACTGGCCGGCAACACCTGCGGCTTTAAGTCAACGTCCTGCGCCGATCAGCTGACGATAGCTATTAACAAGGCTCTGGCTGAAGAGCGGGGCAAATAAATGACGCAAAGGAGATGCTCTATGCTCTATCTGGGTTATCATCTTTCTTCTGCAAATGGCTTCGAAGCGATGGGCAAGGAAGCGCTTCTGGCAGGAGCAAACACCTTTGCCTTTTTTACGCGCAACCCGCGGGGCGGCAAGGCCAAAGACATCGATCCCGATGATGCAAAGGCTTTAATTTCATTAATATTAAACGCCGGCGCTGCCGGGGCTTTGCCTTTTGCACCACTCGTGGCGCACGCGCCGTACACGCTGAACCCGTGCTCGGACAAAGCCAACGTCCGGGAGTTCGCGCACATGTGCATGGCGGACGACCTGCAGCGCATGGAATACTTGCCTGGCAACTACTACAATTTCCATCCGGGAAGCCACGTGGGCCAGGGCATCGAGCGGGGCATCGAGATGATCACGAATCTGCTCAACGATATCATCACGCCGGAGCAGAACACCATCGTGTTGCTGGAGACCATGTCCGGCAAAGGCAGCGAAGTCGGCGGCCGGTTCGAGGAACTGGCGCAGATCATCGACGGCGTGCAATGCAAAGATAAGATCGGCGTCTGCATGGACACCTGCCACGTCCACGACGCCGGCTACGACATCATCGGCGATCTGGACGGCGTGCTGGAGGAATTCGACCGGGTCGTCGGGCTTGGGCGGCTGAGGGCTTTGCATATCAACGACAGCAAAAATCCGTTCGGTTCCCACAAGGACCGGCACGCCTGCATCGGCGAGGGCTCCATCGGGCTGGACGCTATCGGCCGCTTCATCAACCACCCGAAGCTGGCGGGCCTGCCGTGCATTCTGGAAACACCGAACGAGTTCGAGGGGTACAAACGGGAGATCGAGATGCTCCGGGCGTACTCAGTCTGACCGGTGACGCTTTCGTGTCCTGCGAGGGTTGACGCTTTCGTGTCCTGCGAGGGTTGACGCTTTCGTGTCCTGCGAGGGTTTGGGGTTTTTAAAACGGAACTGCAAAAGCCTCAATCAGCAGCCGTTTAAGCATCGGTTTGTTACATATAGGCACGCGGATTTTGGGGCTTTTGCTTTAATGAGAAAATTGCCTCAAAAAAACCGGCAAAATTTTGAGGCAATTCAAATGATCTGATAATAACTACAAATCGGGGCCCTGAAGAGTGCTCTTCGTTACATTTCATAATGCGTGTTTTGAGGCTTTCGAAACGAAATTGCAAATGCCTCAATAAAGACCATAATAAAAAGGGTTGTCGCAGTTGTTGCGGCAACCCCTTTTGTTTGAAACCTAGGTGTAGTAATGCTTCATTGCCCTTCGCTTACGCCATAATGAAACCTGCAATTGCGTAAATGATGAAGGAACAAATGGCTGCGATGATACCATACGGCATCTGCGTGAACGCGTGACGGAAGTTGTCGCATCCGCAGGCGGCTGATGTCAGTACGGTCGCATCTGAGTAGAAGCAGATGTGGGAGCCGAATACGCCGGCGGAGATGCAGGCGCCGACTGCCAGCGGCATCGATACGCCGATGTTCATAGCCAATGGGATGATGATCGGCAGTGCGATAACGTACATGCCCCAGTTGGTGCCCGTGATGAACTCGGTGCAGGCAAGAACCAGGAAGATGATCATCGGCGCGGTCGCCGGTGTCATAACGGTCGTGGCGGATTCGATACACCACTTGGTGAAGCCGATCTGCTCGTTCATGTCCGCGAATACAAACGCCATGACCATCAGCATCAGCGGCAGGATCATGTTCTGGATACCCTTGATGATGATATCCCAGAACTCCGCGGCCGACATGATGTTTTGCGCCATGTACATGATGAACATGATTCCGACGGTGGTAAGAACACCCATCTCCATGTCGGTATCGAAGAAGATCGTAGCGACGACCAGGATGATAATCGGAATAAAGAAGTTGAACATTCTTGGTTTTTCCGGAATGTTCGACACATCACCGTGGTCACTGGCGAGGATCGAGATCTTTTCGGAACCTTCCGGTGCCAGCGGGCCGCCATCAGCTACGCGCTGATACGCTTTCTTCATGCCGAAGATCTTCGGAACGACTCCAATGATAACGAGCGGTACGATCAAAGCTGCGATCCATGCATAGAAATTGAATGGGATCGTCTTTACGAACATCGCGATCTCACTGGCATCGCCGTCCTGCCATCCGTTCTTGACCAGAATTCTTCCGCAGAAGACGGACCAGGTCGTGATCGGAACCAGTACGCAAAGCGGCGCAGCTGTTGAGTCGCAGACGTAAGCCAGCATTTCTCTTGGCGTTTTGTGTTTGTCGGTCAGTCCCGCCATGCAGGAACCGACGGTCATGGAATTGAGATAGTCATCGATGAAGATAACGATTCCAAGGATCCATGTCCAGATCAATGCTGTTTTCTCAGTTTTCGCGCGCTTTGACGCCCATTGCCCGAAAGCATACGCTCCGCCGGAACGCTCGATCAATGAAATGATACCGCCCATCAGTCCGCAGACGATGATCAGCCAGGCGATGTCTTCGGACATCATGGTGCTCAGCAATGAATCGCTGAAGGTCCACAGGACGTTTTCGCCCGGTTCCGAGCACATGATAAAGCCGACAACAGCGCCCATTGTCAGAGCTTCGATGATCCTCTTCGTAATGAAGATGTACAGGATCATCAGGAGCGCAGGGATCGTACACAGCACGCCGAATTTCGCCGGATCATCCGGCAGGAAGAAATTCAGAATGAATGCAGCGATAACGATGATCGCGGCGGCTGTCAATGATCTTCTGGCATTAAATGTCGCGATCTCATTCTCGATGATCTCTCTTTGTTTGTCTAGAGACATTTTTCACTCCTTTCCAATAGTAAAAGATAATAACGGATAAATAAGAATTGATAATTACAAAAAGGGCCGGGCCTATCACCTGGCCCGACCCTTGGATGCACTTAACCCATCTTGGAGAAATCGCTTGCGCCGTGCTTACACAGCGGACAAATGAAGTCTTCCGGCAGATCTTCGCCTTCGAAGACATAGCCGCAGACATCGCAGACCCATCCCTTGATCTCTTCCTGTGGACGAGGCTTGACGTTCTTCTGATAGAAGGTGTACGTCATGGTGTCGACGGAATTGAGGACGGCACTTTCTGTGATGTCGCAGAAGAACATCAGGTGGCTTCCCGTATCGATGGTATCGAATACCTTCAGGGACATGTAGCCGTTCGCGTACTTGTTGAGGTATGGCAGTCCGTTGCCTGACTTGTCATAGTGCTCGAAATCAGCGAACTTGTCGACGTTGCGTCCGGACTGGAATCCAAAGTGCTGGAAGATCTGGAACGGTGCCTGCTCGTTCAAAGTGCAGACATTCAGTACGCCGGTCTTGGCGATGGTCTCGCAGGAGTAGTTGGCTTTGTTGATGCCGACGATCAGTCTGCTCGGGTCGTTGCTGACCTGTGCGACCGTGTTGCCGATCATGCCGTTGTCCTTCTTACCATCGTTACTGGTGATGACATAGAGGCCGTAACCGATCTTGAACAGAGCGGTCGGGTCGATCTTCTTCTCTTCTTCTTCCACATCCGGCTTCTGATAATCCGCAGCCAGTTCGTCTGCCAGCGCCTTGATCTGTTCCTTGTTCTCCTCGTTCATGGCGGAGAGGATGGTGACCGTATTCTTTGCAAAGTTCAGGTCTTTGCACTTTTCGAACATGCCCTTCATGATGCGCGCTGCTGTCGGCGCCCAGGATCCGTTCTCAATGAACGCAACGGTCTTCTTCTGGAAGTTGCGTTCTGTCAAGTGATCGATGAACTGCCGCATGAACGGGAATATCTCAGAGTTGTAAGTCGTCGTCGCCAGTACCAGCTTGTCATACCGGAATGCATCTTCCACAGCTTCCGCCCAGTCGTCTCTGGCCAGATCTGTGATTTCAACGGTCGGAACGCCTCTTTCCTCGAGTTCTGCCTTCAGCAGCTCCGCCGCTTCCTTGGTGTGTCCGTATACGGAAGTGTAGGCGATGAAGATGCCGTCGGTCTCTGCCAGATAGCTCGACCATGTGTCATACAGGCCGATGTAGTATCCCAGGTCTTCGGTGAGGACCGGTCCGTGGAGCGGACAGATCTTCTCGATCTGCAGCGCGGCAGCCTTTTTCAGTACCGCCTGTACCTGCGGGCCGTACTTGCCGACGATGCCGAAGTAATATCTTCTGGCTTCGCATGCCCAATCTTCGTCTACATCAAGCGCTCCGAACTTGCCGAATCCGTCGGCGGAGAAGAGCACCTTCTCATCAACGTCATACGTCATCATGACTTCCGGCCAGTGGACCATCGGCGCAAAAACAAAGTTCAGCTGATGTCCGCCGAGATCAAGAGCGTCTCCGTTCTCGACTTCCAAAACGTTTTTCAACTCCAGTTCCGGGAAGAACTGCGCGATCATCTTGAAGGTCTTCTTGTTTCCGACCACTGTCGCCTGCGGATATTTCTCCACAAATGCCTGGATCGATGCGGAATGATCCGGTTCCATGTGCTGCACGACCAGATAATCCGGAGCGCTGCACTTCAGAGCAGCCTCGATGTTCTGCAGCCATTCATCCGTCTTTCTCTTATCGATCGTATCCATGATCGCGATCTTGTCGCCCATCACCGCATAGGAGTTGTACGCCATGCCGTTCGGCACGATATACTGGCCCTCGAACAGGTCGATATCATGATCGTTGGCACCTATGTAAATGATCGATTCGGTTATTTTAGAATTCATGATTTAGTCTCCTTTTTTTGTTTATTTTTGTAGCAAATATTATACATCAATTATACTCCTTGCACCGCCACTGGTAAACAAAATTCTCTGCTTCATTTCCCCAGTTCTGCCGTAGCGATGATGGCCGCCTGACCGCCTTCTCCGTCCGGCACCCAGGCGATGATGTCCCCACATGCAACGGGCGGTTCCACGGTCACGTCACGCAATGCAAAGGCCGCGTTCTCCAGTGCCTGACGGGGTATCGGCTCCCGGCTGCGCACCGGCAAAAGCCCCGGTCCGCGGCTGGCCCCGGCTGGGATGAGATTGTCCCCGGCCTGCTCGCGGCTGGCCGTTTCGTCGGCCTGCCCGTGGCTGGCCTCCGCCACCCGGACGGTGGTCGTCAGGAACCGTCTCGGCGCGGTCCGCTCCTGCCGGGCGAATTCCGCCCCGCGTTCGCAGCCGTTCCCTGTGAACTGCCCGGTCTGTTCGTCGTATTTTACCTGGCAGCCCTTCGGGCACATGGTGCAGGTGACCGTTCCTTCCGGTGGGAAGCCCTTTGCCATGGAGGAAGTCCTGGCTTCGTCCCAGGCCTTCATCTCTTCCTGCCGCAGATAGGTGACGGCGTTTCTGCCCGCCAGTTCGCCCTGTTCCGATACAAAATCCGCAAGGTCCATGATCCGCCGGGCATTCCCGCAGGAAAAGATCCCCGGCACATTCGTCTGCAAAAACGGATCGGTCAAAACCCCGTTCGTCTTCCTGTCCAGTGCGACGCCAGCCGTTTCCGCCACTTCGTTTTCCGGAATCAGGCCAACCGACAGGATGAGCGCGTCGCAGGCGATCTCCCACTCCGTGCCTTTGATCGGACGACCGTCTTCGCCCAGCTGGGAGACTTCGACCGCCTCCAGCTTCTTTTTGCCGATGATCCTGGAGATCGTGTGGCTGCAATAGATCGGTATATCAAAGTCGTATAGACATTGGCTCACATTGCGCGACAAGCCGGCCGGTTCCGGAAGCACCTCGACCACGGCCTTGACCGCAGCTCCTTCCAGGGTGAGCCGTCTCGCCATGATCATTCCCACGTCTCCCGAACCGAGGATGACCACATTTTTGCCTGGCATGACATTCCGGACATTGACCAGATTCTGTACGACGCCAGCTGTGAATACGCCCGCCGGCCGCGACCCCGGAATGGAGATGGCGCCGCGGGTCCGTTCCCTGCAGCCAGTCGCTAGAACGATGGCGCCCGCTTCAATCTGCCGCAATCCCTCCGGCCCAATCGCCGTCACCGTGTGTGCCAGCTCGCTTCCCGCACCTGCCTCGATATGTATCACGTGATATCCCGTGAGCAGCTCGATGCCGCTTTCTTCCGCTTCCTGCAAAGCCCTTAGCGCGTATTCCGGACCGGTCAGTCTCGCCCCATAGCGAACGAGCCCGAACCCGTCATGGATGCATTGGTTCAGGATCCCTCCGGTAACGCGGTCCCGTTCCAGGAGCAGGATGCTGTTTGCGCCCGCCGCCTGCGCGCCTCTGGCCGCCGCGAGTCCGCCCGGACCGGCGCCGACAATCAGTACATCGTAACGGTCCATCACTTCACCTCCCCGGAAAACAACTCGCTACCGGAACTTCTGTATGTGATCTCTTCCGGTTTTACATGATATTCGTTGATGAGCATATCAACGATGCGGGTCAGACAATACCCGCCGTTGCAGCGGCCCGTCGTCGCCCACGCTCTGTATTTGATCGCGGAGATGCTTTTGGCGCCAAACGGATTCTCGATGGCGTTGCGGATCTCCCGCTTTGTTACTTTCTGGCATCGGCAGATGATCTCGCCGTATTCCGGATCCTGCTCAATGAGTTTTGCCTGTTCTTCCTCGCTCAGATCGCGGAAACGGACCGGCCTGCGGTGCTCCACCGTGAAGCCAGCCTTCTCCTTCAGCTCCGTCCGCTGCCCGATGATCTCCCGCACCATGCGCGCAATCGGCATGGATGCTGTCAGGCCCGGCGACTCGATCCCGATGAGGTCGATCAGTCCCGGCTGATCCGGCTCCTCGCGGATGACGAAATCCCGGTAGCCGCCCTCTTCCGGCGGCGCCAGTTTCGGCCGAATGCCGGCGTAATTGCCGATGATCTCTTTGCGGTCGAAGGCCGGCCATAGGGCCTTTGCTTCTGCCAGCAGCTGGTCCATGACCTCCCGCGTGCAGGAAAGGTCGTCGGTCTGAGGGATGTATTCCGCGCTCGGGCCGATGATGACGTTCCCGGCGGTCGTCGGCGTCAGGTGCACGCCCAGCCCCCCGATGCCCGCTCGCGGCGCCGGGTAGACCGGCATTGGGATCTGCTGATCGAGGCCCCGGTCGAGAATGAAATACTCCCCGCGGCACGGGTACAGGCGGTAGCCGGAAACGCCGGCCATTTCCGCGATCCGGTCGCTGTTCATCCCCGCGCAGTTGATCACGTGCTCCGCGCGAAATTCTTCGCCGCTTTCCGTGCGGACAACGAAAGCGCCCTCCTGCTTCCGGATGTCGGTCACGCAGGCGTTGAACCGGAACTGCGCGCCGTTTTCCAGCGCGTTTTCCGCCAGCGCAATGCAGTACAAAAACGGATCGGTGATCGCCGTTTCCGGAGAAACCATGCCGCCGATCCCGCCGATGCCCGGCAGGAAATCGTTCAGTTCCTGTCTGCCGATCAGCCGCAGTCCGCGGCAGCCGTTCCGTTCACCCTGCTCGATGGTCGCCCGCAGCGTCTGCAGGTCGCGTTCGTCGAACGCCACCAAGACCTTCCCGGTCTTCCGGTACGGCACATCCAACTCTTTGCAAAGCCCTTCGAATCCCTGGTTTCCTTCCACGCAAAGCTTGGCCATCAGGCTTCCAGGACGGTTGTTGAATCCCGCGTGTACGACGGCGGAATTCCTGCCGCTGATGCCTCCGGCCACATCGCACTCCTTTTCGAGGACGGTGATATTCAGTTCATAGCGGGACAGTTCCCGCGCCACAGCGCAGCCGATTGCACCCGCGCCTACTATGATTATGTTTCGTCGATCCATGCTTTTATTATAATCAAAAATCGGATATTTTGACACAAAAAAAGAAGCTCTGCTCCGTGAGCAAAAGCTTCTGTAGAATGATCGGATACTCTACCGGTTGATGTCCTCCAGCGAGATCTGCCCCAGGATGCCGTCCAGTGCCATCGCGTCGTCTTCTTCCTCGGCGAGTGCCCCTTCGATATCCTCGATTTCCGGCAGATCCTTCAGCGTCTCGAACCCGAACTGCTTCAGGAATTCATCCGTCGTCCCGAACAGGATCGGACGGCCGACCGAATCGGCCCGGCCCACCTCGGCCACGAGGCCCTTTCTGATGAGCCCATCCATGACACGGTCGCAGCGGATGCCGCGGACCGCCTCGATCTCGCCCTTTGTGACCGGCTGCTTATATGCCACGATCGCCAGCGTCTCCAGCGCGGACTGGGACAGGCGCCGCTTCCGGACTGGCGTGCAAAGGCGCTCGATGTAGTCCAGATTCTCCTTGCGGGTCACGAACTGGAAGCTCTTGTTGACCTCCCGGATCACGATTCCCCTGCCTTCCTGCTCGTACTCCGTCTGGAGCTCTTTGAAGCAGTCGTAGATCTCCTTTTTTTCCATATTGAAAATATCCGCTACCGCCTTGACGCTGAGTGGTTCTCCCCACACGAACATCATGGATTCGATCGCTGATTTGATTGTCTTTTTGCTTGCCATCAGTTCTCCTTTATCGTTTCGCCTTCTTCAAACAGGCGGTCGGTTGCTTTGACCTTGATTTCCCCAAACAGTTTCTTCTGCTTTGCGTCCAGGGTCCGCTGCCGCATCATTTCCAGCACAGACGTGAAGGTTACGGAAATGTCGTACTTATCTTTTTTGTTCGGAACCAGTGAGCGGAAATCCGTTTCCCGCAGGCCTTCGGACTTGAAAAACTGCCGGATCCCCGCCATACGGACTTCGGTGGTGATGCGCTCCTTTTCCGTCCGGATGTGGTGCGCCCGCAGTTCCTCGAGCCGTTTCTTTCTCTGGATAAACAGCTCAAACGCTGTCTTGAACTGCTCGATATCCAGCGACAGATATTCATCCGGCTCCCCGGTGTATTCCGCCAGATCCTCCTGCGGTTTTTCCAGCGCCATCGCCGTATCGTCCCGGCGTTCCTCCAGCATCGCGGAAATCGCCTTAAACTTCTTGTACTCCTGCAGTTTCGCAACCAGCTCCGTCCTCGGATCTTCGTAGATCTCCCCTTCTATGTCATCGATGGACGTCCTTGGCAGGAGCATCTTGGACTTGATTTCCAAAAGCTCCGCAGCCAGCACCATGAATTCCGATGAGAGAACGATGTCCGCTTCTTCCATCTGCCGGATATAGTCGATATATTGCGTTGTGATCTCCGAGATACGGATGTCATATATGCTCATCCTGGCGTGTTCGATCAGATAAACCAGAAGATCGAACGGCCCCTCGAAGATGTTTAATTTTACTCGGTAACTCATGGCACTATTTTACCATAAACTGTGTTTTTGTGCTAAAATATCTTTATACTATGAATATGTTCAGTTAGGAACTGTTAGGAGGATATTATGACAAAGTCAGTTGGTTTCCCTATGATCCGTAATTTCCACGGAGACAGCCGGGATTTCATTCCGGATCTGTTCAAGTTTATGGATCGGTACGATGGTGTTGAGTTTTATCTCGAAGAAGGTTACGGCGAGCGGCTTGGCTACACGGCGGACGATTACCTGAACGCGTCCGGCAAAGTCCATTTCGTTTCCCGGGAAGAATCCTTCGGCAAGGACATCACGATGATCCTGAAAAATCCGGAGCCGGAAGATCTGGAAATGCTCAAAGACGGTTCCGTATATTTTACGATGCTACACTACGCGACACGCCCGAAGGTCTGTGAGATCATCGCCCGAAAGGGCCTTAAGGCTTTTGCAATGGATCACATCACCGACGACAATGGACTGCGGCTCTTCGTCGACTATTTCGGAACGGCTTTCAACGCCTGCCAGACGGCGGTCGAAGCGCTGAAAGAAGTCTACGCCGATTTTTATTCGACGGAGCGCGGACCAATCAAAGCGCTGGTCATGGGCGTCGGCGGTGTTGGCCAAAACTGCATCCGGTCTCTTGAGATCCTCAGCGACCGGGAGTTCCTGGGCAAAGAAGCGTATGGAATCATGCCGATCGTTTGCACCAGAACCATTACCGGACATCCGGAGCTGTTTGATTCGGTCATCAAGGAATGCCATCTGGTGGTCGATGCGACGCAGCGGAGAGACGAGTCTTTGTATGTCATGACCAACCGTCAGGTCGGCCTCCTTCCGGAGGACGCGGTGATCCTGGACATCTGTGCGGACCGCTATGATTTCGGTGTAAATCCACCGCTGGTCAAGGGTGTCGAAGGCACCATCACCGGGCAGCCTGGTCACATGGTCATCTATCCGGATGATCCGGGCTATGCGGAGATCGAAGGGACCGTGGTCGATTCCACTAACCGCCGTGTGACCGTCAGCTGCAACGCTTGGCCTGGCGTGGACGTTCCGAGATCCGTGCAGGTCTACTATGGACTCATGAAGAACTACGTGGGCATCATCCTTCAGAAAGATTACGAGGACATCCACGAAGACAGCGACAATCTCTTTGAGCGGGGATTGTACCGGTCGACGTATTCGTACTTCCTGGAACATCATAAAAAATAGGGTGGCAAAAGGATTTGAATAACAAAAAAGCTAGCGTCACGAGGCGCTAGTTTTTTTCATTTGCTTATTTACTATCTATCCGTATTACCCACCGTTTGATAGAAGAGAAACTATATAAAAAATCAGTGACTGTCCAAAATAACAGATGGCCACTACAAAGACCGGTTTCAACCGATTTAGAATAGGTTTCCCTTTCTGCAACAGGCCAAAGACGATTCCCAAAATTGAAATCACAATGGACGCAAAATACAACAGCATATTTCCATCGAACAAATACCTGCCAAGTCTGCTGGAGTGACCTTCTATTGGCATATCATCTTCAAAATACATTTGCTGATAGATATACAGGACGATGTGAACGAACGTCGCTGCCGCCCATATCCCGATGATCCATCCGTTTTTGATCGTCCGGTCAGATGTAAAAAATATCTTCGCCAAGCCTGTTCTCAATGGTTTGTCCCCCTTATGCGTTCCTTGATCCAGCCGTAAGCTGTCCCGAACGGCCAGTAGAGGTAGTGCATGACTGTATCGTAAACTTTCGCGACGATCGGCCGCGAGAAGATATAGACGACGATCAGCGCCAGGATCAGCATGAACAGGCAGTAGAGGATGCCTCCACTGTGGATGATCTCGCCGGCTCCGATGATGCTGAAGTCCTGCTTGGTGTACCATTTGACGAGGTACCGGACAGCAACATGGAGCAGGAACACCGTCATCGTATTCTGCCCGATCTGCGAGATCAGGCCGCCTTTGGCCGGGAGCTTGCGGTCCGGCAGCAGGTTGATCAGCACCGCAATGGATGCCAGCGCCGCGATTCCCACGGCCAGTCGCAGGATCAGCCCTTCCGGAATCGACAGATGGATCGCATGGTAGCAGTTCTTCATCATCAGCACGCCGGTACCAAAATGACGGAAGCAGCCACATACCGCGGACAGCGCCACGAGTACCGCTCCCACGATGATCATGATCGGTTTCGGGATGCTGCGGATCTTCTGGATGTGCTCCCACTGGCAGAAATAGCCCAGCATGAAGAACACCAGGAACGAACACGACCGGCCCAGAGCCAGTGTCGGTCCGAGGAACGGCATCGTTCCAGCCGCCAGAAACAGGATCGCACTGAGCGGCAGGATGAACGGGATCTTTGCAAAATACTTGATGCCGAACCGGTAAAAGAACATGGCGATCAGGAACCACATAGCGTGAGACGGCCGCAGGAAATTGATGTGCGCGCCGCCAAAGAGCCACAGCCGCTCAAGATACAGCAGTGGGATGAACACGAAATACGGAACGACCAGCGTCTCGACAGCCTTTGCATGACATTTGTCCACGTTCTTCGAGAAAAAGCCGGACGTGAAAAAGAACCCCTCCATCATGAAGGAGAAGCAGAGTATATAAAAGATCCGCGCCAGCGATCCCGCGCCCATGAATCCGCCGGCCCGCAGAAAGTGCGCGAACACGACGCAGAAAATCAGAACCGCTTTTAAGTTGTCGAATAGGTAGTTCCGTTCTTTAGCCATAGTCTTAACAGTGTTGTCCTTCCTTCCGCAGGGTGCATTTTTCACGCAAAACGCATTCGCCGCAGGTCGCCAGCCGCCCGGTGACCGGATGATCGGCAAGCCCCACCAGCGCCGTAATGGATTTGCTCGGCATCATCATGTTCGAAGGCGTAAGCGTGATGCCGATCTTGCGCGCGGCATCCACATACGCCAGAATCTCGCGTTGATATTGAATCGGATAATCTCCATAGCCCGGACTGAAGCGCGGCGTGAAATAGAGTGGCTTTACGGCAGTACCGGCAGCGGTCTGCACGGCATCAGCCTGCGCGTCGCGTTTCGCCTTGATTTCCTCGATCATGACGCGCTCCGCTTCATCGGCCATCTGCTCGGTCAGCGCCGAAGCCCCGGCATCGATGATCAGCGCCATCGCCATGTTGCTGACTTCGTAGCGCCGGATCAGCGCGTCGGCTTCTCCGCCTATCGTCATGGCGAGAACGGCCACCCTGTCGCATCCTTCCAGATGCTTGGTGATCGCAAAGCCCTCTGTCGCAACGTCTTCCCGGCCCAGAACGCGGTAGATCGCGCGCGGATGGGCCTGCGCGAGCAGCATCTTCTCCGCCTCGTCCATCTGCTGAACCATTTGCGGAGTCGGCTCGCCGCTCCCCTGCAGGTACCGCAGCCAATTCTCTCTATGGATTTGTTCCGGTAGTTCCAGTTTCATCTCCAGCCCTCACTTGCTATTGAAACATTACCACGTTTGCCCGCTTTTTTCAATCCAAAGAAAAACCCCACCGAAGTGGGGTTCTCCCGATATTTGATGAATTTACACCGATTCTGTACTTCTAATTACAGATTTTACAATCCTTACAGATTGTATGCAGCCTTAACTTCTGCCAGTGCTTCGTCCAGTGCAGCCAGAACCTTATCGATCGTCTCGTCAGCCTGTACGAGAGGTGGTTCGATTCTTACTGTCTGAGCGTTAACCAGAGTACCAGCTGTCATAACCTTTCTAGCAAACAGAGCCTTGGTTACTTCGTGGCCGATTTCGTCTGTAGGGAATTCCATGCAGATCAGCATACCGGAGCCTCTGAATGTGGTCAGGACTGTTGGATACTTCTCATGCAGCTTCTGCAGTCCAGCCAGGTACTTGTCGCCCTTCTGCTTTGACAGAGCTGGCAGGTCGTTTTCGAGCATGTATCTGATCGTGGAGATAAATGCTGCGCAAGCCAGAGGGTTGCCGCCGAATGTCGGGGATCCGAGAATCCATGGATTTTCGAACATCTTGCCTTCTGCGCCAGTTCCGCAACCGGACTTCTCATAAGTCCAAGGTCTAGCAATGATACCAGTGATAGGTACGAGACCACCGGATGAAGCTTTACCATAAGTCATGATGTCTGGGCAAACTCCTTCGTGGTCGCATCTCCACAGAGTACCAGTACGTCCAAGACCAGTCTGGATTTCGTCGAAGATCAGAGCTACTTCGTGATCGTCAGCGATCTTTCTCAGGTCTGCAAGATAACCATCAGGTGGGATCTGTACACCAGCTTCGCCCTGGATCGGCTCTACGATGATACCAGCAACCTTTTCGCCTACAGCTTCGAGGTTTTCAACAGCAACTCTTACTGCTTCAGCATCGCCGTACTTAACGTGCTGTACCTGCTGTACCATAGGGATGTAGTCTTCTCTGTAAGCGCCCTTGCCGCCCATGGAGATAGCACCCATGGATTTGCCGTGGAATGCGCCAACAGTTGAGATGTACCATCTGCCGCCTGTTGCCAGTCTAGCCAGCTTCAGAGCCATTTCGATAGCTTCGGCACCACCATTTGTGAAGAAGCAGTACTGCAGATCGCCAGGAGTGATCATTCCAAGCAGGTTTGCCAGATAACCTCTAAGCGGGTCAACCAGTTCCTGAGAGTGCAGGGAATATCTGTTCAACTGAGCGATGACAGTCTTTCTGATTTCAGGATTGCCGTGGCCGCAAGCGAAGATACCAAATCCGCCGAGGCAGTCGATAAATTCAACGCCGTTCAGATCTCTGAATACATCGCCTTCGTCTTCCCATTCTACGAATGCAGCATCTGTTGATACGGACTTTCTGTATTCGAGCCATCCTGGGTTAACATTTTCGTTGAAGTTCTTGATGGAATCGTCATGAATTGCTTTTTTCTGCTCTTCAGTCAGCTCATCAGCTTCGATCATAGCCACAACTCTCTTAGCTTCTTCTAAAGCTTTTGCCATGTTTCTTTCAGTCATTTTATGACCTCCCTTGTTTGGTAATTAGTTTCGCTGTCCTAAGTGACAGCATCGGTATAACTTCTACTTACATAGAACATTCAAATTCTATGCCAACATCTATATTATAGACTATTAAGGTGTTTTTGAAAATAACAAATATGCTGAAAATTCGCTTATTTCAAAGGTTATCTTGCCAACTTAAAAAATGTGTTTTTTATGGTACAAAAAAACAAACAGCGAGAATCCCGCTAATATGCAAGAATTTCCCGCTTTTTTTGTTTCATATATGAAATAGGGTCTTAATTTTGATACAGTTTCAGTTTCCGCAAACGCAGTGCATTTGTGACCACACAGACCGAGCTGAGGCTCATGCAGGCGGCTCCGATCATCGGATTTAACAGCCATCCGGTCAGCGGATAAAGCACGCCGGCCGCGATCGGAATGCCGATCACATTGTAGAAAAATGCCCAGAACAAGTTCTGTTTGATATTCGAAATGACCGCTCTGCTGAGGCGGATCATCCGGGCGACATCTGTCAGGTCGTCCCGCACCAGCACCACGTCAGCAGAATCCAGCGCCACGTCAGTACCTGAACCGATGGCCACGCCGACATCGGAGCGGATGATCGCCGGCGCGTCGTTGATCCCGTCGCCAACCATCGCGACGATCTTCTGCCCGCCTTCCTGGATCTCCTCAATGACTTTGTCCTTATCCTGCGGGAGGACCTGCGCGATGGCCCGGTCGATCCCGACTTCTTTCTTAATGGCTTCCGCCGTGGCGAGGTTGTCCCCCGTCAGCATGATCACGTCGATCCCCATGCCTTCCAGCATCGTTACGGCTTTCAGGCTGCTCGGCTTCGGGCCGTCCCGCAAAGCGACGATCCCGGCCAGGCTGCCTCCGTCTTCTTCCTGCTCCGCGAAGTACACGACCGTCTTTCCCTTGGCGGAAAGTTCGTGCCCTTCCCCGGAGTCCATCTTGATGCCCTTCTCCCCCATGAACGCTTCGTTGCCGGCCAGATACGTCCGCTTCCCCATCGTAGCGCAAACGCCCCGACCCGGGATTTCCTGCGACTGTTCCGGCTCCGGTATCGTGCCCGGCTTTTCCAGCGCGGCAGCGACGATGGCCTTTGCAAGAGGGTGGTTGGAATACTTCTCGATTCCGGCGGCGAGCAAAAGGCTGAAGTCATCATCCAGCGCGATGACGTCCGTGACTTCCGGCTTGCCTACCGTGATCGTTCCGGTTTTGTCCAGCACGACCGTATCGATCTTATGGGCCTGTTCCAGCGATTCGGCCGATTTGATGAGGATGCCGTTTTCGGCGCCTTTGCCCGTTCCGACCATGATCGCGACCGGCGTTGCCAGACCCAGCGCGCACGGACACGAGATGACCAGCACGGAGATGGCGATCATCGCGGCCTGCGACGGACCGACGCCTGCAATCAGCCAGAGCACGAACACGACCATGGCGATGGCCATGACCACCGGCACGAAAACGCCGGCGACCTTGTCCGCCAGTCTGGCGATCGGTGCCTTGGAGGAACCCGCTTCATCGACCAGCCGGATGATCTGCGACAGGGTCGTATCCTGCCCGATCCGGCTCGCTTCGAACTCAATGTACCCGCTCAGATTGACCGTCGCGGAGCTAACTTCATCGCCCGCTTTCTTGTCCACTGGAATGCTTTCCCCGGTCAGCGCGCTCTCGTCCACGGACGTTGTTCCGCTGAGAATGACGCCGTCCACCGGGATGCTGTCCCCCGGCTTGACCGCGACCCGGTCTCCGATACGAATTTCTTCCAACGGCACCTCCTCGCGCTCGCCGTCACGAATGACCACGGCCGTCTCCGGTGCCATGTGGATGAGCTTTTCGATGGACTCGCCGGTCTTGCCTTTGGCCCTCGCCTCCAGAAATTTGCCCAGCGTCACGAGCGTCAGGATCATCCCGGCCGATTCAAAATACATCAGCAGGACCGCCGCCGCTGTTCCCACCGCGACAAGGCTGTCCATGTTCGGGCTCTTGCGGACCAGCTGCGAAAAACCGACTTTGTAGTATTTATAGTTGACCGCTATGATCGGGATCACGAGGAGCGCCTCCACGATATAGCTGGTTGGTTTCGCAATGAATGACCCCATTGAAATCACAAAAAGAGGCACGGCAAAAATGAGAGAAATCAAGAATCTCTTCTTCATCTCTCCCGCGTGCTCTTTCGTTATTTCGCCGGGGTCCGTACGGTGCGTCTCGTCTTCGTCTTCGGTCGCTTCGTAGCCGGCATTGCTGACCGCATCCATGATGTCCTGGCTGGAGCAGACCTTTTCATCGAAGTTGACGACCATGGAGTTCGCCAGCAGATTCACTTCCGCCTTCTGAACGCCCGGAAGCGTGCTGACGGCTTTCTCGACGCGCGCGGAACACGCCGCGCAGCCCATGCCTTTGACGTCGTATTTCTTGTTCATTCTCCCACCTCCTAGGCTTATTCTACCATATTAGTCAAGTTAGTCAACCGGAAAAGTTAGCGGACGCTAACCAGCGTTAGCGCCCCACTCTTCCAGCGGTTCCTCCGGCGACACCATCCTTACCGATGCATTTGCAAAATTCCCGGTGTCTTTATCAACACAAAAGGGATGCCAGCTCCGGCATCCCTTTATCGTCATATGGTTTTCTCAACGCGCCGCCTAGTGGCGTTTGCCGCCTCCGGCTACGTTGGTCCTCGTCTCTGCCTTTTGCAGCATCAGACGGGCGTTCTTCATCTCGTCCGATTCCTCGTCCGCGTCGGTATGGGCGGCGAGCCAGTCTTCGGCCTTCGCCTTCTCGCTGAGCACACGCTCCATATCGATGTCCTCGGACCATTCCACCGCATCGGTATAAATAACGATGCTGTCCTTGACATCGATGAAGCCGCCGGCTACAGCCGCAATGCGCCACTCATCCTTGCCCGCGTCCTTCTCTTTGATCCAAAGTTCTCCGACCGTGAGAAGTTTGCACGCCCAGATGTGGCCGGCCATAAAACCTTCGTCGCCGTCAAGCGTCGTCACGATGACGAGCTCGACATCGCCGCGGTAAAAGAGCTTCGATGGGGTCATGACTTCCAATCTGAAACTATTCATTGTTTGCCTCCGCCTTGCTGGCTTCGTACTTCTCAACTACTTCGTCTATGCTGCCGGCAAACAGGAACATCTGCTCAGGAATGTCGTCATGCTGCCCTTCGAGGATCTCTCTGAAGCTGCGGACGGTCTCCTTGATCGGAACGTACTTTCCTTCCATGCCGGTGAACTGTTCCGCTACGCTGAACGGCTGTGACAGGAAACGCTGGATCTTTCTGGCACGGTTTACGATCATCTTGTCGTCGTCGCCCAGTTCGTCCATACCCAGGATCGCGATGATGTCCTGCAGTTCCTTGTAACGCTGCAGTACTTCCTGTACGCCACGGGCCGTGTTGTAGTGCTCTTCGCCCAGGATCAGCGGGTCCATGATTCTGGATGTGGATTCCAGCGGGTCAACAGCCGGATAGATACCCAGCTCGGTGATCGCTCTGGAAAGTACAGTCGTCGCATCCAGGTGGGCGAACGTCGTTGCCGGCGCCGGGTCAGTCAGGTCGTCCGCCGGTACGTATACTGCCTGTACGGATGTGATGGAACCTTTCTTGGTGGAAGTGATTCTTTCCTGCAGCGCGCCCATCTCGGTCGCCAGTGTCGGCTGGTAACCTACCGCCGACGGTACACGTCCGAGCAGCGCGGATACTTCCGAACCTGCCTGGGTGAACCGGAAAATGTTATCGATGAACAGCAGTACGTCCTGCTTCTCCTGATCACGGAAATATTCCGCCATCGTCAGGCCGGTCAGGCCGACTCTCATTCTGGCTCCAGGCGGTTCGTTCATCTGCCCGAATACCATGGCTGTCTTTTCGATAACGCCCGACTCGATCATTTCGTAGTACAGGTCGTTTCCTTCTCTTGTTCTCTCGCCTACGCCGGCGAATACGGAAATGCCGCCGTGCTCTCTGGCGATGTTACTGATCAGCTCCTGGATCAGTACGGTCTTTCCTACACCTGCGCCTCCGAACAGACCGACCTTACCGCCTCTGGTGTACGGCGCGATCAGGTCGATGACCTTGATGCCTGTTTCGAAGATCTGTGTCGATGTATCCTGTTCTTCAAAGTCTGGTGCTGGTCTGTGGATCGCCGCTTTCATCTCTGTTTCGATGGCCGGCTTGTCGTCGATCGGTTCGCCCAGTACGTTGAACATTCTTCCCAGAACTTCTTTGCCTACCGATATGGTGATCGGCGCTCCTGTGTCGATGGCTTCCATGCCTCTCCGCAGTCCGTCCGTCGATGACAAGGCAACGCATCTGGCAACATCGTCTCCCATATGCTGGGCGACCTCTGTTACGATCCTTTTACCCTCGAATTCAATGTCGACCGCGTTCAGCAGTTCCGGCATCTCATCTTCTTTGAATTTTATATCGATTACAGGCCCTATGATTTGATGGATTCTTCCTTTGTTCATGTTCGCCTCCCTAGTGTTGTGCCTCTGATCCGGCAACGATCTCGATGATCTCGTCAGTGATAGCGGATTGTCTTGCCCGGTTGTAGTTCAGGTTCAATGTGTCGAGCATCTCTCTGGCATTGTCCGTGGCGTTTTCCATCGCCATTCTTCTTGCCGCGTGCTCGCAGGTCGCTGATTCTACGACCGCCGAGTAGATCTTCATTTCTACAAATTTTGGAACCAGATAGTTGAATACTTCCTCAACCGACGGCTCATATTCAATGAACTTCGTATCCGTGATCAGTTCTGGGTCGTTCTCGACCTTGAACGGCAGCAGGATCTCAGATTTTACTTCCTGCTCCATCGTACTGATGAACGAAGTGTAGATCAGCATGATCTCATCGATCTCTTTCCGGTCATACATATCCAGGATCGGTTTGGCCAGTTCCTTCGCCTCCAGGAACGAAATGCTCTCTGGCGGCGCCAGATAGGAACTTTGCACGTTGTATCCGCGCTTTTCGAAGTACTCCTTGCCTTTGCTTCCGATGGCGATGATCACCGGCGGTTCCCAGTCTTTATCAATCTCTCTCTGCGCTTCACGGATGATGTTGGTATTGAATCCTCCGCAAAGCCCTCTGCCGCTGGTTACTACGATGTACGCCGTTATCTTGACTTCTCTGGACCCTTCCAGATAATCCTGCGGTACCTCGCTGCTCGAGTTGAACAGCTCACCGATCGTGTTGGTTATGTAGTGTGAGTTTTCATTCGTTTTTTCGAAGATGGCTTTTGCTTTTCGCAGTTTTCCGGCTGATACCAGCTTCATGGAGTTCGTGATTCTCTCCGTGCTGGATACCGACTTCATTCTCCGTTTGATGTCCTGTATGGACTCTGTCGCCATGCCTCACACCTCCTTTACTGTTCTTCCGCCTCGGTCAGTTCAACTTCCGGCTGGATCGTTGCCGCTCCTATCTTGCGGAGGTATGATTCCTTGAATTTATTGATGGCTTCCTTCAGCTTCTCTTCGGTCTCTTCGGTCAGTTTCTCCTGCTTGCGGATGTCTTCCCCGACTTCCGGATACATGCTCGTCACGTATTCCAGGAATTCTTTCTCAAATTCCTTAACGTGATCAACGCCGACTTCTGCCAGATAGTTATTGATGGCAGCGTAAATGATCATGACCTGCTGTTCGACCGGCAACGGCTGATACTGCGGCTGCTTCAGGACTTCCATCAGGATCGCGCCGTGTTCCAGTCTGGCCTTCGTCTCTGCGTCGAGATCGGAACCGAACTGGGAGAAGGACGCCAACTCTCTGTACTGGGCCAGTTCCAGCTTGATTCTGCTGGCAACCTGCTTCATCGCCTTGATCTGCGCGTTTCCTCCTACACGGGATACCGAGATACCGGCGTTAACCGCTGGTCTCTGGCCGGAGAAGAACAGCTCTGTTTCCAGATAGATCTGTCCGTCCGTGATGGAAATTACGTTCGTCGGGATGTATGCGGATACGTCGCCGGCCTGCGTCTCGATGATCGGCAGGGCTGTCAGCGAACCGCCGCCCTCTGCGTCAGAAAGCTTCGCTGCTCTCTCCAGCAATCTGGAGTGGAGATAGAATACGTCGCCAGGATACGCTTCACGTCCAGGCGGTCTTCTCAGAAGCAGTGACATCGCTCTGTATGCTACCGCGTGCTTACTAAGGTCATCGTAGATGATCAGCACGTGTTTTCCCTTATCTCTGAAGTGCTCGCCCATGGCGCACCCGGCATACGGTGCCAGATACTGCAGCGGCGCCGCGTCCGATGCGGTCGCGCTGACGATGATGCTGTAGTCCATAGCGCCTTTATCTTCCAATGTCTGGGTGAGCTGTGCTACGGTCGAAGCCTTTTGCCCGATCGCAACGTAGATGCAGATGACGTCGGAATCCTTCTGGTTCAGGATCGTATCGATGGCGATCGCCGTCTTACCGGTCTGACGGTCGCCGATGATCAGCTCACGCTGTCCTCTGCCGATCGGGATCATGGAGTCGATCGCTTTGATACCGGTTTGCAAAGGCTGGTGTACGGAACGTCTCTGCAGTACACCCGGGGCCGGGCTCTCGACCGGTCTTCTTTCTTTGGTCCGGATCGCGCCTTTGCCGTCTAGCGGCTGCCCCAGTGAATTGACGACACGTCCGATCAGTTCCTCGCCTACCGGTACTTCTACGACTGCTCCGGTCGGCTTGACGATGTCGCCCTCCTTGATGTTTCTGTCAGAACCCAGGATTACCGCACCGACGTTGTCTTCTTCCAGGTTCTGCGCCATTCCGAAGGTGTCTTCCCCGAACTGCAAAAGCTCACCGGCCATGCATTTCTCCAGGCCGTAAACTCTGGCGATTCCGTCACCTACCTGAATGACTGTCCCGAAATCAGAAACGTCAAGTTTTCCCTTGTAGTTCTTTATCTGTTCTTTTATGACCGAACTGATTTCTTCTGGTCTTAAATTCATTTCTTTTCCTCCCTAGGCTTGTTTCAGCTGACTTGCCATTTCATCAAATCGCTTGCGGTAGCTGGCATCGATGATCTTGCCCTCTACCAGGATCTTCACTCCGGCGATCAGCTTGGGATCGATTTCGTTTTCGAGCTTGACCTTCATCCGCAAAAGCCTTGAAGTCTGCTCTTCCAGCTGCGCGATTCTTTCCTCGCTCAGCTTTTCTACGGAAAATACCGTTCCGTAGGAAACTCCCTCTTCTTTCTCCAGCAGGTCTCTGTATACCTTAATGATCCGTTCGAATCGTCCTGCTCTCCGTTTGTCGATCAGCACGAAAAGAAAGTTCATCATCTCCTGGCATATCTTGCCTCCGAACACCTCTTCCAGCACTTTCTTTTTTTCTTCTGCTGATATGGCCGGATAGTCGATGAACGCCTTCAGATCAGGTTCGTTCTCGAGGATCTCAACGATCTGCTGACCTTCCTCGAGGATCTCCTGCTGTTTGCCTACGTCTACCGCTGCTTCTCTGAGCGCCTCTCCGTAGGTGAGGTCTACTGCTAATTCTGCCATTGCGCACTCCTCGCGTTCTTAATTACTTCGTCGACTATGGCGTCCTGCCCTGTCTTTTCTACTTCTCTTTCAACGATCTGCTCCGCCGCGAGCATTGCAAGATCGGCAATTTCCTGACGCATGTCATCCATTGCCTTTGCATGTTCGAGCTCGATGGTGTGTTCCGCCTTGGCGATGATGTCTGCCGCCTGCTGTCGTGCGTCGGCTATGATCTGCTGAGCCTGAGCGTCCGCCTGCTGCCGCGCGTCTTTGATGATGGCACGGCCTTCTTCTTCAATGTTGGCGATCCGCTTGCTGTAGTTAGCCATTTTCGCGTCAGCACGCTTGTTCATCGCTTCGGCGCCATCGATGGCGTCCTTGATCGCGTTGGATCTATCATCCATGAATGCTTTGATCTTTTCCCAGAAGTATTTTTTGAGTATGAGGTATAAGATGAAAATATTGATGAGAATCATAAGAGACGTCAAATTGATCTCTATAAGCCCTGTATGAAGCTCCATACTTCATCCTCCTTTCTTAAGTCATACATGAGAAATAGCTTCCGGGTGTTACATCAGTGGATTTGCAAATAACAGCATGATTGCGATGATCAGCGCGAAAATACCAGCTGTTTCTGTAAGCGCTACACCGATCAGCATCAGCTTCAGGAGTGTTCCCTGCGCTTCCGGCTGTCTGGCTGTACTCTCTACTGTTTTACCTGCGTTGTAGCCAATGCCGATTCCGACGCCGGTCATGGCGATCATGGCTAATCCTGCTCCAAGTGCTGAGAAAGCAGCAATCAATTCTGTACCTGTCAGTCCTGTCATTTTTATTTTCCTCCTTAAAAATAATGGTTTGCTAAACTTAATTATTGTTTCACTCGTCTGTTATCAGTCGCTTTCGACCGGATGTCTTCCGTTGTCAATGAATACCATCGTCAGCATCGTAAAGATGTATGCCTGCAGAATCGGCTCGAACATATCGAACCAGAAGTTCAGCGGCAGCGGCAATGCGATCTGCAGGAACGGAACCGGAATCATCAAAGTGGATAACGTCTTCAGTCCGCCATATACCAGCGTCATGATGATAACGCCGGCCAGAATGTTGCCGAAGATTCGGCAGGCCAGTGTTACCGGGAACATGCTGTCACTGATGATGTTCAGCGGGAGCATGAACGCGTACGGCGAAGAAAGTTCTTTGATGTACCCTAATGCCGTCTGTGCTTTCACCGCATTGTAATGGATCATGATAAAAGTGACGAGCGCCAGCGGTGCGGTGCAGTTCAGGTCCGCCGTGACCGGCCGCAGATCTAGCAGCCCTAGCATACTTCCAATTGCCAGGAATGAGATCAGCGTCCCCATATACGGCGCGAACCGCTCGCTCACATCGCCCATAACATCTTTTAC
Organism: Bacillota bacterium; assembly: GCA_017432345.1. GTDB lineage: Bacteria > Bacillota > Clostridia > Peptostreptococcales > Anaerovoracaceae > Lentihominibacter. The sequence goes on along the minus strand of JAFRJI010000027.1, from coordinate 53,947 downwards.
CATGTTGTAAATGAAGCCGACGATCAACTCGGCCACATTCTGAGCTCCATGCGGTATCTTCTGCATGTTGCGCGTGGCAACAAACGCGAAGATCAGAATCAGAATGCTCAAAATCCACGTGAAACATACTGTCTCGGTAATATTAACAGACCCGATTGAGAATATGACTCGTGGCCCTAATTCCATTCTGTCACCTCCTTACCAGTCATCGTCCTCATCATCGTACACACTAAGATCGTTCCATTCTTTCGGCCCGATCCAGTCATTGAGCGGATTCTTCTTTTTCTTAATGAATCGATACACAATGCCATACAGGAATAAGATTCCAAAGTGTACGGTAATGAATCCGCATCCGCACCCACATCCTGAGCGAAGACTGAGCCGAATGCAGAAAAGAAAAGATACACCATACAGAAAGATTCTGAGAATATAGCCGAGAATGACCGGCTTTTTTCTCTTGTCATCCATGAGAACCTGACCTGTGCGCACCAGAATGATGAACCCGATGATCGAGATCGCCGTCCCAATCACCAGCCCGAGAACAAAGTAAGGATCCGGACCAATGACGAAGAGCGATATGATCTCAGCTACAGCGGCCATTATGCACGCATAAACGATGATTTCATTTCTGAATTCTGTCATATCTTTTTCTCGAAAAATGATTGTTTATATTGAGTTAAATAATACACCTTTTTAGTGTATTTTTCAACCGTTTTCAGAATAGTTTACGAATTGACGGATAATGGGCCTATAGCCCTTCGATCACGGTGTTCAGCCACTTGCGGCTGCGGAAGCGCAATGTCAGGAAAACGGACTTGACCAGATTCTCCGTTTTGACCGCCAGCACCGCCAGATAGATCGGCCATCCCAGCACGAGCGACGTCAGAAATGCCAGCGGCACGCCGATCAGCCAGACGGTCCCCACCTCCGTGAACATGGCGAACCGCGTGTCGCCGCCACACCGCAAAACGCCCGTTACGATGGTCGCATTGTACACATCCAGCCAAAGCAACGCCGCATAGACGAGCAGTATCAGCCAGGCGTCTTCCGCGCCGGCCGCCGTGAAATCAAAGAGACTCAGGATCGGTTTCCCGAACAGGATCGTCAGCCCGCCGAGAATGAAACCGATGATCACAGCCAGGGCCGTCAGTTTCTTAGCCATTTCGAACGCCATCCCCTTCTCTCCTTCTCCGAGCTTTTGCCCGACCAGGATCAGAACCGCGTCCCCGACACTGAACGCCGCCAGTGAAAACAAGCTGTTGATCGTATTGCAGGCCTGTATCGCAGCGCCGGCGGAAATGCTGATCCGTGCAAAGGCAGCCACATACAGCGATGTGCCCAATCCCCACATGGTTTCGTTGATGGTGGTCGGCAGCGCGTTCCGGACGATCCGCCTCGCCAGCTCCTGATGGAATCCGAAGAATTCCCGGATCGGCCCTTTGAGGATATTGTTCCTGCCAAAGATGAAGAACAGGACCAACCCCAGTTCCACACAACGGGAGATGACGGTGGCTAATGCCGCGCCCTGCACTTCCAGGCGCGGGAACCCGAACTTCCCGTAGATCAGGCAGTAATTCATGAACGTGTTCATGCAAAGCCCTGTGACGCTGGCAATCAGCGGCAGGTGCGTCTGCTGCGTCGACCGCAGCGCGACGGTCAGCGACTGCGTGATTGGGATCAGCAGGAAAGTGAATGCCCCCGTCCGCACGTACGGGATTCCGGTAGCGATGACTTCCGGGTATTTGGTAAAGATCCGCAGAACGTACTGCGGGAAGATCATGGCAGCGCAGAAGAACAGCACTCCCATGCCAAAGACAACGCAAAACGCGAATCCGGTGGTTCTCCGGATGTTGACGAAATCACGGGCACCAAAAAACTGCGCCATGAATGTCGCGGACCCGCTGACAAACCCGAATACGAACATCCAGTAAACAAAGAAGAGCTGGACTGACACGCCTACTGCGTTCAGTGCCACCTCTCCCAAGGCACCTATCATAAGGTTGTCAACAAGATTCAAACTGGATGCGATCAGGCTCTGCAGCGCGATCGGTCCCGCAACAACAAAGACGCTCTTGAGCAGTTTCCGGTTGTCGACCGTGTTCAAGGTCTCGTTCTGCTGTTTCATAATACTCTATATTTCAAGGACTCTGTCCTGTCCTACCTTCTGCTGTTTTTCCGGTCTTTTTCGGAAAGGTCCTCCCGGATCAGACGCATACCTCTGATCCGTACCTTATTGTGTCCGGTATCGGTCAGCAGAACGCCCACGACCATGACGGCGATGGCCAGCAACCCGATGCATTCCACATACAGGCCCCGGCTGTACAGTACCGCAATGATGCCCATGATCCCGCTGACGCTGTACATCAGAAGAACCGCTCTGCGCTGGCCGAAGCCGGCTTTGAGAATTTTGTGATGCAGATGTTCCTTGTCCGCCGTACCGATGGACTGATGCCGCGCCGTTCTCCGAACGATGGCCATCAACGTATCGAAGATCGGCAGGCCAAGTACCAGCGCCGGAATGAGAACGACGACCAGGGTCGCGCTCTTGACCGCGCCGGTGATGGAGACAGCCGCGATCGCAAAGCCCAGAAGCTGCGAACCGCCGTCGCCCATGAAGATTTTTGCAGGATTGAAGTTGAACGGCAAAAATCCGAGCGCTGCACCGGCGACGACCATCATCGCGATGGTCGGCAGGTACTGCCCGTGGATGTACGCAACGTAAGCCAAGCAAAGCGCCGAGATCGCCGCGATTCCTGCCGCCAGGCCGTCCAATCCGTCGATCAGATTGACCGCGTTGGTGATGGCGACCAGCCACAGGATGGTGATGATGCAGCAGGCCACGTCGCCGAAGATCATGTTCCCGCCGCTGAACCAGTTTGTGATGAACTGGATCCGCAGGCCCATTCCGAACGCCACCGCTGCCGCGAGCACCTGCCCGCCGAATTTGACGAGTGGCTTGATGTTCTTCAGGTCGTCGATCGCGCCTAGAACGTAGATGATCGTGCAGCCGGCCATGGCACCATAAATGCCGGGCGTCTTTTCGGCAAAGATCGCCCAGGATGCCATCATCCCCACGAATATTGCGATACCGCCGAACCGCGGCATCGGTTTGTTGTGCACCCTCCGGTTGTCTTTCGGGATGTCCATCGCCCCGATCTTCGGAGCGATCAGGATGGCCAGCGGCGTGATCGCCGCTGAGATCAGCCCGGCAACAATGAGCGGTGCCCAAAGTTCAAAACTCGTTGCTGTCAAATCATTCTCCTAACATCACGATCTTGATCCCGGCTTCTTCCAGGATCTCGACAGCCAGCTCATCGGGATAGCCTTCTTTGACGATGATCTTCTCGATGCCCGCGTTGATCAGCATCTTCGCGCAGATCACGCAAGGCTGGTTCGTCACATAGATCGTCGCGCCTTCTACGCTCTGTCCGAGCGTCGCGGCCTGGATGATGGCGTTCTGCTCCGCGTGGAGCGCTCTGCAAAGCTCATGCTTCTCGCCGGACGGGATCCCCAGCTGCTCGCGCAGGCATCCTTCTTCCCGCTCTCCGCAGTGCGCGATGCCTCTCGGCGCACCGTTGTAGCCGGTGGCGATGATGTGCTTGTCCTGCACGATCACCGCGCCCACCTGTCTGCGGAGGCATGTGGAACGCTTCGCGGTCACTTCCGCCATTTCCATAAAGTACTCATCCCAGCTTGGTCTGTTGTCGATTTTCATGGTTCTCTCCTCAATGAACAGTCATCTAATCGTTTATTGGCATTTCGTAATATACTTTTGCCAGATACAGTCCGTGCGGCGGCGCCGTGAAGCCGGCTGCCTGCCTGTCTTTCGCTTCTATGATCCGATCCATATCCTGCGGATCGCGTTTGCCCTGTCCGATCTCCACCAGTGTTCCTGTGATGATCCGGACCATATTGTAGAGAAATCCGTCGCCGCTGATGTGCAGCCGGATCTCGCTGTTCGGCGTTTGCCCTGTCGTGACTTTCGCGTCAAAGATCGTCCGCACCGTCGTCTCCCGCGGGTTGCCGCCGGACGCCTCAAAGGACTTGAAGTCGTGGGTCCCTTTCAGATACGCCGCTGCTTCCTGTATGGCGCCGGTGTCCAGTTTCCTGTCAACGTAGTAGACGTAATTCCGGTCAAAGACCATGGACCGGCCATTCGTCGCGCCGTCGCGGATCCGATAGATATACTTCTTGCCTTTGCAGCTGAACCGGGCGTGGAAATCCTCCGGCATCTCCTGCGCATCGAGGATGCGCACAGGGGATTTTGCAAACGGCCCCTTCTCTTCGCCGCAAAGGGCGTTGTTGATGATCAGCGGCAGTTTCTCAGTCGGCACGTTGAGCTCCGATAGGAACGTCGCTTTCTGATCGAGGGCGTGGACCCCCGCGTCGGTGCGGCTGGTCCCACTCAGTAGGATCTCGCGCCGAAACAGCTGCGACATGGTCCGCTCCAAGTGCCCCTGCACGGTGCGTTCGCCAGGCTGCTTTTGCCAGCCGTGGAACGCGGAGCCGTCATATGCGATTGTCAGAAGTATATTTTTGCTCATATTCCATTTGATTATACCCTAATATTAAAAAATGGGCAACGTCCATTGCCCATCCTGTTATACCTCTACCACATGGCGATGAAGATGTATGCCATCGCGCTCCCGCAGAGGAATGGCCCCAGCGGGAGGTGGTCGTCGCGCTTCAGTTTCCGCGCCGCGAGACCGGCGGCCGCGTAGATGCCCGCCGCCAGGATCGCCAGAATCATCACGGCGATCGTGCCGCGCGTTCCCAGAACGAGACCCAGCGCCGCGCAAAGTTTCACGTCGCCGAATCCGATCATTTCTTTTTTGGCCAGCGCGCCGATGCCCGCCAGTACCAGCATGGATCCCCCGCCGATGGCGAGGCCGATGAGCGGATCATACAGTCCGCCCGGGTGGAACGGGATGAATCCGATCGCGGAAAGCGCCAGCAGAATCACGAACTGGTCCGGAATGATCTGGAATTTCAGGTCCGCCAGGCTGATGATCAGCAGCAGCCAGCAGGTGATCAGCCCGGCCAGTGCCAACTGCGCGCAGTCCAGGTCCGACAGCGGGTCGATCATCAGGTTCGGCGGAATCCCCTGCCCCGGATCCAGGTGCGTCAACGCCAGATCCGCCGAGAACAGATTCGCCAGCGACAGTCTTATGCAAAGGCAAATGAACCCGACGGCGTATACCCACCGCCACGGATTCTCCTTGATGCGCTTTACGTTGGGATCCGTCAGCTCCTGTGACGGCGTCTCGCCGTAATCGCACAGCCATTTTGCCGGTAGCCGGTTGAACACGAACACAGCAGCCGGCCCGGCAAAGAACCCGACCAATATGGAACATGCTATCTTGATAATGATCATCATCGCCCTTAATACCTCTTTTGTTATATTACCATATATTTCCAATTAGTCAAGCGCTTGTTCCTCTTTACGGACTGCGGACCGCTCACCATGATTGCGAAACGCTTAGTACTAACGAAAAAAAGCTGTCCCGACCGGTTTTCGTTAACATCTGCCATCGGAACGGGCGAAACTGTTTCCGACATGAGCAACCAGAACAATTTAAATGCAATCCCTCGGGGCTTTGTATTGACTGATGCCCTTGAATCGCCGAAATCGGAGCGTTATAATCGATACTGTAGTGAACTGTGACTATGCAGTATAGGAGGAAGTTAGATGGATAGTAAAGAGTATATTGATGGTTATATCGAGCGTGCCCGCAAGGCGCAGGCGGAATTCGAGAAAATGAGTCAGGAAGAGGTCGACAAGGCCGTTCAGACGATGGGCAGAGTTGTTTATGAGAACGCCCGCTACCTGGCTGAGATCGCCGTCGAAGAGACCGGCATGGGCAACGTTGAAGACAAGTACGCGAAGAACCGGCAGAAAGCCGGCATCGTATGGAACAACCTGCGCGGCAAGAAGTCCCGCGGGATCCTCGACACCGATGAAACGACCGGTATCACCAGAGTTGCCAAGCCGATGGGCGTCGTTGCAGCGATCACGCCTTGCACGAACCCGATCGTAACACCAATGAGCAACTCCATGTTCGCGCTGAAGTGCGGAAACGCGATCATCATCACACCGCACCACAAATCCGTTAAGTGCAGCACGAAGACAGTCGAAATGATCAACGCGGCGCTGGCGGAGATCGGAATGCCGGAAAACCTGATCCAGATTCTGGGCGAGCATTCCAGAGAAAACACGAAGAACCTGATTTCCAGTGCTGACGTCGTCGTCGCGACCGGCGGTCCTGGAATGGTCAACGCGGCTTACAGTTCCGGCAGACCGGCGCTCGGCGTTGGCGCAGGCAACGTGCAATGCATCATCGACGAAGGATACGATTTCAAAGAAGCTGTTCCGAAGATCATCAAGGGACGTTCCTATGACTACGGCATCATCTGCTCCGCGGAGCAGTCCGTTATCTGTCCGGAGAAAGACTTCGACGCCATCATGGCGGAATTCGAAGCGAACGGCGGTTACGTCGTAAGGGATAAAGACGAACTGGAGAAGGTCCGCGGCGCGCTCTTTGAAGATGGGAAGACGAACCGGCACTCCGTCGGACAGTCCTGCCAGAAAGTCGCAGAACTGGCCGGCATCACGATTCCGGAAGATACAAAAGTCATCGTCGCCGTTGCTGACGGCACCGGCGCAACGGACGCGCTGGGCGGTGAAAAGATGGCGCCGGTCATCAGCGCATACCCATATAAAGACCTCGACGACGCGATCCGCATCGCGTCCGAGAATCTGGAACGAGACGGCAAGGGCCACTCCGTTTCCTTCCACAGCGACAGCGAAGAGCACATCGCCAAAATCGGCGAAAGCCTCTGTGTATCCAGATTCGTTATCAACCAGTGCAGTTCCAACAGCACCGGCGGTTCCTACTTCAACGGACTGAACCCGACGAACACGCTGGGCTGCGGATCATGGGGCCACAACTCCATCTCCGAGAATCTGAACTACACGCACCTGATGAACGTTTCCAGAATCGCCCGCTTCATGCCGGACAACCACGTTCCGAGCGACGAGGAACTCTGGGGCTAGAAGCAGAGCATTCATTGCAAACAAAGACCCGGACGGCAGCTTTCACAAAGCCTGCGGCCCGGGTTTTTTCATACGGTTATTCAATTCGGCGTTCGTCGGTTTCCCACTATTTGATCTTCGTATCGTTCAAAATCCGGAGCAGATCGCTGAGGACGCCGTACGCCGTGTGGTCGATCTCCGGCTCGAACGGTTCCTCGATGACGGTGACGCCGCCCATGAGGTCCGTCATGATCGATACATAAGATGAGGTCGCGTCCATGATGGCCGGCAGGCTGTCCTGATCGACGAGGGTCGGCTTTACGCTGCCAACCGGTTTGAGGATTCCCGTGTCCCCGTCTTCTTCCATCCGGCCCTGGCAGAGCAATTTGATCTTCTTTCCTTGCTCGGCGGCCGCATCCAGATCCTCTTTCGTGATATGTCCGATTCCCTCCCGGTCGATTTCCGTCGGCGTGATCTGCACATCCATCAGCACGTTCATCAAGGCTGTCAGTTTGGCAGCCGCATCCCAGCCGTCGACGTCCATGGCAGGGTCCGCCTCCACAAATCCCTGGCGGCGGCCTTCCTCGACCGCTTCTTCAAAATCGATCCCTTTCTCCATTTCCGTCAGGATGAAGTTCGTCGTGGCGTTGAAGATGCCGCTGACTTCCGTGATCCGGCACCCCATCATCGTTTCGCGGGTCAGATTGTAGACCGGCACGCCGTCCATGACCGTTGCTTCATACAGAAACTGCACGCCGTTTTCTTCCGCCTTATCCCGCAGCTCGCGGTACGCCCAGGCAATCGGCCCTTTGTTCGCCGTGATGACGTGTTTGCCTCTCTGCAAAGCCCTCTCAACGTGTCTCGTCGCCGGCATTCCCGTCATGATGTTGATCGGCGTCAGTTCGATCATCACATCGTACTCGCCGAAATCGATGATCTTGATCGCGTCGATTAATTTGTCAAACATATCGTCCGTCACGCGCGCCGTATCGATGCCGCCTGCTCCCGCCGGCTGCAGTATCCCGCCCTTGCTGCGGGTGCAGATCGCCGTAACGACCGGATCCGTATCAAAGGTCTCTCTGATATACTCCCGTCTTTTTTCCAGCATCCGTGCAAAAGCCTGCCCCACGTTCCCGTATCCGATCAGTGCAATTCTTATCTGGTCCATTCCTAGCACCTCCCTTTCAGTGTATCGCAATTTGGGAACTTTGCATATACAAAAATCCGGGCAAACCGTTTCGGCCCGCCCGGGTTTTCAAGTATTGGCTATTATTTTTTTACAGCGATACGCCTCCGGCCATCTGTTCGATTTCGATGTCGCCGGTGTTCGTCCGGATGATCAGCTCATCCTCGCCGCCGTCCTGTGTATATTCATACCCCTCAAAATCATCGTCTTCGATTTCCCCTTCGCCGATGCCGATTTCTCCGGTATCGGTCTTAAGGTTCATCGTGTATTTGTCCAAAGGCAATGCTGTGTCGATTTCGACGTCCCCTGTTTCGATGCTCACGTCGGTTGTTCCTCTCAAATCCCCTGACAGTTCGACATCACCGGTATCGCTGATGATCTTTATCCCCTGACTAGTGATGTTTTCAGCGTCGACGTCGCCGGTGTTGTTGGCGATGTCCGCGTACTTAAATGAGATCCCCTTCATCTCAACATCACTGATTGAAGAATTCAACTTGATGGACTTCAGTTCTTTGTCCGGGCAGAACACGATGACCGTCGGATACACATCCTCCGAAGAGAAGTTCAGCGTGATCTTATCCTGCTCGATTTCCGGCGCGTTGATTTTCAGCGTTTTTCCTTCCACCTTGAAGTCCGGCTCTTCCAGATTGCTGCCGAACAGCGCGATGACGGTTCCCGCCTTCGGCTCGGTGATCGTTCCAAGCTCGTACTCATCAGCCATATCGTTGTAGTAGCGTTCGCCGACAATGACGACGTCCATGTAGCCGATCGCTTCGATGTTCTCAAATTCCAGATCGTTTTGTTCGACGCTCGCCCGGGCTCCCGGGCTGCCGCTGATCCAGTCGTGATCTGCCGCCACAGCGTCAAATCCCTCAACGCCCCCTGTGCTGGCGCCGGCTACGAGCATGACCAGCCCGACCAGTGCTACTGCCGCACACGTTATGAAAAATACCTTCAATCTCTTCATCTCACTTCACCCCCTTCTACCTGAGGTTCCCCTTCCGCTGCCACTGGCTCTGTTACAACTGCCGGTTCCTCCGGAAGCTCCAGCGTGATCCACTCGTCCGTCTCGTCCGCTTCCGCTTCTGCAAAACCCTCATCGTCGGTGCGGACCCAGACGGCTTCCTTTTCGCCGGCCTGTTCCATCTTCGCGTACTTTTTTCTCTTACGCTTGGCGTTTTGCGTTTTCGCGGTCCTGGCGATGGCCCGTACCAGTGCTTTGGTCCCGATGTACGCGCCGACTGCAGCGGCTGCCGAGATCGCGAGTCCGAGAAGCCCTCCGCCGATGACCATGATGCCGGTTGCGGCGGAGCTTGACAGGAATACACATCCCAGAACGATGCCGCCGATCGACGCGACTCCGGCGCCGATGATGCCCGCGTAGATCTCAATGATCACGGCGACCAGTCCGATTGCGACGCAGATGATGCCGATCGCGATCGGGATCGAGACCGGTGCTGAGCAGATCCCGATGACGACCCACCAAACTGCCGAAAGCTTTTTCTTCACCGTCGGCTGTTTGTCCAGGATCGTTTCGTCTCCGTTCAAAAGCCTTGCTGCGTAATCCGCTTTGACCTGCGCCGCGATGCGCTTCGGATTGCCGAACTCATTGATGAGCCTCTGCTCTTCCTTGATTCTCTCTTCCTCATCTAATCCTATGGTTGCTTCTTCAAAACATTCTTCAAAGAACTCTGTTGCCGCAACGATTTCTTCAGGCGGTAATTTTGAAAGCTCTTTGCGCAATGTCAAAATAAATTCCTGCCTATTCATCGCCTGCACCCCTTTCATTTTCTTCTTCTCCGTCCAACAGCTTCTGGATCGCGTTCCGGTAGTCATTCCACTGCTTGACATATTCCTTTAGCTTCGCTTCCCCTTTTGGTGTAATCGAGTAATATCTTCTGTTTCTGCCCTGATACGGCTGATCGTACGTCATGCAAAGTTCTTCTTTCTGCAGTCTTCGCAGGACCGGATACAGCGTTGATTCTGAAATTACGATCGCTTTCTTCATCTCCTGAGTAATCTCATACCCGTATGTGTCCCCTCTGTGTAGAATGGCGAGGGCGCATGCATCAAGCAGACTGGATTCAATTTTGAACGCCATGTGCGCCTCCTTTCTTGATCAATAACGGCTCCCAATAACCTTGCAATGTTATTTCTTGTTTAATACTATACGTCGTATAATATTGTTTGTCAACTACTTTCCGGAACTTTTTTGAAAATCTTTTGTATAACCATGTGGACTGTTGCGGTTACACGGTTCGCGGGCTTTAGGGCTTTGCATGAAAGTGCGGATGAAGCCGGCGCGGTGGGTTCCGGAGGCTCGGTCCGGAGAGTTTTTGAAGTTTGTTGTTAAATTAATAACAATTTTCTATTTACATTTCCCTCTTGCGTGATAAAATAGACGTAACATTAGAAAAACATTATTTCTGGAGGTTTGTCCATGTATAGAACTTCTCTTCTTGCACAGGAATATCAGAAGAAACTGATCACCGCGGAACGTGCCGCGGAAATGGTGCCGAACAACAGCCGTATCCACTTCGGATTGGGGCTCGGCACGGTCAAGGATATCGATAAGGCGTTGGCCAAACGGGCGCACGAACTGAAAAATGTTGAGATCATCAGTACCGTGGGCGTGCGGAACAAACCGTTTGAAACGTTCCTCGCCACCGAAAGCAATGATCAGGTGCGTTTCGCGTCTCCTCACTTCAGCGTATTTGACCGTGAGATGAGCAAAGCCGGCAGATGCTGGTATATCCCGATGATGTTCAATGAACTGCCGGTCTACTGGCAGCATAACGACAGCGGCGTGGATTTCGCGATGTTCCAGGTCGCGCCGATGGACAAGCACGGCAACTTCAATATCGGACCGCAGGTCGCGGATATCTGGGGCGTTATCAAGAGCGCCAAGAAAGTCATCGTCGAAGTAAATGAAAACATGCCGATCGCGCACGGTCACCAAACACAGCTCAATCTTTACGGCATCGACTATGTCGTCGAGGGATCCAACCCTCCGATGGATGAACTGATCAACAAAGAACCGACAAAGATCGACAAATATATCGCAGAATACGTTGTATCGCAGATCGATTCCCACAGTACGCTGCAATTGGGAATCGGCGCCCTTCCTGGATGTATCGGGTCAATGCTGGCTGACTCCGATGTAAGAAACATCAACGCGCACACCGAGATGTTCGTGGATGCTTACGTGGATCTGTTCGAAGCAGGCAAGCTGACCGGTAACAAACCTGTCGATAAAGGAAAGGCCGTCTATACGTTTGCGGGCGGCACGAAACGTCTGTATGACTTTATCGACGACAACCCGATTTGCTGCAGCGCACCGGTAGACTACGTCAACAGCATTACAACGGTCGCAAAAATCCGGAACTTCATTTCCATCAACAGCTGCATCCAGGTCGACCTCTACGGACAAGTCTGTTCCGAATCGGCCGGAACGCAGCAGATTTCCGGAACCGGTGGACAACTGGACTTCGTACTGGGTGCTTACGCGTCAAAGGGAGGCAAAAGCTTCCTTTGCACACCGTCCACCAGAGTCTTGAAGGACGGCACGCGGGTATCACTGATCAGCCCGCTCCTTCCGGCTGGAAGCATCATCACGACGCCGCGAACCGCGACCAACTTCGTTGTAACGGAATACGGCATTGCCAACCTGAAGGGCAAAAACACCTGGGAGCGTGCAGAACTGCTGATCAACATCGCGCATCCTGACTTCCGGGACGACCTCATCAAAGAGGCTGAGAAGATGGGTATCTGGAAGAACACATCGAAGATTTCGTTCTAAAGAGTTTATAACAATAAAAGGATTGAGAATACAAAACCGCTGGTTCGTAAACCGGCGGTTTTTTACCGCACCAGGCGGCGGATCTCCCGCTTCATCGGTTCCGCTTCGTCGATGTTGTTGACGGCCCGGCGGACTGCCGTTGCGCCGCGCATGCCCTTGGTGTACCAGGCGATGTGCTTGCGCATTTCCTTGACGGCGATCTTCTCGCCCTTGTCTGCGATGACCAGATTCAGATGATGCAAAAGCATTTCGATCCGCTGATTCTGGGTCGGCGGCACGTAATCAGCTTGCACGTCCGCATTGCGCGCCTCCCACATCGCGATGGCTTCTTCAAAGATCCACGGATTGCCCAGCGCACCGCGGGCGATCATGACTCCGTCACAGCCCGTCTCGTACATCATCCGAAGCGCGTCACTTCCGGAATAGATATCTCCGTTCCCGATGACCGGGATGCGGACGGCCCGCTTCACATCGGCGATGGCCTGCCAATCGGCTCTGCCGTCGTAATACTGCTCACGCGTCCTGCCGTGGACCGTGATGGCGGAAATGCCGGCGGCCTCTAAGACTTTTGCACATTCGACGGCGTTGTTTTCTCCCCGCTCAAAACCCATACGGATCTTGGCGGTCACGGGAAGGAGCAACGATTCGGATCGCTGCGCTGCCAGTTCCTCGTGCGCTGCCCGGACGCCGCGCACCATTGCGCTAGCGACGTCGTAGAGCTTATCCGGGTCTTTGAGGAGCGCGGAGCCCTCGCCGTTGCGGACGATTTTCGGAACAGGACAGCCGGCATTCAGATCGAGCAGCGCCGGAATCGTCGGACCGTTGGCCGCAGGACCGCTAGTATACTCACCGGCCGGCGCATCTTCTGCCACATCCTCGAGGAATTCGCCGCGCTTCATCCATTTCCCCAGTGCCAGGCTCATGGCGGCGCGTTCCATGATCTCCGGCTCGCTGCCGAAGAGCTGGAACGCCACCGGGAAATCCGATCTGCCAGCCGAACAGCGAGCAGGCGCGAAGTCTTTTGCTGATGAAGAGAACGGATCGCCGGCCTCGTCGCCGATCGGGCTGATGTCCAGAAGCCGCCGCGTGTTCTTGTCACCATACCAGAGGCCCTTCGCGCTGATCATTTCGGTATACGTCAAAGAAGCCCCTGCGCTCGCGCAAAGGCTTCTCATTGCTTTGTCTGTGATTCCCGCCAGCGGAGCCAACAGGAACGGGTTATTCAGTTGGAGCGCGCCGATTTTCAGCGTTTTGTCCGACATCGCTTTATACTCTCCCTCTGTGTTATTGTTGGGACTGCCCTTTCGCTTAGAGTTTTCCCTCATACATCAGGGCGTCCTGCTGGATCTCCTCTTCCGAAGCGCGCTTACGGCACTTTTTGTTTTTGCGGTAGATGATCTCCAGACCGTCCAGCGTCAGCAGCTTATCGACCACATTGATGCAATCGACGCCTTTGTCGATCATGGCCGACAGGCCACCGGTGGCGATGACCTGAATGTCTTCTTCTTTGATCGGGTTGCCATTTTCCGTGCAGTACTCGACCAGTTCCTGCTTCATCTTCCTGACGATGAACTCGATGAGGCCCATGTGTCCATAGACCAGACCAGACTGCATGCTGTTGATGGTGTTGCGGCAGATCACGTGGCCAGGTTCTTCCAATTCGACCTTTGGCAGTTTCGCCGTCTTTTCAAACAGGGCGTCGGATGAGATCTTCAAGCCCGGTGCGATGGTTCCACCGATGTATTCGGCGTTTTCAGTGATGGCACAGAACGTCGTCGCTGTACCAAGATCTATTACAATGAGCGGTCCGCCATATTTGGCGTGCGCAGCGACCGCGTTTACGATCCGGTCTGCGCCGACCTGCTTCGGATTATCGTACTTTACGATCAGCCCGGTCTTGATCCCCGGACCGATGACGATCGCTCTCGTATTGAAATACTTCTGTGACAAGTGCTGCAGAGTATATAGAATGGACGGGACGACCGTCGAAATGATAACGTCTTTTACTTCTTTGAAATCCAGATTTTCATAGGCAAAGAGCTGATGGATGATCATTCCGTATTCATCCGCACTCTTGCGGTTATCGGTCTCCATTCTCCAATTGGTAACCATTTTACCATCTTTGAATACACCGAGAACAATGTTCGTGTTTCCAACATCAAATGCTAATAACATAGTCACACCTCCGCTTCGCCGCTGCCTCCCCGGCAGTCGCCATCGCAAAATGTCAAGAGGATGGGACTAAAACGCTGTCCGTTGTCCCATCCTCTTTTTCTATCCTAAATCCAAAATACTATACACTATTTGAGTGTGATCAGAACGTCGCCGGAGTTGACGGAAGCACCCTTTGATGCGACGATCTTATCAACTGTTCCGTCTGAAGGAGCGGAGATCTCGTTTTCCATCTTCATCGCTTCCAGAATCAGAACGACTTCGCCAGCCTTGACGGCCTGGCCTTCGCTTACCTTAACATCCAGAACGGTTCCTGGCATTGGCGCTGTAATGCTTGCTGCACCGCCTGCTGCTGGAGCTGCTGCCGGTGCTGGAGCTGCTGCTGGCGCTGCGGCCGGAGCAGGAGCTGCTGCCGGTGCTGTTGCCGGTGCAGGAGCTGCATAGGAAGCGGCTGCCGGAGCTGGGGCTCCGCCTAAATCTTCAACTTCTACTGCATATGTTGTTCCGTTTACAGTGATATTATATTTTTTCATGGTTATCTGTTCCTTTCGATTATTTCCTATACTGTGCTAAAACTTCCTGGTTTCGAGCCTGTCTTCCAAAGCGAAGTTGCCCCATGGGGTCTGATCGCCGGAAAGTCTGGTTATCTTTCGGACTACCAGGTTGCTCGCGTTGGCCCCCTCGTATGCCGCGATAGCTGCCGCGATGACTGCGACCAGGCTTTCGTCGGAAGTTTCAGCTGCAGCTTCGACCGGTGCGCTCTCAGCGACTGCTGCGGCAGGCGCCGGTTCTGCAGCCTTTGTCTTAGGCTTGCTCGCTATGTCCATGCACTTACCCATGATCGCGATGAAGATCCAGATGAGGATCAGGATCGTGAATGTGATACCCAGACCCATGATCATGGTTATCGTGGAGGCCAGCATCTTTTCACCGAATGTCAGATTCGTGATCAGACTCGGATCCGAAAACTGTTCCATTAAACTCATGCTGTCACCTCCCTAGAGTGGAATGTCGCCGTGCTTCTTAGGCGGCAACGTTTCTCTCTTTGTCTTGAGCATATCCAGCGCGCTGATGATTCTCTGTCTCGCCGTCGCCGGTTCGATAACGTCATCGACGTAGCCGAGGCCAGCTGCATAGTAAGGGTTGTTGAACAGTTCTTCGTACTCGTCGATCCTCTGCTTTCTCAGAGCTTCCGGATCTTCTGCTTCCTTCAGTTCCGCCTTAACGGAGGACATGATGTTAACTGCTCCTTCCGCACCCATTACAGCGATTTGCGCGGATGGCCAAGCCAGAACCATATCTGATCCCAGCTCTTTGTTACACATGGCGATGTATGCACCACCGTATGCTTTTCTGAGGATCATCGTTACCTTAGGAACGGTGGCTTCACAGTAAGCGTACAGCAGCTTCGCGCCGTGGCGGATGATTCCGCCGTATTCCTGGTTGGTTCCAGGCAGGAATCCAGGAACGTCTTCGATCGTCAGGACAGGAATGTTGAACGCGTCACATCTTCTGACGAATCTGGCTGACTTATCGGATGCGTTGATGTCCAGGCATCCTGCGCCGACTGCCGGCTGGTTCGCAATGACGCCGACCGTCGATCCGGCCATTCTGATAAAGCATGTGATGATGTTCTTCGCGTACATCGGCATGACATCGAAGATCTTGCCGTCATCAGCGATCCCGCGGATGATGTCGTACATGTCGTATGCCTTGTTCGGATTGTCCGGAATGATCGTGTTGAATTCAGGGATGAGTCTATTGACATCGTCCGTGCATTCATAGACCGGCGGCATTTCCTTATTGTTGGATGGCAGATAAGTCAGAAGCTCTCTTACCATCATCAGGGTCTCTTCGTCGTTGGCGCCCATGAAGTGCGCTACGCCGCTGATGGTGTTATGCGTTCTGGCTCCGCCCAGCTGTTCGGAAGTTACGACTTCGCCAGTTACTGTCTTGATGACGTTCGGGCCGGTGATGAACATCTGGGATGTCTGGTCGACCATGAAGATAAAGTCGGTGATCGCCGGTGAATAAACGGCTCCGCCTGCGCATGGTCCCATGATTACGGAAATCTGCGGAATAACGCCGGATGAGATCGTGTTGTTGTGGAAGATCTTACCGAATCCGGAAAGCGGTGCAACGCCTTCTTCGATTCTGGCTCCGCCGGAGTCCTGCAGACCGACCATCGGAGCGCCCATCTTCAGGGCCAGACCCTGTACTTTAACGATCTTTTCACCATGGTATTCGCCCAGTGATCCTCCGCCAACGGTGAAATCCTGCGCAAAAGCAAATACCAGTCTTCCGTCGATCTGTCCATAGCCGGTTACAACACCGTCACCCGGCATGTCCTTCTCCGGCATTCCATAAAACGGGCATCTGTTTTTAACGAAAGTGTCCACTTCAACGAAAGTGTCCTTGTCGAACAGAATGTTCAGTCTTTCTCGAGCCGTCAGTTTACCTTTCTTATGCTGTGACTCGATTCTTTTCTCTCCTCCGCCCATTGCGAGATGAGCTTTTTTCTCGAGGAGCTGCTCAAGCTTGTTCATTAAAATAGCCTCCTTAAGTATTTTGGATATTGGTTCGTTAATATTTTGTCAAATCATAACATACCACAAATACTATATCTCATAAATGCTGTCTTTTCAACAATAAAAATCTTTGTATACATTATTATTTCAGCGTTTTTTTGCAGGGTTTTGCGGCGGGCGGCGGGTAGAGTGTAACGGGCGGCGGGCAGAGTGCGAAGCGCAACTCCGCAGAAGCCATCCTTGATTACCCATAGTCCCATTCTATCCATGAGTCCACCGGTTTGAATTGTTTATCCGCTTTTCAGAACATATCGGTGGAGTATCTGCGCTCTGACCTTATAACTAGTCCACCGATCTTTACATCTTATCACCCTTCTCTCCTTTTTCGGTGGACAATTATTGTTTTTCTTGCCCTGCCGTCCACCGCTATCTTCGATTTAGTATTATTTCTTTTGGATTCGGTGGACTCGTCGTCCAAAAACACTTTTCTCTTCCACCGAAAACCCGCACAAATAGCTTAATCACGTTGAATCGGTGGAGATTCGGTAAAGCATCTCTCATTTCGGTCTTCCAGAGCCCGCCGCTCTCGCCCGCAAACCGCCACACCCAATGGTTGACAATTTGTCATCACTGGTTTACAATCAACCATGCAAGCTATCCCTTTCCGGAAAGGAGCCACCCATGGCCGTCAAAGACGCAGTCCGGCAAACTCTTGCCGACAACAAAGGCACCTACATCTCAGGCGAAGAACTCTCCGCCTCCCTTGGCGTCTCCAGAGCCGCCGTATGGAAAGCCATCAACGCCCTGCGCAGCGAAGGCTGCACCATCGAAGCCGTCACCAACAAAGGCTACCGGATGCCCGTCGCGGACGAAACCATCACGGAAGACTCACTCCGTTACGCGCTTCCGCCGCACCTGCGTGACAACACGTGCTTCCTCTACGACGAGCTCGACTCCACGAACCTGCAGGCTAAGCGTCTCCTTCTCGAGCAAAAGGCCCGCAGCGGATGCGCGGTGATCGCCACCCGCCAGACCGCCGGCAGAGGCCGGCTCGGCAGGAGCTTTTTCTCCCCGGAAAGCGGACTCTACATGAGCATTATCATCAAGCCCGACTTCGACATCAGCCGGTCGGTGCTTGTTACCGTTGCGGCAGCGGCAGCTGTTGCAACGGCCGTTGAAGACGTTTGCCGCCAGGATGCCCGTATCAAATGGGTAAATGACGTTTATATTGAAGGCAGCAAGATATGCGGCATCCTGACGGAGGCGATGACCGATTTCGAGTCCGGACAGATCGAAAATCTCGTCATCGGAATCGGCATCAATACATGTTTGGACGGCTTCCCACCGGAGCTTTTGCAAACCGCCGGAGCCGTCGACCTGACCCGCGCGGCCGCTTCCGGAAATATCCCGGCGAGCACCAACGCCATCTCGATGCTGGCCGCCGAAGTGCTGCGGAACACGCTGGAATTCACGGAGCAGATCGCCGGCGGATCCCCTGCGTTCCTCGACCTGTACCGGGAAAAGAGCCTGGTGCTCGGCAAGGACATCCGCGTCTTCAAGGGGACGTACCGCAGCGACCCGACATCCGAACTCGGCGGTGTTCCTGCAAAGGCTTTGGCCATCGACGATGCGGGAGGACTGGTCGTCATGTACACCAACGGGGAGCGCGAAACGCTGACCACCGGAGAAGTCACGATACGGCTGTAACAAAATAGACTTTGACCATCGATAAGGAGAACGACTAGAGTGAATGTTCAAATGACACAAAAAAGCAAGACCACGATGATGGCGCTTTGCGGACTCTTCGCTGCCATCGCCGCGGTCTGTTCATGGATTTCGATCCCGCTCGGCTTCACGCCGGTCCCGGTCAACCTGGGGACGCTGGCGGTGTACCTTTGCGGTGCGCTTTTGGGCCCGAAATACGGGCCGCTCAGCCTGACGGTCTATGCGCTGGCAGGCGCGGTCGGCGTGCCGGTCTTTTCCGGATTCCGGGGCGGGCTCAGCGTTTTGGCCGGACCGACGGGCGGATATATTATCGGCTACATACTGGCCGCCTTTATCATCGGCCTGATCATCGCCGCCGCGACACGCACCGAACGCAGCACGGCCGTCGCCGTCGCCTCCTATGCCTTTGCAATGGTCTGCGGAATGGCGGCATGTTACGCGCTGGGGACCGCATGGTTCATGATCAGCACCCACACGGGTTTTGCGGCAGCCATGGTATCGTGTGTGATCCCGTTCCTGCCGGGCGACGCGCTTAAAATCACCGCCGCCACGATCCTGGCGAGAAAACTAAAAAAATTCATATGATCGTAAATGTTCATACAATCATCACATAACAAGCAACATTCTGACATAAACGGAGGTTACTATATCATCGAAGGCTGGAACAAATAAAAAAACTTCTTCTTCTCATTCCCTAACATTCAGCCTTCAAGTGTTCCATCCAATGGATACACCTCCTCACAATAGTAAATATGATTATGACGAGAGAAAAGACCGGGTAAAAGGGGCCCGGTCTTTTCATGTTATACTATTTGTTTTTTCACTCAATCCTTATTCCGGAACGGGCAATGGACATGCGCACAGATATGGCACTCGCGGTTGCACTTCGGCCGGCCGTCTTCTCCAAGCTCGCCGAATCCGCAGGCCCTGACCATCTTCCGGTCTTTCGCCGCCGCTTCTTCCATGATCCGCTCGCCTTCTTCTTTGGCCTTTGCGGCTTCGATGGCTTCCGCCTCTTCTTCGGTGATCAGGCCGAGGTCCAGCTTGTACGCGGTCATGTCGTAGCCCTGCTCTTCACATTCCAGGATGTGCTTGATCAGTTCCTCGCGCTTGGCGTCCTTTTCGGCCAGCTCAGCCGCCGCGTCAGCCAGTGCCGCCGGCAGTTCCGCTGCATCCGCCAGTTCGCCCTGCGCGGCCTTTGACTTGATACCGTACTCGTTTTCTTCCGGTTTCTCGAACTTGAAGCCGAGGCTCTTTTCGAGCAACTTGATGGCACCTTCCCGGTGCTTCACGCTGAGCACACCCAGCGACGCCATGATGTAGTCGTTATCCACGGCGATTTTTGCATGATGCGTCGGAAAGAGCTTCGTGCCGGTCTGGTCGTACTGGTGGATGCGCCCCATGATCTCCACGCGGTGCGGGAGCCGGGTCAGCGCGCCGCCGGTGCCGACGATGTACTTGACCGGTGTCAGGTCTTTGCCCTCCGCGACGGTGCTTCTGCCGCTTGGGCCGTAAATGTATCGGATCTGGCCGGCATGCCGCTCGACCGCCTTCATGACGGCTTCCTCGGTCAGCATCTCGACCAGCTTGAATTCATCTTCGTTTTTTGGGATGGCCACGTAGGTCTCCAGCGTCTTGTCCGGATCAAAACCCGCTTCCGCCGCTTTCTTGCGGAATTCCTCCTCACCGATGGACTCGATGACTTTCATCCTGTTGACGTATACGCCCAGGTCGCCTTCCACGGTCCGCTTCGCCAGCGGTTCCGGCGCGGTCAGAATGCGCGCGACGTTGTCCGACTCTCTGCAAACGGAGTGCACGTCTGTCGTCGCCCCGCCGACGTCGATGACCATCACTTCTCCCAGACACTCATGCAAAAGCTTTGTACACTGCATGACGGCGCCCGGCGTCGGGATGATTGGTCCGTTGACCATATCGCGGACGTGTTCCATGCCCGGTGCGTTGGTGATGTGATCTTCAAAGGCATCCTGGATGACTTTGCGGCAAGGCTCCACGTTCATGTCGTCGATTTTCGGATAGACGTTTTCGACGTTGTAAAGTTTTTGGCCGGACTCCTCGTCGAAGATCAATTCCATTTCTTCCTGGTTCTCGATGTTTCCGGCGTAGATGACCGGCGTCTTCAGCCCGAGGCTGCGGATCTTCTCAGCGTTGTCGAGGGCCGTGTCCCGTTCGCCGTAGTCGACGCCGCCGGCGATGAGGATCAGGTTCGGCTGGATCTCTTTGATCTTGGCAAGGTCTGTACGGCGGAGTTTTCCCGCTGTTACATAGTGGATGATCCCGCCGGCTCCGAGTGCGGCTTCTTTGGCCGCCCGTGCCGTCATGTCATAGACGAGCCCGTGCACGGTCATCTTCAGTCCGCCGGCTGCCGATGATGTCGCCAGCATCTCGTCGTATTCCAGACTGTCGATTCCCTTTTTGGCGCAAAGATCATCGATGGCGCCCTGCAGGCCGACTCTGACGTCGCCTTCCAGCACGGAAGTCGGTGCCTGTCCCTGCGCCCAGAAAACGGGATTGTCAGTATCGATATCTTTGAATGCATTTACTACTGTCGTGGTTGAGCCGATCTCAGCTACTAATACATCCACTCTCATTGTTGTTCCTTTCGATATAATCAGGGCCGGCCTGATGGCCGGCCCCTGTGTGATTATAAATTGGTTTTGTGTTAGATAACTTCCTGTACTTCAGGTGGTTCTTCTCCACGTCTTCTCATTGCTTCTTCGCAGAGGAAGGTTGCTACGTCGATACCGTGGGAATCTCTTCCGAAACCTTCATCGATACCGGTTTCTCTAGCTTCTTCAGGAATTACCTGCGTTCCGCCTGCTGCGATGATGACCTTGTCACGGATGCCCTTTTCGATGGCCAGCTCATTGATCTTCTTCATGTTCTTATAGTGAACGTTGTCGTGTGAAATGATCGTTGATGCCAGGATGGCGTTCGCGTTCAGCTCGACAGCCGCGTCGACCAACTTTTCGACCGGGACGGAGGTGCCGAGGTAGTTGACCTTGACGCCCCACTTCTCGATTCCGCCGTGCTTGATGTTGATGATCTCACGAAGTCCTACGGAGTGTTCGTCGTTTCCGACAGTACCGCAGACAACGACCATTGGATGCTCTTCGAATTCTTTGTAGAGAACAGCATCTGACTGGTGATGCGGTGGTGCCGGGATCTCGAGGGTGGAAGGATCGATGTCGAATGGAACTTTGCCCTTCATTTCGACACGGGTACCTTCTGCCGGCTGCAGAACTTCCTTACTGATAACGACTGGATCCTCAAGACCAAGCTTGTGGCCGATTTCCAGCGCGACCGCTTCAGCGGCTCTGGCGTGTGTCGGAATGCACATGGTCAACAGGATGATTCCGTCGCCGCACCATTCAACTTCCGGAATGATGGCTTCGCCGTTGTGGTACTTGGCGACCTTGTCCAATCTTACGTTTACATTGTCTTCCTCATCAAGTTCGTCGATGTAAACGATCTTGCTTCTGTCTTCGAAGGTGCATCCGCCGATGAGGGCTGATGGATTCTCTGGGTCTCCGCCATACTGTTCCACGTTATTGTAACCGAAGTGCGCCGTTACAGGAGCCATGTAGTCGTCTTCTCTTTCGAAGATATAGCCATAGCCTACGCCGCCGTCCAGTTTACGGGCGATACCATCGCCGTTTCTTTCCGGGTACTTGCCGGAGTCAACGAAGAATCCTTCTTCAACAGCCTTGAAGTAACCGCCGACTTCAACCATTTCTTCCATGAACAGAAGCGCTCTTTCCTTGATCTCTCTGGCGTTCTCTCTCAGCGGACCGTCTTTCTTCAGTTCAACCATTTCCATAAGGCCGTCCATACCGATCAGAGTCTGCTTCGCATTGTCGCAGGCTTCGATGTTGTAGATGTGCCAAGGAACGTTTCTTCCTTCGTCAGGAGTGATGGTTGACTGGATGTCTACGGAAGTCAGCTTGGAAATGAACATGTCCAGAACATGAGTTACGGTAGCTTCTCTAGCTGAGGAGCAGATGTACTTCGTGTTCTGCTGGCATCTCATCTTGTATCTTCCACAGATGTCACGGAGTGCGACTGCATATGGCAGGTCATAGTACATCAGAGGTCCCGGTACTGCTGTCGGAGGTACGGTCGACAGTGAAATCAGATCCGGTTTGATACCGACTTTCTCCGAAAATCTTGAGTTGATGGAGTGCTGTACGATCAGCTCCGGCATTACCTTCCAAGCATCTCTGGCTGTCGCGTTCGCGTTGTGCGCGCCGTCGATCTGGAGCATATCTGCCCATGCCATGATTTTTTTGGATTCACATGCGTCTACGAATGAACGGATCGCGTTGATGTCTCTGTACAGTACATTGTACTGAGGGTCCTGGTGAGCGCCGTTGACGCCTTCTTCAGCGAACATGACCGCTACGTCCGGGCCAGCTACGCCGGATACGTAGGAGTGATAGTTGATCGGACGGCCAACTTCGTCCTCGATGATGTCACAGGCTTTTCTCTGCGCTCTGACCTGCTTACGGGTGATAGGAACGCCGCCGATACCCTGCGGAGTACCTTCCATCAGTCCGTCGATGTGGGACTGGCCCATGTGTCTGATTACCATCAGGTGGTCAGCACCATGCCATGCGCCCATTCTCATTCTTCTGATGTCGTCTTCGAATCTTCCGGAAGCGATTTCCGTAGTGATGACCGGCATTGGCTGCGGGTCAGCGTCTTCGAAGTACTTGGCAGGAGGAAGTCCTACGCTGTTCTTCAGAGGCTTTGAACAATCATGATATTCAAATGGTCCAAGCTTGCAGCCAGGATCCGGCTCTCTCCAGTGCCAGCCTCTTCTTCTTGGTTCATACTTGTCGAGGTCCTTCAGGATCTCTCTTATGTTCAACTTTTCGTTAGGTTCTAATTTGAAATCTGACATGCTGCTACCTCCTTACTTGAAACTCGCTACTACTTCGTCCCAGTATTCGCCGGCAACCAGCTTTTCAGCGGCTTCCTTTGCTGAGAGGTCGTGTGCCTGCATTACCTTATAAACTACATGGCCAGCACCGTGTCCCATAAGACCTCTGTCCGTGCAGCCTTCAACTACCTTCTGAGTATCGAGTGATGATACGCCCATTCTCAGAAGTACAGCTCTTTCTACGGAAGGAGTTGTGTTCTTTCTTCCAAGCTCAAGCAGTGGATCTACGACCTGGTCTACCAGTTCCCAAAATCTGTCGTAGAGTTCTTCATCTGTCAGATTGGCAATGTGTTTTCTGCGTTCTGCAAAATCGTCGTCTCTTCTCATCCTTTTTTCTCCTATATAATCATTGTGATCGGCTTCTTACAGTCATCGGCGGAAGACGAAGCGCGTGGCTTCGTCCGCCGTCGATAAGTGTCTTAACCTTGCTTGTCCGTCTTACAGAAGACCGTTTTCTTCCAACGTCTTCTTTACGAATTCAACATCGGTCTTGGTCTCAACGGCCAGGAACTCGAGGTCTGCATCGGACGGCTTAACGCCTGCCTTCTTGACAGCCTTCTTGATCAGGGACTGTCTAAAGTGGTTGATGTCAGCTTCCTTGTACTGGAAGAGTGCAGGGCTTGATGGCAGAACTACGCTCTTACCAGGGACTTCGTCCTTAGGGTCGCCGAGTTTAACTTCGATGCCGTTTTCCTTAGCAAACCACAGCTGCGGCTGTACGTGCTTGCCGGCGCCGGTGTATTCAGTTTCGGAAACGACCAGGATCGCGTCTTCCGGAAGATCCTGAGCCAGTGAGAACGCTGCTGCCAGTGAAGTCTGTCCGGCAGGTCCTCTCTCGATACCTTCCAGCTGTGCCAGCATTTCCGTCATCTCCATGATCTCGCCCTGGGTGATCGTAACGTATCTGTCCATGTATCTCAGCGGACGGGCCGCGGATCTAGGAACGTCACTGTGGTCCGGATCAGTTGCGTAAGGAACGCCGAATCCGGTATGTCCGGTCGTGCAGGACTTCTTATTGAAGTCGATGTCGGAAGCCATGGAAAGGCCGCTCAGGTCGATGGATGCGCCTACGATCTCTGCATCGCAGCCAGCCATTCTGACGCCGCGGGCAGTACCGGTCGTCATGCCGCCGCCAGCCGTTGTGCAGACTACCATATCCGGATCCTTGCCCAGCTTTTCTCTGCACTGCATTACGATTTCATATCCCAGCGTATCAACGCCTGCGATACCGAACGGTGAATACAGGGATGCATTGAAGTAACCGGTGTCTTCCAGGATCGACAGGAAGGAGTAGAACAGCTCCGGTCCTACGGTCAGCTGAACGACTTCCGCGCCCAGAGCTTCGCACTTACGAGCCTTTTCAACGATTTCAGGCTGTCCAACTCCGTGGGAGTCGTAGCATTCCTGAACGATGATGCACTTCAGACCCTGGATCGCGGCCTGTGATGCAACGGCAGCACCATAGTTGCCGGAAGTGGCAGCCATAACGCCTTTGTAACCCAGCTTCTTTGCGTGGTAAACAGCGCATGCCGCACGTCTGTCCTTGAAGGAACCGGATGGGTTCGCCGCTTCATCCTTGATGAAGATTCTTGCGCCATAACCCGGCTTCGCATACTTACGAGCCAGCTTTGTGATGTTTCTTGCTTCCAGCAGCGGCGTGTTGCCGACGCCGAACTGGCTCTGTACTCTGTTTACCTCTTCCAGAGTGTAACCCGTGGAAGTCATGAGCTTATCATAGTCGAAAGAAATAGGGGATGTTTCAAATTCCGCATAGTCCAGTCCCAGAGCGTCTTTCTGGATATCATTGGATCTTCCCATGACGGATGCATAGTCTTTTGCCAGTGCCATTATCTAACACCTCCTATCTCAGCCATCTCTTTTCTCAATACCTTGTCAACTTCGATCAGCTCCGGAACGAACTTTCCGTAACTGTGATCATAGTAAGGGAAATCGTCGATCAGAGTACCCTTTTCGATTCTGCCGACTACTGTTTCCACTTCTACTTCATCACCGATCTCAGCGTCTGCGAGCAAAAAGCCCTTTGTCCACTGTTCGAGGTCGCATTTCTTCGTATCTTCCGGAAGTTTCGCAGTTCTTTCTTCTGCCTTCAGCACGATACTGTGGATGCGTACCCAATCGCCTTTTTTTGCCATTTTTGTCTCCTTTGTCAACATGAGGCACGAACTGCGGATATTCAGCCGTGCCCCATGATGTTATTTCAATCGGTAGTAATTAACTATCTTATTTAACGATCTTCTTAGCCGGGTCGATTCTGTCTCTTACATCACCCATCAGGCAACGAGGAATCGGCAGGTCGATCATTGTCTTCAGTCCTGGTTCAGCGTTGATGACCTGTGGGATCATGTTCGTGCACATTGCGATGGTTCCCAGTCCGCCTTCAACCTCAGGGCTGTTGACCATGTTAACTGCAGGAGTTCCTTCGAGGATGACATAGTCGCCAGTCTGTACCCCAACCTGTTCCGGTTCGATCTGCTGCGGGTGCTCCATTCTGACCTTCATGCCGTTGGACAGAACTGCGTCAGCTTCCATTGCAACGCCTGCGCAGGAGCCAGCTGCTGCAAAGCCATAAGGGGACTTTCTGTCAACATCGGTTACGATCGGGTTCATGTCCTGTGAGAACTCTTCGACCTTCAGGCCAAGACCTTCAGCCATCATGCCAACGGATTCTGCGAATCCAACATGACCGGACATAGTGCCGTTAGCTTTTCTTTCCTGGAATTCTTCGACGGAAACGCCGATGCCCTGTTCGTGCATAACAACTGGTCCGAACGGTGACAGGGAGTTAACTCTTCTGGAAAGAATATGTTCAACATTGATCATGCAGCCAGTCATAACGAGTACGAGCAGGTCCATGATGTGTCCAGGGTTGATGCCGGTTCCCAGGATGGAAACGCCATTTTCCTTAGCGATTCTGTCAAGTTCTTCAGCCAGTTCCGGGCTCTGAGCCTTCGGATAAGCCATTTCCTCAGCGGAAGTGATGCAGTTGATTCCCTGCTCGAGGATGAACTTCATTCTTGGGAATGCTTCCTTTGTGAAAGAGTCTGTGCAGAGGACGACGATGTCAGCAGCACCCGGCTTGATGATCTCTTCCGGAGCTTTGATAATAACGTCTTCTCTGTCGCCCTTTTCGGTCTTGATAAACTCATACATTGAGTGACCCTGCTTGTGCTCTCTACCAGCAACGCCTACAATGTCTACGCCCTTCTTTGAAAGCAGCATGTCGGCAACGCCGCCGCCCATAGCGCCAAGACCCCAGATGATTACTTTTACGTTTTCCATAGTTAATTTCTCCTTTTCATTTTATTATTCATAATTAATGAACTATCCTATACCCGCTGAGCGGCCGATGATCCGGTCCCCCGGCAGGCATCCTAATATATGAGCAAGTTGTGTGCCAATTCGGAGTGTTTTTTGAACATTTTTTGTATCCGCTGTAACCATTGGAATTTCAACGGTTGCGGCTGCTTTTTCGCTTTGTTGCTTTAGCCCGATATAGTCCCGTCCAATAAAAAAGCAAATATATTTGCACATATAATGCAAATATATTTGCAGAAGCCGGTAAAAGTGCCTGTTTTCGGTGTTTTCCCGGCTCTCAGATCCCGTATTTCCGAATCTTATGCTGCAAGTTCTGCCGCAGCATTCCCAGATCCCGCGCGGTCTGGGACACATTCCCTTCGTTCGCCATGAGATGCTGGCTGATCAGCGTCTTCTCGATGTCCTCCAAATACTCCGCCAACGTCCCGCTGTCCGCCGTAAACCCGTCGATCTTCGGGTTCGCGCCGCGGTAGCCGCCACCGATATTGATATCTTCTTCGGTCAGCGCGTGTTCGTTATCCGCCATGGACACGGCGCTCATGATGATGTTCTCCAGCTCACGCACATTGCCCGGATAATCGTAAGCCAGAAGCTTTTGCTTTGCGCCTTCGGACACCATCCACACCTCTTTGCCGAACCGGTCGTTGTACTTCTTCAAGAATTCGTCGACCAGGATTCGGATGTCGCTCTTGCGCTCCCGCAGCGGCGGGATGTGCAGGTTGACGATGCCCAGCCGGTAATACAGGTCCCTTCGCAGCGCGCCGGTTTCCAGCAGTTTCTCCGCCGGTTCGTTGATCGTCGCGATGATCCGGACGTCGACGGGGATGTCCTTAGCGCCTCCCACGCGCCGGATGTATTCCTCCTGCAAAACCCTCAGAAGCTTGCCCTGCAAGCCGATCGGCATGGCGCTGATTTCGTCCAGCAGCAGCGTTCCCCCATTGGCCTGTTCGAACAGTCCGGCCCGGTCTTCCGCACCGGTGAAGCCGCCCTTCGCCGTTCCGAACAGGATGCCCTCGAGAAGGCTTTCCGGGATGGCCGCGCAGTTCTGCGCCAAGAACGGCCCGTTTTTCCGCAGTCCATCATAGTGGATGCTCTGCGCAAAAAGCTCTTTGCCCGTCCCGGTCTCGCCGTTGATCAGCACCGTTACATCGTTCCGTGACGCCTTCTTCGCCCTGGCCACGATCTCTTCAAACGCTTGCTCCCGGCCGATGATGTCGTCGAAGTGGTACTGCTTGATGCCTTTTGGTTTGCTCTCGTTCGGATGTAGGTCGCTTTGCAGGTCGAGGATCGTATCGCTCATGTTCTTGATGTCCGTGATGTCCTTAGCCACTTCCATCGCCGCGATCACTTCCCCGTCGACGATAATCGGGACCGTCGAATTGATGGTCGTGATCTCCTTGCCGTAGGCGTTCAGATACGTCTGCTCCTGATGCATCGTCGATTTCTTCTCGCGCAAAGCCGCCAGCAATGTGCTCTCTTCTTCCGGAATGGATGAGAACACCTTCCGGAACGGTTTCCCCAGCACGTCGCTGGCCTTGATTTTCTCAAGGCTGGCCATCTCTTCGTTGTATAGGATCGTGATTCCGTCCACATCGACGATGTGCATAGCGCTGCCCAGCACCTCCGACGCGGCTTTCAGGATCGCCTGATAATCTTTTGCTCTCATAATCGTTCCTCCGCTTCCTAGTTTACCACACGCTGGGACCCGGTGCAAATATTTTTGCATCCGCTCCATTCTGAGTGGATATTTCCAATCGCCTGTGCTACAATGGATATTGCCATTAGGCGATATATCCCACCGAAACGAGGCGCAGCATCATGAGAAAGAAAGTCGTGTTCATTGGCAACAGTATCGTGGCCGGGTATCCCTGGAGCAAGGGCAAGAGCTTCGTGGGTCTCGCACGCAAAGCCCTCAAGGGCGAGGCGCCCCCGGATCTGAACAGCATGCTGCCGGACCAGTGCGACACAGCGGCCGACGTGCTCGCCGGCATCGATCTTACCCAGCCGGACTACGCCAAGTCCACCGGCTTCGACATCGTAAACAAAGGCACCAACGGCGATACCACCACCGGCATCCGGGACCGCTTCCAGGCGGATGTTCTGGACGGCCAGCCGGACCACATGTATATCCTAACCGGAACCAACGATTTTATTTACCGGGAAGCCACCCCATCGGAAGCCTTTGCAAATCTGGAGGAGATGGCGGAGATCGCGGAAAGCCGCGGCATCGTGCCGGTCTATCTCACGCCGCTGCACGTCGACGCCGAAAAGGCGGAGTGCATGTGGCTGGCCGGTTTCGGCATTTCCTATCCGGCCGTCAACCGGGATGTGGACACGTTTTCGGATCTGATCCGCGAATCGGGCCGACTTTACGTCGACCTGAGTACGGCCTATGATGCGTTCGCGAACCGCTTCGACGATATCGATCTGGCCTATATGGACGGCGTGCACCCGATGCCGGTCGGGCATGCTTTTCTGGCTTCCGAGATCCTCCGCTTCATGGGTGAGAACCGCGAAGCGCTGGGATTTTGACGGCAGCTGACGTTTGACACGAAGGAGAAAGACATATGAGACTACGAAAAGACTACGACGAATTGCAGGAAAAAGATATTCTTCTGATCGCGCAGATTTCCGATGCGCTGGCGCACCCGGCACGCATCAAGATCTTCCGGTACATCATGCTGCAGAACAAGTCGCGGACCCCGGTCTGCAACAAGGATCTGGTCAACGAATTTGATTACTCGCAGGCCACGATCTCGCAGCACGTCAAAAAGCTCATCGACGCCGACCTGCTGCAGGTCAAAAAGCAGGACCGCTTCTCGTACTATTACGTACACCTCGGCACGCTGCAGAAATACGTCGACGCCACCAAAAAGTTTGAAAATATGTAAAAAGACGGTGCGAACACCGTCTTTTTGTTTCGCCGTTTGATTTGTCTTATTCGACCCTATTCCTCTCTGATCTCGTCGATCCCGATGTTGGCCAGGGCGTCCGCCCGGTTATTCTTTTCAATGATGTATTCGAATTCTTCGTAGGCGAATTCGGTCCCGTTCCACTCGCAGAATTTCTCGTAGAGTTTGTCAAAGTCGACCGACTGGCTCTGCAGGTTCACATGGCCTTTCACCCGATAGAACCGGATGTCGTGCTGCTCCAGATACGGCAGCAGCTCCTTCCAGAGGTCCTGGTTCTCCACCGGCTTCTTCTGCGCGTTCTTCCAACCGTTCTTCTGCCAGTTCTCGTACCATTTCTTGCGGAAGCAGTCCATCAGGTAGCTGCTGTCCGAAAAGACCTGGATCAGCTGGCCTTCTTTTTTGATGGCCCGGAACGCTTCCAGCAAAGCGGTCATCTCCATGCGGTTGTTGGTCGTGTTCGGCTCGCTGCCGTACAGCTCCTTCACCGCCGGCCCGTATTCCAGGATCGCGCCCCAGCCGCCCAGATTCTCATCGCTCTGGTTGCCGGAACATCCGCCGTCTGTATAGATCCGGAGGACCTTATCGTTTCGCATCGTATCCTCCTTCGCTACTCATTCGTCCTCAGTGCTCTCGCGGAGGCTGCGTTGCTGCTCTTTCCGTGCAGCTTCTTGCCATCGTTCGACGTGGCGCCTGCCGCGACTTTATACGAATATTTCTTGCCCGCGACGCAGCTGGTGTCCGTCCAGGTCACGTCGCTGCCCGCTGCCATCGCGATCTGCTTGTACTCTTTGCTGTCTCCACCCTTCCGGTAGATCAGGTAGGTCTCCGCATTCCGCACCATGCTCCAGCGGAGGACGATGCCCGCCTCAGAGGCCTTTGCTTTAAGCGACGGCCGGCCCAAAGTCTTGGATGTGCCGGTCACTTTACTGCCAATCACCTTGCTGCTGACCGATGTCAGCCCGCACGCTCTGGCGACGGCCCGCTGCGCGTTGACCATCCCGTATCCGGTGTAGATATCCCGGCCCGGCGCGCCAAGGTCCGTGGCGGTTTTCTGCAGGATGTGCTTCACCTTTGTTCCCGACAGCGTCGGATCGGTGTACATGACCATCGCGGCCGTCCCCGCAACAACGGCGGCGGAACATGCCGTACCGGTCTCGTTGGAATAGCTGCCATTCAGGTTTGCTGTCCGGATCGATGTACCCGGCGCAGCAATGTCGTTGCGGCAGCCGTAACCGGAGCGCTCATTGGTGCACTCCGTGCCGTATGCGTTTTCGTATTTATCTGTGTTGATGCAGCTCAGACACTGCTTATAGTCCGATGGATACCACGGCTGCGTGTCGCCGTTGTCGCCGGCCGCCGTGATCAGCAGCATCCCTTCGTCCGCTGCCCACTTGATCTTCTTTTCCAGCGCCTTATCGTACCCGTGCCGTCCGAACGTCATGGTTACGATCCGGGCGTTGTGACGGCTCGCGGAATCCAAACCCGCAATGATATCCGCTGTGGTCGCGGCGTTCCTCACCGTGTTCCGTCTCTCCGCGTGGAACACGTCGATGCTGAGCAGGTGGACCATTTTCCCCACGCTGTCGCCTGACATCGTCGCAATAATGCCAGCTACTTTCGTTCCGCTGCTGCTCCGCGGCGCGCTGTCCTTATTGGCGCCGGCGGCGTTCTCTGTGAATTTTGCAAGAGCCTCGTGCTTCTGCAAAATTCCCGCATCCAGCGACGCGATAACAATCGGTTTCCGGTCGGCCGCGATCTTGCCCCGGGCCTGCTGCTTTTTGATCAGCGCCCAGGCTTCCGGCGCGTCGATGTAGTCGAGAAACCACATCCCGTCATTATAGTAATCGCCGCGGACACTGCCTTCCGTGGCGGTGTAGTAATAGTTCGGCTGCGCCGCTTCCACCGCCGGGTTGTTCCGGATCTCCTCCGCCGCGGCTTCTTCATCCAACGACCGGCTCGTTTCGACCAGCATCACGTTCCCGTCTGCCTTAAGTCTCGTCATCCGGATACCGGATTTAACATCCGCGATACTGTTTCCCAGCAGGCCTTCGGACACAGCAAAAGCAACCATGTCTTTTGCCGCTGACTGGCTGACGTCCTCTGCGAACGTCACGATCAGCTGGTTGTCGACATAGTTGGGATAATCCGCTGTTGATTCAGTTGCGTGCACGGTGCCCGTAAAGACCGCTGACCCTTGCAAAACCATCACAAGAGCAACGATCCAAACGACCGCTCTCAACACACCTCGCTTCATAGCAAAAGTATATCATTCCCCATCTAAGGAACGCCCTTAATATTTGTTAATCCACCTCATCCGGGACATCTTCCGGGATATAGACGCGGAAGCAGCATCCATTGCCTTCTTCCGACTCGAGTTCGACGCGGCCGCCATGGTCTTCCGCCGCCTGCCGCACGATCGCCAGGCCAAGACCAGTCCCGGCGCCTGCTTCCTTCGTTGTAAAGAATGGTTCGAAGATCGACTCCTGGATCTCCTTCGGGATTCCCGGGCCATCGTCGCTTACGGTGAGCACGACAAAACCGTCTTTCACTTCCGTACGTATCGTGACGGTACCGCCTTTTTCCGACAGCGCATGGAACGCGTTGATCACGAGATTGATTAGCAGCTGGGACAGCTGTGTCTCGTTGCCCCGCATGTATTTGCCGTTGCAGTGGAAGTCACGGACCAGGTCAACGTTGTTCGGCAGTGACGGCGCCGTTACGCTGATCGTCCGGTTCACAAACGTATCCGGCGGGATCCTCGTAAAGACTTTTTCTGTGTTTTTGCGCGCCAGATCGGACAGTCTGGAGATGATATCCTTCGCCTTCTTGGACGCGTTGTAGATTTCCAGCACGCCATCGTAGAGCGCTTCGTCTTCCGGCGGGATCTTCTCCAGCGTCATGATGCTGTAGCCCATGATCGGCGCCAGCAGATTGTTGAACTCATGCGCGATGCCTGACGTCATCGTACCGATGGTCTCCAGCCGCTGGTGATGCTCCAGCTCCTGGAGCTTGGTGTTCAGCTCTTCCATCTGCTTGTTCTTTTCCTTCAGGCGTTCGATCTCTTCGTCGACCTGCGTCCGCTCCCGGCGCATCTGGATCAGGAACATGACGAGCATGATGATTCCGGCCGCTGCGAGGATAAAGAACAGGATGACCTTCATGATGGTCGTTTTCATCAGCGACGCCATGGCGCTGTAGTCTACCGTGACTGCAATCGCAAAGGCTTTGTTCGCTGTTTTATCGGAAGGAACGGCCAGCACCCGCGTTGCCGCGCGCTGTTCTTTGGTGAGATTCTTTTCGTATTCACCGGTGGTGCTTTCCCCGCTCTCCTGGGTTTTGTATAAAATATCCGCTTCATTGACGTCGAGCTCGACGGCTTCCCCGATCCCGGACATCAGGCACGTCCGCACGCCCGTGTTGCTTTCGTAGACCAGCGTCTGCCCGTCCGCAAGCAAAAGCTCCACGCTGGCGCGCTCGGCGTTGGTCCGCGGCAGGATGTTTTCGTATAGAGCCTTGATGTTCATGACCCCGTAGCACATCGTGTCTTTCGCCGCTTCGCGCCCAACGGCCAGATATTCGTTGCCGGCCGTATCCTGGCACAAGTTCAGTCCCTCGCGGATTTCGCTGCCGATGGTGTACTCCTCATCCGCCGAAGATGTGCCGATCACTTCCCCGTCCTTTGTGACGAACAAGGCTTCAAACGTCGCCATGCCGCTGAGGGAGGAGTTCATGAGCACGTCCGTCAGGCTGTCGCTGCCGGCGCCTTGCCCGACGCGGTCGATCACCTGGTCGAACCGCTTGCTTTGCAGCAGGTACTCCATCTGCCGCTCGAACCGCACGATCGACTCGTTGATGTTATAGTCCACCGCGGACTCGACTTTCCTGAGCTGCTGGTCCTGGGTGCTCTTCGTGGCGTTGTTGAATTGCGTAAATGTAACTCCGATCATGATAGCACCGAACACGATCAGCGCCAGGGCGATCGCCATCCCGGTAAAACCCTTTGTTTTTTGATTTTTTATTATTTTTTTCAAAGACTTCGCTCCGTTCATTGAAAAATGATAAATTTTTATTTATACTAAAATATACCTTAATTTAAAATCTGTAAAGAAGGGAATTGATTATGGCTAAGGACCTTGTACTCGTCGTAGACGATGATGAAGCAGTTCGCACTATGTTATACAAGATCATGGTGAGCAATGATTTCGATGTCGACCAGGCCTCCAATGGTGATGAGGCGCTGAAGGCGATCGAAGAGAAAAACTATGATCTGATGCTTTTGGATATCAACATGCACGGCATCGATGGCTTTGAAGTCATCAACCGCATACGCGGTCAGGGGAAGAATCTCCCAATCATTGTAGTCAGCGGCAGGAAAGCCGACTACGATACGCTGTACGGCCTCGACATCGGGGCGGATGAATATATCACGAAACCGTTCAACCCGGTCACGCTCGGAGCCAAAGCAAAGGCTCTCGTCCGGCGAAGCCGGAGCTTCGTGTCCGAGAAGGAAACGGTCATCGTAGCCGGCCCGTTCTCCTATGATACGCAGACGCTGCGTTTCTACAAGAACGGTGAGGAGATTCCGCTCTCCGCGAAGGAGAACGCGATGATCAAGTTGTTCATCGACAATGACAACCGGATCTTCAGCAAGGATACGATCTACAGCATGATCTGGGGCGAGACGATCATCGACGAGAATGCCATCATGGTATACGTCAACCGTCTCCGCCAGAAGATCGAGGATGATCCGTCAGAGCCGAAATACCTGCAGACCGTAAGAGGCCTCGGATACCGGTTCAAGGCCAAATAAGCCAGAGTGGGCCGAAAGAGCAAAAGGCATTGGCCGAAGCGGCTTCCGCAGGAGCAGGTCAGGTCATATGCGAAATGAACAAAGAAAACAGCAAAATCCCGTGCACTGTCTGAGTCGTCAGACGAGTTTGCACGGGATTCTGTTTTCTGTGAATAAGCATCTATGGCCTGCTGCGACGAGGACCGAGCTGAGGCCAATGCCTTTTGTCTCTTGACGTGACTATTCTTCCTTTGCGCCGACCGGCTCGAAGTACTCTTTGCCGACTCCGCATTCAGGGCAGATCCAGTTTTCCGGAAGATCTTCGAATGCTACGCCAGGAGCAACACCGCCCTCGCGGTCGCCCTTCTTAGGGTTGTAAACATAATCGCATGCCTTGCAGCAATATTTCTGTGCCATGATGTACCTCCTGTTATACTTGATTCAATTAATTAGTTGTTGATTTCTTACCCTCATTCTAACTGACTCACCGAAACAGGTCAATGCATATCGGGTTGTAAAAAATACATATTTCTATTTATGATACGTTTCGTTGCGGTTGATCTTGAAACTCCGGTAGATCTGCTCCAGCAGAATCACCCGCATCATCTGGTGCGGGAACGTCATCGCCGAGAACGACAGCTTGAAGTCCGCGCGCTTGCTGACGTCCGCCGACAGTCCCAGCGATCCGCCGATCACGAAGACGATGGAGCTTTTTCCCTCGATCCCCAGATCGTTGATCTTCGCCGCCAGCTGTTCCGATGAGAGGGCTTTGCCTTTGATCTCCAGTGTAATCACGTAGTCGCTCTTGGCGATTTTGCTCAGGATTTCCTCGCCCTCCGCACGCTTGACCGCTTCCTCATCGGCCGCAGACGGATTGGCCGGCAGCGGGCTTTCCTTCAGCTCGACGATGTTCAGCCGGCAGTAGGCACCGAGGCGTTTGGAATATTCCTTCACCGCGTCCTGCCAGTATTTTTCTTTCAGTTTTCCGATGGCGATGACCGTAATGTTCATGCGCATCCTCCCTTATACTTCGAAGATATCACTCCGGCAGTCCCGGAGCACCACGTCGACACGCAACTCCCCACCGATATAGATGTCGTTTTCCTCCAGCGTGTTCCTTACCGCCTGCAGAGCCACTTCCGGCGTGTTGTTCTCATTGCTCATGTGCCCCAGCAGCACTTGCCGCTCCTTCGGCCGTTCGTTGACGATCCTGCAGAGGCATTCGCCGGCGGTCACGTTGGACAGATGTCCTTCGTCGCCGAGGATTCTTTGCTTGAGCGGATACGGATAACGTCCGAACAGCAGCATTTCTTTCTCGTGGTTCGCCTCCAAAACCAGCAGGTCCGCGTCCAGAATCTCTTCGAAGATTTCCTCGCTGACATAGCCCGAATCCGTGAGGACGCTGATCTGTTTGCCTTTGCAGTAGATCGAGAAACCCACCGGATCCGCCGCGTCGTGGGAGATTGGGAACGGCCGGATCAGGAAATCGCCGATGTAGAAATCCTCCCCGGTGGTGAACACCCGCCGGCGCTCTTCGGAGACGGGGCGATCGATCTGCTCCCAGGTCGCCTTGTTGGCGTAGACCAGAAGGCCCGGAATTTTGCGCGTGACGATCGGCAGACTGCGGACGTGGTCGATGTGTTCGTGGGTAACGAGAACCGCCGCCACCTGATTAAGTGGCGTACCCGTTTCCACGAGGCCCTCGAAGATCCGCTTGCCGGAGATCCCCGCGTCGATCAATATTGCTGTGTCGTCATCCTTCACCACGTAGCAGTTGCCGCTGCTGCCGCTGGCAAAGGAACAAAATTGCAGTGTCATGTCTAGTCCCCTTCTGTCGCTCGCCCGTCGCCGTCGATCGGGATCTTGTCGCCCAGATACTTCGGCTTCGGCTTGATGATCCATTTTACAAAGTCCTTCGCGCGCGCCAGATATTCTCTGATGTTGTAGTTCTTGCCGTAATACTCGCAGTATTTCTCTTTGCCTTCTGCGGGCACCCCGAGCGCCTTGATGCCGGCCCTCTCACAGCCGTAGACCGCCCGGTACAGATGATCCTTCTGGCTGACGACAAGGCACCGGCTGACGCAGAAAATGTAATTCGCACGGTAAATCGAATCGTATGTGCTGAATCCGGCGTGGTCCATAAAGATGTCCTCTTCCGGAACGCCCGCTTCCAGCGCGTACGCCTTCATCGCCGATACTTCGTCATATTCAACCTGCCCGTTGTCGCCGCTGAGCAAAAGCTTCGGTGCGATGCCCTGCTGGTATAGACGGATCCCCGTGTTCAGCCGCGCTTTCAGCGCGTTAGACGGCGTACCGTCTTCGTTGACGCCGGCTCCGAGAACCAGAATGCACTCCGGCGCGATACTGGTCTCCTCCTCATACGAGTCGGTCAGATCCAGCACCGTCGTCGCAAGCATATATACATTGATGCCCGCTGCCACCACTGCGAGAAAGATGATCAGCAAGCATAATTTGATAAGTCGCTTAAACAATTTCCACATGCAACTATTATAACAAACTAGTTACCATATTGTAACCTATTGCTTTCTTGCTATCCGCCCGTTCCTATTGTATGCTCTACCTATGAGGATACAGCTGTCAGACCATTTTACATACGGCAGGATATTCCGTTTCGTGATGCCGCCGATCTGCATGATGCTGTTCACGTCCGTTTACGGGATCGTGGACGGTCTTTTTGTGTCCAATTTCGTCGGCAAAACGCCGTTCGCCGCCATCAATCTGATCATGCCGTATCTCATGACCTTGTGCGCGTTCGGCTATATGTTCGGCGCCGGCGGCAGCGCCATCATCGGCAAAACCCTCGGTGAGCAAAAGCCGGACAAGGCGAATGAATACTTCTCAATGCTCGTGTACGTGGCGATCGCTCTCGGAATCGGTCTCACGATCATCGGCATCGCCTTCATGCGGCCGGTCGCCATGTTCTTCGGGGCTGAAGGGGAGCTTCTTGAAGACTGCGTCCTGTACGGCAATATCTCCATGATCTCCATGACGCCGTACCTGCTGATGAGCATGTTCGAGAGCCTTTTTATCACCGCCGAAAAACCGAAGCTCGGTTTCTGGGTCAACGTCATCGCCGGGTCCATCCACATCCTGCTGGATGCGGTCTTTATCATCGGCTTCCACTGGGGCCTCCTGGGCGCGGCCACCGCAACGGTCATCAGCGAATTCTTCGGCGGCAGCATTCCGCTGTTCTATTTCTTCCGCCGGAACGACAGCCTGCTCCGGCTCGGCAAGACCCACTTCTACGGAAGAGTCCTGGGCAAGGCCTGTGTCAACGGCCTGTCCGAAATGGCCAGCACGCTGTCCGTTTCGTTCGTTTCCATGCTGTTCAATTTCCAGCTGATGCGCCTGGCCGGCGAGAACGGCGTGGCCGCTTATGGCGTCATGATGTACGTCAATTTCATTTTCATGGCTGTGTTCTTTGGCTATTCCATGGGCATCGCGCCGGTCATCAGTTATCACTTCGGGGCAAAGAACCATGCCGAACTCAAAAATCTCTTCACCAAGAGCATCAGGATCATGGCGCTGGCCGACTTTGCTCTGACAGCCCTGGCGCTGATCATCTCGGTGCCGATCTGCAAGCTGTTCGTCGGCTACGATCCGGCCCTCTACGCACTGACGCTCCATGGCTATATCATCGTGGCGTTCAGTTTCCTGATGATCGGCTACACTTATTTCGGCTCGTATTTCTTCACGGCCCTGAACAACGGCGTCGTGTCCGCCATCATTTCCCTGCTGCGGCTCTTCGTCTTCCGTTCAGCCGCTGTTTTGACACTGCCGATCTTCTTCGGGACAGACGGCGTTTGGCTCTCCATGGTCTCCGCCGAGCTTCTGTCCACCATCATCGTCACGCTCTTCCTGTACGCGTACAAGGATCGCTACCACTATCTCTAACAGGCAGCGCAGCGCATTCCGGTCTCTGCGACAGCGGAGCTGCGGCAGCCACCGGGAATTTTGCAAATTAAAACACCGCTTGCAATAAGCGGTGCTGTTTGGTTGGTTGAATTATTCGAGTCCGTACTTGTTCTTGAACTTTTCAACTCTGCCGCCTCTGTGGGCGAACTTCTGCTGGCCTGTAAAGAACGGATGGCAGGCAGAACATATATCGGTACGGATCTCAGATTCCGTTGATCTTGTCATAAATGTGTTGCCGCATGCGCAAGTTACTTTACATTCCTTATACTCAGGATGGATTCCTTTTTTCATGCTTTCACCTCTTTCCTAACCGGATGTGTCCGGTACAAATAACGAGCTTAATCAATATACCACACTCAAATGTTGAAATCAAGCTATTTCTTGCCTATTTCCAGTAAATGCAGATACGGCTGTTTTTTTCGCAGGTCTGCAGGATCGTCTTCATGTTTTCTTCCGAGACAGCAACGCAGCCGAG
This sequence comes from Bacillota bacterium, assembly GCA_017432345.1. Taxonomy (GTDB): domain Bacteria; phylum Bacillota; class Clostridia; order Peptostreptococcales; family Anaerovoracaceae; genus Lentihominibacter. The sequence goes on along the minus strand of JAFRJI010000027.1, from coordinate 15,096 downwards.
GGTATAGTTATAGTAGCCGAAGCAGTGCAGGAAGATGGCGGAACCCTTCAGGTATTCGCCCCTGGTGTTGTAGCCGATGTTCATCGAGTACGCATACTGCTTCGTGTAGTTGATCAGGTGCTCGCCCCTGCAGTCGTGCGGTTTCTCGCGGATGTCGATCATCGTGTTGTAGTATTCCTTGTCCCCGCACCACCAGAGGTACTTGTTGACCTTCGTGTATTTCATGGCGCTGCCCGGATCGTCCTTGATCCCGAAGGCGCACGTGAGCTTGAAGCTGCCGGTCGGCGTCTTGCGGTCGCCTTCCTTGACTTTGTCGATCCCGTTCTGGCCGACGTAAGCCTTGCAGGACAGTACCTTGTTCCACTCGTTAAACTCGTCTTTCTTGAACAGCACGAACGTTGCCTTGGAGTTGCCTTTGTACTTCACGAACGCCAGCTCTTTGACCTTCTCTTTGTCGCGGTATTTCTCCTTCAGCGCATCCCAGTCCGTGTAGTTCGTCTTGCAGGTCTTGGATTTGCTGTATTTCGAGCGGAGCTTCTTGCCCTCCATGTTCAGCTTGAAGCTACGAACTTTGACGGTGTACTTCGTCCCGCGCTCGAGGCCGGTCAGCAGGAGCTTTCCCGTTTCGCCCCCGATCGCAAGCTTCCGCTTCTCGTCGCCCTTTTTGTAATAGATCTCGTAGCCGTCCGCCTTTGCAACGGGTTCCCACTTGACCGTCAGCGCGCAATAGCCGGCTTTGACCGACTTCAGGACCGGTTTCGCCGGCGCCTTCTCCGCCGCCCAGACAGGCTCGTCAAGCAAAGCGCTCCCGCTCAGCAATCCCCATCCGCCGAGCACGGTCAGTGCCATGCAGACCGCGACTGCGATCGATATGAATTTCTTCATTCTCTTACCTACCATTTCCAATTCCTATCCGCCAGACGCGCCAGGAACGACCGCCTGACATGAATTGCCTTTTCAGGACACATTTCCTGACAACAGTAGCATTTGATGCATTTCGAATAGTCATATTTCGGTGCACCGTCATCCCCGAACCGGAGAGCTTTGTCCTCCAGCGGGCACGTATCGATGCAGACACCGCAGCCGATGCAGCGGTCCCAGATGATCGACGGCTTCTTCTCCAGCCACCGTTCAAACGGCCTCAGCGCATTGATCTGCGGATGGAAGCTGGCGCCTCTCTGTACGTTGAACTTGCTGTTCCCGCACTTCCTGGCCACTTCCTCAAAGGTCAGCTCCGTCCCGTCCGGGATCATCGGAACATCGATGGCGATCACTTTGATCGAATCGTCGTCGCTCACGCCGAGCCCCGCCTCGACCGCCGCCGTTTGCGTCGGCACCAGATCCGTATTGAGGTCGATCAGGTGGCAGAACGTCGTGTCCAGCGCCACCGGGTCGGTCGACGCCAGGATCACGTTCATCGGGATCGGGTCCCCGGACCCCGGGCCGTTCCCCTCCATGGCCATGATGCCGTCCATGATGTGCAGCCGCGGGATGACGATCCGGTTCAGGTCCGCGAGCATCTTCGCGAACGTCTCCGCCGTCATGTGCTTGGCGTGGGACGCCGCCTTGTTCACCCCGTAAATGCAGCCGAACGTATTCTTCACCGCGCCGGTGATCCGTTCCAGCTGGTGCGTCTTCATCTTGCAAAGATCTATGACCCCGTAGGGGTTGTCCGCAACTTCCTTACAAAGCACGAACTTCTTCGTCACCCGGCCGTCGGGGCACGCGACTTCCTGTCCGTGTTCAAAATTCCCCACCGGGATCCGCAGCTGGTCCGCCACGGCTTTGATCCCGCAGGTCTCCGCGGTCTTCTCCGTGTTGTAGATCGGATTGCCCGGCGAGTCGCCATATTTCAGATTGTTGTATCCGGCTTCCTGCAAAAGCTCCGCTGCTGCCCGGAATACGGCCGGATGCGTCGTCACCGCCTTCTCCGGCGGGGCCTTTGCGAGAAGGTTCGGTTTCAGGATCAGCGGGCTCTCCCGCGTCAGTGCCGGGAGCTTTGTGTCCGCAACTTCGCGCGCCGCAAAAACCGCCTCGAATCCTCCAAGGGCGTCGATGGCTTTTGCAACGGCTTTCTTCACTTCGCTCGGTTCATATGTATCACACCGGACCAATGCAACGATCGATCTCACTCTCTCACCTTCTATTTCTTCTGGCACTTCACGACCCGGTCGCGTCCCGGCAGATCCTTGATGACTTCCGCCGGCGTGTACTTCCCGGAATCGCGCAAAAGCTTCCGAAGCTCTTCTCCCTGGTCGTGCCCGATCTCAAACAACAGCCATCCGCCCGGATTCAGGTACCCGGCCGCCTTGTCGACGATCCGGCGGTAATAGTCCAGGCCGTCCCGGCCGCCGTCGAGCGCCTCCCGCGGTTCGTGGTCTTTTACTTCTGCCTGCAGCATCGCGATCATGTTCGTCCGGATGTACGGCGGGTTGGAAACGATCATGTCGAAGGTCAGGTCCTTGCCGGACTTGTCCTTCAGCGGCTCGAACAGGTCACCGCAGAGGAAGGTCACCTCCGCCCGCAGTTCCTTGGCGTTCTCGGCCGCCAGCGCGACCGCCTTCTCGCTGTTATCCGTCCCGTACACCTTGATGTCGCTGCAGATCTTTGCCAAAGAGATTCCGATGACGCCGCTGCCGCAGCAAAGATCCAGCACGGGCCGTTCCGCTCCGCCGCGGAGCTTCTCAAGGAACGTCGGTTTTTTCTGCGGCATCTGCTGGATGACGCGGGCCGCTTCCGTGACCAGCGTCTCCGTATCCTGCCTCGGCACGAGCACGTCTTCGGTGACTTTGAATTTGTATCCCATGAACTCCTGCTGCCGGGTGATGTGCTGCAAAGGAACGCGCGACGCCCTCGTGGTAATGAGTTCATTGTATTTCTTTTCGATGGCGGGTTCTACTTCTTCTTCCGCCCGGAGAAACAGGCCGACGCGGTCCGTCGACATCAGATAGCAGTACAGCTCCTCCGCGTCGATCTTGGCGTCCATGCAGCCCGCCGACGACAGCTTGTATTCCCCGTTCTTGACCATGATTCTGGTTTTCATTAATCTATCTCCCAAACCTGCGGGTATTCGTAGCGCACCCGCTCTTTCGTCTGAATTTTTTTCTCGCAAGGTTCTTCGTCATCGCAAACGGCGTTGATGGATGCGATGGCGACTTCCAGCATGCTGTCATCCGGCTCCTTCGTCGTGATCAGCTGCAGCCAGAGGCCCGGCAAGCTGAGGATCTTGACGACCCAGTTGTTGCTCCTGCCCGCCCATTTCAACAGCTCATACGACAATCCCGCGATGACCGGCAGCAGCATCAGCCGCGTTATAATGCGCAGCGCCAGCGACGGCCAGCCCAGCAGGAAGTGCAGCGCAAAAGCGATGATGAAGACGAACATGAGAAAGCTCGTTCCGCACCGCGGGTGGAGCGTCGGGTAATCCCGGCAGAAATCCACCGTGAGCGCATCCCGGTCCGGCGTCCCGTCTTCCTTCGTCGGAAGGTTCTCGAAGGCGTGGATGGTCTTGTGCTCCGCGCCGTGGAACTGGAACACGCGCTTGATGTCCGGCATGAACGAGATCGCCCACACGTACAACACGAACAGCCCGATCCGCAGAATGCCTTCCACGAAATTCAGCCAGAAGATGCTGTCCGTCACGATTTTCAGCACGTTCACAACGCCCGTCGGCAGGATGATAAAGATGCCGACCGTGAACGCCAGCGCGAAGATCACGGAAGTGTACAACACAAAATTCCAAAGGGCTTTGGAGCCGAATTTCCGCTCGACCCACTGCTCGAACTTCGACGGCTCGTATTCTTCGTCCTCGTATTCGCCCAGGATCTCCGCGGAGTCCATCAGCGTCTTCACCCCGTAAACGAGGGAATCAAAAAACGCGACCACGCCCCGGACGAGCGGGATCTTCATGCTTTTGCCGTACGTCTTCGTCCAGCTCGTATTGACTTGTATGTCTTCATCGGGGAGCCGCACAGCCAGGGCTGTCTTCTTCTCCCCTTTCATCATGATCCCTTCCATGACGGCCTGTCCGCCCATTTTTGTCGGGCAGGCGTCCTTCAGGAAAATCTTATTCAGGTCCATTAAAACTTAACTTTCTTGATGATTTCAACAAAGGTCTTGTTGTCTCTTGTCAGTGCCAGGTTGTCCAGGATCGTTTCCGTAACTTCCTGCGTATCCCGGTTGCCGAGTGCTCTCCGCATCGCCCAGACGGCTTCCATCTCGTCCTGATCCATGAGCAGGTCTTCTCTTCTCGTGCCGGACTTGTTCAGGTCGATGGCCGGGAAGATCCGCTTCTCGCTCAGCTTGCGGTCGAGGTGCAGTTCCATGTTGCCGGTGCCCTTGAATTCTTCGTAGATCAGGTCATCCATACGGCTCCCGGTCTCGATCAGCGCCGTCGCGAGGATCGTGATGCTGCCGCCTTCCTCGATGTTTCTGGCGGCGCCGAAGAACTTCTTCGGTTTGTGCAGCGCGCCCGGATCAAAACCGCCGCTGAGGGTTTTGCCTGAGGACGGCACGACCAGGTTGTATGCTCTCGCCAGTCTCGTGATGCTGTCCAGAAGCACGACGACGTCCTTGCCCTGTTCCGCCAGTCTCTGCGCGCGGGCGAGGACCATCTCCGCGACCTTGACGTGGTGCTGCGGCAGTTCGTCGAAAGTGGAATAGATGACTTCGCTCTTCTCGTTGATCAAGCTCCGCTTCATGTCCGTGACTTCTTCCGGCCGTTCGTCGACCAGCAGGACGATCATTTCAACGTCCGGGTATTTCTTCTCGATGGCGTTGGCCATTTTCTTCAGCAGGACCGTCTTGCCCGCTTTCGGCGGCGCGACGATCAGGCCTCTCTGGCCTTTGCCGATCGGCGCGATGAGATCGATGATCCGCAGCGCCAGTTCCCGTCGGTCTTCCAAGACGAATTTCTCGTTCGGGAAAATCGGAGTGAGCGTTTCGAAGTCCGGCCGGCGCATCGCAGCGCCCGGTTCGTCGCCGTTGACGCTGACCACGTAAAGCAAAGCCCCGAACCGCGCGTCGCCTTTCGGCGGACGGCAAATGCCCTTGACCTTGTCGCCGGTCTTGAGACGGAATCTGCGGATCTGCGCCGGCGCGACGTAGATGTCCTTGTCGCTGGTCAGGAAGTTGTTGAACCGAAGGAATCCAAATCCGTCCTCGGCCATATCCAAGATGCCTTCGGCCTCGTAGCGGTCGTCCTTATCCGGAACGACGTCGCCCGGGACCTTCTGGCCTTTGCCGACGCGGGTGCCCTTTCTCTTGGCGTCCCGGCGCGGTGCCTGGTCGTCTTTGGCTGGGGTCTCTTCGGCTTTGGCCGGTTCTTCGGCCGGTGCAGCTTCAACCTGCGGTGCGGTTTTTTTTGCCCGCGGAGCCGGGACCTTAGCCTTTGCACGAGGCTCTTCAGCCGGTGCTGCCGGTTCCGGCACGGTTGCCTTGACTTCCGGCTCGTCGTCTTTCATCAGTGCCGCGACAAGCTCCGCCTTGCGCATTTTCTCGTAGCCTTTCAGCCCGAATGTCTTGGCGATCTCTTTTAATTCCACCACTTTTTTCGACTTCAAAGTAGCTTCATCCATTGTTTTCCACATTGGAGAATTCCTTTCTTAGATTGTGTAATGTTGATGTCAAATTATAACGGGAAATCCTGAAGATTACACATACTTGAACGTATCATAGACCGGGTAATGATTATAAGATTTCTAACACAGATAATATACACTCGTTTGGCGGCTTTTTCAAGGAAACTTAACAGAAAACAAGCTGCCGCATTTTCCATGCGACAGCCTGCTGTTTTTCCTATTCGATTCGGTTCCGAACCTCTTATTTGCTGTAGTCGTAGAAACCTTCGCCGGTCTTTCTTCCCAGCTTGTTGGCTCTTACCATCTTTCTGAGCAGTGGGTGAGGACGATACTTCGGATCGCCATATTCTCTGTACAGTGTCTCCATGATGGCCAGGCAAACGTCCAGTCCGACCAGGTCGCCCAGTGCGAGAGGTCCCATCGGGTGGTTCGCGCCAAGCTTCATAGCGGTGTCGATGCCTTCTGCATCAGCAACGCCGTCCGCCAGGATGCCAACGCCTTCGTTGATCATCGGGATCAGGATTCTGTTAACAACGAAACCAGGTGCTTCTTCTACGTCTACCGGCGTCTTGTTGAAGTCCGCGCAGAGTGCCAGAACAGCTTCTCTTGTTTCTTCGGAAGTAGCCAGGCCCTTGACGACCTCGACCAGTTTCATCATTGGAACAGGGTTGAAGAAGTGCATTCCGATGATCTTGTCCGGTCTGTTCGTCGCTGCTGCGATCTCTGTGATGGACAGAGCGGAAGTGTTCGTTGCGATGATCGCTTCCGGCTTGCAAAGCTCATCCAGTTCCTTGAACAGAGCTTTCTTCGCTTCCATGTCTTCGGTCGCTGCTTCGATGACGAAGTCCGCCTGCGCGATGATGCTGATGTCCGTTGATCCGGAGATTCTAGCCATTGCAGCATCCATCTCTTCCTGTGAGATCTTTTCCTTTGCAACTAACTTGCTCAGATTCTTTTCGACTGTGGCTCTGCCACCATCTACCGAAGTCTGTCTTCTGGATCTCTGTACGACATTGTATCCAGCCATTGCACAAACCTGCATGATGCCAGCTCCCATAGTCCCGGATCCGAGTACGCCGATTGTTTTCATAATAATTATCCTCCTTAGTCAATCTTTTCGATTGTTAAATTATTAACTGATTTGAACAGATTTATTATACCCTTTGCGCCCACTAATGTAAACACATTTGGGAGATAAACAATTTTTTCACAAAGTTTCTCTAGAGTCCGAGAATTTTTCGCATCTCCGCTTTGTACGCTTCGACGCCCGGCTGATCGAACGGATTCACACCCGCCAGCATCGCCGTGATCGCACATGTCGTCTCCAGATAATACAACAGCTGACCGTAGTGATACGCGTCCAGTTTCGGCAGATGGATCTCCGCCACCGGAACGCCTACGCTTCTGTGGGCTTTGATCACGCCTTCAATCATCGCCTTGTTCAGCTCGTCGACGGTGCGACCCTTTAAATCGCCCTGCGGAATCGTGATGGTGTAGCCCGGATCGTCGATGGAGATGATCGTCTCGAAGAAATTCTGTCTGCCCTGCTGGATGTACTGCCCCATGGAGTGCAGGTCCGTGGAGAAGGTCAGCGTCGCCGGCCAGAGTCCCTGTCCGTTCTTGCCTTCGCTCTCTCCGTACAGCTGCTTGATCCACTCGCCGAGATACCCGAGTCTGGAGTGCGTCATCTCGATGGCTTCAATGCACTTGCCTTCCTGCTGCATCAGGTGCCGGCAGATCGCGTAATCCATGCCGTCGTTATCCCACGCGGTCGACTGTGCCATATCTTTTGCCCCGCGCAAAAGCTCTCGCACGTCGATGCCGCTGACGGCCATCGGCAAAAGCCCCGCCGGTGTGAATACGGAGTACCGTCCGCCGATATCGTCCTGGATGATGAAGTTCGTATATCCGTTGACGTCCGTCTCTTTACGCAGTCCGCCTTTTTCGACGTCGGTGATGGCTACGATCCGCTTGCTGGCTTCTTCTTTGGTCTTGTATTTCTGCTCCATGATTGGCTTCAGTGTTTCGAAAGCTGCCTTGATCTCGGTCGTGTTCCCGGATTTGGAGATTACGCACAGGATCGTCCGCTTGTTCTTGATCTCTTCGATGATCTCGCGGTAGTAATCCGTACAGAAGTTGATTCCGAAAAACTTGACTTCCGCGCCCCTCTCGACCTTTGGCAGCGCTTCGATGGCGGCTTTCGCGCCGAGGTAGGATCCGCCGATGCCGACGACCACGAACAGCTCCGCCTCTTCGCGAATGATGTCTGCCACATTGAGGAGATATTCCAGTTCCTGTTCATCCTGCTGCAGCGGCAGCTGCACCCAGCCGGTCATGTCTTCCTGTCCGGACCACAGGCGGTCCAGCGCCTTGCTGGCTTCCGCGCGGGTCTGCAGGATCTTTTCCTTATCGAGGCCCAGCCCCTCTATATTTACGTTCAAATTCATATTTGCCCTCCTATTTCCTTTTCCCCATTGTATCTATTTTGCCGAAGTTCGTCAATTGCCCTTACTCTTTCCCGCACATTCGTCTTCTCCTTTCGGTGTGTTCCTTTAGCGTATTCTCCTCTAAGCCTTTTCTGAATCCTCCTCTACTCCCATAATTTTGTTGGGGGGGAAGAGAAAGATATCTATTACAACAGGAGGATTATTATGGTAGTAACAGAAAATAGTCTTGTGAAAGGCGTATACGAGAATCTTTCGGACAATTTAAGATGTCTTCGGCGGTTGAACAATCTCAGCCAGGAACGTCTTAGTCAAATGCTGAACGTTTCTCGAAAGCAGTACTGTAAATGTGAAAATGGGACTGCTATTCCAAGTCTCATCACAATTTGCCATATTGCCGAATTCTATCAAATTCGTCTAGATGCGCTGATTGTGGAGAACTTTTCCCGCGATACCCTGGAGCTGTTCAGGGAGAAAGCGAAAGAATATGCCCGAGATGAGAGTGACTGCTTTTAATCGCGATTTCTAATTTCCATTTTTTGTTATCTTTGATTTCTTCAGCGGTTCTTACCATTATTAATAGATTACCGCTGAAAGTTTTCCAGGGAGGGTGACCACGCCATTCAAAAATGTAACGAGAGGAACGTTTTCATAACCTCAAGTTCTTCTCGTTACATTTATTGTTTCTTATTCCGTACACTTACCTCGCCGTCAGGCGGAGGTGGCCGGATTTTTCAGCGGTCCACCGCATTTTTCACAGTGAACCGCGGAAGAAATCGCGATCCACGAAAATCCGGCGGGCCGGGAGTAAAAAAAGAGGCGGGATTGGCCCGCCTCAAATTCTTCAGGTAAAGTTCTGCTCTTCCCTAGTCAAGTATTTTAGCTGTAGTACAGGTTGTTCGTGATGTAGTCCGGATCGCTGGTGACGTCGATGCCGAGAGCTTTGAGCGTCGCCTCGTCCTTGTCGCTCAGGATGGCCGTGCAGTGCGCCCGGCAGCCACTGAGCTCAGGGAGTTTCGTCAGCGCCATCTCCGCGGTCGGGTTCGTCGCTGCTGAAATGGTAAGCGCGGTCAGGACTTCCTCGCAGTTCAGACTCGTCTTCTCCGCGTGCAGCACTTCGGTCTTCAGATCCTGGATGCTGGACAGGATGTTCGGCGAAATGAGGTGGATCTCATCCGATATCCCGCTGAGCTTTTTGATTGCGTTCAGGATGCCCGCCGCCGCCGCGACCATCCGCCGGGAACTCCGCCCCGTAACGTACGTTCCGTCCGGCAGCTCCAGCGCCAAAACGACCACGTTGGTGTAACGTTTATCGCAGTTCCGCTTCTCTTCCGCGTATTCTCTCGCCGGCAGGACCACCTTCCGGTCCTCTACGCAAAGTCCCATCTCATCCATGAGGAGCTTCGCCCGCTCCAGAATATCCTCGCCGATCTTACCTTTCTTATAGTCACATTCCGCGATGATGTACCGCCGGATGATTTCCTGGCAGGCCGCCTCCCGGCAGACCTCGTCATCGATGATCCCGAAACCGGCCCGGTTGACGCCCATGTCTGTCGGCGATTTGTACTCGGCCTCTTCGCCGGTGATTCGCTCGATGATTCTCTTGACGACCGGAAACACTTCCAAATCGCGGTTGTAGTTGACCGCGAGTTCGCCGTAGGCTTCCAGGTGGAAGGAGTCGATCATGTTGACATCCTTCAGGTCCGCCGTCGCCGCTTCATATGCCACATTGACCGGATGCTTCAAAGGAATATTCCAGATCGGGAAGGTCTCGAACTTCGCGTACCGCGCCTTCCTGCCCCGGATGTACTCGTGGTATAGCTGTGACAGGCTGGTGGCCAGCTTGCCGCTGCCGCCGCCCGGTCCGGTCACGACGATCAAAGGCTTCGTGACCTCGATGTATGGGTTCGCACCGTATCCCTCTTCACTGACGATCGTATCGACGTCCGTCGGATACCCCTTCGTGAACCGGTGCTTATATGTCCGGATCCCTCTGTGCTCCAGCTTGTTGATGAACTTGTTGACCGCCGGAGATTCTTCTTCGTACCGCGTGACGACGACGCTGTTGATCTCCAGATCGTACTTCCGGAACACGTCGATCAGCCGCAAAACCTCCAGATCATAGGTGATCCCGAAGTCGGCCCGCGTCTTGTTCGTGGTGATGTCCCCGGAATACACGCAGATGATGATCTCCGCCTGGTCCTTCATCTTCTGCAAAAGCTTGATCTTCGCGTTTTCGTCAAATCCCGGGAGCACGCGCATCGCATGCTTGTCCTGGACCAGCTTGCCGCCGAATTCCAGATACAGCCGGTCGCCGCCGCCTTTCTCAATGCGCTCCAGGATGTACTTTGACTGCTCTTCGATATACTTCTCCGCGCTGAAACCAATCTTCTTCATGGCTTTCTCCTTTTTCTGAAACTATGTCAAGTAGACGATTGCCATCGTAAGCGTAGTGACTACCATAATAATGGCGAGAAAGATCGCTACGAACTTAGCAAATTTCGGATTCATCATGGCATGTTTCCTCCTATTGTCTGAGCTTTACATCAATGTAATATTTAACGTGTTCCGTCCCTCCGCGAGGCCCTTCAGGCTGATGTCGTAATCCACATCGATGGAGCCTTTGCCTTCGTCGGAGATGTCCTTTGCCAGATCATTGGTCAGCACTTCCAGCTCGATCGGGCCAAACGGCGTATCATAAAGCCCGGTAAACCGCTGCCCCTTCGAAAAGAGGATCTCGTTACCGACGCCCACGCCTTCCCCGACGCGCTTCATCTGCAGTTCTTCGCCCCGCAGCCGCAATCTGGTCTTGCAGCCCGGCGTTCCGCTGAATTCGCTCTCTTCATAGAGCAGATAGTAGGTGTCGCCCCGCTTGTAGAGCTTCGCCTCCGTCACGAATTCCATTTCGTCTTCACCGGTCTCGTTATTCATTTGTCTGCTTTTGATCTTAACCAGTACTTCTTTCATTATTATATTCTGTCCAGGATCTCCTGGAGTTCTTCCTTATTGAATTGGTATTTCTTCAGGCAGAAGTGGCACTGCAGTTCCGCCTGCCCGTCTTCCTCGATGATCTCCTGCAGGTCTTTGCGCCCGATCGTCATCAGCGCCTCTTCGATCCGCTCCCGGCTGCAGTCGCAGTTCCACCGGATTTCACGGCTTTCGAGGATCTCCGGCTGATACTCCTCCGGCACGTCTTTAAAGATTTCCTGCAAAAGCTCCCGAAGCAGCCCTTCTTCGGTCAGGGCCGCGTTCCGTTCCCGGATCTCGCTGATCAGGGTCGTCAGCGGCTTCATGTCCGCCAGCATCGCTTCCAGCGCGTCGATGGAAGCCTCCACCGGCTCCGGCAGCATCTGGATGATCATGCCCCCGGCTGCGCCGATGCTGTAATCGCGCTCCACCTTCACTCCTAACGCCACCGAAGAATTTTGCTGTTCGGAGATGAAGAAGTACGCCGTGAGGTCGTCGGCGATCTCGCCCGTGACGAACGCGATCGTGCCCATGTACGGCTCTTTCAGCCCGATGTCCTTAATGACCGTCAGGTCGCCGATCCCCAGCGATCCTCCGACATCCAGCTTGCCTTCGCTGGTCAGCGGCAGGTCCACGTCAGGGTTGGCGATGTATCCCTTGACATCGCCGCTGCCGTAGGCCGTTGCCAGGATCTGCTGCGCCGGTCCATCGCCTTTGAAGTTGACCGTCAACTTGTTGTCGGGGTCCTTCATCATGATCCCCATCAGCCCGGCCGCGGTCAAAACGCGTCCCAGTCCGGCCGAAGCGACCGGCGTCGTATCGTGGATGCGCACCGCTTCCTGCACCAGATCGGTCGTTATCGTAATGTAAACGCGAAAGGATCTACTCCTGTCGACTGCGATAAATGCTTTACTCATATCAACAAGTTTACCATAGTTCGCAGGATTTGTTTAGGTGTAAATAATTAGAAATATCCATATTTTCATCACCAAAAACACATATTTCATTAGTATATTTTAGGCAGAGTTAATAATGCGTAAGGGGTAATTCTATAAAGAGGTATCATTTATGTTCGACAAATACAAAGACACAGACCGAAACACAACAGACTATCAGCCGTACTTCACCGTGGATGAACCGATCGCGGAATCCGGCGAGTCGGGTTCCTGGAACAACTACGAACCGAAGAAGCCGAAAAAGAAACCGAAGAAGGTCTCTTTCACGCGGCGCTCGCTGGCGCTGCTCATCATCTGCTGCGTGCTGCTCTCTAGCATGTTCGGCTTCGGCGGCGCGCTCGCCTACGATATGATGACCGCTGATACAGTGACCGGCTCTGCTACGCCGACGATCAGCACGGCCAGCTCGACGACTTCCGGCTACACGCTGGAAAGCGCGACCGGCAGCTCCATGACGATCCAGGAGATCACCAAGGTGTCCCAGCCAAGCGTCGTTGAGATCCGGACCGAAGGGATCATGTCCGACTCGTGGATGCAGCAGTACGTCACCGAAGGTGCCGGCAGCGGCGTGATCATCAGTGAAGACGGCTACATCATGACCAACAACCACGTCATTGACGGTGCCAACAAGATCACGGTCACCACGGCCGACAAGCAGTCCTATGAAGCCAAGCTCGTCGGTACAGACAGCACCAACGATGTGGCGGTGATCAAGATCGACGCGAACGGACTGACGCCGGCGACCTACGGCAACAGCGATGAACTCGCGGTCGGCGATCTGGCAGTAGCCATCGGCAATCCGCTCGGTGAACTGGGCGGGACCGTAACGGCAGGCATCATCAGCGCCACCGACCGGAAGCTTTCCATCGACGGCAAGACCATGTCACTGCTGCAGACTGACAGTTCCATCAACCCGGGCAACTCCGGCGGCGGACTCTTTAACGATGACGGTCAGCTGATCGGCCTGGTCGTCGCCAAATCCTCCGGCTCCGATGTAGAAGGCCTCGGATTCGCGATCCCAATCAACACGGCTGCCAACGTCGCACAACAGCTCATGACGAATGGATATGTCAAGGATCAGCCTTGGTCCGGCATGACTTACACCGAAGGCAGCAGCGGCTTCGACGCCTTCTTCGGAATGAGTTCTTCCTCCGTATACATCTACTCAGTCGACACGGAAACCGCACAGAAAGCCGGATTTGAATCCGGGGACATCGTTTCCGAAATCGACGGCAAGCAGATCACGACCATTGACGACGTTTCTTCCGTTATCACTTCCCATAAGCCTGGCGATGTGTTAACATACAAAATCATACGGAATGGTCAGGAGATGGAGCTGCAGCTGAAGCTTCAGGAGAAACATGAAAACAATTAATATATCTTGTTCCAGAGATTACAATATTATGATCGAGCCCGGCCTGCTCTCCCACGCGGGAGAACTGGCCGCGAGCTTTTTGCCCCCATGCAAGCTGTGCGTCGTGACGGATGAGACCGTCGGCCGACTTTATGGCGGGCCGCAAAGCGCACTATTCAAGAGCCTCGCATCCGCGGGGTTCGACGTGTATCAGTATACATTCCCGGCCGGGGAAAAGCACAAAACGCTGGAGACTGTCGGGGCGATCCTCGATTATCTGTCCGAGCAGCGGTTCCACCGCGGCGATGCGCTGGTCGCTCTGGGCGGCGGCGTTCCGGGAGATATGACGGGATTCGCGGCGGCCATCTACATGCGCGGGATCAAGTTCATCCAGATCCCGACGACACTGCTGGCCTGCGTCGATTCCTCCATTGGAGGGAAGACCGGCGTGGATCTCGCCGCCGGAAAGAATCTGGCCGGTGCCTTCTGGCATCCGGAACTGGTACTGGTCGACACGGACACGTTCGACACGCTGACCGACGATCTGTACCGCGACGGTCTGGCCGAGATCATCAAAGCCGGCATGATCGGCGACGCGACGATCCTGGAAGACGTCGTCCGCGAAGGATTCCAGGCAGATCTATCTGCGGACCGGACCGACAAGTCCGACCTGATCAACGTGATCGTGAAAGCGCTCCGCGTCAAGGCGGCGATCGTTGCCGCCGACGAACGGGAAACCGGCATCCGGCAGCTCCTCAATCTGGGGCACACCATCGGCCACGCCATCGAGCGTTGCTCCGGTTACGCGATCGCCCACGGCCGTGCGGTCGCCATCGGCACCGTGATGGCCTGCGCCGCAGCCGAGCGCAAAGGCTGGACGGACAGCAACTGTGCGGATCTGCTGCGGGATCTTTTCCTGCAGTTCGGGTATTCCCTGGATCCGCGGGCCGGTGCGGCAGAGCTTGCCGCAGCGGCGCTCCACGATAAAAAAGCCCGTACGGATTCCATCACCATCGTGTACCCGAAGCAGCCCGGCGAATGCGGTTTGCGGCCGCTTCCGGTTTCGGAACTCGAAGGTTTCATCCGATACGGACTCGATTACCTGGGCCAGTAATCACCTGATTGTCTAACCCTCTGATTGTCTAATTACCTAAATATCTGCTCACGAAATGCCATAGAACCGTATGGCATTTTCTTTTGTCTTCGCAGCGGTCTCCTCAAAGGTGAGTCCTTTGATCTCCGCGACCTTTCGCGCGGTGAATTCCACGTTGACCGGTGTGTTCCGCTCCCCGCGGTGCGGCACCGGCGTCAAAAACGGCGCATCGGTCTCCACCAGCAGGAAATCGATTGGGATCGCGTCGACCATCGCCACGGTCTTCTTGTTGTTCTTGTACGTGACCGGTCCCGCGACGCTCAGGGTCGCTCCCAGCTTCACGTACTGTTTCCCCAGCTCTGCGCTTCCCGAGAAGCAGTGCAGCAGCACACGGGCAACATCAGCCAGCCCGTCCGTTCCTCCTGCAAAGCCCTCCGGATCCGGCCTCTTCGGGAACCAGCTCTTCCGCTCTTTGCTGAAGGCCTGTTCTTCCTTGAGGATGTCCATCACTTCCTGATCCGCCTCCCTGGCGTGTATCACGATCGGCATCTTCAGTTCATTGTCCAGTCGGATCTGGCGGCGGACCCACTCCCGTTGCACGTCCCGCTCGCTGCGGTCATAAAAGAAGTCCAGACCGATCTCGCCGATGGCCATGACCTTCTCGCCGGCCGCCAACTTGCGGATCTCGTCCAGCTTCTCCTCG
>JAFRJI010000026.1 GCA_017432345.1 Bacillota bacterium | reverse complement strand
TAAGAAAGGAGAAGATTCAATGTTTAAGGTAGTAAAAAGAAGACAGCTGAACGACAACATGTTCTGGCTCGTAATTGAAGCTCCTCTCGTAGCTCGCAAGGCAAAGCCTGGACAGTTCGTTATTCTGATCACCGACGAATACGGTGAAAGAATCCCGCTTACGATGGCAGGCCACGATTCCGAGGCCGGCACCATCGACCTGATCTTCGCGGCTGTCGGCAGAACCACGATGCTCATGGCACAGCTGCAGGAGGGCGAATACCTTCAGGACGTCGTCGGTCCGCTCGGCAAGCCGACCAACATGGAAGGCCTCAAGAAAGTCTGCGTAGTGGGCGGTGGTACCGGTAACGCTCTGGCATATCCTCTCGCTTGCGGCATGCACGATCACGGCGTGGAAGTCGACATGATCTGCGGCTACAAGAGCAAGGATCTCGTCATCCTCGAAGAGGAATTCAGAGCCGGCGTCGACAATCTCTACATGATGACAGACGACGGAACCTATGGCGAAAAGGGATTCACAACGGATAAGCTCAAAGAGCTCATCGAATCCGGCAAAGAATACGATGAAATCGTTGCGGTAGGACCTCCGATGATGATGAAGTTCACCTGCAAGATGGCATCCGATTACGGTATTCACTCGATCGCTTCACTGACGGCATACATGATCGACGGCACAGGAATGTGCGGCGGCTGCAGATGCAAGATCGGTGGAGAAGATAAGTTCGTATGCGTAGATGGTCCTGAATTCGACGGATCGCTGGTAGACTGGGACGACCTCATCAAGAGATCGAACTACTACAAGGATCAGGAAGCAGAAGACAGAGCGCACGTATGCAGATTGACAGGAGGTGTTCGTTACAATGATTAATCTCGTAAAAGAACAGAATCCGATGCCGGAACAGGCGCCGGACGTCAGAAACAAGAACTTCCTGGAAGTTGCAGAAGGATACACGGAAGAGATGGCTGTCAGAGAGGCCATGAGATGTCTCAAGTGCCGCAAAAAGCCATGTGTCGCCGGTTGTCCGGTAAACATCAAGATTCCTGACTTCATCGCGCAGATCGCGATCGGTGAATTCGAGGAAGCGTATCAGATCATTTCCGAAGACAGCTCACTTCCTGCGATTTGCGGAAGAGTATGTCCGCAGGAAAACCAGTGCCAGGGCGTATGCGTACGCTGCACCAAGGGCGAACCGGTTGCCATCGGCAGACTGGAACGGTTCGCGGCGGACTGGCACGCGGAGCACTACGGCGATGAAGAAATCAAGCCGGTCGATACGAATGGCCACAAGGTCGCCATCATCGGCGCGGGTCCTGCAGGTCTGGCATGTGCCGGAGATCTGGTCAACAAGGGTTATGAAGTAACTGTATTCGAAGCACTGCATAAGACAGGCGGCGTACTGGTCTACGGCATCCCGCAGTTCCGTCTCCCGAAGGAAATCGTGGCTGCCGAAGTCAAGAAGCTGGAAGACAAGGGCGTTAAGTTCGTGACCGACGCAGTCGTCGGCAGAGCTATCACCGTTGACGAGCTGATGAAAGAAGAAGGATTTGAATCCGTATTCATCGGAACCGGCGCAGGACTGCCGTCCTTCATGAGCATTCCTGGCGAGAACCTGATCGGTGTTTGCTCCGCGAACGAGTACTTGACCAGAATCAACCTGATGAAAGCGTATCTGCCAGAATACGACACGCCGATCATGCACGGTGACCGGATCGCGGTCGTCGGCGGCGGAAACGTCGCGATGGACGCGGCCAGATGCGCCAAGAGAATGGGCGCCAGCGAAGTTACCGTCGTCTACAGAAGAAGCATGGAAGAACTGCCGGCCAGAGCCGAAGAAGTTCACCACGCTATCGAAGAAGGCATCATCTTCAAGCTGCTGAACAACCCGGTTCAGATCCTCGGCGATGAAGACGGCAACGTCAAGGCAATCGAATGCGTCCAGATGGAACTGGGTGAGCCGGATGCGTCCGGAAGAAGACGTCCGATCCCGATCGAAGGATCCAACTTCGAGATCCCGGTCGACATGGTCATCATGTCCATCGGAACCAAGCTCAACACGCTGATCCTCGATACGACCGACCAGCTGGAAGCGAACCCTCGTGGCGGTATCGGAACCGACGACGGCGCTGCCACCAACCGGGAAGGCATCTTCGCAGGCGGCGATGCGGTAACCGGCGCGGCAACCGTTATCAAGGCCATGGGAGCCGGCAAAGTCGCCGCAGCATCCATGGACGAGTTCCTGACTAAATAGGCCTCCATAACAAGACCCAAAATCCAACTTGTTGGATTAGCATTGCAGGAAGGCAGAGTCTACGGACTTTGCCTTTCTTTATCTTGACCGGTTTGGTATAATATGAATAATAGATTAACAAGAAAGGGGATATACAATGGCAGAAGTAACGATCACAAAAGAAAACTTCCAGAAGGAAGTTTTGGAGTCTGATATTCCGGTGCTGGTCGATTTCTGGGCGACCTGGTGCGGACCATGCAGGATGCTGGCGCCGACACTGGAAGAAATCGCCGAAGAAAACGAAGGCAAACTCAAAGTCGGAAAAGTCAATGTCGATGAGCAGCAGGAGCTGGCGATCCAGTTCGGCATCATGAGCATCCCGACATTGATCGTCTTCAAGGACGGCAAAGCCGTCAACAAGACGATGGGGCTGCAGCCAAAAGAAAGCATCATGGCGCTGCTTTAACAAGATTGCTCGACATTCAGATATTCAGATACCGCGGTAGGCCGTCCACATAAGATGGACGGCTTATTTTTTAATAAGAGCGGGTTACCCCCGATGTCGGTGACGATGCATCCGGTCTCTTCGGCAATGAGTTTGCCGGCCGCGTAATCCCACGCGGACAGAGACAGCTCCGCGTACAGAGCGAACCGTCCGCAGGCCGTCCAGCAGCAGTCCAGCGCAGCGGAACCGGTGCGGCGCACATCAGCCGACAGTTCGTAGAGCCGGTGCGCCAGCCGGAAGGTCGGCGCGTTCGTCGATTCATCATACGGCGCGGTGCCGAATACCGTGATCTCATTTTTCATGGACGCGTCAAAGACCGGCAGCGTTTCGCCGTTCAATGCGCAGCCAAAGCCTTTGCGCGCGCTGAAGAGTTCATCCCGATACGGATCGTAGATGACGCCGATCCGGGTCTCGCCGTCAACCGTCATCGCGATGGACGTACAGGAGTGTCGCATACCGTGCACGAAGTTGGCCGTCCCGTCGATCGGATCGATGATAAAGCAAAGCCCCCGCTCCAGATCAGAAGGGTCGGTGAGGATGGCGTTCGCCAGCTCCGGAATGGATTCTTCGCAGAGGAACCGGCTTTCGGGAAGCAGCTTCCGCAGCTCGGTGATGAGCATTTGCTGAATCTCGAGATCCATGGAAGTGACCAGATCGCGCCGGCTGGATTTGGTGGTCACGGTCACATCCCGCAGGGACGCGGCGTCTGAATGCAGTATTTTTTCGCCGGCTTTGCGGGCCAGACGTTCGATTTCTTGTTGGATCATTTCGTAGTTCATTTTCGTCACCTCACTACACATTGTAGCATACATCGCGTTTGATTGCCCGTTCAACGCTTTGCTCATTTAAATACACAAAAAGAACAAAGAAAATGCTTGCAAGCTATTGAAATATTCTGACAATGGTGCTACTATAAAGTCACAGAGAGGGGAAAGCCCCTTTAGAAATAGATTCGCGAAAGTTGATGCATTGTTAAGAAGCGCAGCCAAGAGAGAGCCTGGTGAGAGATCAGGACGTGAAGTGAGAAGAAAGAGGCGGGCGAGAAAAGCGAAGACAACTGAATAGCGAAGTCTAAGGAAGACTCGGGAAGGTCCGGAAGGAGCGTAAGGGTCTGGAGGAACCGAAAGGAAGTGACTGAAGTGAGGGTCCTAATGGTTGACAGATAATGGGCTACGATGTTCTAGAAGAAAGGTCGTAGCCCATTTTCATTTGATTAGACCTGGGCGGAAGTTGATATATAACTTACAAAAAAGTGAGGAGGCGATACGTAATGAAGAGAAACCGTCGATTTACCTGGCTGCTGTCATTCCTGGTCGTTATCGTGATGACCGTATTCATGTCAGCATGCGGAGGAAGCGGCAGCGGCGATGAGAGTGAGGACGCGCAGATAGTCGCGGTCGGCATCTCATGGCAGGAAGACATCGATCAGGAAGAGCATGGAGAAGATCTGATGGCATACGTCCACACAGTTGAGAAGGCTGGCGGCGAAGCCGTTCTGCTGCCTTTGGTCAAGGATCAGGAAGAGGCGAAGGCGGAACTGGAGAAGGTCGACTGCCTGATCATGACCGGCGGGGAAGATGTGGACCCGGCCTATTACGGGGAAGAACCGGATGAAAATCTGGAAGAGGTCAATAAGGAACGTGATGTGTCCGATATGGCCATGCTGCAGGAAGCCATCGATGAGGATATGCCGGTGCTTTGCACGTGCAGAGGACTGCAGGTGCTAAACGTCCTGAGCGGCGGTTCGCTGGTCCAGGATATCCCGACGTCGGAAGAATATAAGGATTCCAAAATCCAGCACAGGGATCCCGCGGAGGAAGACTTTACGTATCACGACCTGACCATTGAGGAAGATTCCCTGCTGGCGCAGATCGTTGGAGATACGACGCTGAATGCGAACTCTTGGCATCACCAGGGCATCAAGGAACTCGGAGATAACCTGAAAGTAACGGCAACATCGGAGGACGGAATGATCGAGGGCATCGAACGGACCGACTGCTCTTATATCGTTGGCGTCCAGTTCCATCCGGAGTGGAATGTCGAGGAAGGCGATGACAGTTACCTGGTATTCTTTACGGATCTGATGGGACGAACGCAGAAATGATATGCAAATATCATTTTTGAGAAAATGTGTCTAAGACGTTGACATACAAACAGTATATCTTTAGAATAAATTGTCTGAAAAATGTAATAATCGTATTTTTATTTGTTGAATTTCAGATTTATCGAATTATTTCAGCGAATAACTGAGAAGGAGGAAGACTATGGACGAAGAAAAGAAGGCAGTTGCGA
This sequence comes from Bacillota bacterium, assembly GCA_017432345.1. Classification (GTDB taxonomy): domain Bacteria; phylum Bacillota; class Clostridia; order Peptostreptococcales; family Anaerovoracaceae; genus Lentihominibacter. Next base: position 46,035 of record JAFRJI010000026.1, on the reverse strand, counting down.
CTGTCGACGAAGGTTCACAGGATCTAAAACGTGGTATAGCCGAATGGCAAGTCGCGTTTATCGGCCTTGGCGGCGTAATCGGATCCTGTTACTTCCTGGGCGTAGGCTGGGACATCGAAGTTATGGGTCCTGGTGTATTCTGGGCGTTCCTGTTGGTAGGCGTCATCGTATTCGGACTGATGATATCCTATGCAGAACTTCTGGTAAACCTGCCGCGTTCCGGATCCTTTATTGCGTACACCAATGAATTCCTAGGGCCAACCGTTTCCACCGGTTTCGGTTGGGCATTCTGGTTCAACTGGGTATGCTATGTACCATCCGAAGCGATCGCTGTATCAGCGGCATTGCAGGCTATCACAGGCATAACAAGTACTGTGGCGTATGTAGCCTTTGCGGTGGGTACTATGATGGCATTGACATTGATCAACTGTTTCGCGGTAGATATCTTCGCGAAGATCGAGTCTGGTCTGGCTATCACAAAAGTTATCATCATCATTCTATTTATCCTTGTTGGACTTGGAATCTGGGTCGGATTCTGGGGCAGCCCGCAGGGCGAGCTTACAGCTTACAACATTACGGAAGGCTTCAAGGGCGCCGGCATCAACTTTGCTCCTGAAACGAGCGCATTCGACAACTGGTTCCCGCATGGCATACTGATCATCTCGGTAATGATGGTAGTAGTGCTTGTAACCATGCAGGGTACTGAGATCGTAGGTCTGGCAGCGGCTGAATCGAAGAATCCGGAAGTTGCGGTACCGAAAGCCTGCAGAAGCGTAGTATACCGTATCGTTGCTCTGTATCTGGCACCGATCCTTCTCGTAATCCTGATTTACCCGACGGCTCTTGCAGATGACAGTACACCGGTATTCGCGGAAGTCGCCAGAGACTATGGTCTGTCACCATTCTTCTACATCTTCTGTGCAGTCGTAATGGTAGCGGCGTTCAGCTGTGGTAATACCGGATTCTATGGAACAGTACGTGCTATGTATGGACTTTCGACAGAAGGTCTGGCACCGAAGTTCCTGAGCCACCTGTCCAAGAACCAGGCACCGAGAAATGCCGTATTCTTCACGATGGCATTCATGTGGCTGGTACTGATCACCGGTCTGATTTCAGAAGTGACCGGAGCACTCTCCGACCTGTATGGTTCACTGCTCTGCATGTCCGGATTCACCGGCACGCTGGCTTGGGTAGGTATCATCGCAGCGCAGAAGAGAATGCGTGTAAGACTTAAGAGAAACGGATATGATCCTGAGAAGATCCTCAAGGCGAAAGTACCGAAACCAATGGCATGGATCCCATGGTTCGCTTTGATCGCACAGATCATCTGCCTGATCATGCTGGCCTTCGCGACACCTGTTGAAAAGGCCTACATCGCAGGTATGGAAGCACAGGGTCTTGAACCTGATATCGCAGTCGGCGATACCGGCGGCGGTCTCGTTATCTTCATCATCGCTACATCCGCGATCGTTATTCCGATGATCGTATACCAGATCCTCAACAAGGCTGGTAAGGTCGGTCACGTTGTAACGCTGCACGGAGATGAAAAGACATTTGAAGAAGCATATCCACCAATCAACAAGTAAGGCGGTAATGCAGAGAGCGGCTTTTGCCGCTCTCTTTTTTTGGTTACAATCCTATTGACTTTGCGGAAAACGATGCTATCATAAATGTAAAATATTTCCACTTAATTAGAGATTAAGAAAAGGGGTTAATTATGATGGATCAGAGTTTATTCAGCAAAGTCGTCAAGGAACGCATCATGGATTTCATGCCGCCGATCTATGACGATTACACGCCGAAGATCGAGATAGTCAATAAAGTCAACGAGTCCAAGGAAGCGCTGATGCTGGCTCCGGAGGACAAAGGGCTTTGCAATGCGCTGCCCATGGTGTATATGGATGACATGTACGAAGTGTTTTGCGAGAACGAGGATCTGGAGGAAACGCTGCGCATTATCGCCAACGTCTTTATGAACAATATCGGCAGGTCCTTTCCGGGGCCGGAAGCGTTCCACTTCGAGGAGATGAAAGACCGGGTCGTGATGGAGCTGATCAACACCGAACGCAACCAACAGCTCCTGGAGACGATCCCGCATCTGAAAGTCATCAACATGTCCGTGATCTACCGCATCATGATGCACAGTTCTGAAGGGGGATTCGATTCCATTCTGGTGAACGAGAGCATCATGGAGGATATGGGGCTGGACCGCAGGGAACTGCACCGCCTGGCGCTGGACAACACGAAGAAACTCATGCAGCCGATGATCCTGGATCTCAGCGCGAAAGCCTTCATGGTCTCGAATCAGTATCAGATGTTCGGATCCGCGGCGATTTTATTCGAGGATGTGATGGTCGAGGTCAGCGAAAGGCTGGGGGAAAAGCGTTTCTACGTGGTGCCTTGCTCGATCCACGAGTTCATTGCGGTCCCGAAGGAAGGAACCGATCTGGAGTCGCTGATCGATATGCTGGCGGAAGGGAACCAGATGTTCACGCGGGAAAAGGACGTCCTTTCCAACGCGATTTACGAGTACGATACGGAAACAAAGGAAATCAAAAAGGCGGCATCGTACCGATGGGCCGCCTTTGCGTGATATTCGTTTTTATAGCCATTGCGTGGAATCGATGAGATCGTCCATTTCCGACGGGTCTTCGGAGAGCCGCTTGCGGATGTTCTGCATGCGGATGTCCAGCGAGGAACTGATGCTGGCGCACTCCAGAAGCTCTTCGGCAAGTTCCGCGCTCAGATCTTCCGGGATGTTCCGCTTGTAGCGGAGATTGTGCTCCAGACTCGCCCAGAAATCCATGGCGATGGTCCGGAACTGCACTTCCACCTTCATGTCCCGCTTCTTATGTTCCAGGAAGATCGGAACGGAGATGATCAGGTGAAGGCTGCGGTAACCGGTCGGCTTCGGGTTCATGATGTAGTCCTTCTTCTGGATCAGGGTCACGTCATCCTGTTCCAGAAGGCATTCCGCCAGGGTATAGATATCATCCGGGAAGGAACAGATGACCCGGACGCCGGCGATGTCGTTGATATTGCTTTCGATGGATTCCAATGTAAGCGGAACGTTGTAGCGGTCGACTTTTTCGATGACGCTGTCCACGGATTTCAGCCTCGTCTTGATGGATTCGATCGGGTTCCGGTCGTGGATCAGGGAATACTCCTGATTGAGGACCTTGAACTTGGTCTCCACCTCCATCAAGGCGCATTCATAGTAGGTAAACAGCGTCGATAACGGCCGCTCGTTCTTCTTGACAAAGGACTGGACTTTCTCCGGTGAGATCGGTTCCGTCAGGCGTTCGTTCCGTTTCTGTTTGATGTATTCACGTAAATTCACTCTCATCCTCCCATGTTCGCTTTTCTTGACTTTATTATACCACAGGTGCGATAATACAGCCATGAGAAAGAAAAATACACGCGATACAAAAGGCAGAATTATTTCCGCCGCCTGGGAGTTGTTTTACGAACAGGGATACGAAAAGACCACCGTCGATGAGATCATCGAATTGTCCGAGACGAGCAAGGGCTCATTCTACCACTATTTCAACAGCAAGGACGCGCTGCTAGGAACGCTGGCCTATATGTTCGACCGGAAATACGAGGAGATCGAACCGAATCTCGCCGGTTACGAGACGAACTTCGAGAAGCTGATCTATCTGAACCGGGAGCTTTTCGCGATGATCGAGGACAGCATCTCGTTGGAGCTTCTGGCGCGGCTGTTCTCGACGCAGCTGGTCACGAGAGGGGAGAAGCACCTGCTGGATCGCAACCGGTACTATTACCGCCTGCTGAGGAAGATCTGCGCGGACGGGCAGGTCTGCGGGGAATTCCGGACGGACCTTTCGGTCAACGATCTGACAAAACTCTACGCGCTGGTGGAGCGCGCCATGATGTACGACTGGTGCATCTGCAACGGCGAATATTCGCTGACGCGTTACGCAGAAGAGAATATTTCCGGATTATTGTCCGGATTAAAGGCGAAAAACGAGTAAAACAATATTAAAGTTTATTATTCATATCAGATTTTAGTCTATTTTTCAGATTATTGTATAACCGTTGAAATTACAGCGGTTATTTTATTTTTGTCAAAGCAATTCTGTATTTTAGTCTGTACTCCGTTCTGTATTGCAGTCTAGTAATTTCCGTGGTATACTTGCACCAGTTTTTGAAAAAAAGGAGAAAGTATTATGACAACCGGTATCGTTGGTATGCTGATAGTGATCGTCATCTATCTGATCATGATGGTCACGATCGGCGCGTATTATTCAAAGAGAAACATAAGCGAAGGGGACTACTACCTGGGCGGCAGGAGACTCGGACCGATCGTAACGGCTATGAGTGCGGAGGCATCGGACATGTCTTCCTGGCTGCTGATGGGACTGCCCGGAGTAGCCATGCTGACCGGCTGCGCCGAAGCGGTCTGGACCGCCATCGGCCTGGCTGTGGGAACGTACCTCAACTGGCTCATCGTTTCCAAGCGGCTCCGCCGTTATTCCCATAAGATCCACGCGATCACGATTCCGGATTTCTTTTCGAATCGATATAAGGATGGCAGCCACTCGCTGATGGCGCTCTCCGCAATCATCATCGTGGTGTTCTTCATCCCGTATACCGCATCCGGTTTCGCGGCCTGCGGCAAGCTGTTCTCGACACTTTTTGACGCGCCGTACTTCCCAGCCATGCTGCTCAGTGCGGTCATCATCGTTTCCTATACGGCCCTTGGCGGATTCCTGGCGGCATCCACGACGGACCTGATCCAGAGCTGCGTTATGACGTTCGCCCTGGTCGTCGTCGTATTCTTCGGAGTCCATACCGCCGGCGGCCTCAGCAATGTCATCGACAACGCGGATCAGCTGCAGGGCTATCTGAGCCTCAGCAGCATCTACGATCCGTCGACCAACGGGGCGGCACCGTACGGGATCCTGACCATCGCGTCCACGCTGGCGTGGGGATTCGGTTACTTCGGCATGCCGCACATCCTGCTGCGGTTCATGGGAATCCAGGATGAAAAGAAACTGGTCCTCTCCAGAAGGATCGCGACCATCTGGGTCGTCATCGCCATGGGCGTAGCGATCTTCATCGGTATCGTTGGATACGGCATGGTCCAGGCAGGCGCCATCGACCCGGCAACGGATTCCAGCGAGGCGGAAAAGCTGATGATCAAGATCGCGATGCTCCTCAGCCAGCACGGCGTTCTGGCGATCATCATCGGAGGCCTCATCTTGGCAGGTATCCTGGCATGCACCATGTCCACTTCGGACTCACAGCTGCTCGCAGCATCATCCGGCATCTCCAAGAACCTCCTGCAGGATTGCTTCGGCCTGAAACTCACCGACAAGCAGGCGCTGCTGCTGGCCAGATTCACGGTCATCTTCATCGCCATCGTTGCCGTATTCCTCGCAAAGAACCCGGACAGCTCCGTATTCCGGATCATCCAGTTCGCATGGGCCGGCTTCGGAGCGGCCTTCGGACCGACGGTCCTGATCGCGCTCTATTGGAAACGTTCCAACAGATGGGGCGCTCTCTTCGGGATGCTGAGCGGCGCAGCCATGGTGTTCATCTGGAAATTCGGCATCGCGACGCTGGGCGGCGCTTTCGCGATCTACGAACTGCTCCCGGCCTTCTTCATCGGCGGGATCGTGAATGTCATCGTGAGCCTTTGCACCAAAGCTCCGGAGCAGGAGATCATCGATACGTTCGAGCACGTGAACGAGCAGTAACAAAACACAGCATTGAAAGATTTCACAACCGGTCGATTTATTTTTCGGCCGGTTGTTTTTTTGTTGCCATATGGATAGGAATAATGGTACAATCAATGTATCATGATAAAGCGATAAAAGGGAGGGTATATCACATGAAACGATTTGGAAGTATAGTACTCGCGTTCGTGCTTGCAGTTTCGTTTATGCCTGTGTTCGGACAGTTCGCATTTGCTAGCGATAAGGATGCAGCGCAGGTTGACGCAACGGAAGTTCATGTCAACTCTGATATTTTTAGCGACGTGAATGAACTTGACGGCGTACAGACGCAAAAAGGTCCATTAGGGTTGTTTAAGAGTGAGGCTGATACAGATTACGAAGCAGGAAAAGTGCAAGTAGAAAGCGCAGAAGACACACAGAATCTGCCGATTCAGGCCAGTGGGACGATAGAGTATCCACAGAGCCAGATGTACACCAAAGAAAGTCCATATGCGACCTTAGATGTCCAGCTGAATGAACTGGACGGAACGGCAAGGATCACCGGAGAAATCAAGGCTGGTGTGAACGCCTCGTTCGGGGATCTGTACATTGATGGATACAGCGTGGGGGAAGGCGTTTATGGAGAAACAAAAATCCAGCAGACGGTGGACATGAAGGAATTCGAGGTCGGCTACCACGATGTTTGGGTTGATTTTGCTGAAATTGACGGAGTGGATGATGTGTCTGATGAATGGGTCGCGTATCCACTGGCGATCCCGACTTTAGTATATGAAAAGCCGGCAAATGGCAAGACCTATTATTATGTTGAAAATAAGAGCTTCGTATACTATGCATCTGACGTCGGCAGCTATTACTATGACAGTGACTGCGACATCTGCCTGCAGTACAAGAAAGGCAAAGCTAACTGGGGCAAGACCTATTTTGTAAGTCCGTATTCCAACATGCAGATGACCAAGTGCAAACCTTCTGCCAAGTATAAGATCCGCACGTACTACGGCAAGGTCGTCTACTATAACGGCGAGGAGTATTTCCTCAGCGGAATGGATTCAGGTTACGTTTCCAAGATCGTGACCATCAAGATGGGAACGAAGAAAAAACCGCCGGTTCGTTCCGTCAAAGCCGTCAAGGTAAAGAGAAAGAAATTGCCGTACACCATTATTTATAATGGATATGTATTCAATTACTTAACAACCTATAAAATCAAGGTAAAAATGAAGAAAAAGCCGAAAGCAAAAGGAGTTATTATTTGCCAGGGCAGCTACAGCAATATGGATAGACGGAAAGGTAACAAAAAGAGTTACACTACCAAAAAGAAGTTTGGCGTTTATTCATCGAAAAAGCATTTCAAGTTTAAGACGACTGTAATCGTTTATTCCTATCAGGATAATAAATACGGTGGATTCTCACCAGATTACAAGAAGACTCTCAAAGTCAAAAAATAATGCACCTTAGTTTGACAGGGACCGCTGCGGCAACGCAGCGGTCTGCGTATACGTCATATCCGGCAGTGAAACAAGATAAGGGGGAGAGAAGCAATGAAAAGAATATTAGCGATTTGTTTATCCGTGGCCCTTGCATTGACGATGACAACGGCCTTTTCGTTCGGGGCGTCAAATGCGCCGAAAGCAGGGAATGATAAAGGCGTTTCCGCCAATACTATTTCGAATGAGTATGTAGACATATACGCTCCGACAGATGGGAAGGCAATTTTCCCGAAAGAAGGGGATACTCTGGATATCGATTTTTTGATGCACGGTAATTGGGATTATTTCCATTCTACACCATGTTACACCATGCCATGCATTACCATCTGTGACTGGGAGGAAGAAATCATTTACAATTTGGACTTTAACCTTAGTTATGACTGTCCGCCTATCGAAAGTGGTTCCTCCGATAGTGTCTACCAAGAACTCAGCCTCAAAGATTTCGATAAAGGATATTATTCTTTAATGATCTGGAACGTGCCGGTCGACGAATATTGGAATTCTCTGGTCGCCCCGGAAGATATGTGGGCAGAGGACATCCCGTGTACGTGGGTCGCGTTTTCAGTGGGTGTTCCGGGAAGACCGTTTATCAAGTCTGCAAAGGCCGGAAAGAAGAAAGTCACCGTAAAGTACTCTAAAGCGAGCGGGGCAAAAAAATACGCCATCTACCGCAGCAGTCACCTGGACTATGGATATAAGAAAATCGGAAAGACATCAAAACTTTCCTATACGGATAAAAAAGTGAAAAAGGGAAAGAGATACTATTACAGAGTGAGGGCGATTCATATCAATAAGAAAAAGAAGGAGGTTTACGGCATGGAGAGCTTCGCGGAGCGAAGCGGTAAAGTCAAGTAAACCATAAGGAGATCGTTTTTTCCTGTCAGAAACAAAGAAAAGGAACGAAAAACAGGGAAAACAGTTCGGAACAAGATTGGAATTGGGATAAATGGAATCAGATAGTCCTGTCAAATTGCTTTATCAAAGTGATTTGACAGGACTATTTAATTTAATTACATGATAAAACCCTGTTATTTGAGGAAAAGGAAAGCGTATGACAGGGAAAATAGAAATTGTAAATAGAAAGAACTTTTGATAACCGCTGAAATATGGCATAATAGACAAGGTATGAATAAGAAAGAATTACGAAAAGAAATACTGGCCCAACGCCTGGCGCTGGATGAAGAAACCATCGCCCTGGCATCCCAGGTCATATGCCGGAAAGTGCTGTCCATCGACGCCTATGAAGAGGCGGAGGACATCTGCCTTTACATGCCGTTCCGCAATGAGGTCGACGCGATGCTTCTGGCGGAAGTGGCCGCCGAAGACGGCAAGCGCGTCTGGATCCCGAAGGTGATGGAGGATAACACCATGCAGTTCAACGCCTACACCGGGGAAGACAGCCTGGTCAGCGGCGCGTACGGCATCCGCGAATCTACCTCCGAAGAGTTCCTGACGCCGGACGACAAGACCCTGATCATCATGCCCGGCGCGGTGTTCACGCCATGGCGCGAACGGATCGGCTACGGCGGCGGCTACTATGACCGCTACCTGCAGACGCATCCGGAATGCCGGACCATAGCGCTTTGCTATGACCTGCAGATCGTCAGCGAGATCCCGGCGGAGGCGCACGATCAGAAGCCGGACTACGTGGTCAGTGAAACGAGTATTTACCGTTGAGAGGCACCTGCGATATGGATATTCTGGATACGACCATCCGGTTACAGAAAACATTTGAAGAATATGAGCTTTGCAGGCTGCAGGCGAAACAGGTCGCGGATCTCGTCCAGAAGTTGAGAAAAAACGAAGTGACCATCGCGGTCATCGGGCAGTTCAAGCGCGGCAAGACGACCATGGTCAACAGCATCCTGGGAAGAAAGCTGCTGCCGGTCGGGATCGTCCCGATCACATCCGCCGTCACGCGGATCGTGTACGGCCCGAATCGTTCGACGGTCTATTTCCTGAACGGGCTTTCCGAGGAAGTGCCGGTGGAAGATCTCCACGCCTTCATCAGCGAGCAGGAGAACCCGGACAACATGCGCGGCGTGGCGGAAGTGGAACTGCAGACCGAGTCGGACTTCCTGAAGGACGGGCTGATCCTGGTAGATACGCCGGGCGTCGGTTCCGTGCACGAGAACAACTCGAAGTCCGCCTATGCATTCGCGCAGGAAAGCGACGGCGTGATCTTCATGCTGTCCGTGGACAGCCCGGTCAACCAGATCGAGATCGAGTTCCTCAAAAGCGTCCGCCGGTTCGCGGGCAAGTTCTATTTCGCTGTGAACAAGATCGATATCATTGACGAGGAGGAGCTGGCGGAGTACCTGGATTACTGCAACGGGCTGATCTGCAGCATCATGGGCTATGAGCCGGACAGCGAAGAGGCCCGTGCCATCCGTCTGATCCCGATCAGCGCCAAAAAAGAGACTGGCGTCGAAGAACTTTGCACGATGGTGCGGGACGATCTGATCCACAAAGCGGGGGAGATCATGGAACAGTCCGTGAGCCGCAAAATTCTTGAGATCCTGGAGAACACGAAGGTCCAGATCCGCTCCTACCGGGAGGTCCTGAAAATGGCGCCGAACGTGTTCCACAGCCGTTTTCGGGAGATCCACACGTTCCTCGAGCAAAAGCACAAAGCGCTGGAGGAAATCGGCGGCGAACCGGTCTTTCTGCGGGCCCGCCTCAACGAAGAAAAGGCAATCCTCACCGCGAAGGTGCGGGAATTGTTTGGTATAGAATATTTTTATTATGTCGATCGGGAAGATGCGGCGGAATTGCTGACAAAAGAGCAGTATACGGCAGAGATGGAAGACATTTACCGGGAACTGGAGCAGACCCTTGACGCGATCTTCATGTACAAAGAGGAGAACGCGTACACCGTCGCCAGGCGGATCGAGGATCTGAACATCCTGATGCACGACATGGAGAAATACAGGAGACAATATGAACGAATTGTACATTAAAGACATTCTGGAGCAGGTCGAACAGGGGAAGATCAAGCCCGAGGAAGCCATGGAGCTTCTACGGGAGCTTCCATATAAGGAACTGGGCTTTGCCAATGTGGATCACCACCGGGCGATCCGGACCGGATTTCCGGAAGTGATCTACTGCGAGGGCAAGACGAAGGAACAGATCCGCGACATCTTTCTGGAACTGGCTGCCTGTCAGCAGGAGACGGATTGCGGACTCATGGGGACCAGAGCGACCGAAGACGACTACGCCTGCGTAGCCGAGGCGCTGCCGCAGGCCGTCTATCACAAGGCCGCCCGCATCATCGAGATCCCGGCCCTGGCAAGCGATAAGAGTGCAAAAGGCTGCGTTACCGTGGTCAGCGCCGGTACGGCCGATATCCCGGTGGCGGAAGAAGCGGCGGTCACCGCCGAGATCCTCGGAAATGACGTCCGTCGGATCTTTGACGTGGGGGTTGCCGGCATCCACCGCCTGTTCGATAAACTGGAAATCATCCGTCAGGCCGACGTTGTCATCGTTGTGGCCGGCATGGAAGGCGCGCTGGCCAGCGTCGTCGGCGGTCTGGTGGACGCGCCGGTGATCGCAGTGCCGACCAGCGTCGGATACGGTGCCAACTTCAGCGGGCTGTCGGCGCTGCTCAGCATGCTGAACAGCTGCGCCAACGGTGTATCCGTCGTCAATATCGACAACGGGTTCGGCGCCGCGTACATCGCGTCGGTGATCAATCGCAAAATCTACGGCTAAAAAAGTACTACAATGCCATGGGCATATATGGTATAATTTTGGAGATAAAAGCGATACAATACACAATACAGAAGAATGCAAAAAAAGGAGTTTTGTATGGAACCGAAATATAAGCGCGTCCTCCTGAAACTCAGCGGGGAAGCCCTAGCGGGAGACCAGCATTTTGGGATCAACGAAGAGATGACCCATAAAGTCGCGCTCCAGGTCAAGAAAGTCGTCGACGCAGGCGTCGAAGTCGCCGTCGTCGTAGGCGGAGGAAATTTCTGGCGTGGCCGGAGCAGCCAGCATATGGACCGGGCTACAGCGGATTATGTAGGCATGTTGGCTACCGTCATGAATGCCATCGCTTTGCAGGATGCCTTTGAATCCGTAGGAATACCGACCAGAGTCCAGACGGCGCTGGAGATCCGGGAAGTAGCGGAACCGTACATCCGCCGCAAAGCCCTGAGCCATATGGAAAAGGGCCGGGTCGTCATATTTGGAGCCGGTACCGGCAGTCCGTTCTTCTCAACGGACACGACGGCAGCGCTGCGGGCGGCGGAAATGAACGCGGAGGTCATCCTCTTCGCGAAGAACATCGATGCCGTCTACTCGGACGATCCGCTGAAAAACCCGGATGCGGTCCGTTATTCGGAGCTGACGCACACAGAAGTCCTCGAAAAGGACCTGAAGGTCATGGACTCCACTGCGGCAGCGCTTTGCAGAGATAACAACATCGCGATCCATGTGTTTGGACTGGCGGAAGAAGGTAATGTAATGAAGGCCGTTTGCGGCGAACCGATCGGAACGATCGTGAAATAGGAGGTAATACAATGAGCGAATTCAGCATGGAAGCATTAGAAGAGAAAATCTTGAAGAGTGAATCACTCCTGAAAGAAGACCTGGCGACCGTCAGAGCGGGAAGAGCAAATGCGGCCCTCGTAGATAAAGTCCAGGTGGAATATTACGGAGTTCCGACGCCACTCAAATCACTGGCAAACATCAGCGTGCCGGAACCGAGAACGCTGATGATCACGCCGTTCGATCCAAAGAGCATTCCGGAGATCGAAAAGGCGATCAATATCGCGAACATCGGCATCAACCCGATCAACGACGGCAAGGTCGTCCGGCTGCAGATCCCGCAGGTCACCGAGGAAAGAAGAAAAGAACTGACCAAGACCGTCAAGCGGATGGGCGAGGACACGAAGGTGGCTGTCCGGAATCTCAGGAGAGACGCCAACGACAAGGTCAAGAAGATGGAGAAAGCAGGGGAATACACCGAAGACGATGTGAAAGAGACCCTCGATGATATCCAGAAGCTGACCGACAAGTCGATCAAGGAGATCGACGAGATCGTGGCCGAAAAAGAAAAGGAGATCATGGAAGTCTAACCGACCGATATCAATGACGATGAAGTGTGTCAAGGGAGCCATCCCCTGACACACTTTTAGAGATAAAGCAAAATCAAACAGGATAAATCTATGGTTGCATTGAATCAAGAAAACATGCCGAAGCACGTGGCCATCATCATGGACGGCAACGGCCGGTGGGCGAAGCAGCACGGAGTGCCGCGGCTGGCCGGTCACCGGGCCGGTATGGAAGCCATGAAAAAGATCGTGGACCATTCCGACAAGCTCGGAATCAAGTACCTGACGGTCTACGCGTTTTCGACGGAAAACTGGAAGCGCTCGATGGAAGAGGTCTCCGGCATCTTCAAACTGCTCGTGACGTTCGTCAACCGGGACCTGAAGGAACTGATCGACAACAACGTCTGCGTCAAAGTGCTGGGTGACTACAGCATGATCCCGGCCGATTCGAAGGAAGCACTGGAGCGCACGTTGGCCAGCACGAAAGAGGACACCGGCCTGCAGTTCAACATCGCCCTCAATTACGGGGGCCGGGACGAGATCCGAAGGAGTGTGGAAGGAATCGCGGAGCGCGTGAAAGCCGGCGGACTGGAACCGTCGGATATTACGGAGGAAATGATCGGCGAAGGCCTTTGGACCGGAGCGCAGCACGCGGACTGTCCGGATCCGGAACTGATCATCCGCACCAGCGGCGAAGAAAGGCTGTCCAATTTCCTGCTTTGGCAGGGAGCCTACAGCGAGTTCGTGTTCTCGGATGTACTGTGGCCGGACTTCACGCCGGAAGAATACGAAAAATGCATCGCCAGGTACCAGTCGAGAGACCGGCGCTTCGGCGGACGCTGACCGATCGGAAAAAACAGATAGATTGGAGTAGATATGAAAACAAGAATAATATCGGGACTGATCATGCTCCCGCTTCTGATCATCGTCATATTGCGCGGATGGGTCCTGTTCGCGGGATGCTTTGTGCTGAGCCTTCTGGCCGTGTACGAATTCTTCCGCGGATTCAGGGAACTGGATATCAAGCCGAGCTACCCGATCGCAGCGGGGTCGACGATCCTGCTCTATGTCTTCGGGTTGCTGGGCAACATCGACAACGAGGACTGCATGGTCATATTTTCCAGCAAGTACATCATGCTGCTGTGGGTCTTCGTCACCGTATTGGCATGTCTCCTTTATCTGTTCAAGATCGAGGAACGCAAACTGGAAGACGCTATGGTGACGTTGGTCGGAATCTTTTATGTGGTGTTCTTCTGCTATCATCTGGCGATGCTCGGCATGCTGGATGAGCTCAGCATCACGGTATGGCTGGTGGTCATCACCGCATTCGGAACGGACATCTGCGCCTACTTCGCCGGCGTGACCATGGGCAAACACAAACTCTGCCCGGTCATCAGCCCGAAAAAGACCTGGGAAGGCGCCATCGGCGGCGTTCTGGGAAGCGTGATCCTGTGCGGTCTGTTCGGACTCTTCTTCATGAAATACTCCATCGTTCTCTGCCTGATCGTCGGATTCCTGGGCAGCATCATTTCCATGTTCGGAGATCTGACCGCATCCATCTTCAAGCGCAAGATGGGCATCAAGGATTACGGCAATCTGATCCCGGGACACGGCGGCATCATGGACCGGTTCGACAGCATCCTGTTCACAGCGCCGTTGGTCTATTACGCGGTCAGCCTGATTATCGTCTTTGGCTCTATAGGAGCATGGGATTGATCGATGAAAAGCATATCCATTCTTGGGAGCACCGGTTCCATCGGGACCCAGGCGCTCAACATCATTTCACAATATAGAGACCGTTTCAGCGTCGCGGCACTCAGCTGCTCCCGAAGTCTGGAGCTTTTGCTGCAGCAGGTCCGTTCGTTCGAACCGGCGGCCGTATGTCTGGCGGATGAAGCGGGCGCGAAGGATTTTGCAAAACGCATAGACGCCGCAAGCGGCATCCGCAGGCCGGAGATCGTTTACGGCACGGAGGGGCTGAAAGCCATCGCGACCATGCCGGAAGCCGATCTGGTCCTCAATTCCCTGATGGGGATGCGCGGGCTGGAGCCGACGCTGGCGGCCATCGAGGCGGGCAAGGACATCGCCTTTGCCAACAAGGAAACGCTGGTGGCGGGCGGCGAACTGGTCATGGAAGCGGTGAAACGAAAGGGCGTGAAGCTGCTGCCGGTGGACAGCGAGCACAGCGCCATTTTTCAGTCGCTGCAGGGAAGCGCGGGGAATCCCGTCAAGCGGATCATCCTGACGGCGTCCGGCGGCCCGTTCCGCGGATACACCAGGGAGCAGCTGGAAGGTGTCACGCTGGAGCAGGCCCTGAACCACCCGAACTGGTCCATGGGCAGCAAGATCACCATCGATTCGGCGTCCATGATGAACAAGGGGCTGGAGGTCATCGAGGCGAAGTGGCTGTTCGATGTGCCGCTGGAGAAAATCCAGATTGTGATCCATCCGCAGAGTGTATTGCATTCGGCGGTAGAATTCATGGACGGCTCCGTCATCGGGCAGATGGGAACGCCGGACATGCGCGTGCCGATCGGGTATGCGTTCGCGTATCCGGAGCGCCTGGATCTGGCGGACCGCTGCGAAACGGAGGAATTCGAGCCGGTGAAACAGCTGGATCTGTTCGCTCTGCCGCATGGCATGGAATTCTATCCGGCGGATCGGGAAGTCTTCAAGACGATCGACCTGGCTTACGAAGCCAGCCGCCGCGGAGGCAGCTATCCGGTCGTCCTGAACGGGGCCAACGAGGTATTGGTCGACCAGTTCCTCAAGGGGAAGATCCGGTTTACGGACATCCAGGATACGCTGGTCAAGGTTATGGAAGAACATGAACCGAAGTATCATTTGAGTCTGGAAGAGGTATTAGAAGAGGATCGCAAGATCCGGGAAGTTTTGAGATGACGATAATTTACGCAATATTGATATTCTGTTTTCTGATCTTTGTCCACGAGCTGGGCCATTTTATCGTGGCCAAATCCTGCGGCGTCAAGGTCAATGAATTCGCCATCGGCATGGGCCCGGCCATCCACAAGTGGGAGAAGGGCGAGACCACCTATGCGGTGCGCTGCCTGCCGATCGGCGGCTACTGCGCCATGGAAGGCGAGGACGAAGACTCCGAAGATCCGAGAGCATTCAACAACCAGCCGGCGTGGCAGCGGGCGTGCGTTCTGGCGGCCGGTTCCTTCATGAACCTGTTGACCTGCATTGTGCTGCTCATTGTCATCGCTTTTTGTGTGGGGCAGGCGTCCCTGACCATCAATGAGGTCGGCGCCGGATCCCCGGCGGAGAAAGCCGGCATCCAGACCGGCGATGAGATTATCGCTGTCGACGGAACGCCGATCGGCGAGTGGGACGACCTGATCCAGGCGCTGGGCTACAGCAAGAACGATACAGCGGAAGTCACGCTGCTGCGGAACGGGGAAGAGGTCACCCTCACCACGGACCTGAAATACGACAAAGACACCAAGCGCAAGATGATCGGCATCACGCCGGTCATGAAACGGGGCGTGGGCTCCTCCATCGCGGCCGGATTTGTGAACACCGGCAAGATGGCGGTCATGATGTACGATACGCTGCGGCAGCTCTTTACGGGGGACGTCTCGATGTCCGACCTCAGCGGGCCGGTGGGGATCGTCTACGCGACCAATCAGGCCGCCAAATCCGGCGTGCTGTACGTCATCTATCTGGCGGCGCTGCTGAGCCTGAACCTGGCCATCATCAATATGCTGCCGTTCCCGGCGCTGGACGGAGGGCGGCTGCTGTTCCTGGTCATCCGCCTGTTCACGGGCAAACGGGTCTCCGACGAGACCGAGGGCAAGATCCACTTCATCGGGATCTGCCTGCTCTTCGCGCTGATGATCTACGTCACCTTTAACGACGTGATCAAATTCATCATACCGATCTTCTAAACCAGAAGGAACACGACCATGAAAAAAAGCGTACAAGTTGGAAATATCACCATTGGAGGGGGTGCTCCCGTCAGCATCCAGTCCATGTGCAATACCAAGACCGCCGACGTCAAAGCCAGCCTGGAGCAGATCCGGCGCCTGGAGGAAGCCGGCTGCGAGATCATCCGTCTCACCGTGCCGGATATGGAATCCGCCGCGGCCCTGAAGGAGATCAAGCAAAAGGCTCCGATCCCGGTGGTGGCGGACATCCATTTCGATTACCGGCTGGCCATCGCGGCCATGGACGCCGGGGCGGACAAGATCCGCATCAATCCGGGCAACATCGGCTCCGAAGAGAAGGTCAAGGCGGTGGTCGACAAGGCCAAACAGTGCCACGTGCCGATCCGCGTCGGGGTCAATTCCGGTTCGCTGGAACGGGACATCCTGGAAAAATACGGCAACGTCACCGCGCAGGGACTGGCGGAAAGCGCCCTGCGGAACGTACAGCTGTTGGAGCGGTTCGACTTCGATGACATCGTCATTTCCCTGAAGGCCTCCGACGTCCAGATGAATTACGACGCGTACAAGATCGTGGACGCGGCCTGCGACCGTCCGCTGCACATCGGCGTCACAGAGGCGGGAACGCCGTCCATGGGCAAGATCAAATCGGCTGCTGGCATCGGTGCGTTACTCCTGGAAGGCATCGGTGATACACTGCGCGTCTCGCTGACCGCGGACCCGGTGGAGGAAGTGATTTTTGCAAAATCCCTGCTGGCGGCGTTGGGCATCCGCAGGAATAACGTGGAGATCGTATCCTGTCCGACCTGCGGCAGGACCGAGGTGGACTTGGAGCGGATCGCGGAAGGCGTCGAGCGGCGCGCGGCGGAACTGACGGGACCGATTAAGATCGCCGTGATGGGCTGCGCGGTCAACGGGCCGGGCGAAGCCAAGGGCGCGGACATCGGCGTCGCCTGCGGCAAGGGCGAAGGCCTGCTGTTCGCGGACGGCCAGATCATCCGCAAAGTAAAAGAAGAAGACATCATCGATGAACTGATCCGATTGGCGAAAACGAAAGACAAAAAAGAATGAGACAGATCCTCGAAAAGAACATTGATTTTTCAAAACTGGATAAATTTACGGCAGACGACCTGAAGGCAGAATTGATACAAGCTTCGATCAACAGCAAGAACATGACGCTGACGCTGGAGATGGAGCTTAATTTGATTTTGTCCGCCGCCACTGCCGAGCAGATCAAGACAGATCTGGTCCGGAACATCGACGGGATCCGGACCGTGGATCTGCAGCTCCGGTATAAGGACGTGAAGGCCAGCGAAGTCGAGCAGCCGAAAGCAAAGGAACCGAAGGAGGAGAAGGCGGCAGCCGGTAAGAACGGCAATGGCGGCGCGAAGCGCAGCCGCCGGCGGAAGTACGTCCCGGTCAGAGGCAATCTCGTCATGGGCAGCGCCATCACGGAGGAAGTGACCCCGCTGGAGAAGATCACCTCCGAGAGCGGCAAGGTGGCGCTGGAAGGGACCGTCTTCAAACTCGACGCCAGAACCACGAAGAACGATAGCAAGCTGGCGGCGATCTACGTGACCAACAAGACCACCAGCATCCCGGTCAAGGCCTTTGTATCCAACGACAAATGGGACGACATCAAGGAGCACCTGCCGGCGGGAAGCGGGATCAAAGTGCAGGGCATGGCGCAGTGGGACATTTTCGACAAGTGTGTTACGGTCATGGCCGACAGCCTGGAGAAGGCCGATACCCCGCAGCGGGTGGATACCTATCCGAAGAAGCGCGTGGAACTGCACGCGCATACGAAGATGAGCGCCATGGACGGCCTCAACGACACGAAGGAACTGGTCAAACGGGCGGCGGAGTGGGGCCACAAGGCCATCGCCATCACGGACCACGGCGTCGTGCAGGCCTTTCCGGATGCATCCTCCGAGTCCGGGAAGATCAAGATCCTCTACGGCTGCGAAGGCTATCTGTACGATGACGAAGGCTGCATCGCCGACGACGGGACCATCGATTACAAAGCCCACGGAACCTATCACATCATCATTTTGGCAAAGAACCGGAAGGGACTGAAGAACCTGTACAAGCTGGTCTCCAAGTCCCATCTGGATTATTTCTATAAACGGCCGCGGATCCCGCGCAGCGTGCTGAGCGCCTACCGGGAAGGGCTGATCCTGGGATCGGCCTGTGAAGCGGGCGAACTGTTCCGGGCCATCCGGAGCGGCGCCCCGGAAGAGGAACTCCGGAAGATCGTCGAATTCTACGATTACCTGGAGATCCAGCCGCTGATCAATAACCGGTTCATGGTTCGGGAAGGGCTGGTCGCGGAAGAAGAAGACCTGCGGAATTTCAACCGCCGGATCGTCGCCCTGGGCGAGAAATACGATAGGCCGGTCTGCGCCACCTGCGACGCCCACTATTTCGATCCGGAGGAAGCCATCTACCGGAACATCCTCATGGCCGGACAGGGCTACAAAGACGCGGAGAGCGGCGAGGGACTGTATTTCCGGACCACGGATGAAATGATGGAAGAATTCGCATATCTGGGGGAAGAGACGGCGCACAAGGTCGTCATCGAGAACACCAATATGATTGCGGATCAGATCGAATCCATCATGCCGGTCCCGAAGGGCAAATTCCCGCCGAAGATCGAGGGCGCCGAGGAATACCTCCGGAAGGTCTGCGAGAAACGGGTCGCGGATATGTACGGCGATCCGCTGCCGCAGCCGATCCGCCAGCGCCTCGACAAAGAACTCAACTCCATCATCGACAACGGGTACGCCGTCATGTACCGGTCTGCCGAGATGCTCGTGCAAAAATCCATCGAGGAAGGGTATCTGGTCGGATCCCGGGGTTCCGTCGGTTCGTCCTTTGCGGCCACGGCGTCCGGCATTACAGAGGTCAACCCGCTGCCGGCCCACTACATCTGCCCGAATTGCAAAAATCTGGAGTGGGATGAAACGGGCGAGTACGACTGCGGCGTCGACATGCCGGACAAGGTGTGCCCGGTCTGCGGCACGCCGTACAACAAAGAGGGGTTCACCATCCCGTTCGAGACCTTCCTCGGATTCGAAGCCAACAAAGAACCCGATATCGACCTGAACTTCGCCGGCGAATACCAAAGCAAAGCCCAGAAGTACGTGGAAGAGATCTTCGGGGCGGAGAACGTCTTCAAGGCGGGGACCATCGGCACCATCAAGGAGAACACGGCCTTCGGGTTTGTCAATAAATACTTTGAAGAAAAAGGCGTGACGGCCAACCGCTTTGAGATCGAGCGGCTGGGGCAGGGCTGCGAAGGGGTGAAGCGGACCACCGGACAGCATCCGGGCGGCGTCATCATCGTCCCGAAAGGGCACGAAATCTATGAATTTTGCCCGGTCCAGCACCCGGCCAACGATGTGAAATCGGACATCGTCACGACGCACTTCGATTACCATTCCATCGACAAGAACCTGCTGAAGCTGGATATACTGGGACACGATATCCCGTCCATGATCCGCCATCTGAAGGATATGACGGGCGTGGACCCGCTGTCGGTACCGATCAAGGACGATAAGGTCATGACAATCTTTGTGGGCATTGAAGGACTGGACATCAAGGACCCGGACGATAAAGTCACCCACGGCAGCTACGCGATCCACGAATTCGGAACGCCGTTCGTCCGGCAGATGCTGGATGACATCCAGCCGACGACCATCGAGGAGCTGGTCCGGATATCCGGGCTGTCACACGGGACCGACGTCTGGTTGGGCAACGCGCAGGATCTGGTCGTGGGCGGTGTGACCACTATGCGGGAAGCCATCGCCACCCGGGACGACATCATGAACTACCTGCGGAAGCACGGCCTGCCGAACGGGGACGCCTTCACGATCATGGAGAAAGTCCGTAAGGGCCAGGGCCTGACCGAAGAGCAGGAGACGCTGATGCGGGAACACGACGTGCCGGACTGGTACATCGACTCCTGCAAGAAGATCAAGTACATGTTCCCGCGGGCGCACGCGGTGGCGTACGTGCTGATGTCCATGCGGGAAGCCTATTACAAGGTCTATTACCCGGTGGCGTTCTACGCGGCGTACTTTACGACCAAGATCGCCAACTTCGACGCCAAGGTCATTCTGGCCGGGCAGAAAGCCGTGGAAGAGCGGCTGAACCAGATCATCGCCATGGGGCAGGACGCGACCAAGAAGGAGCAGGCGGACATCACCGTTCTGGAGGTGGCTTACGAAATGTACGCCAGAGGATATGAGTTCGCGCCGGCGCGGCTGGGCATTTCCGACGCCATGAAGTTCATGGTCTACGACGGCAAAGTCCTGCTGCCGTTCAACGCCATCGAAGGCATGGGCGAAAGTGCCGCTAAGGGTTTTGCAGAAGAGTACGCGAAGCGCCCGTACGAGACGGTGGAAGACGTCTGTGAACGGGGCCGCGTCAACAAGACCGTACTGGAGCAGCTGCGGGAGCATGGCGTTCTGGAAGGGCTGCCGGAGACCGCGCAGATCAGCTTTTTCTAGGCTTGCATTTCCTTGTTCCGTGTGATATTATAGTCGAGGATTCAATAGTAAGTTATCGTAGAGTGGGTAGTGGCCCACTCTTCTTTTATGAAGTAAGCAGGTGCTGTATGGCAAAGAAGACGATCACGGCGGTCACAGCGGAGCTGCTGGACGGTTTCCTGGCGGAGAACGGATACGAGCTCTACAACTGTGAATTCGTCAAGGAGGGACGGGACTGGTTCCTGCGCGTGTACATCGACCGCGCGGATGGGGACGGGTACATCGGGACGGAGGACTGCGAGAAGGTGAGCCGCTATTTGAGCGGGAAACTGGACGCGGAGGACCCGATCGACCAGAACTATTACCTGGAAGTCAGTTCACCCGGCATGGACCGGCCGCTGCTGAGGCCGGAACACTATGAGCGGTATGTGGGACAGGAAGTAGAGATCAAGCTCTACAAAGGCAAGGACGGGACCAAGAAGATCGAAGGCGTCCTGCAGGCCTTTGAAAGCGACGGGGAAGGCGACTGGCGCGTGACCGTCACGGACCACAACGACAAAGTTTGGGATCTGCGGCTTGCGGAGATAGCGAAAGCAAGCCTGGCAGTTGTTATATAGGAGGAAAATAAGATGAATAGTGAATTTATGAGTGCCATCAATGATCTCGTGAAAGAGAAAGGCATCCCTAAGGAAATGCTCTTGGACGCCATCGAGTCGGCATTGGTCTCGGCCTACAAGAAGAACTACGGGACGGCATCCAATGTCAGAGTGGAGATGAACGAAGAATCAGGCGAAGTCGATGTACTCATGCAGAAGAACGTTGTGGAAGAAGTCGAGGACGATTTGACGGAGATCTCGATTGAAGAGGCTCTGGAGATCGATCCGCGGTATCAGGTGGGTGATATCGTTGAATATCAGGTTACACCGAGGAATTTTGGACGTATCGCGGCGCAGACGGCGAAGCAGGTCGTCGTGCAGCGAATCCGTGAGGCGGAACGCGGCATGGTCTATGAGAACTACATCAACCGTCAGGGCGACCTGATCACGGGCGTTGTCCAGAGAATCAGCAACGACACTATTTTTGTCAATATCGGCAACACGGAAGGCATCCTCGTCGCGGGAGAGAGAGCGGCCGGGGAACGTTACAAGGTCAATGACCGCATCAAGGCCTACATCATGGATGTCCGCAAGAGCACCAAGGGGCCGCAGATCTTCCTGAGCCGGACGCACCCAGGATTCGTGGAGCGTTTGTTCGAACTGGAAGTTCCGGAGATCGAAGACGGGATCGTGGAGATCAAGAGCATCGCCAGAGAAGCGGGCTCCCGGACGAAGATCGCCGTATATACTGAAGACGAAGATGTGGATCCGGTCGGCGCCTGTGTCGGAACGGGCGGCAGCAGAGTCCGCAACATCGTCGACGAGCTTTGGGGCGAGAAGATCGACATCACCACATGGGATGAAGATCCGCAGATCCTCATCAAGAACGTCCTTAGCCCGGCTAAGGTCGAAGAGGTCATGATCGATGAGGAAGAGAAGGCTGCCACGGTGGTCGTGCCGGATTACCAGCTTTCCCTGGCCATCGGCAAGGAAGGACAGAACGTGCGTCTGGCCGCGAGACTTTGCGGATGGAAGATCGACATCAAGAGCCATACCCAGTACTTCGGCGATGACGAAGAGCTGGATGACGAAGATTACGAAGACGATTACTACGAAGAGGACGTCAATGAAAACTAGGAAGACGCCAATGCGCCGCTGTGTCGGCTGCATGGAATCAAAACCGAAGAATTCAATGATCCGGGTGGCCTGCTATGAGGGTGAGCTCACCGTCGATCCGACCGGCCGGGCGCCGGGACGGGGCGTGTATCTCTGCCGCGACAGCAAATGCATGGCGCTGGCCAGAAAGAAGAAGGCGCTGCAGAGGAACCTGCACGTCGAGCTCAGTGAAGAGCAGCTGGACCGGGTCTTTGAGGAGTTGGCGCAGTATGAAGAATAAAGTACTCAGCTATCTGGGCTTCGCCAAGAAGTCCGGCAACCTGGTCTCCGGAGTGAACACCTGCACGTTCAACATGGCCCGCGGCAAAGCCAAGCTGGTCATCCTGGCAGAGGATATTTCGGAGAACAGCGAGAAAAAAATCATGAAAGAGATACGCCGCTATGGCGTGGATCATATCCAATACGGCACGGGCGAGGAACTGTCCCACGCAACGGGAGCGGAGGGACGATCCGTATTCGCCGTGCTGGATGAGAATTTTGCGGAGACGATTCGACGCGAAATCGAAAACGACCCAACAAAGTGACTAGAAATGCATAAAGGAGGATGTGCGTATGAAGATAAAGGATTTAGCAGCAGAGCTGAAGCTGACCGGTGAGGAGGTACTGGAAAAAGCTAAGGCTATGGGCATCGCGGCCGCCGCGGTCACCGATGAACTGAAGGACATCGATGCGACCGTAATCAGGAACACGATCCTGAGGGGCAGCGCAAAGGCTGAAACGAAGGTCGCGAGAAGAAGCAAGACGAAAAAAGCAGAACCGGAGAAAAAGGAAGGCGAACCGAAAGTAACGGTCAAGGCGGCCAATATTAAGCTGCCTGAAATCAAGAAGACCACCAAGAAGGCGACCATTCCTGTTCCGAAACAGCCGACGGCAAAGCCGCCGATCGGAAAACCGGTCGTATCCAAGGAAGTCGAAGGCAGAGCGAAGCCGCCAGCCGGCAAGCCGGTCGTATCAACGGCGAAACTCGAAGAGCGCATCGCGAAGGAAAAGGCTGCCGAAAAGGAAGCCAAGAAAGCTGCCGCAGCAGCTGCAGCCGAGGAGAAGGCAAAGGCCGAAGCAGAAGCGAAGGCCGCCGAAAAGGCCACGGCAGAAGAACCAAAAGAAGCTCCAGCGGAAGCTCCGGCGGGAACTCCTGCAGAAGCGCCGGTCGAAGCAGCAAAAGAAGCCGCGAAAGAAGAAAAGAAGCCGCGCATCACGCTGAAAGTCATCAAGAAGGCAGAAGACATCAAGCGCGAAGAAGAGGCTGCCGCCAAGAAGGCTGCCAAGAAAGCCGCTGCCGAAAAGAAAAAGGCCGTGAAGGCTGAAAAGACCGACAAGAAGAGATCCGAACGTCCTGCGAAATCCTCCGAAAAACCAGCTCGTCCATCCCGTAAGAGCGAGCCGTCCGCAGGCGCACAGTCCGACACCAAAGCAAAATCCTCCCACAGCAAGAAGAGCAAAGACAAAGACAGAGATAAAGAACGCGATAGATTCTCCAGACTCGAACGGGGCGGCCGCAAGAGCGGCAAACCGGCTCCGAAGTCACTTGAAAAGGTCGCCAGACCGAAACGGCATCAGAATAAGCCGAAGGCCATCGAACCGGAAGAACCGGAAATGGAACTGCCGACCGGAACGACACTGATCAACGTTCCGATCACCGTTGCCGGATTCTGCGAGCAGACGAAGACAACGCTGTCGCAGGTCATCATGACGCTGATGAAGATGGGTGTCATGGCCAACCAGAACCAGAATCTGGACGAAGATACGGTACAGCTCCTGGCCGATGAACTGGGCATTGAGATCGCCATCGGTTCCATCGACAAGGAAGAAGAATATCAGGAAGAAGAAGGCATCGAGACCTTCGAAGACAAAGAAGAAGATCTGAAGCCGAGAGCACCGATCATCACCGTTATGGGTCACGTTGACCACGGTAAGACATCCCTGCTGGACGCCATTCGGAACACCAACGTGACGGCCGGTGAATCCGGCGGCATCACGCAGCACATCGGTGCTTCGGAAGTCGAGATCAACGGACAGAAGATCGTATTCCTGGATACCCCGGGACACGAAGCGTTTACCGCGATGCGTGCCAGAGGCGCGCACGCCACCGATATCGCCGTACTCGTCGTCGCAGCGGACGACTCCGTCAAGCCGCAGACCATCGAGTCCATCAGCCACGCGAAAGCGGCCGGAGTGCCGATCATCGTGGCAATCAACAAGATGGATAAGCCGGGCGCCAATCCGGAGGTCGTCAAAAAAGACCTGGCCGAACAGGGCGTACTGGTCGAAGACTGGGGCGGCGACGTCATCAGCGTACCGGTCTCCGCTAAGACAGGCGAAGGCATCACCAATCTGCTGGAGATGATTCTCCTGCAGGCGGAAGTACTGGAACTCAAGGCCAATCCGGACAGACTGGCCATGGGTACTGTGCTGGAAGCGAGACTGGACAAGGCCAAAGGCCCTATCGCTTCGCTGCTCGTCCTCAACGGCACATTGAAGTCGGATATGAGCATCGTCGCAGGTACCTGCGCGGGCAAGATCCGTCTCATGACCAACAGCAAGGGCGAAAAGCTCAAGAAGGCGGGTCCGGCGACGGCCGTTGAAGTACTGGGACTCTCCGATGTTCCGGTAGCCGGCGACGTGTTCAACGCCGTAAAGAAGTCCAGCCAGGCCAAGGAGATCGCTTATCAGAGACAGCAGAAGGTACGGCAGGAAGTCATGGCCAGAAACGCCAGCACGACGCTGGAAGAACTGTTCAGCCAGATCAAGGAGGGCGAAGTCAAGGAACTGAACCTGATTGTCAAGGCGGACGTACAGGGTTCCGTCGGCGCCATCGTTTCATCGCTTGAAAAGCTGTCCAACGACGAAGTTCGGGTCAACATCGTGCACACTGGCGTCGGCGCCATCAACGAGTCCGACGTTATGCTGGCCGGCACATCCGGGTCCATCATCATCGGATTCAACGTCCGTCCGAGCATCACCGTCAGCAGCATGGCGGAGCGCGACGGCATCCAGATCCGTACCTATAACGTCATTTACAACATCATCGACGATGTAGAAAACGCCATGAAGGGCATGCTCGATCCGGAATACAAGGAAGTCGTTCTCGGAACCGTCGAGATCCGGACGACGTTCAAAGTTCCGAATGTCGGCATCATCGGCGGCGCCTACGTTACCGACGGCAAGGTCGTCCGCAACGAGAACATCCGCCTTGTCCGCGACGGCATCGTGATCCACGAGGGCAAGATCTCATCCCTGAAGCGGTTCAAGGATGACGCCCGTGAAGTCAACCAGGGTTACGAATGCGGTATCGGCATCGAAAACTACAACGACATCAAGGAAGGCGACATCATCGAATGTTTCACCATGGAGGAAATCGAACGTGAGTAAAGGATACAGACAGGGCCGGATCGGCGAAGAGATCCGGAAGATCATCAGCGACTTGCTGCTGCACGGGCTCAAAGACCCGCGCCTCGATTCCCTGATCAGCATCACGGCGGTCGAGGTCTCCGGGGACAACAGCTACGCGACGGTGTACTTTTCGACCATCGACCGTGACAGCGAAGAGGTCCTGGACGCGTTCAACCGCGCCAAGGGCTTCATCCGCACCGAGATCGGCCACCGGATGAAACTCCGGCACGTACCGGAGCTGACCTTCAAATACGATCATTCGCTGGACTACAGCAGTCACATCGAATCGATCCTGAATGAATTATCATGATCAGCAATACAACCTTAAAAGAAATCGCAAAAACGCTTCTGGATTCCAGAAGCGTCATACTCTTCCCACATGAGAACCCGGACGGGGACGCCATCGGCTCCTGCGTAGCGCTTTGCAAAGCCCTTCGAAACCAGGGCATTGAAGCGTGGGTACTGATCGACGAACTGCTGCCGGAACTAATCGAGTTTCTTGATGAGCCGGGAGAGGGAGTCTGCGGCGAGCCTTGCTGCACGATGGATCATCAGTGCGTCCGGCAACCGGACATCTGCGTGTTCATCGATTGCAGCGGCGACGACCGGATCCTGAAACGCGCGGAGAAATTCCACACGGGCCGCAAGAGCATCTGCATCGACCATCACCTGACGGCGGAATCCGCGGAGGACCTCTATTACATCGATAGTGAGGAAGCGGCGACAGCGCAGATCATCTACAAGCTGCTCGTCGAGATGGGGGTCGAGTTCGACCGGTCCATCGCCAACGCCATCTACACCGGAATCTGCATGGATACCGGCAATTTCAAGTATTCCAATACGACGGCGGAAAGCCACCGTATCGTGGCAGAGCTCATGGACATCGGCATCGATCACGACGCGATCATGCTCCAGCTGTATTCGAATGTCGATCCGCGGGAAACGAGACTGGAAAGTGCCGCGCTGGCGAACATGGACCTGCTGGCGGACGGCCAGGCGGCCATTGCCTGCGTCACACAGGAGCTTTTGCAGGAATGCGACGCGAAGATGGAACACGCGGATCATCTGATCGTTGTGCTGCGCGACCTCAAAGGCGTGGAGATTGCAGCGGTTCTCAAAGAGCAGCTCTCCGGCGCGACCAAGGTCAGTTTCCGTGCAAAGTCCTACGCCGATGTAGCGGAGATCGCGAGGCTGTTCGGCGGAGGAGGGCACATCCGGGCATCCGGGTGCACCATCGATGATGATATAGAAACAGCCAGAGTGCAGGTCATCACAGCCATCGAAGAGGCGCTGTCATGAAGGACGGCATCCTGATCCTGGACAAACCGCAGAACTGGACCTCCAGCGATTGCGTGGCCATCTGCCGGAGCGCTTTGCGTGTCAAAGGGAAAAAGAAAGTCGGGCACGGCGGAACGCTGGATCCGATGGCGACCGGCGTACTGCCTATCTTTGTTGGGCAGGCGACGCGGATCATGGAGTATCTGGACCTGGACGACAAGATATACCGGTGCACGGCGCAGCTGGGAACGGTGACCGATACGCTGGACATATGGGGCGAAACCCTTGAAACCAGAGACTTTCAAGGGTTTACAGAGGCAGACATCCGGAAGGGGCTGGAGACCTTTGAAGGGTGGATCCAGCAGATCCCGCCGAAGTACTCGGCAGTGCGGATCGACGGCAAACGCCTGTATGAATACGCGTATAAAGGGCAGGAAATAGATATTGACATAAAACCTAGAACGGTAAACGTCAGGAACATCGATGTTTTGTCGGTCGCTCCGGACAGCGGGACGTTCGTTTTTGATGTCACATGCTCCAAAGGGACCTACGTCCGGACGATCTGCAGCGACCTCGGCGAGATGCTGGGCTGCGGATGCGTCATGACGGCACTGGAGCGCACCGAAGTGGGCAACATTTCTCTGGACGGGAGTCCGGCAGTCCTGCGCCCGCAGGAAATCAAGGAACGGCGGGCAGACTCCTACGCAGCGGAGCTGGAACGACAGCTTTTGCCCGTCGACTATCCGCTCGTGCACTTCGGAACTTTGCAGCTCAGCGAAGAAGGGACGGTGTCCTTTAGCCGCGGCAATGCTATTGCGTGGCGGAAGACGCAGGTTTTGCAGGAGCCGGATGCGGAGTACATGAGGACGCGCCGGCAAGACGGATCGATACCGCTCAACGCGCGCGGCCGGCGGTACGACCGCATTTACAAGGTTTATCAGCGGGAAACGGGAGAATTCCTGGGAACCGGATATTACGACATAGAGAGCAACTTATTAAAGGCAGACAAGGTATTTATTGAAAAGCGATGAAGATATTCAATTCACTGGACGAAATCACCAATATAGAACCGACCGTTGTGGCGCTGGGCAATTTTGACGGCGTTCACAAGGGCCATCAGGAAATCATCAACCGTTCCGTCAAGGAAGCGGAGGCGGCCGGGCTGAAGAGCGGCGTTTTTACGTTCTCCAATCACACCAGCAGCGTGCTGGAAAACGTTCCGCCGGTCAAGAACATCCTCTATCCGGACCAGAAGATCAGCATTTTGGAAGGCATGGGCGTGGACTACATGTTCAACATTCCTTTCACCAAGGAGATCCTGTCCATGGAGCCGGTGACGTTCATTGATGAGATCCTGGTCAAGAAGTTCAATATCCGGGAAGCCTATTGCGGGTTCAATTACAGCTTTGGGCACCGCGCATCCGGAACGCCGGAAGTCCTGGTGCGGGAAGGCCTGAAGCGCGGGATCGGAATCCACGTCCAGGAGCCGTACATAATCGACGGCATCATCGTCAGCAGCACCTATATCCGGCAGCTCATTGAAGAAGGGCGCATGGAAGAATGCACCAAGTTCATGGGACGCATGTATTCCATTGACGGCGAGATCGTCGTGGGCAACAAGCTCGGCCGGACTATTGGTTTCCCGACCTGCAATACGGTCGTCGATGAGACCATGATCACGCCGCCGAACGGCGTCTATATCACCATGTGCACGATTGAGGGAATCCGCCGTCCAAGCATCACGAACGTTGGCGTCAAGCCGACCATCGGCAAATACGAAAAGAACATCGAAACGCACATTTTTAACTTTGACGAAGATGTTTACGGCAAGCGGATCCGCGTCGACTTCATCCGCCATACGCGGCCGGAAATGAAATTCGGCAGCGTGGATGAGCTGAAAAACCAGATCCAGAACGACTGCATCGAAGCCCGCGTCTACCACCGCAACCGCGGCATGCTTTAATGTACGTGAGAAAAAGCTTGCATAATCGCGGTTGCAGTACTACAATGGTAAAGGTCGACAATCGCCGACCACAAATAAATAACCACAATTAAATATCGGGATGTGGCTCAGTTTGGTAGAGTACTTCGTTCGGGACGAAGGGGCCGCAGGTTCAAATCCTGTCATCCCGACCAACAAAAGGAGGTTTTGCATAGCAAAGCCTCTTTTTTCTTGCTGCCAACGTGTGCTACTAAGATGTTTTAGTGGTATAATGGACAGAAGCAAAAGGATAACAAACGGTAACGAACGATAATGAACAATCAAGAAGGAGGAGTAAATAAATGCTTAAGAAAATAATCGCATGCGCGGTGGCATTTACGTTTGCATTCGGATTGACCGCGTGCGGCAGCAGCGGCGGCAGCGAATATGGCAAGGCATTCGACGACTATGCCGCGAATCTGGATGAAGAACTGGCTCAGGAAGTTGCCGAGACCATCAGCAGCTTCGGGGATGATCCGGTCATGGGCATGCGTTCCGCCGGCTCCCCGGCAGAGCAGCAGGTCGTTGACTACATTGAGCAGACCATGAAGGACATCGGCCTGCAGAACGTTGAAGTCGAAGAAGCAACCGTCGACGGCTGGACGTTCAAAGGCGCGAACATCACCTTCACCAACGCGGACGGCGAAGAGCAGAAGATCGACCTCGGCGGATACCAGACAACGCTCAAGGCTGACAACGAGGAATGCGAACTCGTCTATGTCAACAGAGGAACAGAAGCAGACTACGAAGGCCTCGATGTAACCGGCAAGCTGGTGCTCTTTGAAGTCAATCAGGAAGAAGACTGGTGGATCAATTACCCGGCCTATCAGGCAAAAGTCAAGGGCGCCAAGGCGGCGGTCGCCATGCGTGAATTCGTAGAAGAAGGCACAGACCGTGTCGGCGTTCAGGATGTTTGCGGACCGGCTGACGCGCCGGCACTTGCCATCAGCGAGCAGGATTGTGAAGCGCTGAAGGCGGCCATCAAGGCTGGCGGCGGAGACTCCGTCAAAGTCGTCCTCAACTGTGATTCAGAAGTAAAGGAGAACGTAAAGACCCACAACGTCCATGGTGAGATCCCGGGAGCGACAGATGAATCCGAAACAGTCTTTGTATTCTCCCATATGGATGGATACTTCCACTCGACCTACGACGATGCCTTTGGATGCGGCGTTTCCATCGCTATGGCCAAAGCGCTCATCGACAGCGGATATACCCCGGACAAGACCATCCGGTTCTGCTTCCACGGATCCGAAGAATGGGGCCGTGAAGGCAGCGAATACGACTGGTCTACAGGTGCATACGAAGAAATCATGACCACGCACCC
The DNA here is from genome assembly GCA_017432345.1 of Bacillota bacterium. Lineage (GTDB taxonomy): Bacteria > Bacillota > Clostridia > Peptostreptococcales > Anaerovoracaceae > Lentihominibacter. The sequence continues at coordinate 15,652 of JAFRJI010000026.1, read as the reverse complement.
AGAATGGGTCGAAGGGGCCTTTGCAATCGTCAATAACGATGGCGGATACGCGGTCGACGGTGAAGAATACTCCGGAATCATGACGTCCATCGAACTGAAGAAGTTCGTGAAGGACAGCGTCGGTGCGCTGAACGAGGCGCAGGACTACAGCTGGTCCTACAGCAACCTCAGCACCTATACGGAAGACTTCATGTGGACGAGACAGGGCATCCCGGCCATTTCGGCAGGATCTGGTGAAGGAACCAAGTACGATGACCTCGGTTACCACTCCACTTATGACAGTTACGAAGCGCAGCCTTTGAGCGGAGAAGGACTCGTCGAAGTGATGGAGACTTACGGCAAGCTGGTCATCGACCTGGATGCATGCAAGGTAAGACCGCTGAACTTCAAGGCCAGAATCAAGAATTATGACAAGTCACTGGACGACGGTCAGAGAGAGGCGATCCGGCCGCAGCTGGATGCAGCGTATGCAGCAGCGGACGCACTGCAGACCAAGATGGATGAAGTCGAAGCCGGAGACGATTTAGATGCAGCCATTGAACTGAACAAGCAGACGCAGGAAGTCTATAAGGCATTTCAGGATTCGCTTTTGGGACTGGACTTCATGAACGTGGAATCTATCGTGCGGCATGACATGTACGAGGACAACGTCGAGTATCTCGACGCTGCGATCAAGGCACTCAAGGACGGCGACGTCCAGACGGCAGTCGATGACTATATCTCATCGGTCGACTGGTCATGGTATGACATGAACTTTGATGAAGAGACCTGCGATTACATGAAAAACCAGCTCTTTGAAAAGAGAGACGACACCTGGGGCGCAGGCCTGATCGAATTTCCTCATGCCGACACGAGCAAGGTGACTAGAAGCCTTTGCGCGAAGTACGATGAGGAGAACCCGGACGTAACGGAGGAGATCGCCGAGCTGAAGGCCCTCAAAGCCACACAGGAGAAGTACCTCGCTGAAGTCTACGCGGATGAGCTGCAGGGCATCGTCAAGGCGACGAAGCTGATGAACAAGTATGCGAAATAGACAATACATTTGCATTGATCTGAAATCGTTCTACGCATCGGTAGAATGCGTAGAACGGGGTCTCGACCCGATGACGACCAATCTCGTGGTGGCAGATCCGGAGCGAAGCGACAAGACGATTTGTCTTGCCGTTTCGCCTTCCATGAAAAAACTCGGCGTCCCGAACCGATGCCGGGTTTTTGAAATACCGAAAAACATCCGGTACATCATGGCCCCGCCACGGATGCAGAAGTACATCGACTACGCGGCGGAGATCTATGACATCTATCTGGATTTCTTCTCGAAGGATGACATCCATGTCTATTCCATCGACGAGGCGTTCATCGATGTGACGGCGTATCTGCATGTGTATAACTGCATTGCCCGGGAGCTGGCGGTGCGCGTTATGAAAGAGATCACCGACCGGATCGGCGTGCGCGCTACCTGCGGCGTTGGAACGAACCTTTATCTTACAAAAATCGCGCTGGACATCACCGCCAAACACGCACCGGACTTCATCGGCGAACTGGATGAGGAAACTTACCGCGAGACGTTATGGAATCACCGACCGCTAACGGATTTCTGGCGCATCGGTCCGGGGACAGCGCGGCGTCTCGAAAAGGTCGGCCTCTATACCATGGGTGATATTGCAAAGGCCGACGAGGAGATGCTGTACCGCATGTTCGGCGTGGATGCGGAGCTTTTGATCGACCACGCATGGGGCAGGGAGCCGGTGACGATTGCCGATATCAAGGCGTATAAACCGAAGACCAATTCTCTGTCCAACGGGCAGGTGCTGATGCGCGACTACACATTCGAAGAAGGCCGCACCATCATCCGTGAGATGACGGATCAAATGTGTCTCGATCTGGTCCGCAAAGGCCTTGTCGCCGATTCGGTGACGATTTCGGTGGGCTATGCTAAGTCGGGCCAGGCCAGAAGTCATAGGGAAGGCAGTGATGGCACCCGTGACGGTAGTTACGGCCCGCGCGAAGGCGGTACGGTCCGCTTTGAAGGCGGCAGTTGCGAAGAGTCTGTCATCGTTCCGGAAGTCGTGGCACTGTATGAGCGGATCATGGACCGCAGCCGGGACATCCGCCGCGTGACGGTTTCCTGCAACAACGTGCGTCCTGACGAGGGCACGCGGCAGATCAGCCTGTTCGATGTCGCCGAAGCATCCCACAGCAAGGACCGTCAGGAAGTTCTGGAAAAAGACAAGAAGGTCCAGCAGGCAATGATCGATATCAAAGAAAAATACGGCAGGAACGCAATGGTCAAAGGCTCGAACCTGCATGAGGAATCGACGGGAATGGAACGGAATCGCCAAATCGGAGGACATAAGAGTGGAGAATAAGAAGAACGGTAAAGAAAAAACAATGCCGCCGGGGCGGAACCCGATGCCGATCGAACTGCGCGCCAAGCAGTTTATGCCTTTTGCGGCAGTGACCGGACTGGAAGCGGCGTTGCGGGAGAAGGAACGCGCAAGGGAAGAACAGTAAAAAGTAAACTTTGCAGTTACGCAATAACGAAAACTGTGGTATACTTTGAGGGCAGACCGGTTTCACCGACTGTCTAATAACTTGCGAATGTAGTTTAGTGGTAAAATATCAGCTTCCCAAGCTGAGGTTGGGGGTTCGATTCCCCTCATTCGCTCCATAGAACAAAAGACTCCCATCGGGAGTCTTTTGTTCTACATGGGCAAATTAAAGGGAATCGAACCCGAACGGGCCGGAGCGTAAAGCGAAACAGTCCAGTGGACTGTTTCGTAGCGACGGGTCCAAGCGGGCCGCGGAGGGCCCGCGCAGGACGGCGGATGGGTGGAGGGCCCCTCCGCGTAATTCCCCTCATTCGCTCCAAAAAAAAGACTACGCATTGTATCAATGTGTAGTCTTTTGTATAATAATAACGGAAGCAGATTTCTTGCTCAAAAGGGAGAATTGAAAAATGAAACATAAAAGAACAGCTATAAGGATTATATTGGGCACTTTGTTCATGCTGGCAATGATGCTGGGGATGAGCGCGACGGTATGGGCAAATGAGCCGGTTTCGTATGTTGAATATACTTACAGCAATGGAACATTATCCAGCGAAATTAAGACGGTATCGGACTATACTGTGTTTCCCGACGATTTTGTCGATTATGAAGGAATAAGCGGGTGGTATGTGGTCGATGGAAATGATATCGATGCTCTTTCTGACATCAAAGTCAACGGTACACTTAACCTCATCCTCTGTGATGGAGCAAAGCTGAACGCAACGTATTATGGTATTATTGTCGGTAAAAATGATACGCTCAATATCTATGGGCAGAGCGCTGATACGGGTGAACTTAATATAGAATGTCATATTAGTGATGTAGAAAGGAAAAGCTATGCGGCGATAGGGACAAACGATAATTCTGAAGCCGGAACAATTAACATCCATGGTGGAACAATCATAGCTCAGGGAGGAGATTGGGCAGCAGGTATCGGTGGCGGGTTTGATTATGATGAACTCGGTGGGAAAGGCGGAACAGTTACCATCTACAACGGAAATGTCACGGCAAGAGGCGGAGTCTCGGCAGCGGGTATAGGCGGTGGAGAATATGCCAATGGCGGTAACGTTACCATCTATGGCGGAACCGTAACAGCAAAAGCTGGAAATGGCGGGAAAGGTATTGGCGCAGGGTTTACTTCCCATTCACACGGTGATCTCATCCTCGGTAAGGACGTGAAGCTCTATGGCGATGCGAACACAGATCCACCGACGGAGTTGCTTGCTACAGGCGATGGAACCGCTTACACCGGTGATCGCTATCGGTGCATGAAGGCAACAGCAGAGCATAATCATGGTGATATCACTTTCAAGCCATGGACTGCTTCTGACAGCTTGCCTGACGAAGAAGGCAGCTATTATCTGACCCAGGACGTGGATTTAGGTAGCGACTCCTGGGATGTTCCCGCAGGCACGACCAATCTATGTCTCAACAAACACAATATTACTTCAGAAGAGGATGATGATGGTACTATAGTTCTAAATAAAAGAAATAGTACGCTCAATCTATATGATGAAGGTACTGGAGAGTCTGCCGGTGTAATATCAAGTAAAGAAGAGGATGGTGTACTTCTTGATGAAGAATCGACAACATTCAACATGTATGGCGGAAAAATCTCAAATTGTGATGACTACGGCGTAGACCTGAATGAATCAGATTCAAAATTCAATATGTATAATGGGGAGATCTCTTTTTGTTACGACGGTGTGGATTTAAGTTCAGGCACGGTCTTTACTCTGTATAATGGCGATATAAAGAACAACAGCGTTTCTGGTGTTGATTCATATGGAACGACAATAATTGAAAACGGTTCGATCACGAACAACAAAACAGGTGTATATATACACAATATGCACTTGGATACAACAGGGGTCTTTCTCCAAGGAAGCGGCATCGCGCCTGTGATCACAGGGAATACGGAGCATAACCTTTTGCTCGAAGGGAGCAGCGAGGTAAAGATCAAGGTAAGCGACGGAACTACTATCAGCGGTAACGCACGTATCGGTGTTTATCCGGTAAATGGTTCCAATGTTATGACCGGTGTATTCACCGACGGCCTGTCCGGTAAACTTCCAGAAGGCAAAACCGCAGCCGATATCTTTACCAGCGACGATAATAACTACAGCGTTTCCAGCACAACAGATGGTGAGGCGCAGCTTGAAAAAAACGAACAGCCCACTGCTTCATATGAGCTCAAATATGATCCCGGTGACGGTGGTACTGGCACAATGACGCCAGTCACCGTAAGAGAAGGCCAGGAATATACATTCCCGAAATGCACATTTGAAGCGAAGCCGGGCAAAGCCTTCGACCACTGGAAAATGAGTGGAGTCGATGGGATATTCTATCCGGATGATGCAAACTTCAATAAAGTTGTAATATCCAGTAATTGCGCTACAGACGGAGTCGTCACCGTAACCGCGTGCTGGAAAGACGCAGCGACTGTAATGAATCCTCCGGCGGCAACAAACCCGACCTACTCCGGGTCGGCTCAGGAGCTGGTCACAGCAGGTGAGGCGAAAAACGGCACGATGCAGTATGCCATCGGAATTGACGGGACCGCAGCGCCGACCGAAGGATGGAGCAGCGACATCCCAACCGGTACCGATGCGGCCACCTATTATGTCTGGTACAAAGCTGCCGGCGACAAGTCCTACGGTGACTCAGATCCAGCTGTCGTAGAAGCAACGATTGTAAAGAAAGATGCCACGGTCACAGCAAAAGATCAGACGATCAAAGAGGGAGACAGCATCAAAGAAGGGACGGATCAGGCGGAATTGACCGGTGCTTTGAACGGACACGTGCTTGATGAAATCACCCTGACGGCGGATACAACCGCCAAAACGATCACGCCGGACGCTGCGAAGATCATCGATTCAAATAAAACGAATGTGACCGGCAACTACAACATCAAATATGCAGCAGGCAGGCTCACGATAGAAGCTCCGACACCGGCCGAGATAGTCGCGGATGAGATCCGAGCTCTCCCGGATCCGGTCACCCTGGCCGACAAGGAGCAGGTGGACAAGGTCAAAGGAGACTTTGACGCGCTGGAGGAGTCTCAGCAAAAGGTAATTCCTGCAGAAATGGTGAATAAGCTGAACAAGGCTGTTGACACCATCGCAGTGTTGACGGTGTCAGAACAGATTGCGGGGTTGCCGGAGCCTGTCACATTGGACGATGAGGCGGTCGTCGACGCGGCAGTCAATGCCTATCTCGCACTGACCGACAACCAGAAAGCGATTTTCTCAGAAATGGATCTGCAAAAGCTGGCCAGTGCCGAAGATGTGATCATTACAGGCAAAGCGGAGGCGAAAGGAACAAAGGTAGTCAAAGCGAAGAATAAGAAGGGCAGGAAAGTATTGGTCAAGTGGCAGGCGACTCCTGATGTTACCGGCTATCAGGTCCTTTACAGCAAAAAAAAGAACTTCAAGAAAGGCGTGAAAACGAAGGAGGCGAAAAAGACCGCGAAAAAGATCACTCTGAAGAAGCTCAAGAAAAGAAAGATCTATTACATTCAGGTCAAGCCTTATACCGAGGTGACCAACCGCATCACAGGGAAGAGCAATGTCGTTCTCGGAAAGGCATTGAACAAAAAGAAAGTGAAGATCAAAAAGTAGGATCAGCAGAGGACAGACCAGCCTTTGCATGAATTCCTGTTTGCATCTGCCGTAACGTTATGTCGCTTTTGATTGCAACGAAGCATTGTATCAATAAGGGAGTTCTCTCCCATAACGCAAAAGACTCCCATCGGGAGTCTGTTGCGTTTACTCAAATGTATGTAAGTAATCAGGGCCTTTTAGGGTTTGCCAACATTCATTAGGGGTAAATAATCTGGTCAGCACTCTTAGTAAGAAAGAGAAAAACCAAAGCATTACTTACAAAGCTGTTAGTTTCGGGTGAATAATGCACGAACTACGACTGAACAAGGACGATTTGAACCGATAACGTTTCATAAGTCCGACGTATTTGAACCGAAAACGGTTCAAAGTGATCTGTCCAGCCTTGGCGCAGAGAGTCTTTTGGGGCGGGAAAGGCGGTATTTATCGAAGATTCCGAAAAATACCTTTTCAAAAGCAGAATTGGCATGGAAAATGCTTTAGTGTAGTAATATAGTAATACAATAAATCTATCAAAAGCCTTGCAAAGGCTGGTCAGATCACGGTGAAGAAAGGTCTGAATAGAAAAGGAGGAAGAACCGATGAAGAGGATCAAAAAACGGATACCTATTGTCGCAGCAGCGGGTCTGACGGTCGCGCTTCTTGGCATCGCGATGTTGGGCCTGGCGGTATCCGTGTACGCGGAGGATGGGAATGCCGGCGATAGTGCCTATACGTTTGATTACCATGTCTATGACTCTGCAGTCAGTCTGGGGACGATGAGTGGGTACAGCGAAGTGAATATCGTTACCGTCAGCGGGCCGGATATGTCATCGGAGAACTTCGATTATTCGGTCGACGATGTGGTGGTCACAGAACAGCAGAAAAAAGATCCCGGGACCGGAGATGTGGTCCGCGTTTCGCGGAATGAGCATGGATGGGGCTGGCAGGCAGAAAGCTGCGGGCAAGCCGTTCTCAGCTTATCCATTGAGAACCCCACAGAGCTGGTCGAGAGAGGCATAACCCCTCAATATGATACCCTCAAGGTAACACTGACCGTCACTGAGGACGAGTTCATCAGCGAAGAAGAAGCCGAGGCGAATCCCGAGAATGATCTGAGAATCTGGTACACGGTCAAAATGAAGCCTGGGGATGTATATGATGTCAGCAAAGCGGGTTGGAATACAACGGTATACATCAGTGAGCCGGGTGACTTCACCCTAAAAGGACAAAGCGAAACTGTCCGTGTCATCGTAGAGAGCGGAGATGTCGATCTTTATCTGGCGGATGGTCTGAATATCAACTGCACCGCCAGATCCTACGCCGGTACACGTACAGCGCCGATCTGGGTCAGGGATGTGGATGGTACGATCCGTATTCTTTCCAAAGAGGATGCTTCTGTCTATCTGGAAGGTTATATGTGCCCCGCCATTCGTAAAGAAGGCATGAAATCGAAGCTTGTATTTGATACAGAGAATGAGAGTGTCCCCGGAAGCATTGTCGCCAAGGCTGGCGACTTGTCTGCAGCGATTGGCTCCGTGCCGTATTTCAATAGGAATCTCATGGGAAACATCGAATTCAACGGCGGCGAGATCACGGCTGAAACCAGCGCAGAGAGCGCGGCTGCAATAGGAGGAGGAGCCGGTTGCGACGTGCAGGACATCACGATCAATGACGGTGATATCAAGGCTTATGCGCAAAGCTACGGTGCGGTGATCGGTGCTGGCAACGCGTCCCTTGCCAAAAATATCGTAATCAATGGCGGTGATGTATATGCAGAGAACAGTGGCAAACATACCGGGGCATGCATCGGTTCCGGTCAGATTGATTATGATCTCGGAGGCAATCATGTCTCCGCGACAGGGATCCATATCAACGGCGGTGTGGTAACGGCAATCAATCATGGGCTTGGCGCAGCGATCGGTTCCGGAGAGGGCGCCGGTGTAGAAGATCTGCAGATAACAGGTGGTATAGTGCATGCGACCAGTAAGTCTAACGGAGGTCCTGCTATAGGAGCCGGCATGGGGAATGGTCTGGGTATTAGCTGTGAGGTGAAGATCTCCGGCGGAATTATTGATGCGTATGGTTCCGAGGAGGCACCCGGAATTGGAACGACAGAGAACAAGAACGGCGGTGATAATAAATGCAGCATCGAGATCAGCGGTGGAACCGTGATCGCCAGAGCTGGAAGCGACAATCATCAATACGACATCGGTGGTCATGATCCCGATCATTCGACCGTGGTTATCACCGGCGGTTCCGTGAATGCCGGAGGTATTTCCGGGAAGGTCGTTAACGGAAATAATGATGCGGTGCACCCTGTAGAGGTGACCTTTACCCAGGTAGCACAGAATTCGATCTATAATATTCTTAGAAACATGGCTTGTTCCAACGGATATTCCTACGGAATGCAGCAGGTAGTTTTGACTGATATGGACAGCAGCAGGAAAACCGGGAAGTTTTATCCGTGGTTGCCGGCTACGGATGAGGCGATCACATCTATAATGTTGGTCGAAGAGCTTTCCCCAGGTCAGACCGAAGATATCCTATATTCCGGCAATATCGTGTTCAAAGACGCTGAGGGCACTATGAAACCGTCTACTGAGGCATTGGCGCAGCTGCTGCCGGATCCCGTGACTCTCGCAGACGAAAACCTCGTTGATTATATCATCAACGCCTATCTGGCGCTGACAGATGAGGAGCTGATGCTCGTTTCAGAGGAGACGGTCAGCAAACTTGCGGCCGCGGACGATGTGATCTCTCAGGGCAAGGCTGCAGCCAAATCAACGAAGGTAACCAGCGCGAACAACCTGAAAGGGAAGAAAGCACTGGTCAGGTGGAAAGCAGCCTCCGGTGTCACCGGATATAAGATCAGCTGCAGCACGAGCAAAAACTTCAAGAAAGGTGTGAAGACGAAGAAGGTGTCCGCGAAAGCGAAGAAGTTCACCCTGAAGAAACTCAGGAAAGGAAAGACATACTACTTCAAAGTCCAGCCGTACACTAAGGTGACCAACCGGATCACCGGTGAAAGCAAAGTCATTCTCGGAAAGGCGTTGAACCAAAAGAAAGTAAAGATCAGAAAGTAGGACCATAATCCTGTACGTGAACTATATTGGATTTGATAATGGAGGAGGATAAAATCGATGAAGAGGATCAAAAAACGAATGCTCATTCTAGCGGCGGCCGCCCTTTCGATCGCGATGGTTTTTCTGGCATTGCCTCAGGATCGCATGGAGGCATACGCTGATGTGAATGACAGTGGCAGCCCGGTCATAGCAAGATACAGTGTTCTGCAAAATAACCCGAATACTGCAGATATGCAGGTCGTTCATTACGCAGGTCGCAAATGGATCGTTATAGCATTTGAAGGTAAGGGCGATGAGTTTATTGAGGATGATGCATGCGCCACGTTGCTTCTGAAGGACATCGATCTATATTCCAAATTCAACGACACGGAACAGATGGACGATCCGTACGCCAATGCCTACAATAATTCCGAGTTAGAGGCCCGCGTTTATGATATCGTGGGCGAATTCAGCGAAGCCGAACTATACGGTGCTTTCCCGCGCAAGCTCGAAGGCGGCGGCGAAAACGGCGATCTGAAAAAAATGAAGGGAAGGGGAATCGATAACGCCGTGATATGGCCCCTCTCCTCATGGGAAGCCGTCGGCTTGTGCGAAGAGGCGGTCAGGGTCTACGATAAGGACGGGGAATGTATCCATTGGTGGCTGAGAACGCCGGCGAGCTATAATACAGGCGCTGCCTGTATATACACCGAGCATCTTTCCGGCAGCAGGAATGTGTCAAACGAATCAGGCGTAAGGCCGGCTTTTTTCCTGGACCCAATCAACACACTCTTCTTATCCGCCGCTAAGGGCGGCAAGACTTCCGGCGATTCGGGTGAGAACGCTCTTCAGAAGATCGGGACCAATCCAACCAACGAATGGAAGACGACGCTGCTGGAAAAGGAGCACCAGGGGTTTGATGCTGCAGCCTCATCCACTGCGGTGGACGGCATCCTGCAGATCTCTTATTCCGGAGCTGTCCCTGGGAAGAACGAATACATATCTGCCCTGATAAAGGACAGCTCAGACAACTTTACCTATTACGGAAGGTTGGTTAGGGCTTCGGCAACCAGCGGAGACCTCACCGTCGACCTGTCCGGAAAATTCAATGAGGGCGATACACTCTACGTGTTCAATGAGCAGATCAATGAAGACTACAAAACGGATTATGCCAGCAAACTGATACAAATCAATTTTGACCAATTAAATGAGCTCGATCAGGTGGAGCTGACAGTTACACAGCCGGATTCCGGGACGCCGGTCAGCACACCTTCCAAACCATTTCCTCTTGGACCCGGAACCATGTGGCTTTGGGACCAGCAGACGAACAAACCTCTGGTAACGCTTGCGGATGAATCAAAGTACACCTTCTCGGAAGCGACCAATCACTGCGTCTGGATCTCCATCGATCCCGCGACGGAAGAAGTGGAGGGATTGAACACGACGATGAGCGCGGATCAATCCTATCTGGCAGATATCTACCTTGATTCAGGCGCCAGCTGGTATTTCGGTGACCATACCAAGGTGATCGTAAACAATGCGACTTTGGATGTGAACGAATTGGTGAAAGAAGGGCACCTGCGGGTCAGCGTGACGCCGATCGTCAGAATGGACAGTATCATGATCGCCGAAGGCAAGACCGTCAAAATCAAGTCCAAGTCCGGGAAATTGGAGAAGACAAAAAAGATCACTGCCAAAAAAGCTTACTCCATTAAAAACCAGGCTGGTCAGGTTACCTTCAAGAAGGTGAAGGCGAATAAGAGCTCCAAGAAGTTCACGGTCAATGAAAAGACTGGTAAGATCACAGTCCGGAAGGGCCTGAAGAGAGGAATCTACCGGCTCAGGGTGAACATATCCGATTCGGGAAGCAAGGACTACAAGCCGTTTGATAAAAATGTGACCGTGAGAATCAAAGTGACGAAATAGCTGGTAACGGACATTCAGGCTATGTGCGGAAACGAAAATGACAATAGAGTACTAAGCAACAAGGCAAGCGGGGAACACGCCTAACAGCAGAGATCGGAACATTCCGGTCTCTGCTGCTTTTGTGACGGGCAGCAGTTCTCCCAAAAGCATCTATGTGATTTGTTCCGATAACCCAGTGTGGTATAATGACCATATACTTCTGTTGTTTGATGACATACGGAAGGAGTGCCCTTTGATTAGTCTTTATGACGGAGGACGTTAAATAGCTGACAAGAGGAGACCGGAAGAAATGAAAAGAATACTTGCGATGATACTGGGGCTGGCAATGGTGTTTGCATTTTTGCCAATGATAGGCTGGACTGCAGAAAGGACATCGGTAGATGCCCCGGATCAGGGTGAAATCATCGTAGATGAATCGTATGTTGGTTTCGGTGACGTAGATGTTAACAGTGCGCTGCCGGAAGAGGAGGTTGCGGAGGAACCTGAGAAATCTATCAGTGATCCGGGCAAATTGAAAGCATCCGGCGTGGATGCCGGCAGCTATAGCTATAAGATCACACCGCTGCTTTTGCCATTTAATGAATATTTCTTTGTAGAAACGGACAATCCGGATCCAAGCTCATTTCGGTTTGCAGATAAATCGTCGATCTATGGCGACAATTCGGTGATCTCGGTGAGCGGGAACATTTATGCGGATGTGAAGTATGAAGATGAACAGACCGGACGCGTAGATGGAGGATATATCTTTTACAGTGGGGACACGGATGGCGGAGAGGTAACTTTACAGATTACAGAAAACCCGAATTCATCGAATCCTTCCTGGACAGACACAACAAAGAAAATGAACCTGCCTGTGCTTAAGGACGATGTGGATTATCTGATCGACACATATGCGAACAAGAGCAGTTTCTTTGATAATATGAGCGCAGTCCAAACGGGATTTTCTTCGATTTGCCTCTACAGCGGTTCCTTTATTCGCGGGGAGCTGGTCAAGACGGATGAGTACTGGTTTGCCGTGACCGCTGGCCACATCGACCAGAGCTTTTACATTTACAGTCCGTATAATCGTAAAGACAACCGGTCGCTGTTCGCCAGCGCGATCTATCCTTACCGGTACGATTCCGTGGGATTCCCGTCGATGATGAGCGCGGTGGCCAAACGCCTTGACAGTTCCGCCACGTACCAGTGGAACAGCAGCGAACATGACCTGATCGATGTGACCTATAACGGAGAGACCCGGACCTATGGCGGATCAGGCAATGGCAAGGGACAAGGAGTCAGCGAAGACAAGATCCTTCTGTATTATACGTTTGGTGCGGGAGGAACCGATATTACGCTGGACGGTGTCCACACTTTGCTGAACAACTATGCGTCCATAGAGATGCAGGACGATATTCCACGTGATGACGCGCTCACATGGAAGGATATGTACAACACAGTCGGCGACGGATCCTGGGCACGCCTTTCAGGGACCCATTCCAAGACAAACGGAAAATGGAATCTCGGATCGGTCGAGTACGCGTATTTTTACCAGTACGGTGACCGCGATGGCGATGTTTTCGACAGTAGTGAGTTCGGCGTCGGATACCAAAATTACTGGGGCGGAAATCTGGGCTATGCCAGAGATGTCTGGGTAGATGGAAGATATGTAGGCGAATGGCGGGTGTTCGAACAGGGCGCGACCTTCGAGGATCATCCGACCAGCGGCATTTTGCTTAAGAATGTGACGGTTCCTCAAATCAAATGCAGTTACCAATACGCCCTCAACCCGGAAACAAATAAATATGAGAAGGTATACGAGGTAGGAGACATTACAGAAGAGACAAAGACCGTCGTTTTCAAATACAAAGATGGCATATGGATCGCCTCCGGCATCATATTCAATAACTTCTGCGCGAACGCTGAAACGATCATTGAACTGGGCGAAAGAGGGCAGATCGATGAGAAATACGTTGACATGGTGACCATCACGGAGGATGAGATCCCGGGTCTGCATTTAGACAGGAACACGAAAGCTGTACCGGACAAGGGATACATCTACGACGGAATATATCCGCCGGGGACTCCGTTTGATGAATCCGTGGCACACTGCTGGGGCCTTGCGTCAGTCACCAAAGAACCCGGATGTGAAACAGCCGGTGAGAGAACCACCACTTGCTTTGTCTGTGGGGAAAAGGAAACCGAGACCATTTCTGCACTGGGACACCAATGGGGAAAGGTGACGTATAAGGCACCGAAAGATCTCAGTGAGGTAACCGCTTCCAGGACCTGTGAAAGGGACACGACGCACGTACAGAGTGAGACCGTAAAGACGAGTTCAGTAGTAACGGTCGAGCCGACTTGTGAGGGAAAAGGTGAGATCGTATACAGGGCTTCATTTGAGAATCCGGACTTCAAACCGGTAAAGAAAACAATGCCGTTAGATGCCCTTGGTCACACATGGAATGAAGGCGAGATCACGACCTATCCTACAGCGGAAGCAGAAGGCGTGAGGACCTTCACCTGCGGCAACTGCGGAACGATCAGGACCGAGCCGGTCCCGAAAGATATTGATACGATCACTCCGGCTGAAGAAACCGTGGACGAAGCGACGGTCGATGAACAGATACCGGTCATAGACACCGGCAAGATCAAGACGGTCGGAAACCTTAAGAAAGAGCAGATGAAGATCAAGTTCCCGATAGACGATGCGGTGGACAATTACCGGATCCAGTATCGGCTGGCAGGCAAGAACGACTGGATGAACGCTTGGAGTGCCGGAACCGACACCTATATCATCAAGGGACTGGAACAATCAAGCCTTTGCGAATTCCGGATCGCGGGATACATGAAACAGACAGACGGAAAATGGGTGCGCGCCGCGTGGTCGGATGTCGCATATCGTTACATGAACTCATCACCGCTCAAGTCTGCAAAGGCTGGAAAGAAGAAAATCACCGTTACCTGGACAAAGGACAAGAAAGCCAGCGGTTACCAGGTCCAGTATTCGTTGAAGAGCAATATGTCAAATGCGGCAATCATCACCATCGAGGGCAAAGCCACGACGAAATGCACCATCAAGAAGCTGAAGAAGGGCAAGAAATACTTCGTCAAGGTCCGCCCGGTCAAGACCAAATCTGGCAACACATACTTGGGCATACTGTCTAAGGCGATGAAGGTAAAGGTGAAGTAAGCAACTGGAGAGAAGAAGATGAAGTCAATAAGTGTAAGAATTTGGATTGTAGCCGTTCTGGTCGCTGCTATAATCGGCTTTTCGCCGATTACCAGTGAAGTCAATGCCGTATCAGCCCCAGCCAGTGCGCCAAAAATAACTCATGTCGGACAGGTAGTTGATAGCATCACTTATAGAGGGACAACCACAAATGCAGTTTATACGATTCCATATAGCTCAAGTCTGGCAAAAGATTGGACATACGGTTGTTTTGTCATCGTAAAGGCTTTTTACCAGAATGTATACGGAATCAATGTTTCAAATCTGCAAAGTACAACATCCATTCCCCAGGCCAGCAGCGGACAATTTACTGAGACAAGAACTCCAAGAAAGGGGGATATCGTAAGATTCAATAACACAGTCCATTGGGCTCTGGTAAAAAGCGTCAACGGAACGACCGTGACTCTGATTCAGCAAAACGCTTGGTGGAATAACTATACCTGCGCGCAGGTAGGTGTCACGGCCGATTTTTCAGATCCGGACGTTTCCTACTTCACATACAGCGGATATTTGCCGGATATCTGCAAAGTTCACACCTGGGATGCCGGTACGGTAACCAAAGATGGTGACTGTCAGCATCCGGGAGAGAAAACATATACCTGCACGGTGTGTGGAGAAAAAAAGATCGAAGAATATAAACCGCACAAATACGAAATTCACAAACTCAAGCAGGCAACACTGAAAAAAGATGGTTCGCTCACCTGGAAATGCAGCCTTTGCGGCAAAAAGAAATCCGAATCTATCCACCGTGTAAAAACAGTGAAACTAGAGGGTAAATCATTTACCTATACAGGGAGCCCGATCCATCCGGCAGTCACGGTCAAGGACTCCAAGGGGAAAGCCATTGATCCGAAGTACTACTCACTGGAGTATAAGTTCGATACGGATGTTGGAGCAGCCGGAGTCTACGTCACATTCAGTGACAGATATTCCGGAATGGTGAAAAAGGCCTATCAAATCAATCCAATCGGAACAACAATAACGAGCTTGAAAGCTGGGGAACATTCCTTTGAGGTTTCATGGAATAAGCAAGAATTAGAAACGGATGGGTATGTGATTCAGTATGCTACAAACGAAAAGTTTACGAAAAACAAGAAGACTATCAGAATTAAGGATATAGATACAGTAGCAAAGACAGTTAGTGGACTTAGTGGAAATAAAACATATTATGTAAGGCTTAGAACGTATGCAACTTTTGTCTCATTACCTTACTTTTATTCAGATTGGTCTGCAACACAAAGCATTAAAACAAAGGGCACATCATACGACACGGTCGTTTATGATGATGTGATCGTTTCCGGAAAT
>JAFRJI010000025.1 GCA_017432345.1 Bacillota bacterium | reverse complement strand
TGCAGCCCCATATTCCTGCCGCATTCACGAGTCCGTCGATGTGGAGATATCGCTTTCGGACATCGTCCGTCATTTTTTCAACCTAAAAGTCGTTTAAAGGCCACTCAAAACGTATTTTTGGCTGCCTCGCGTGGCCGCGAACATTGAAAAATCATTGAAAAACAGCCATTTGTGCTTGCATTTTAATTGAGTGTGTAATATAATATATGTAGCAAATAATATGCACTCAATTAAAGGAGGCCGCCATGCCAGCAAAGCCATCGGGCGAGGTCAAGACCCAAGTCGTCAACGTCACCCAGAAAAACGGTGATATCTACGTTATGGAGCGTCAGGTGCTGTATGATCCTGTGAAAAAGTACAACAAGATCCTGAGCAGCAGACTGATCTCCAAAATCCCAAAAGGTGAGAAAACTCCGGTTCCGACCCGCTCAAACGGCCAAAGGGAGAGAAATCTGCACCAAAGTCGAGAAAGTTATCGGCCTCGCGGCAGCATGTCGGCATGATGGATATCATCCAGCACATCGGCGAGGAATCCGGGATCGATGATGCCGTATATGCGTCCACGGATACCGGCACCGCCCAGAAGATCATCTCGTTAGCGCGGTATCTTCTGGCGACCAACGGCCAGACCCTTCCCGGGATCCAGACCTGGCAGTTCAATCATCCGCTGCCATACCGGTTCGGCATATCGGAGGATGTCTACCATGACCTGTTCGTGGATATCGGTCTGGACGAATCGCTGCAGCAAAACTTCTTCCGCGAGCGATGCTCCCTGCTGGGCGAGCACGATGCCATCGCATACGACTCGACCACAGTGTCCACATACTCCGTATACCAGCCGGAAGCCAGATACGGATTCAACAAAGCGAAGGATGGCCTGAAAACGATCAAGCTGCTGACGCTGTACTCCATCGACACCAGACAGCCGATCGCCTTCACCAAGCAGGCAGGGAACCTGCCGGATGTGACCGCGATCCGCAATGCGCTGAACCAGCTTTCCGTGCTCGGTGTGAAGGATGCGGAGATCATTACCGACAACGGCTATTACTCGGAGGCCAATCTCTCCGAGATGCTGCAGAACGGATACGACTTCATCACACTGGTGAAGTCGAACATCTCCTGGGTCAAGCCGCAGATCGACAAGCATATGGAAGAACTCAGCACGATCTTCACGGCATGCCCTTACGACACCACGACCCACGGTGTGACGGTCATGCTGAAGCACGACTTCGAGAAGGTGCGTAAGTATGCCAGCCGCAAACATGGTATCGAAAAGGGCGCGACGGAAGTCTTCAGCCGTCGCATCTACCTGAACATATTCTTCAACGCCTCCCGTCAGGCGGAAGACCGGATCGCCTTTGAAAAGGACATCCTGGAGCTGAAGAAGCTGATCGAGGAGGGCGCCGACATCGAGGATCTTCCTCAAAGCGCCCAGGCCAAGGTGAAGAAATACCTGACGATCCGCACCTGGGGCGACAAGGTCACCGTGTCCTTCAAGGAGAAGGCCTGCAGGGAAGCCTACAAATACCACGGGTACTTCGTGCTCGTCTCCAACAAGGAGAAGGATTGCTTCAAGGCGCTGGAGAAATACCGCAAGCGCGAAGTGATCGAGGATCTCTTCCAGGCGGACAAGCAACAGGCCGATGGCAGCCGGGTCCGGGTATGGACGCCGGACACGCTCCGGGGCAGGATGTTCGTCCAGTTCGTAGAGCTGTGCTACTACGAATACTTCGCGGACAAAATCCGCCAGCTGAAAGACGATCTCCGATCACAGGAATCGGACGAGTCCTTCAGCAGCGAAGAGCGAAAGACGATCACCAAGCTCCGCAGCTGGCTCGAGAACACGCCGCTGTATCTGCAGCTGCAGTGGTTCGATACCGTAGAGGAAGTGAAAGTCTCATCAGAGCTTCACAACCGGCGCTGGAACACTGAAGTCACTGCAAGAGATCGACTGTACCTTGATCGGTTGGGCGTCGATCTTGGCTAAAAAGCTTGAGTGTGTATTACACGACTTTTAGGATTATACAATAGATTTCAACGTTAATCCACCCATAAATAGGAAGTTTAGCCATTTTTATGGGTTTTTAGGGAATTTTTCGGGACCTTCGGGACCTACCGAACCTTCGGGATCGGGATCGATCAAGCTTCGCTTATACTTCAGTTATGCTTCTGGTTACGCTTTTGTCGGAGGAACATCTTCGTTCTCCAGCCTTTGCGCGGAAATGATGCTGCGCCGCAGGAGCCAGACGGAGGCGGCCATCATGATAACTTCGGTGATGGGCTGAGCCCAGATCAACCCGTTGAAGCCGAACACGCGGTTCAGCAGGAACAGGAGCGGAACGTAGAGAATCGCCTGACGGACCACGGTAATGATCAGCGCGTGGATGGGTTTGCCCATGGCCTGAAACGACATGCGGCACATGGATGTGGCTCCTACGAAGGGCAGGATGCACATCAGCGCCCGCAGAATCCTGGCACCGGTTTCGATGACCTCCGGCGAACTCGTGAAGATTCCGACCAGCAGCGGCGCGAAGATTCC
>JAFRJI010000024.1 GCA_017432345.1 Bacillota bacterium | reverse complement strand
CAGGATTCCGGTAATCGACGATGAGTATCAGGATTACAGTGTTTCCAGTGAACAGGATTCCTCGAACAAGAGATTTTCCGTCAGTAAGACAACAATAAAGAAGCCACTTGGAGCGGGGAAAGACTATTATGAATTCGATCCCGTTATCTTTCTCCAGCAGGAAAACATCAAGGACGGAAAGAAATGGGAACATCCTGACACAGCAGCAAACAAAGAGAGCCAGGGAGATGATGTGGCGCATAAAGCATCCGACTATGGATTGAAAAACAGGCTGCTTTTTGTTGTGAACAATCGTACAGTCAAAGGAAAGCCGATTGATGTTTCGCAAATCAAAGGCGGCTACGGTATATATGAACTGCCGATCGATACAGATGCAAGAATTAGCATAGGCAAAGGCAGGAAAAACCTTTTGATACCGGATCCGACGCCGCTGTCAGATCAGTTGAATATGACCTATCCTTTGGATGAAACAGCGGAATATGTAGATATCAGCCTGTCAGGGGATCATAGGAATCTGGCGATATTCTCTGTGAAAAAGGGCGATTACTGCGTTGAGATCGTAGATGCAGACACATGGAAGTCTAAATGTATGGCGAAGATGTTCCCGGCAGCCGGAAAAATGTCTTATACGTGGGGAGAAGATGGCACGTTGGCGGCAACAGACCATAATAATCATGTTGCGATTCTGACTAAACCCGATGATAGCGGATACCAGCTGCTTTATTCCGGCGGGGTAGCAAAAGGCCTCGATGATGAGTTGTTCACAACAGAAATGATAACCAGGAAGAACTCCCATGACAGATATGAGCACGGTATTGCCCCGGGACTTGCCGTTACTTCCCAAAAGGATAAAGTGGCACTGGTCCAGAATTCTCCGGCAGGGGATCCGGAGCTTGGTCTACGGAATGCAGATCTTGAGTGCGCAATAATAGACAAAACCGGTGTCATCTATAACGGATTATTGAAAAGCAGCCTTGTAGATATAGACTACGGCAGTACAGAAGAGGATATTAAAGCCATTGAAAACCTTGCAGGAGGCTCCATGGCCAAGAATGTTATAATGCCAGTGAGGAGTAAGAATCGAGCAGAGTGGAAGCACGAATGATGAATATCCATATATGGAAAGAGACGAACCCTATTATCTATAGATAATAGGGCATGTAGCGAAACGCATGATGGAAGGATAGAGAACATGCGGTTGACTTTCATATCGAAACAAACTATAATTTCGATATGAAAGTCAACTTTTGATTGGAGGTGAGCTGAAATGATCATGGACGAAATCAACAAAAGAATGAAGGAAAGCAATTACATACTCACGACAGAACAGCTGACGGATATTGGTGTATCCAAAACAACTTTGACGAATTATGTCAGAGACGGGCTGTTGGAGAGATGTGGTCATGGTTTTTATACAGTGCCGGATTCCATTGAAGATGATATGTACCTTGTGATGCTGCGATCGAAACATATTATTTTTTCACATGAAACAGCTCTTTTTCTGAACGGATTGTCAGACCGTACTCCATTTGTTCATGCAGTTACGATTCCGAGCACAGCTGCGATCCCGGCAACGATTAAGGAACAGTGCAAGTGCTATTATGTGAAGCCGGAACTACACGAGATGGGTCTGACAGAAAGGAACACGACTTTTGGAAATACAGTCCGTTGCTATAATCCGGAGCGGACCATATGTGATATCCTGCGGAGCAGGAGCCGTATAGACGAGGAAACTGTCATTGCAGCCATCAGGAATTACGGCGAGTATAAGAATAAGAATCTGCAAAAGCTTGCCGATTACGCAGAGAAACTAAGGGTAAGCAAGCAGGTAAAGGGGTATATGGAGGTATTATTATGAGTTCAAAATCAATGAGTTTCAAAGCAAAGGTCAATAACTACGCCAAGAAGAATCATCTTCCGGCGCAGGTCGTTTTGCAGAACGTTATGTTCGAGAGGTTTCTGGAACGCCTTTCAAAATCCGAATATAAAGATAAGTTTGTTATCAAGGGAGGCATGCTTATTTCCGCGCTTGTAGGGCTCGATACCAGAGCTACAATGGACCTGGACACTACTCTTCGCAAGCTCGAACTCACAAAAGAAAAGGTCCGGGAAGCATTAGGAAAGATATGCGATACCGATCTGTCTGATGGTATTTCATTTCGAATCAATTCGGTTTCTCCGATCCGCAAGGATGATATATATGGCGGATACAGAGTTAAGATGGAGGCGCTGTTCGAGGAGATGATAACACCGTTGTCAGTTGATGTGTCAACAGGCGATATCATCACACCGGAAGCCGTTGAGTATGAAATAGGCGGCATTATGGATGATTCCGTCAGGATAAAACTGTGGGGATATAATATTGAAACAGCATTGGCGGAGAAGGTTGAAACGATTCTGAGCAGGGACGTTCTTAATACGAGACCAAGAGACTATTATGATGTTTATATTCTTGTGAACGGGCAGGAATATAATCTGAAAACGTTCCGAAATGCCCTGCGTGCCACGGCGGATCATCGAGGATCCTGGGAAAGAATAGAGAATTGGAAACCAATTTTGGACAGATTGGCATTCAACAATGACCTGCAGAATTTGTGGGAAAAATACCGCAGAGAGTTTTATTATGCCAAGGATATCTCCTTTGAAGAGACGATAGAAGCGGTAAGAAAGCTGCTGGAATAAACCAGCTTACATGGTTTTATAGATACCATGTCATGTCTTGCTGCAAAGGGGCTAACTCCCACATTTTTCCCACACTTTTTGCCACCGAGTGCCTCAAATGGTCACGGATCAGCAGGAGTTACAACTTACAAACACCGTTTGAATTTCAACGTATTTTCGCGGAAACCCAGCAATACCAAGGGTTTCCGTTTTTGCTAGGGAGCAAAAGATTAGTTGCTGGTTCGATTCCGGCTGGGGGTGCCAGAAAGTCCTGAAACAGAAGCGTTTCAGGGCTTTTTTCTTTTGTTGGTCAACATGTCTGAACCCAGACTTCTACACAAAACACGGTCAAACCACCTTGTTTGTGTAGATATTCAGGAAGAATCGCGACTTGGAGAAAGCTCATCTACACAAATCATGGGAATAACAGATGTTTTGTGTAGATGCGTCCATGGAGAGGCGAGAAAAAATGATGATTCCTTGAAAAATCTACACAAACAAAGGCTTCAAAGGCAGTTTTGTGTAGAAGTCTGGGTTCCAACTATTTCAACGGAAGTTTATGCTATAATGATAGCAATAAAAAATGCCAGAAAGGACAACTGCATGGGTAGTGATTATAAGAAAAACACGGCGCTTATGATCGAGTATCTTGGCGGCGCCGGTAACATCGTATCCGTCACGAACTGCATGACGCGCGTACGCACGGTCGTAAAGGATGAACACCTCGTGGACGAGAAGAACATCCAGAACATGGGGGATGTGCTCGGACTCGTTCATGACCGTGATTGTTCATATGAAATCGTTGTCGGGCCGGGTAAAAGCAGAAAGTACGCCGATCAGTTCCACGAGATGGGCCTCAAGGCAAGCGCCGACGAGGCCGGTAAGGCAACGGCAGACTGGCAGAAGAACAAAGCAGATCTGCGCAGCAAGCAAAAAGGCAGCAGACTCAAATCCGGACTGAAACTCCTCGGCGACATTTTCGTTCCGTTGATCCCTGGAATCATCACGGCAGGCCTTTGCGCGGGTTTCGCAGGACTCATTGCGCAAGCCGTTCCCGGTTATGACAGCATCAAAGTCTGGAACATCATCTACAATCTCCTCACGCTCGTCAGCGTTTCGTTCATGACATATTTGACCGCGTGGGCGGGATATCGGGCGGCGGAGCGGTTTGGCGTGACCCCGATTCTCGGCGGCATGCTGGGGATGATCACGTCACTGGATGGAATCAACACAATCGCTCAGCTGTTGGGGCTGTATGACGAGCAAAACCCTTTGAGCTCGATTCTGCGTTCCGGCAAAGGCGGCGTTCTGGCAGTGATCGTTGGGGTCTTTTTGCTGTCCATCGTCGAGAAAAAAATCCGGTCCAAAATGCCGGAGAGCATCGACGTGATTTTTACGCCGCTGTTGTCGCTTCTGATTTGTACCGTTCCGTATATTCTCGTGATCATGCCGCTGCTCGGATATGTATCCAGCGGTATCGTTTGGGTGTTCAGCCAACTTTGTCTATCCAGCAGCATTGTGGTGCGGATCATCGCCGGCTACACATCGGCGGCGCTGTTTTTGCCGCTCGTTGCGGCGGGCATGCACCATGGCATGGTTGCGTTGTATACTGTACAGCTACAGGAACTCGGATATATTACGCTTTATCCGGCGCTTGCTATGGCAGGTGCGGGTCAGGTTGGCGCATGCATCGCGCTTTGGATCAAAGCAAAGCGTGTTGGAAACAAAAGCCTCTGTTCCGTAATAGCAGGGGCACTTCCGGCAGGATTTCTCGGGATCGGAGAACCGTTGATCTATGGTGTCACGCTGCCGTTGGGTAAACCGTTTATTACGGCAGGCCTCGGTGCGGGATTTGGCGGTGCGCTTGTCATGGCGGCGGAGGTCGCCTCGACGACATGGGGGCCATCCGGGCTTTTGGGCATTTTCGTCATGACCGATGGACCATGCGGCGCAGTCAAAAGCGCGCTGATTTATCTGGCGGGCCTTATAATTTCATATATCTGCGCGTTTATCATCACAAGCATATTTTATAGTGAAAAGGAGTTGCTGCCGGAAACTGCGGACGAAACGCAGGTTTCCCTTCGTACGGAAGAACTGGTAGGCGCGTATCAAACCGTGCGGCATGGCGACCCGATCTGCCTTGGCGGCACTGGTCCCGACGGCGTGGCGCAGCAAAACGCGGCGCAGCAAAACGCGGCACCATCCGGAACGGCGTCCTTTGAGTATGTCGTGAACGATCCGATCGGCCTTCACGCACGGCCGGCAGGCAGACTCGCAGAGATTGCCAAAAACTATGACTGTAAGATCACACTGACCGCGGACGGCAAAACCGTTTCCGCCACAAGCCCGATCGAGATGATGAATCTTGGCATTTCCAAAGGCACAAAGGTGATAGTCTCCGCAGAAGGACAACGTGCACAGATAGCGATCCGGGACTTAAAGAAATACATGGAAGAAACACTGTAATGAGGAAGGCAATGAAAGAATATAGTTTGAAAATAGCACAGGACGGCATCGCTGCCGGCAAAGCATTTTGCTTAGAGGACCGGGTGCAGCGCACGGTCGGTCCGAACGGCACCGATTGGCCATGTTCGACGTCCGAACCGGGCATATTGACTGCCGCCGACCGGAATGCGGAAATCAGCCGATTCGACGCCGCTTTAGAGAAACTCAATCAGGAGCTGGCCGCTGCTGCAGCAAAAGCAGGAGAAGATAATGCCGCAATTTTTGAAGCGGAGCGGATGATCCTCAATGACGAAAAGTTCGCTGGAGCGGCCCGGGCGATTGTGGTAAACGAAGGTATAGATGCAACAACTGTCATCGAGAATATCGGCACGCAGCTGGCGGACGAGATGAGCAGAAGCGACAACGCATACATCAGCCAGCGCAGCGATGATGTGCGTGGGATGACGGAAAGATTCCTTCATCTCTTAAGAGGCGATGCGGCAGACACCATCAACGAAGCATCCATTCTCGTTGCGGATGAGCTCAGTCCGGTACAGCTTTCCACAGTGGACCCTGCGATGCTTTTGGGAATCATCACTGCAAAAGGCGCGCCGACGTCCCACGTTTCGATCCTTGCCGGAAACATGGACATCCCATATTATTACGGTTCCGATGAGGCCGTTGCAGAGATCAAAGAAAGAGTAAGGCGCGCTTCTCAAAGCAGCCCGGATCCTGAATCGGGCGTGCGGCTGATCCTCAACGATGGCAAACTGACGATTGATCCTGATGATGCAGCATACGTTATGGCAGAAACGGCC
This sequence comes from Bacillota bacterium, assembly GCA_017432345.1. Lineage (GTDB taxonomy): Bacteria > Bacillota > Clostridia > Peptostreptococcales > Anaerovoracaceae > Lentihominibacter. The sequence goes on along the minus strand of JAFRJI010000024.1, from coordinate 108,167 downwards.
ATGGCAGAAGCCAAGGCAACGGAGCAGCGCTTGGAACAGGAGGCGAACAGCAACAAAAGACGCACCAGAATTTACGCTAATATTACGAGTGCTAAAGACATTGACGCTTTGCTGGAATCCGGCGCCGAGGGAGTCGGACTGTTCCGCACAGAGTTTTTGTTCCTCGGAGAAGAGGGTGCGCCAACAGAGGAGGTGCAGTTTCAAGAATACAAAAGTGTCGCGGAGGCAATGACCGGCAAGGAAACGATCATCCGCACCATGGATCTGGGATCGGACAAGAAGGCAGGGTGGCTCAAAATGCCGGAGGAAAAGAACCCTGCTTTGGGCTGCAGAGGCCTCCGGTTGGCTTTTCTGGAAGAAGCGTTGTTCCGCACACAGCTTCGCGCATTGCTTCGGGCGTCTGCTTACGGTAATGTGAAAGTCATGATTCCGATGATTGCATCAGTTTGGGAAGTTGACGCAGTGCGTGCCGAAATGCATACATGTGCTGAGGAACTCTACGCGGAAGGTGTGGAATACAAAATCCCGCCTTTGGGGATCATGGTCGAAACGCCGGCTGCGGCGATGATTGCAGATAAGTTGGCGGAAGTTGTCGATTTCTTCAGCATCGGAACCAACGATCTGACGCAGTATACGTTGGCGCTGGACCGCGAGGCGGAGGGTCTGGATGACTTCTATGACCCTTGTCATGAAGCAGTGCTTCGCATGATTGAGCGAACGGTCGAAGCGGGCCATGAACATCACATCCCGACTGCGATCTGCGGTGAATTGGGTTCTAATCCGAAGGCCATCAAACTGCTCATCGAACGCGGGGTGGATGAACTGTCCGTGTCCATTGGGAAAGTCGAGGCAACAAAAGCAAAGGCTGCGGAAGCGGAAGAGGCCCTCGCAGCGAGCTCGCCAAAGGCGCTTGCCGCGCCGGCAGACGGAACGTTGATCCCGATGGATAAAATCCCGGACGAAGCTTTTGCATCAGGAACACTAGGTGAGTGCGTTGGCATCATACCGGAAAACGGCAACATCTACGCACCTTGCGACGGCATTGTTACAGGCGTTGCGGAGACAGGTCACGCCATCACATTCGAGACCGCGGACGGCCGGAACATCCTCGTGCATGCGGGTCTTGACACGGTCACGCTGGGCGGTCGGGGATTTACCATTATCGCAAAGGCCGGAGATGCGGTAAAACAGGGTGATCTGGTCTTGCAGATGGATCTTGACATCATTCAAGACGCGGGCCTTTCCCCAATGATCATCATCGCACAAAGCGAATAGCATTGCGGAGGAATGAGCGACTAAGCCTGGATGAAATCATGGTGCGCGGGTTTCGGCCCGCGCATCTTTTTTTGTGGGAAACACCTATTACGGTCATTCGGTTTGTGATAAAATAATGTATCGATATTCAGAGGTGACGATTTAGAAAATGCCGGAGAAACTGAAGCCTTATTGGCAGGCACTGCCAACGATTTTTAACTATCAGATTCTGACGAAGGTGCTGATTGGAATATGGATCTACTTGCTGGGCTGGATCACGCAGACATTGCTCAAAAGCACGGGCAGGGTCGCGGTGACATCCGGGGATTTTTCATTTCTCTTCCAGACCTGGCAAGGGTATCTGATCCTGCTGCTCGGGCTCGTTTCTTTGTTTATCTATATTGCCTTTGACTTGAACACGAAAATCGTGCTCAGCAGGAAGATGGTCACGGGGGAGACGATTTCCGTATGGAAGAGCATGGATGAAGGATTCCGGTCCATCAAGGCGTTGCTCTGTCCGCGGGGGATCATTGTCGCGCTGTATATTGCTTTGATCGCGCCGCTTCTGGGATTCGGGGTCTCCGTTTCCCTGACGGAAGGGCTGTACATCCCTACTTTTATCGCATCGGTGATCGCGGACACCCCGCTATATTTGATCCTGGCATCCTTCGCGGTGCTGGTGTTCCTGTCCATTGGCGTGGCGAATCTGTTCATTCTCCATGGAATCGTGATCGACAAACTGTCCGTAAAGGAGGCCAGCGAGCAGTCAGGTAAGCTGGTTCGGGCGAACTGGCAGGATTATCTGAAGCAGACGATGTTTTTCCTTGTCGTGATCGTCGCGGCTCTTGGTGTCGTGGTCTTGATATCACTGATCATTCCGCAGCTCATCCTGCACATATTGCCGCTTTCAGACGGAGTGCGGCGTATTCTTACGATACTGCTAATTCTGATCGGATGCGCCATTTCGTTGTTGGCGAGTTTGTGTACGACGCCGGTCTACATCATGAAGATGACGCAGCTGTTCTATTCCTACAAGAAAGGGGAGCCGGTGGAGTACGCGAAGCAGGAGAAAAAGAAGCATCCGGTCGTGATCACGGCAGCCGCGGCCGCCTTTGTGCTCCTGATTGTGTGTTCCATCTGGATGGACGCCAATTTCGACACGCTCTTCCCGGCGGATAAAGACACCAAGATCATCGCCCATCGAGGCGGAGGATATGAAGGCTCGGAGAATACAGTTGAGGGAATCGAGGCAGCCTATGCCCTTGGCGCATATGGAAGCGAAATCGATATCCAGCGGACGAAGGACGGCGAATATGTGCTCCTCCATGATGGGAATTTCCTGCGCGTTGCAGGGGATGAGCGAAAGCCGGAAGATATGACGCTGAAGCAGATCCGTAAACTGTCCGTTGACGGACAGCCTATACCGACCTTCGAGGAAGCGCTCGTTGCCAGCAAAGGCAAGATCGTCCTGTTCACCGAGCTGAAGGGCAAGACAGCGGACAAGAAGATGGCCGATGACGCTGTCAAAATCATAAAAGAAAACAACATGGAAGAGGAATGCGTACTGATTTCTCTGAAATATGATCTGATCGATTACATCGAAGGAAACTATCCGGAAATCCAGACCGGATTCCTGTTGTTCGCTTCCTTCGGTTCTACCGAACGGCTCAATTGCGATTACCTGGGGCTGGAGGAGGAATCCGCCACGGAAAACGCGATCTCCGCGACCCACGATCAGCACAAGAAGATGCTGGTCTGGACCGCGAACGAAAGAGAAAAGCAAAAGCATTTCCTGTGCTCGAATGCGGACGGATTGATCACGGACAACGTGAAGCAGGCCGTTGAGGTACAGCAGGAGCTTAGGAACAGAACGGATCTTCAGAGAATGGTCGACCGCATCATGACGATCGTGAGCTGATCACTATCAAGAACAAAGAATTGAAGCGGCCATGGATGTGTGTATTGTGTGTATAATATAACTGTGCATTGCATAAAAACATCAGAACAGGAGTAATTACCTATGAATGAGCAGGATGCCGTTACTCGGTTGGCAAAACCAAAAAGAAAGGGAATCCTTTCACTGATTTTCAGCAGATTTTTCATTATCGTGCTGCTGATCCTTGTCGAACTGGCGGTTGTTGTTATTCCATTTATCTTTCTGACCGAACACTTCCCGCACTTCATCGCAGCACTCGGTATTTTTACCATTATCATGCTGATCTACTTGTTCAATAGCAGCATGGATTCCACCGCGAAACTGACGTGGATGCTTCTTATAACCTTCCTGCAGGTCGCGGGAGCGCTGATGCTTTTGTTCATCCAGACCAACGCCGGACACCGGCTGATCAAGGAGAGAAGCGAGACGATCATCGCGGACACGAAGACGATGATCCCACAGGACCCGGAGGCCATAAAGAAACTGCGGGAGGAAGACAGCTACACCGACGATCTGGTCCGGTACCTGAACCGCAGCGGCTGTTTCCCGGCCTTTGTGCAGACGGAAACAACGTATTTCCCATCGGGAGAAGCAAAATTCGAAGCGCTCCTCACGGAGCTGGCAAAAGCCGAGAAGTACATTTTTATGGAGTACTTCATCATCGAAGAAGGCTACATGTGGGGCAAGATCCTGGACATTCTCCTCGCCAAGGCCGAGGCTGGCGTGGATGTGCGTATCATGTATGACGGGATGTGCGAGATCTCCACGCTGCCGTCGAACTACTGCAAGCTTCTGGGAGAACAGGGGATCAAGGCAAAATCCTTTGCGCCGATCAAACCGTTGCTCTCGTCGCACTACAATTACAGAGACCACCGTAAGATCTGCGTGATCGACGGAAAGACGGCGTTCACAGGCGGAGTGAATCTGGCGGATGAGTACATCAACGAAATCGAACGGTTCGGACACTGGAAAGACACGGCGGTCATGTTGAAGGGAGACGCGGTCAGCAGTTTCACGCTGATGTTTTTGCAGATGTGGAAGGTTGATGAGAAGGAGCCGGATCTTTCGGAAATCGAAGCGTTGACATCCGATGAGGGAAATCAGGCCGCGAAGGATGGCGTAACTCCATCTGGCTACGTTGTTCCATATTGCGACTGCCCGCTGGATGACGACAAAGTCGGTGAAGCGGTCTACATGGATATCCTGAACCGGGCCGGGAGATACGTGCATATCATGACGCCGTACCTGATTTTGGACGGCGAACTGGAAACGGCGCTGAAGTATGCCGGTCAGCGGGGCATCGATGTCAAACTGATCCTGCCGGGCATACCGGACAAAAAACTCGCGTACTCACTGGCAAGAGGGCACTACGGATCTCTGCTTGACGCAGGCGTCAAGATCTACGAATACACACCGGGCTTTGTTCACGCCAAAGTCTGCGTCAGCGATGACGAAAAGGGCGTGGTCGGTACGATCAATCTCGATTACCGGAGCCTGTATCACCACTTCGAGTGCGCCACATATATGTACCGGACGGAGTGCATTCCGGATCTGGAAAAGGATTTTCAGGAGACCCTGAGCAAGTGCCGGCAGGTAACGAGGGAAAGCATCAAAGAGTTCGGGGCTTTTTATAAGATCGTGGGACCGCTTGCAAAGCTTATCGCCCCGTTGCTATAGCGTTCAACAAAGAGACCAGGCAGCTGGTCTCTTTTGGTTTGTCCTCCGTTTATCTAAGATGCTGTGTTTATGTTGGTTATGCATTAGCCAACCGTGTATTTGCATTAAACAAATGGCAATCCGGGTGTTACCATTAGCATATCAAAGAGAAACCAAATAATAGGAAAGGAGATATGCGTAAATGAGAATCAGCCCTGAAGCATTTGTCGAGAAGAATAAGGGAAAAACATATGAGGAACTACTTGTGGTTCGTGATGAACTGATCACCGTAATTAAGAAGTATGAAGCGGAAACGGAACATGATCCGGAAGATGTTCTTGTTTATCCGGCGCAGGATGGCAATTATTATTGCAATTTGAAGCTGCTAGGTGGGCTTTGCAATTTGATCGCTGACAAGTTTGGCGAAAAGGAGGCGGGTGCCCAATGAATGAAACAATAAGAACGATCAATACGCGCAGAAGCATACGAAGCTACCGCAACGAGCAGATTACAGATGAACAGCTGAAAACTATTCTAGATGCCGGATCCTACGCTCCAAGTGGTATGGGACAACAGGCGAGTATGATGGTTGCCGTTCAGGATCCGGAAATCATCGCCCAGATGAGCGGGTTGAATGCCCAGGTTATGGGAATGGATATCGATCCGTTCTATGGCGCACCGACTGTCGTGGTCGTTTTTGCAGATAACAACCGTCTGACATTTGTGGAAGACGGGAGCCTGGTCATCGGAACCATGATGTTGGCGGCGGCTTCCATCGGCGTGGATTCATGCTGGATCCACCGCGCAAAGGAAACCTTCGAGACGGAAGAAGGCAAAGCGCTCATGCGGAAGTGGGGCGTGCCGGAGGGTTATGTCGGCATCGGAAACTGCATCCTTGGTTATCGTGAGGGGGATCTGCCGGAAGCCGCGGAGAGAAAACCCGGCCGCATTGTTCGCGCTTAAAAGGATCATGAAATAATGAAAAGTTGCCATATAAAAGGAACGTTGCAGACATTGTCTACGACGTTCCTTTTTCTTTATGCATTTTTTACATAACAAGTGCATGATCAAGAATTTCTCATTTGAATACGGTGCATCTAAAATGAAATCAACAAAACCAATTGAACACTCTGATCAATCATCTAACACCAAGTTAAACAGCAAAGACTTAGGAGGAAAGAATTATGAGTAATAAGCCATTAGCAGATTATGTGAAACTGCCTTCGTTCGATGAATACAAAGAATGGTTCAAGGCATTTGCAGATTTGAAGAGAGAAGACGGCATCGTACAGGTAACATGGAAAACCAATGATGGTCCGATGCACCACAGCGGTATGTCCCACAGAGCTGCCAGCCAGCTGACCAGAATGCTGTCACTGGATTATGAAAATGAAATCATCATCTTCACCCATATCGGTGACAACTGGATGATCGAATCCGACGCGAACGGATGGGAAAGATATTCACAGCTTCCGAGAGAAAGATTTGAGCATCAGTACTTCGATGACACAAATCTTATCAAGAACATGGTCTTTGATATCGATGTTCCAACCATCGGTGTTATGCCGGGACCTGGATTCCACTGGGATTCCGCTTTCCTTTGTGACGTGACCATCGTTACAGAAGATACTAAGATCGAAGTGCCGCACGCACAGGGCGGCCTGGTTCCTGGAGACGGAATGGGCCTCATGTTCCAGCATTATCTGGGAACTAAGCGTGGCAATTACTATATGATGACAACACGGCAGATCACAGCAAAGCAGCTACTGGATGCAGGCGCCGTCAGCGAAGTCACAAAGAAAGGCGAAGCGCTTGACAGAGCATGGGAAATCGCAAGAATGTGGAAGACCATGCCTTATGAGAACAGAACGATAATGTCCAATCTGGCGAAGAGACCACTGAAGAAGCTCCTGATGGAAGATCTGAAACTCCACACTGTCAGCGAGCAGTACGCTTCCATGCTTCGTGTTGCTGCAGGAACGCTGGGAGACGAAAACTCCGAACAGCAGGATGAAAAATACATCAGCCGTGTCAACGATTACCGTTATGCTACGACCGATATGGAACAGCCGATGACCAAGGAACTGTGGCGTGGAATGCCTAAGAGAGCCAAGGAATGGTGGGATAAGGTCGACAGCGGTGAAATCGAGAATCCATTCCAGTTCGAGCACAGCAATGAACCGGATTGGTACAAGTTCTAATTAAAGGAGGAGACTATTATGGCAAGACCTTTAGCAGATTACGTTAAGCTTCCGGAACTGGAAGAATATAAAGAATGGTTTAAGGACTTTGCAGATCTCTATCGTGAAGATGGAATCCTTCAGGTCACCTGGAAGACAAATGATCATCAGATGTGCCATAGCGGTATGTCACACAGAGCTGCTAGCCAGCTGACCAGGTTCATCTCGATGGACAATAAGAATGAAATCATCATTTTCACCCATTTGGGAGACAGCTGGATGACAGAATCCGATCCGAACGGATGGGAAACATATTCAGAGCTTCCGAAGGAGAGATTCCAGCATCAGTATTTCGACGACACAAACCTGATCAAGAATATGGTATTCGATCTGGATGTTCCGACGATTGGTGCCATCCCGGGTCCTGGATTCCACTGGGATTCAGCGATGCTCTGTGATGTTACGCTTGCTTCCGAAGACACATGGATGGAAGTTCCTCATGCACATGGCGGACTGGTTCCGGGAGACGGCATGGGCCTCATGGCGCAGCACTTCTTTGGAACAAAGAGAGGAACCTACTACATGATGACTGCCCGTCAGTGGACAGCGCAGCAGATGCTTGACTGGGGAATGATCAGCGAGATTTGCAAAAAAGGTGAAGTCCTGGATAGAGCATGGGAAATCGCAAGAATGTGGAAGACGATGCCTTATGAAAACAGAACGATCATGTCCAATCTGGCGAAGAGACCGCTGAAGAAGCTCTTTATGGACGACTTAAAGCTCCATACCGTCAGCGAACAGTATGGATCGCTGCTCAGAATCGCCGCCGGTGAAATGGGTGATACCAATGCTGGTCAGCAGGATGAGAAATATATCAGTCAGACCAATGACTGGAGATATCAGAATGACTGGATGCAGCAGCCTCCGACCAGAGAAAGCTGGGCGGGCTTCAGAACCAAGCCGTTTGAGTGGTTCAAGGAAGTAGAAGCAGGAAAAGCAGTCAATCCTTTCAAACTCAAAACCATCAAACCATACAGACCGAAAAAAGACGATGAATAAAAGGAGGAAATAACAATGCCTAAAGTATATGACGGAAAACTGACAAATATGTTCGATATCAGCGGAAAGAAAGCCGCAATCTTTGGCGGTGCCGGTGGATTCGGCAAGGCCATTGCGGAAGGATTTGCCGCAAACGGAGTGGATGTGCTGATTCTGTCCAGAAGAGAGGAAGCACTGAAGCAGGCAGTTGAAGAAATCAAAGCTGTCGCAGCAGAAGGCGTTCAGGTAAAATACTACGCATGTGATGCCTGTGTCGAAGATGAGGTTATCGCTGCCAGAGATTTTATGGTCAGTGAAGAGGGCCTGGGAGGATGCGATATTCTGGTCAATACCCAGGGCCTGAACAAGAAGATGTTCTCATGGGAGATCGACTCCGATTACTGGGAGAAGATGCTGAAGACAAACATTACTTCCACCATGTACACGAACCGCTACTTCGGCAACTGGATGAAGGAGAACAACACAGAAGACGGTAAAGTTTATGATGAATCAGAATTCACACCGGGTCAGCCTTCCCCTTGCGAAGGCTACGGCAAAATCATCAATATGGGTTCTGTACGCGGCATCCGGATTATCGGCAATGGCGGTATGGGTAATGTCGGTTACTGCACGACCAAGGGTTCAGTGGAAATGCTTACCAAGTCATTTGCAGCAGATCTGAGACCGAACATCCAAGTCAACGCCATCGGACCGAATATCACTTATACACCGATGATGGTCGGCCTGCTTCCGCCGGACGAAGAGACACGCAACAAGATCGCGGATGGTCTGCCAGCAAGAAGAATCGGTTATGAGATCGATGTTGTCGGTGTTGCACTGTTCCTGGCCTCAGCAGCTTCGGATATGGTAACAGCAACGACGATCTATCCGGACGGCGGTCTGGTAGCTACTTCTTAAGAGAAAAGAACGATACGTTGAATAACATAATTACCTCTATTGTTAGAACCGGCCCTCAATATTGAGGGCCGGCTTCATTATATTTCAACATATTTTCATTCGATCAACGGTTCTTGTAAAACAGCTGGAATTCTTTAACAAAAGTCTGCAGAGATTGTTTCGGATTCTGGGTCTTCCAAATCAGATTCAGAGGGACCACACAGTCTTTGTCGGAGATCGGAACGGTAATCAGATCTTCCGCAATAAAGCTGAGGTGCTGCGGAATCAGGAACACTCCGATGCCTGCTTTTGCATAGAACATTCCGGACTCAAAGCTGGTAACTTCTTTGGCCGTCTGCATATGAAGACCCCTGCTCTCAAACAAACTTTTGTGGAAGTTCGAGGTGTGAGGATTGTTTGTTTTGGAATAATTGATCAGCGGATAGGTGGACAACTCTTCAATGGTGATGGATTCCTTGCTGCTGATATCGTGCCTTGGAGAGACAACGGCAAACAAACGGTCCTCATAGACGGTCTGGCTATCCAGTTCTTTGCTGAACGATGAATCAGAGCCAACACTTGTTACGAAGGCCAGATCCATCCGGTCCTCCAGAACAGAGTCCGCCAGATCGTCCAGATTGCCGGAATCATAATCGATTTCAATGTTGGGATGCGCCGTCTGGAACCAGTTGGCGAACTGGCTCAAAAATGGTCTGACTGCATATTCCAAAAAACCAATGGTCAATGTATCGCTGGATGTGTCAGCAGCGTTTCTGATATGGATTAGCGCGGAGTCATAAGCATTGACCACCTCCCGCAGTTGATTGGCGCAGATCTCCCCGAACTCCGTCAATTCAACTTTATGCGTATCGCGCAGGAACAGTTGTCCCCCCAGGGTCTCTTCAAGATCGTGAATGTGACGGCTGAGAACAGGCTGGGTAATATAGAGAAGATTCGCAGCTTTGCTGTAATTGAGATGTTCAGAAAGTGTCAGAAATTCTCGTATTCTGTTGATATCCATTTCTAATAATCCTTTGTGATACGTGTGATAACGGATAATCAATCAGGTCTATCTTACGGGCCTGGCATCTTTATTTTAACAAGTCGGTTCAATTAAATCAAATTGATGCCTATTTTTTGCTATTCCAAATGAACATAACAAGCGATGGGAACGGAATTTCCTTTGTGAAACCACTGAATTTACAATGAAATCAAGAGATGTGATCAATTGTTTTGTAATCGTTAATTGAAGTGAAATCAACAATGAATCGAAAGGAGATCCACCATGAATAAAGTAGAAGTAAACAAGTCTGAAGCATATAACGCACCAGGGCATTTTGATATGAGAGCGATCCGTTTGCACGGACCGGCCAATGATTGTCAGGCATTCTCGCTGGGAATGTCACACTTCCTGCCGGGCGGCGGAACGGCATATGTAGAGCCACCGGTTGAATTAGTTTATTTCATTCTCGAAGGAGAACTGACGGTACTGGATAAGGACGACAATGTGATTGAAGTTCTCGGAAAGTATGACTCCATGCACTTTGCAGCAGGAGAAGGTAAGCAGATCCTGAACAAGACAAACTATGTGACTACCATGCTGGTAATTGCCAGCCCGCTGCCGAAGATGGATTAAGCAGAAAGAGGAGGTGTCATTATGCAGACTACAAAAAAACCAGGATTATATGCCTTTGGCGCTAGAGGATGGTCCGTCGTAGGCTTCCAGATCGTTTGGCTGTTCTTCATGACGGGTATGACGGTTGACGGACTGAACATCATCGTACCGGGAATTGCAGCTTTCAGAGGATGGGATCCGAATACGATCCTGTCATTCTCAACGCCAGCATCCATTATCGCTTTGATCTTATGTGCCCTGTGGGGCGGCCTCATCGTTAAGTTCGGTGCGAAGAAAATGATGCTCATAACCATGGTGGCTGCAGGGCTGGCGACAATATTCTACGGCAATGCAGCGACGATCCCGCTCTATTTCATCGCGCTGGTGCTGATGGTCACACTGATCAACGCATTCGCTATCAATGTAGGTATGGCCATTACGACCAACTGGTTCCCGACAAAGAAAGGTGTTGTTATGGGCGTTGCCACCATCGGCATGAACTTGGCAAGCGCCTTGATCAGCCAGGTCCTGAACCAGCTTTCGAACCATTGGGGTATCGCTGGGGCGATTACCATCATGGGCTGCGTCATTCTGTTTGTGGCATTGCTGACAGCGATTTTCGTCAAGGAAAGACCGGAAGACGCCGGATGTTATCCGGACAATGACCCGGAAGTTGCGAAGCTTATCGAAGCGGAAGAAGAGAGAACGAAAGATGAAAAACCAACAGGTTACAAAGAAGCATTGAAGAATAAGTATGTGTGGATCTTTGGTATCGCCTACGGATTCTTTGGAATGGCCACTGTCGGTATCATGTCACAACTCGTCGGCTTCTTCATGGAAACCAGAGGATGGGAGCTTCAGACCGCATTGAATACGGTTACAATCGCGGCGATTATCGGAATGGCGGGTTCCGTTATGTGGGGAACCATAGACCAGAAGATCGGTACCAAGAAGACATCCACCATTTTCGGTATCTGGTATTGCATCGGCATTCTGCTCCTATTGGCACCGAATACCTTCATTATGTGGATTGGCATCGTAATGTTGGGTGCCGGCATCGGCGGAAATGGCAATTTCCCGCCATCCATGACAGCGCTGGCATTCGGACGTAAGGACTTCCCGACATGCTATGCATGCGTTAACACCATCGTAGGTATCGTCAGATCCTGTTCCTTCATTATCCTTGCGATCCTGCGCGGAATAACATCAGGGTATACAGTGCCATATGTATTTTTCGCAATCGTTGCGCTGATTGGCGGCCTGATCTTCATCTTTGTCCACGTCAAGGTAGCGGTAGGAAATGAAGACTACGATCACGAAGGATAAACACAGTATTCAATGACATTTTAATATCTCTAAACAGACGCCGGCTGCCAGTCATGGCAGTCGGCGTTTACAGTTCCTTTTGACATTTTTTGAGGAGCAGAACATGGATATGAACCATAACAAAACAAAAATAAAAATCGGAATCTACGCCATGGCCATTCTCATGATGGGGATCGTTGGGGTGTCAGGTTCCCTGACAGTGATCGGATCACAATTTTCATCCGCATCACAGTCCATGATCCAGAGCATCATCTCCATCCCGTGTCTGGCCGTGCTCCCGACAACGATTCTTTCCGGTAAACTGATGGAAATCATGCCGAAGAAGACGCTTGGTATCATCGGCATGCTGATTTTCCTAATCGGGGGTGTTGTGCCGGTGGCACTTACCTCTCTGCCGATAATTCTGCTTTTTCGGGCGCTGTTCGGTATCGGCGTCGGCATCGTGCAGGCAGTTGCTTCAGCACTCGTAGCCGAAAATTTCTTCGGACCAGAACGGGAATCGGTGCAGGGAACGATGACTTCTGCCCAGATGCTTGGCTGCGCTGTAATGGTGTTTGCCGGGGGGTGGCTGGGAGACATCGCCTGGAACGCATCTTTCCTGGTGCACGGGATTGCCATTCTGTCGTTGATCGTTGCCATCGTGTGTCTGCCACTTGTCAGAACACCGAAAAAGGACATTCCTGGCAGAGAGAATTTTGCAGAAGGCGCTGGTGGGAGCAGCCGGCAAAAGACCCACCTGAACAAAAGCTCCTGGAGCTGGGCTGGCATCACCTTCCTGTTGTTCATCGGTGTCCAGGTGTACACGGTGTACATTTCCTATGTTTTGAATGAGAAGTCAATCGGCGGAGCTGCTGAGTCCGGCGCAACAGTGGCGGTGGCCTGTATCGGTGGTTTCATCATGGGTATTTTGTATGGGAAGCTGGCCGGTAAGGCGGGCGACTTGACCTTCGCCATCGGTTTGTTCATCATGGCACTGTCATATCTGGTTCTTGCACTTGCTGGGAGTATGGTGCTCATTTATATCGGAGGCTTCATCTATGGCATCGCCATGGCGGTCTGCATGCCAGCGGCCTTCGTCAACACGGCGAATTCCGTGGATGCTTTTTCGTCTGCCATGGCGCTTTCAATCACCATGTGCGCACAAAATCTGGGACAGTTCGTCTGTCCGTATATCATGAACTTTATTACAGGGATTACGGGTAGTGTGCATCCGAGCACGCTGACTTATTTGTTAGCTGCGTTATTGCTTGCCGGGATGGGTGTGCCTGCGGTGATCTGGGGCACAAGTAAAACACGGAAAGGAAGAACGATATGAAAGCAGCATATATTCATTCATTTGGCGGACCGGAAGTAATTCGCTTTGGTGATATGCCCAAGCCATCACCAAAAGCTGATGAAATCCTCGTCCGAAACAAGATCATCGGCGTCGGCAAACCCGACTATCTCGTCAGAAGCGGCAATGATCCGTATCTGGCAGAGGCGCTCGCAGGAGGTCTTATCATCGGGAATGAAAGCGCCGGGATTGTGGAAAAAGTGGGTTCCGATGTTAAAACCATCCGACCAGGAGATAAGGTGGCTGTACTAAACGCCACAGGTTGCGGTTCCCATGCCGAGTATTCTGTTTCAAAGGAACAGTACGCCATCATATTACCTGAGGGTATCGAACCTGAAATGGTTCCGGGCGTTTTGAACCTGCAGGTGGCATATGCGCTGTTGTTCGATGCGGGAAAAATCGGAGAAGGTGACAGCATGTATATCTCTGGTGCAGCAGGTGGCATTGGAACGACAATGATTCAGATGGCCAAGTCCGCAGGAATCAAGACCATTGCGTCTGCTTCGAGTGAAGAGAAATGCAAAGTTCTCAGGAAACTGGGCGCAGATACGGTCTTCAATTATAAAGAGAGCGACACAAAAGAGATTGTTCTTGAGGCAACGGATGGAAAGGGCGCAGATGTCATCTATGACCAGACGGCGGGAAAAGAGCTAGTGGAGAGATTTGATTATCTGGCAGACTTCGGGCAGATCATTCTATATAACTGGCTGAACGGATCCCCCGAGTTGCCACAGCTGGAAACAGTTATTAAGTGTGCATGGCACGCACAGGCAATCAGACCATTTTCCTTCCATGTTTTTGATGACAAACCGGAGAGAAGAATGGCAAACGCCGAAAAGTGCTTTGATATGATCCGGGACGGAAGGGTAAAACCGTTTGTATGCAAAGAATTCCCGCTCGAACAGGCAAGACAGGCTCATGAACTTCTTGACAGCGGCAACGCGATTGGGAAGATCATCATGCATCCATAATAACCACGTCGAATCATTAAGAATAGAGAAAAACCGACCGGCAGCTAAGCCAATCGGTTTTCTATTATAATTACCTTTTTTGGGGAAAAGGGTAATTTTAGCGCAGTATGTAGCAGGTGTAGTAAACGCCCGGATCCTTGTAGGTGAAATGTCTTGCAGCAATGATACGCTTTGGCTGTAATTTCGCAAGGCCTGCACCGATACGCCATCCGTGCGGCCAGTCTTCCCATGCTGTAGGCGTCAGCTTAATGCTGCCCATGCCCCATTCGCTCTCGGAAGCACCCAGTTCGTATGGATAGTCAACCGGCTTTTCAAAAGCAGGAAGAACGACCGGATAAGCACAATCAGGTGTGGTGTAGTTTGCCTCATATGGCTCGTCCTTTTCTCTGACTTTCGGCATGTACTTGTACTGGAACTTGCCTTTGGCACGGCCTTCGACCTTCTTGATTTCTTCAATATCTTCCTCAGATGCCTTGACGTTTGTATCGACCGTCATTTCCAGGAATGGCTTGCCCCATGCGGAAGCCTTGCAGGAGAATTTTCCGTTGAGCTTTTCGATGAGCGGAATCTCTGCGAAGTACTTGGCATAACCCATGGAATCACGGCCGCCGATAATCGGATCGGCGTGATTCTCGAACATAACCAGAATCAGATCACCTTCCATTTCATCGCGTTCCCCCTTAAAGCGGACCGGACAGTTGACATTGATGAGAGTATATCCCTTGCCGGCCATCCAGCTGCAGCCAAAAAACTCACAGAACTTGATGTTAACGTATGGCTCCAGAAGTTCATAGCAATCTGGAATAATACTTTCAAGAGCCTCACGGTCGGTTTCGTACGTGAGGGAAATTACATTGATGTCAGCCGGTTCGTGGAAGGAAGTATCATTGATTCCATGATCGTCCTCACCGCTGAAAAAAACAGGCATGAAATAAGGCTTCTTTTCGAATTTCAGACTCATTAGATTATCCTCCTTTATATACGGTTTTCTTTCTGATAACATTTTAACAGTTGGTGGTAAAAATGTTTAATGCTATGGGACATCACGTTCATGCGGAAAGTGCATAACGAACACAAACAGTGCATTCCCCCTTGACATAGACAGGTGTTAGCGTTATATTAACAGTGACATTTAACCTTTTATTCAGATAAAGCAGTAAAGCGCTGAAGGAGAGGAATATGATTAAGATTTTGAACAAGGGTGAATATGCGCTGGACGATGTGCTGAACAGAGAAAGATTCAGTCTGGACATAAGCCAAGTCGTGTCGGACATTATTTTTGGTGTTAAGATGGGAGGAGATCCGACACTCATCGACTATTGCAGAAAACTGGACAAGGCGGAAGTTGCCAGTCTGGAACTTACAGAGGAGGAAATTGATGCTGCCGTCGCGGAAGTTCCGGAAGATGTTATGGAAACGCTTCAGGAAGCGGCCGACAGGATCGCAAATTATCATAAGGCACAGGTGAAGGAAGGTTATACGGTTGAGGAAGACGGTATAAAGCTCCGCCAGAAAGTCATGCCGCTGAAAAAGGTCGGCATCTACATTCCGGGCGGTACGGCCGCGTATCCGTCCACTGTTCTGATGAACGCGATTCCTGCCAAGATCGCCGGTGTTGAGGAGATTATAATGGTAACCCCTCCAACGGCGAAAGGCAACATCCCGCTGGTCACTCTGGCAGCGGCGAAGATCGCGGGTGTAGACAGAGTCTTCCGGATCGGAGGTGCCCAGGCGATTGCCGCGCTGGCATATGGAACGAAGACGGTGCCGAAAGTCGATAAGATCGTCGGCCCTGGTAATGCGTATGTTGCCGAGGCCAAAAAGCAGGTCTTCGGACATGTGGGAATCGACCTTATTGCAGGCCCGAGTGAAGTCATCGTGATCGCGGACAAAGACAGCGATGCACGTATCGTTGCGGCAGATCTGCTTTGTCAGTCAGAGCACGATAGGATGGCAACTGCCGTTCTGATCACCAACGATAAAGATGTTGCGGAGAAAACAGCCGAGGAGCTGGAAGTTCAGCTAGCTGCACTGCCGAGACAGGAGATCGCGAGAGAAGCTCTCGAGGCCAACGGCAAGATCATCATCGTAGATACCATTGATGAGGCCATTGATCTGGCCAACGAACTGGCACCGGAGCATTTGGAACTCTTCCTGGATGACGCGGAAGAATACGCGGATAAGGTCGAGAATGCCGGAGCCGTTTTCGTGGGCAAGAACTGTCCGGAAGCTCTGGGTGACTACTTCGCGGGACCGAACCACACACTCCCGACGTCGGGAACGGCCATGTTCGCAAGTCCGCTGGCAGTGGATGACTTCATGAAGAGCATGTCCCTGACATACTATGATTCATCAGCTCTCGAGAAGGCGAAAGATAAGGTGGCGCTGCTGGCAAGAGAGGAAGGCCTGGAAGGTCACGCATTGTCTATACTGGGCAGATTCGAATAGAAGAGACAAACACTGAGACAATGACATCATCAGACATGATTAATGAAAGAGCCGGATTCTTATCGAGTCTGGCTCTTTGGGGTATAATAACGTTATTAAAGATAGGAGAACCATTCAATGATTGCAATTTACTTTTTTAAAGAACCTCTATACTGGATCCTTCCATGGCTCATTCAGACCATCGCCTATTTCTTCCTTCTGAGGAAACTGCACCTGAAGAAGTGGACGGCCATCATCCCGTTTCTGGCTGACCGGCAGTTCACCAAGGTGCTGTTCCGCCGGCTGCGGACATTCTACCGGCCGTTCGTCATCACAGTGATACTGGCGCTGGCCGCACTATACCTGGATCCGACCGTCGGCATGGGCCGCATCTTTATGATGGTCGCCTATGTCATTTACGGCATTTTCCTGATCCGCCTCTACTGGAGACTGGCCAAGTCGCTCGGCAAAGGCAAACTTTTCCGGATTCTTACACTTCTGTTCCCGGCTCTCTTCCTGCTGATTCTGGGACTTGGCAGATCGCAGTATCATCCACTGGACCTGAAGCCTTTGAAAGAGCACAGCAGAGGAGGAAGGATCATTCGGAAGACCTGCCTGGTCGTCGTCTCTGCAGTTGAGATACTTGCAATTGTTTGCGGCGTTGGCTTCCTGACGATACAGGATACTCCACCGGCACCGCTGGTGGGCATGATACTGGAAGAGACATATGATAAAACCAAGGATGTGACTGGCACCGGTGACGTCGTTACCCGGGAAGACGCCATGAAGAATGCCGCGGCATCCATCGCTGATATGAAGACTAGCCGGGAGCATTTCTTCCCGACCCATAAAAACAATCAAAACGTCGTGGTCATGGCCTACGTGATCGGCTCCAATCTGGAGGACAGGAGCGGCCTGGCTTCCGCGAACATCTCCCAGATGATTGATGCGACGAAACAAGGCGACGGGCTGACGTTCGTCATGGAAGCGGGCGGTTCCGGCCGATGGTTTACAAAAGGCATAGCGGACGACTCCGTCGGCCGTTATATGATCCAGAACGGGAAGGTCAGTAAAGTAAAGAAGCTGCCTTCCAACACCTGCATGTCAGAACCGGAGAATCTGACAGACTTTATCGTCTGGGCGAAGAAAAACTATCCGGCTGACCGGTACATGCTGGTGTTATGGGATCATGGCGGCGGCGTGGCCTTCGGATATGGGCAGGATTACCTGAACAAGCGCAAAGTGAAGGACGGCGAGATGAATACCATCCAAACTTCGGAAGTTGTGTCCGCCATCAAGCAGGCGGATGTGAAGTTTGATATCATCGGGTTCGACGCCTGCCTGATGCAGGATCTCGAGATCGCTGCGGCTCTGGAGCCATATGCCGATTACTATCTGGCCTCCGAGGAGACCGAAGGCGGCTATGGATGGTTCTATACGTCAGCCTTTGGAAAACTGGCAGAGAATCCGGGCATAGCCAGCAAGAAATTCGGACGTGAAATGATTGCCTGCTATGACCCGTACAATACGATCATTAAGGATGAAGACGGTGCGCCGGATACAGAGGCGACGCTATCTTTCGTCGATCTGACATTGGCAGCACCGGCGTACGATAAGCTGAGCGCTGTATTGACATCGGCGAGCGATGCGATCCGGAATGATCCTTCAAGCTATGCGGATTTTGCGGGTGCGGCGTCCAGCGCGTACGCGTTTTACGATAATATGCAGATCGATCTGATCGGATTCCTGAAGATCCTTGACAAGATGGACTACGATGAGGCGATCTGCACCCACAAAGAGAAGATGGATCTCATCCGTTCGATCCAGGCGAGCGTTCTCTACCGCAACGGGGATTCTGCAAAGGGCATCAACGGAATGTCGATCGCATTCCCGTATAAGGCAATCGAGTATTACGGGGATACCAGCAAGCAGCTGAAGAAGCTGTCCATGAAGTCGGAGAAGAAAACATTTGACGAGATCTTCAGCATCATCGCCGCGCAGCAGAAGAAGGATATGAAGAAAAAGAAGAAAGAATCCGAAGACGATCCTTCCCTGTCCGCAATGTGGGAGATGCTGCAATATACGGATTACACCAAGGAATCCTGGTACATCAAGGGCTTTGAGGATTACGATCAGACAAAGGCCTTCGTAGATATCCCGTTGAAGGAGACGGCTGACGGGTATGAAATCGAATTGCCGAACAAGGCATGGAAGATCATCGCGGACTGCCAGACCATGGTCTATCAGAAGACAGAGGGAGAAGCGAATGGAGCTGCCATGCGCTATCTAGGATCGGATCATATCGGCAGCGATGACGCCAACGGACATCCGCTCATCGGCATGGATGGAGATTGGGTGCACATCGATGGGAAACTGGTCTGCTATGAAGCGCAGCCGGTGCGTGTGACCGATGACGGAGATGTGTTCACTGGCACGGTCAAGGCCCGTTTGAATGACAAGAAAGATATCCAGCTTAAAATCGAATGGGACCCGGTCGCAGACGAAGCGGATGCCCCTGTGCAGGGACATGTCATAGGCTATGATTCAGACAGCGTATGGGATTCCCTGGTTGGAACAAAGGATACAAAGATTCTGAAAGCCGGCGATACAATCGAATTCCTGTTCGACTACTATGATAAGGAAGGAAATCTCGTCAAAGAAAAGCAAAGCGGAGGGAAAGTTCGTGTCACGAAGCAGAACCGTCTGACGGTCAGCGACGAACCGATCGGCGATTGCGACATCTACTTTGGCGGCGTGTTGACCGACGTTTACCAGAGAGTCATGACGACGGAACAAATCGAAATGCATGTAGAGTAGCAGAATTAATAAAAAGGAGGATACTATGAATTACGAGATCATTGGAGGTTCATTTCCGGCTGTGAAATGCACGCTCGCGAAAGGGGAAGTCATGAAGTGCGAAGGCGGAGCCATGAGCTGGATGGACCGGGGAATCGAAATGTCCACGGAAGGCGGTGGCGGCCTTGGGAAAGCGCTGGGAAGAGCGTTTTCCGGTGAGAAGATTTTCTTCAACCACTTTACAAGCACCGTCGATCAGGCGGAAATCGTCTTTTCGTCTTCATTCCCAGGATGTATCATCCCGATCGAGCTGCAGGCGGGACAGACTATCATCGCGCAGAAAGATTCCTTCCTGGCCTGTGAGAAGAGCGTCGATGTCGCGGTGCATATCCATGAAAAGGTCGGCGGCGGCATTTTTGGCGGCATGGGATTTATAATGCAGAAATTCACCGGACCGGGAACCGTTTTCCTGGAAATCGACGGAAGCCTGCAGAAGTATGAACTGGCTGCCGGAGAAGTGAAGGTGATCGACGGACCGCACCTGGCGATTCTCGGCAGCAATGTACAGTATACGATCGAACGCATCAAGGGAGCAAAGAATATCATGTTCGGCGGAGAAGGCTTGTTCAACACGATTGTTCAGGGGCCGGGCAACATCTGGCTCCAGACGATGCCGCTCTCAAATGTTGCGATGCAGATCGCGAAGTACATTCCGAAATCAGACTAAGGGAGAATTTTGCATGAGACAGACAAAGATGAAGTGGCTCTCAGCGTTGATGGTTTTGATGCTGGTCATCGGGACCGTCTGCGGCTGCGGGGATAGCAATACCGATACTTCGGAAGAAAGTACAGAGGCGGTCGAAACGTCTGAATCCTTTGAGGCGGAGGAACCGACGACCGTCGAATCGGAAGATGGCGTGACGTTGTCCAATGACGCGTCGGATTTCGTGTTGGTCACGGATGTGGTTCCGGACGCGATCCTGGAGATCCGTTACTATTCCACGTATAATTTCGTGGGCGACCGCATCGATGGCTATGAGGAGCCGCTGGCACTCATGACGAAGGAATCCGCCGAGGCCCTCAAGGAAGTCAGCGACGATGTCGAAAAGCAGGGATACCGGCTGAAGATCTATGATGCGTACCGGCCGCAGGAAGCCGTGACCAACTTCGTGGAATGGGCGCAGGACGAAAATGATACGAGGATGAAAGAGTATTTCTATCCGAAACTGGACAAGAGTGTGTTGTTTCCTCAGGGATATATAGCGGAGCACTCCGGACACAGCCGCGGCAGTACGGTCGACTTGACGCTGTTCGACATGGAAACGGAGAAGGAAGTAGACATGGGCGGCACGTTCGACTATTTCGGAAAGCGCAGCCATCCTGATTATAAAAAAGGCATCACCAATGAACAGTATGAAAACCGGATGATCCTACGAAAAGCGATGACGGATAACGGATTCAAGCCGCTGCCGGAAGAGTGGTGGCATTTCACGTTGGAAAACGAACCATATCCGGATACATATTTCACCTTCCCGGTCAACAGTGAATCAGTTGGGAAATAATACAAATGGAAGACGCGAAACTCAGGAAATATGAAAATACGCTGGTGATCAGCGGCGCGGCCGTGGTCACCTTTGGCCTTTGGAGCATCGTCAAGGCGGTGCTCTACTTCATCATGGTTTCGCCAGAGGGATTGGTAAAGAATATTAAAAACGATGAACTGGCGCAGCTGCAATTTGGCGACCTGAGCGAGAACACTGTGGGGTATTTGCTGATTGCCGTCATCTTGTTCTTGCTGGTGCTGGATCTTTTGCTGCGCCTGTACATCGGCAGATCGGCTGTAGCTGATGGCCGGCACCTTCGAAAGAAGCGCATCACGTATGTGGTCATGGCCTTTCTGGTCGCAGCCGGACTGGTCTCGAGCTTGGTCACGAGATTCTTTAGAACGGAGCAGGATACCATATGGGTCGACAGTTTTGAGACAGCCAGTGTGTCCACGATCGTCGATTTGACTTCGTTGCTGGCGCTGATCGAGATGATCATCGCCGCGATCATGGTTCGGCGGCTTCGGAAGGAACTTGCGCTTCGGGAGGAACTGCAATGAACGCGGATTATCATTATTATGCTACATACTGCGCTGCGTACATGGCCGGTTATTCCCATGAGGAGAGCCAGGCCATCTGTTACAGTGCCCAGTTCGTGGATCTTTGCTCCAAGACACTCCTGCGCAAAAACAAAGCGCCGGCTGCCGCCGCCACTACACAGCTTCAGCTGGAGCTGATGGACGCGCGGATGGACTATATCGGGCTGCAGGACATCACCCGCATCTGGACATCATTCCACTTCCTTCCGGAGAATCTGTATGCGGAGATAAAGGGCAGCAGGCGCTACCGCAACAAGTACCGGCTGATTTGCGGTCCGAACGGAGAACTGGCGGTCAAGACCGTCGAGCTGGCCAAAGGCAAGAGCCTGCAGGCGGCGGGCGTTGCCATGCATGTGCTGGCGGACACTTGGGCGCATCGGTACTTTGCCGGCACGCCATCACTGGTCATCAACAATACAAATTATCATTTTTATGAACTGCTGGGCGAAGGTGAAGAGGCTGAAACGCGCCTCATCGAGTTCCGTCATAGTCCGAATGCGCCAGATGATCTCAAAGAAGGGAAGTATACGAACAGCGTGTTCCAGGGCAGTGAGAACAACGTCATGAATCTGGGCCACGGCAGAGCGGGACATCTGCCGGATTACAGTTTCGCCCGCTATAAATACCTTCCGGCTTGGGGAGAATTCCGGGAGGTCCTGAAGGACAATCCGTCCGATTATCTGCACGCTTTTTGTCAGATGGTGCAGGCCCTGCGGTACCTGCGTGGGGTCATTCCGTCGTTTGAGGCGGGTGCCTATGATTTCGATACCGTGGCGCCATACCGGGAAGAGATCGAACAGATCCTCACGCGGCGGCAACTGTCCGCGGCAGCGGATTGGAGGGCTTTGGGAGAGCGCCTGTCCGGATGCGCTATCGATGAATTCGATATCGACCGGTTCCAGAAAGAATATATGGACGCGCCGGCCGAAAAAAAACCCGAGACATTTCTCGGGAATTTCGTGCAGGCCGCATTGGCGCAGAAGAGTATGGTGGCGAAGGAGATCGCCGCTTCCGGCAATAGGCTTGCCGGGATCGTGAAAAGAGGTGAGAGCGAATGACAAAGGCAAGACGTGTCGGCAGCGTTCTGACCGGATTGATCATCCTTTTGTTCGGCCTTTCTTTTGCGGTCGATCCGGATTCCGTATATTCCATTATTATTCTGATCCTGGGCTTTTCTTTGCTCTTGTCCGGCATCCGGTCGATGATCTACTACGCGACGATGGCGCGGCATATGGTGGGCGGCAAATCCGTACTTTACCGCGCGGTCATCATCCTTGACCTGGGTATCTTTACCTTGTCATTGAACCATGTCCCGTTGATTTTTGTGGTCCTCTATCTGGCCGGGATCCATGGGTTCTCCGGGATCATAGACATCCTGCGGGCGATGGAATCGAAACGTCTGCAGGCTTCTTCCTGGAAACTGAGCTTCAGCCATGGCGTCATCAACGTGATCATGGCGGCGCTGTGCCTCGTGTTCCTGAAGACCGTAGAGGTGGCCGTCGTCATCTATTCTCTCGGCCTGGTCTATTCCGGGGCGATGCGCATCATTCAGGGATTCCGGCGGACCGACGCCGTGTATATCGAATAAATCGTAAGAATCTTAAGCCTCTACAGATCGAATTCCGGGTCCGTGAGGCCGTCCTGT
Organism: Bacillota bacterium; assembly: GCA_017432345.1. Lineage (GTDB taxonomy): Bacteria > Bacillota > Clostridia > Peptostreptococcales > Anaerovoracaceae > Lentihominibacter. Next base: position 84,950 of record JAFRJI010000024.1, on the reverse strand, counting down.
TTTAATACCGTTTCCAGAACCCGGACATCCGCCGAGATGTCGAACAGGCCTTCGGTGGAAACGCGGTTTAGAATATTCGAAAATGCCTCCGCGATCACGGAGAGAGAATCTTCGATCTGGCCTTTGATCCGAACCTCATCTTCATCCAGATCCTCCAGAGAACACAAAACTCCATAGTGCTCGATTGCGGAAACGGCCTTCGGCAGATAGTACTCCATGAATTTGGAGGAATGGTCCACGCGTTCCGGCTTTTCTTCGAATTTCGTCAGAATCTGGTCGGTCAGTTTCCGGATCTCGCGAATATCGCCGCCCGGCGCTTCGGCATCGACATTTGGCAGCGCCTTGTCGATCACGCCGAGGCTGTGGAGCCGCACTTCCCGTATCTGTTTGAATGCCTCCAGCGATTTGCCGCAGAAAAAACAGAACCGGATATCCAGCGGAACCGATTTGCCGCAATACGGGCACTTGACATGCTTGCCATGATTGGCAGGGTCATAGTCAGGAACAGTTTCTTCCGCCGCCTTCGAAGCCGGCTTCTCCGTTACGTGTTTCGACTCAGTAGATTGGCTCCTGGAAGACCGCGCAGGCAAACGGTCTGCAAAAATCAAGCAGAACATAGCGATGATGAAGATCCATCCGACCGGCTGATAATTTGAAATGAGATAGGCTCCAAATAGCGCCAGCAGCACGACCGCTGTGGCTTTCGGCCATCCAAATTTTTGTTCATTTTTTTTGCTCATGATCCTAAACCCCTATCATTCATCCGCCGCTTCATCCGTATCTGCCGCCTCTTCGGAAGCCGGCTCGCCGCTCTCGGAGACCAGTTCGAAATAGGCGCTGTCGTATTCGATCACAACGACCTGCCCCGCCTTGAGCTTGTACCCCCGGGTCAGGGAGTAGAGGTACTGTATGGCCAGGCTGTTATCGTCCTTGTCGTATTTTTTCTTGGCATCTTCCGTCGTCGCGTAAATGGAAACGCTGAAATAACTTTCTCCCTTCGGCGGATAGATATTATACCGGCCCTCCGGAAGCTCTTCGTCTTCTCCGACCACATACGTTCCAGTCAATTCGATCCCGGCACGTTCCACGTCCAGCACATCGTTCTCGTAATTATCGATGTCCCGGTACGGATCGTTCGACGTAGCGATCCATCCGATCGCCAGCACAATGCAAAGCCCCGCGAGGATGGCCGAAATGATCTTGAACCGTTTCGCGTCAGCCTTTGCTTTAGCAAAAGCTGGGGATTTTGTTTTTGCTTTCTCGACTTTCGTGCCACATTCGCCGCAGAACGTCGCGTCATCGGGCATGGCAGCCCCGCAATTCTTACAGATCATAGTGTGTTCCTTTCTTTGAGAACGATTATATCAAAGCGCCGAAAGACCGTAAAGTTTCCCATCGTACAATTCACAAAAATGTGATAACATGGGACTATGTTAAAGAAACCATTCCTTGAAACGATAACTGCATACGATTTGATCGAAACCGGTGACCACATCGTCATCGGGCTTTCGGGCGGGCCGGATTCGGTCTGCCTGTTCGATCTGCTCCTCAGAATCGCCGGTTCCATGGATCTGACGATCCATCCGGTCCACGTCAACCACCAGTTCCGTCCGGGGGACGCCGAACGGGATCAGGCCTATGTCGAAGGGCTTTGCGAAAAGAACGGGCTGCAGTGCAAGAGCGTCGTCGTCGACTGCAACGCGCTGGCGAAAGAACTGGGCATGACCAGCGAAGAGGCCGGCCGCAAGGCGCGCTACGATGCGTTCTACGAGACGGCCATGGAGATTCTGGAGGCGGACGGGACGGCGTCGGTCAAGATCGCGGTTGCCCAGAACGCCAACGATCAGGCGGAAACGATTCTCTTCCGGATCCTGCGCGGAACGGGCACGGACGGGCTGGCAGGCATTGCCTATAAACGATACGAGCGCGGCATCTGCGTCATCCGGCCGCTCCTCGACGTTTATCGGGAGGACATCGAGGCGTACTGCGCTGCAAAAGGCTTAGATCCTGTAACGGATCACACCAATAACGAAGCGATCTACGCGCGGAACCGCATCCGTCTGGAGCTTCTGCCATATCTGGAAAGCAAGTACAATGAGAATATGAAAGAAAGTTTGGTCCGGCTCGGGCACATCGCAGCGGCCGACAAAGATTATATCTGGCAGCAGGCGCAGATGGCCTATGAGCACGTGCTGGTGGAAGAGACGGACGCTGCCGAGGCAGATGCAGGCGCCGAGGTCGTACTGGACCGCGTCGGATTGGCGGCGCTTCACCCGGCCATCGAACACCGCGTGCTGCTGAAGGCTTTTGCGGAGGTCGGGCTGGAGCAGAACATCACGGCGGAGCGCCTGGAAGCGGCGGATAAGATCATCCGCGTCAAACAGGGCCCGAAGGTCGTGGAATTCCCGCACAGCTACCGGCTCAAAGTCGCCGCCGGCAAAGTCCGGATCAGCAAGTGAAATCAATAAAAACGCAAATAAAAAACCGCCAACGTCAGCGATCGTGCAGGGCATTGACGGTTTTGTAATTAATCGAGTGTCAGGGACGGTGCCGTGTAGACTCTGGACTGCATCTCGCTGTCCAGCATGTACAGGCCCTTGCTGTCGCTGCCAAACAGTTCGAACTTCTTGATGTTGTCGTCCGCATTGTCTTCTTCTTCAGCCTGCTCCTTGACGAACCAGTCGAGGAACTGCATCGTACGGAAGTCCTTTTCTTCATAAGCTGCCGCATAGATGTTGTTGATCAGGTCGGTCACGTGGCGTTCGTGCTCTGCGCCGAAATTCAGCGGATCGATGAAGTTCTTAAGTTCCTTGTCCGGCTTGTCGATGGCTTCCAGAACAACGGCTTCACCATTCTGCTGCAGGTACTGGATGAACAGCATCGCGTGGTCGCGCTCTTCCTGCGCCTGAATCATGTACCAGTTGGAATAGCCGTCCAGTCCCTCATCTTTATAGAAGTTGGAAAAATCGAGATACAGATAGGCCGAGTAGAATTCGGCGTTGACCTGTGCGTTGAGCAGGTCTCTTACGTTTTTGGATAACATAGGCTCCTCCTTTTATTTGATGTGCTTTTTTATTCTTCTTTCTGGAAACAGTGTACCACAAAATGCGCTCTGAAACATGTTTTTCTTTGACTTTAGGGCGCCGATTTATCATAATACAAGTATAGACTTTAATCGCGAAAACACAGGAGACGACCATGATCACTATATTGAAGAAAAATGCAACGAAACAGCAGCGGGACGACCTGATCCAGTGGCTCGAAGCCCGGGGTCTTGAGGTCCACGTTTCAGAAGGCGAATACCAGACGGTGCTGGGCCTGGTCGGGGACACTTCCCAGATTGATGAAGGCCTGATCGATTCGCTGGATTTCGTTGAACAAGTGACCAGGGTAACAGAAGTATACAAAGAAGCCAGCCGCAAGTTCCATCCGGAGGACACCGTGGTATCCATCGGAGACGTCCGGATCGGCGGCGGGAATTTTGCAATGATCGCGGGACCATGCTCCGTGGAATCCGAAAAGCAGATCCTGGAGGTCGCCCGAAGCGTCAGTCTGGCCGGCGCCGCGCTCCTTCGCGGCGGCGCGTTCAAGCCGCGGACTTCGCCTTACGATTTCCAGGGAATGAAGGCCGAGGGGCTGGAGCTTTTGCGGAAGGCGAAAGAAGAGACGGGAATGCCGATCGTGTCGGAGATCATAAACGTCAACCACCTGCCGCTGTTCGAGAACGTGGACGTGATCCAGATCGGTGCGCGGAACATGCAGAATTTTGAGCTTCTGAAAGCGGTCGGCCGGACCAGCAAGCCGGTCCTCCTGAAACGCGGGCTCGGCAGTACGCTGAAAGAACTGCTGATGAGCGCTGAATACATCATGTCCGAAGGCAATAAAAACGTCATTTTATGCGAGCGGGGCATTCGGACCTTCGAAAAATATACGAGAAACACGCTGGATCTTTCCGCGATCCCGGTGCTGCGGGAACACACGCATCTGCCGATCATCGTCGACCCGAGCCACGCGACGGGCAAAGCCTCTCTGGTCGAGCCGATGGCGCTGGCCGCGGTCGCCGCAGGCGCGGACGGACTCATGATCGAAGTCCACAACGATCCGGAACGGGCACTGTGCGACGGGGCCCAGTCGCTGACGCCGGCCCAGTTCGCAAAACTCTCCGCCAAAGTCGCGAAAGTCAGGGAAGCGCTGGCATGAAGCCGATGAACGATATCCTTATCACAAAAGCACCAGACGGCGGGACCGTCGATGCCATTGCTTCAAAATCCGCGGCGCACCGAATTCTGATCGCGGGTTTTTTGTCCGGGTTGGATTTGGACGGTGTGTGTGACGAGCTGTCGGACGACATCACCGCGACGAAAATCTGTCTGCAAAGACTATGCACCGCGCTGCGGCAGTCCGGCTCCGCCGGGGACCGCATCGTTGCGGACTGCGTTCTTCCGTGTGGGGAGAGCGGCTCCACGCTCCGGTTCCTGCTGCCGCTTGCCGGCGCGCTGGGGATCGAGAGCGATTTTGTGTGTCAGGGAAGGCTTCCGGACCGGCCGATGGAGCCGCTCCTGGAATGCCTGGCGGAACACGGCTGCAAGGTAGAAGGAAGAAATCCGAAACATCTGAGCGGCCGGCTGACCGGCGGAACGTTCCGTCTGCCGGGCGACGTTTCTTCCCAGTACGTGACAGGGCTGCTGATGGCGCTGCCGTTGGTGAAAGAGGACAGCGAGATCGTCGTCGAAGGGCGGCTGCAGTCCCGGCCGTATGTCGACTTGACGCTGCAGGTGCTGCGTGAAGCGGGTATACGGATAGACGAAAGAGAATCATTAACGGAAACAAAAACCGAAACGATATTTTCTGTTTCGGGCGGGCAGGCATACCATCTTCCGGCCGCGGCGCTGGAGCAAATCGAAGGGGATTGGTCCAATGCGGCGTTCTGGATCGTGATGGACGCCATGCTGCGCCTGCGTGAGGCGGGCGGCCATATCGTTTGTCAAGGACTGGACCCGGCGTCCGCCCAGGGCGACAAGGCGGTGGTGACCATCGCTGAACAGATGCTGGCAGCGGGCACGGCAGAGATAGACATCGACGCAGCCGATGTGCCGGATCTGGTACCGGCGCTGGCCGTCCTTTCCTGCGGCCGACCGGCGGGCAGCATCACGAACATCATCAACGCGGGGCGTTTGCGCTTCAAAGAAAGCGACCGCCTGCATGCGGCAGCTGAAGTCTTGTCGGGCCTCGGCGCAGATATCACAGAAACAGAAACATCGCTGACGACCCGCTCCAAGGGGAGACTGACCGGCGGGACGGCGGACTCGTTCGGCGACCACCGGATCGTCATGATGGCGGCCGCCGCAGCCTGCATCGCTGCGGAGCCGATCACCATCAAAGGGGCAACAGCGGTGAACAAATCGTATCCGCGATTTTTTGAGGATTATCAGAAACTGGGAGGGAAACTGCAGTGGCTGTGACCTTTGGAGAAAAGATATATATTGAGATCTACGGAGAATCCCACGCGGAGCGCGTCGGCGTAAAGATCGAGGGACTGCCGGCGGGCAAGCGCATCGATCTGCAAAAGCTGCAGCAGTTCCTGGAGCGCCGGGCACCGGGTCGGAATGCTTGGTCCACCCAGCGGAAAGAACCGGATGTGCCGGTCTTCCTATCAGGCGTGCGGCAAAAGGGCGCAGCCGTCGAGACCGACGGTACGATACTGGAGGCCGTGATTGAGAACACCGACGTCCGTCCGGACGACTACGAGAATACAGCAACGGTACCGCGGCCGGGACATGTGGATTATCCCGCGTGGGTCAAATACGGCCGGATCGCATCCGGCGGGGGAGCGTTTTCCGCGCGCATGACCGCACCGCTTTGCGTGGCGGGCGGGATCTTCCTGCAGTGGCTGGAAGAAACGGGCGTCAAGATCAATGCCCGCATCGCATCCATCGGCGGGATCGAGAATGCCGGCGCAGAGTTCCCGGAGGCGATGAAAGATCTCATCGCCCGGACCAAAGAAGCCGGCGACTCCATCGGCGGCATCATCGAATGTGAAATCACCGGGCTTCCGGCAGGTGTCGGAAGCCCGTTATTCGGAAATATCGAGAGCCGGATCTGCCAGGCGGTATTTGCGGTGCCGGCGGTAAAAGGCATCGAATTCGGTGAGGGATTTGCCGCGGCAAACATGAAGGGTTCCGAAAACAACGACCCTTACTGCATCGAGGACGGGCAGGTCCGGACGAAGACCAATCATCACGGCGGGATTTTGGGCGGACTATCGTCCGGAATGCCGATCGTTTTCCGCACGGCCATGAAGCCGACGCCGTCCATCGCGTTGGAGCAGGACAGCGTAGACCTGAAGCAGATGACAGAAACCAAGCTGCAGGTCAAAGGCCGCCACGACCCGTGCATCGTGCCGCGGGCATTGCCGTGCATTGAAGCGGCAGCCGCCATCGCCATCGGCGACCTGCTGATGGAAGAAGGGCGGTTCACCGGCGCTGTAGCAATCGAAGAAAAAAAATCCGGAACGGGAACGTCCGAATCAGACCTTTCCGCGTGCCGCGATCGCATCGACGCCATCGACCGGGAGCTCGTGGAGCTTTTGGAAGAACGGTTCGACGTCGCACGCGACGTGATCCGGTACAAAGAACGATACGGCCTGCCGATCCTGGACAGCAACCGCGAAAGCGAACTGCTGGATGGAATCGAAGGGCTTTGCAAGGAAGAAACGAAAGCGCACATACGGGCGGATTTCGAAGCGATCCTGGCCGAAAGCCGCGCGTTCCAGCAGGAGCACCGGCACGTGTTCGGCTTGCTCGGAAAAAACCTGACGCACAGCCATTCGCCGCAGGTCCATAAATTGCTGGGCGGCTATGAATACGGCGTATTCGACCGGACGGAAGAACAGCTGGACGCATTCATGAGCAGCGGAACGTTCCGGGGCATCAGCGTGACCATGCCGTACAAGCGTGCAGTGATCCCGTACTGCAGCGAGATCTCGAACCGGGCGGCGACCTGCCGGAGCGTGAACACCATCGTGTGCCGCGAAGACGGCACGCTCTACGGCGACAACACGGATTATGCCGGATTCCGTTACACCATCGAGACTTCCGGAATCGATATCAACGGGGCAAAGACCCTCGTGCTGGGCAGTGGCGGCGTTTCGGGGACCGTCATCAACGTACTGAAAGACCTGGGCGCGGATCCGATCATCAACATCTCCCGAAAAGGAGAAAATAACTACGACAACCTCGATCGACACGCAGACGCGGAGATCATCGTCAACGCGACGCCGGTGGGAATGTTCCCGGACGTAGGCGTCGCGCCGATCGATCTGGTACTGTTTCCGCAGTGCCGCGCTGTTTTCGATGTGATCTATAACCCGCTAAGGACGCAGTTGATGCTGGACGCGGAAGCACGGGGCATCCCGGCCTTTGGCGGATTGGCCATGCTGGTGGCACAGGCGGCGGAAGCGGCCCGGCTCTTTACCGGCAGACCGGTTCCGGAAGAACGGACCAGAAAGGTCATCGAAATCATGCGGAAGGGACTGCAGCACATCGTCCTGATCGGCATGCCGGGCAGCGGCAAGACCACCATCGGCAAAATTCTCGCACAGAAGACCGGCCGGACCTTCGTCGATCTCGACGAAGCGATTCAGGATGCCACCGGCCGCACGCCGGAAGACATCATCCGCAGCGAGGGAGAAGGCGTCTTCCGGACCATCGAGACCGAAACGCTGAAGCAGATCCTCCGCGATCCGGCCCGGCAGAATACGGCAAAGGGCTTTGTGCTCGCCACCGGCGGCGGAATCGTCGAGCGGGACGAAAACCGGGACATTCTGAGAGCGAACGGCTACGTGGTCTACCTGAAGCGGCCTTTGGAAGAATTGCCGGCGGACAACCGTCCGATCACGCAGACCGACGGGCTGGCCGCGATCTACGAACGGCGTCAGGATAGATATACAGCATGGAGCGATGTTGAGATAAATAACCAGGAGGAGTTTGGATAAATGATAGTGAAGAAAAAGATGATTTTTATTGCAGCGGCAGCGCTGTTTGCGCTTATTCTGGCGGTTCCGGTCCTATCGGCGCCGGCATTTGCGGAGAATGGAGAATACTATGTCAACTCATGGGTGGGCTTGCAGAGCGCGATCAATAGTTCCGAAGAGGGAGATGTGATCAATTTGAGCGAAAATTTGTCGCCGGTCGATCAGAGTGAAGGCTATATTCTCGTTCCGGCAGACAAGACAGTCACGATCGATCTGCAAGGAAACGAGATTAACCGCTCGCTGTATGATGCGATGGAACAGGGATACGCCATTCGCGTCGAAGGCAATCTGACCATATGTGACAGCAGTGACGATCAAACAGGCCAGATCACCGGAGGAAACAACAGATGTAACAACACCTTAGAGGATGGTGGCGGGATCTGCGTATACGGGGGGACACTTACCCTGCAGAGCGGCACCATCGTGAACAATTGGCTGACAGGCAGTTACGCGAAAGGCGGCGGCGTCTGCATTGTCAACGGCGGAGCCTTCTATATGGAGGGCGGCGTGATTAGAAATAATCATGTGGATGGTTATAACAAAGGCGGCGGTGTCGGTGTCGCGAACGGACAGTTCGTCATGACCGGCGGCACCATCAAGGATAATATAGCCCCTGATGCGGGCGGCGTTCTGGTCGGATACGGAAAATGCATTATGACGGGCGGCGTCATCTGCGACAATATAGCGCAAAGCGCAGGCGGCGGCGTTGAGGTAGAGTACAACGCGACCCTTGTCGATTACGGCTTCCATATGTCCGGCGGATCGATCACGGGGAACCTTGCACACTCGGCGGGTGGCGGAGTGTTTGTAAATACAGAAGGCGAATTATGCCCAATGTACGTTTCCGGATCTCCGGTCGTTAAGGACAATATAGTAGGCAACGAGCCGGATATCGAAGCCTCCAATGTGGTGTTACAAAGTGCCGTTCCAATGGAGATCGAGGGAGCGCTCAATGAGGAAGCGGAGTTGCATATTCAACGCATCCACACTAGCTTTGATGAGCGGGAAAGGACAGAAATCATCACCAACGGCCTTTACGAGAATGGAACTCCCGATAATTTTGTAAGCGATTCGGACTCCTATCTCGTCGGGCTGACCGAAAGAGGTGAAGCGGCGCTTTGCTGGCCGGTGGAGGTCACCTTTGATAAGGGCGATCCGTATGCAGCCGGCAGCATGAATCCGATGACGGTGCCGAAGGATGGAGCGTTCACATTGCCGGAAAACGGCTTTACGGTGCCTCCGGAAAAGCGATTCGCAGGCTGGCAGATCGGAAGTGACACGACCCATGCTTACGCGCCGGGTAACCCCGCCTGGGTCGCAGGAGCCACGACCATCTCAGCGTTTTGGGAAACGTGTTACAGCATTGAAGGTGCGGAAGTCGTCCTGTCGAATGACACTTTCACCTATAACGGGGAAGTGCAGAAGCCGACCGTTCAGACCATCGGCGGAAAAGAACTGACCGAAGGAAAGGATTATGACATCTTCTGGCCGCAGAAAGATCTGTCAAATGCCGGTGATTATACCCTGAAGATCCGCGGAAAGGGTGAGTACGAAGGGGAAACCGAGGCGACCTATACGATCGAGGAGATTCCGTTAACGCTCAAATCTGCATCTCTGTCCAGAGAATATAACGGAAACGCTTTGACCAATGCAGAAGCGGCAGACCTGGGAGTGGCCGTCAACGAGAACGGGCTTCTGGAGGAAGAAGGCTGGATCGACAACGAGGGTGCGCGCTACACGTTTACGGGAAGCGTCAAGAACCCGGGCGAAAGAGTAACGAATTCATATACCATCGAGCCAAAGAAGGGAACGAACCTCGACAACTATAACGTTACTAAAATAGAAGGACAGCTGGACGTGACGAACCGGACGGCACCGTTCGAGGCAACGGTCACCGCCAACAGCTACAGCGGCACTTATGACGGAAAGAACCATACCGCCAGCGGTTTTGCCGGCGACGTTGAAGGAAAGGGAACGGCGGTCACAGCCAACGGACACACCTACTATGTGACCGGCCTTACATCGGAAGCGTCCGGCAAATACGTCAGCGACAGCGTTGAAAGCATTCCGGTCACTGGCACTCCGGCCGTGAAAGATGCGGACGGGACCGACGTGACGGAACAGTTCGATATCACGATCGTCAAGGGATCGCTGAATATAGAGAAAGCGTCGCTGACACTGACATCCGCGAACCTTTCCAAGGAATATGACGGGGATGCTCTGACGAATGCTGACGCGGCGGACCTTGGCGTGACCGTCAACGAAAACGGCCTTCTGGTCGAAGACGGATGGATCGAGGGTGAAGGCGCCACCTATGAATTTACAGGAAGCGTAAAGAATCCGAAAGAAAATGCGGCCAACGCATTCACCGTCACGGCAAAGTCCGGAACGGATCTGAATAACTACGCAGTGACCAAGACGGAAGGACAGCTGAGCATCACGAACCGGGATGCCGCGTTTGAAGTATCGGTCACCGCCAACAGCTACAGCGGCACCTATGACGGCAAGACTCACACCGTCAGCGGCTTTGCCGGCGAGCAGAACGGCAAGATCGAAGTCACGGCGAACGGAAAGACTTACTATGTCAGCGGCCTCACGTCAGAAGCTTCCGGAAAGAATGTCAGCGACAGCATGAGCGTGATTCCGGTCACGGGAACATGGGCTGTTAAGGAGGCCGGCGGGCAGGATGTGACGAGACAGTTCAACGTCAACATCGTCAACGGAGCCCTGAACATCTCCAAAGCTCCGCTGACCCTGACATCGGCAAGCCTGAGCAAGGAATACGATGGTAATGCTCTGACCAACGCGGACGCGGCGGATCTGGGAGTAAAGGTCAATGAGAACGGCCTTCTGGTGGAGGACGGATGGATTGAAGGTGAAGGCGCGGCCTACACGTTCGTCGGAAGCGTGACCAATCCGGGAGAGAACGGCGCCAATGCGTTCTTTGTGGCAGCGAAAGACGAAACGGATCTGGGCAACTACGCCGTCACCAAAACCGAAGGACAGCTCAGCGTCACGAACCGCGAAGCGAAATACGAAGTCACCGTTACCGCGAACAGCTGCAACGTTGTATATGACGGCAAAGATCATTCCGTCAGCGGTTTCACCACCGATGTGGAAGAGGGCAAAACAGCCGTCAAAGCGAACGGCAAGTACTATTACGTGACCGGCCTCACATCGGAAGCTTCCGGAAAGAATGTCAGCGACAGCGTGGCAAGCATTCCGGTAACGGGAACATGGGCCGTGGAAGACAGTAACGGGAAAGACGTCACGAACCAGTTCAACGTCACGGTCGTCAACGGATCCCTGATCATTGATAAAGCGGAGAATCCGGTGACCGTCACGGGGAATACCGTAACGCTGAAGGCGAAAAAGCTGGCGAAACAGAAAGTGGTCATCAAGTGCAAGAAGGCGATCACGATCAGCAACGATCAAGGCGACCTGACATTCTCCAAGGGCGAAGTCGTCAAAAAAGCATTCGCCAAGAAGGTCAAGGTCAACAAGACGACCGGCAATATCACCGTGAAAAAGAACGTGAAAAAGGGCACGTACGTAGTCACGGTGAACGTGAAAGCAGCCGGAAATGAGAACTACAAAGCGGCAACCGAAAAGTCCGTCGTAACAATCAACGTCAAATAGCAGATATTATTGAACAATTAGTACAACTGTGGTAGAATATATTGCAAAATTTGTTACCAGACAACAAAAATGAAGGGAGTAGAGTTTGAAAAGACTAAGCAAGAACATCACCATTTACCTGCTTATTTTTGCTCTTGTATTGGGGTTCTTCTATTTCTTTTCCGGGGATAAAGAACCGGATATGAAACAGATCAAGACGTCGACGATGATCACGCATCTGAAACAGAACGACGTCGAGAGCATCACGGTCGCGGAGACGAAACTGACGGCCGAACTGAAATCGGGTGAAAAGGTATATTCCTATGTGAACAGCGCGGTCGACCTGAACTACATCTACGACATGTACATCATGCCGCAGGTGGACGCGGGGGAACTGAAACTTGATAGTCCGCCGCCGCAGCAGGAGTCGATCTGGATCACCATATTGCCGACGCTGCTGATGATCGCAATCATGGTCTTCTTCTTTGTGTTCATCATGCGCCAACAGGGCGGCGGGGGCAAAGCTATGGCCTTTGGAAAGAGCCGGGCGAAGCTCCAGAAGAAGGATGACCTTAAGAAAATCACATTCAACGACGTAGCGGGGTTGAAGGAGGAGAAGGAAGAACTCGAAGAGATCGTCGACTTCCTCAAGCATCCTGCCAAATACAACAGCCTCGGAGCCAGGATCCCGAAGGGCATCCTCCTCGTGGGGCCTCCGGGAACCGGTAAAACGTATATTTCAAAGGCTACGGCCGGCGAAGCTGGTGTTCCGTTCTTTACGATCAGCGGTTCGGACTTCGTGGAGATGTTCGTCGGTGTCGGCGCATCCCGTGTCCGTGACCTGTTCGAGCAGGCGAAGAAGAACGCGCCTTGCATCGTCTTCATCGATGAGATCGATGCGGTAGGACGGAAACGTGGCGCCGGACTTGGCGGCGGCCATGACGAACGTGAGCAGACGCTCAACCAGCTGCTTGTCGAGATGGATGGATTCGCGGAGAACTCCGGCATCATCATCCTGGCAGCGACGAACCGTCCGGACGTACTGGACCCGGCGCTTCTGAGACCGGGCCGATTCGACCGGCAGATCGTCATCGGCATTCCGGACATCGTCGGAAGAGAAGAGATATTTAAAGTCCACTCGCGCAACAAGCCGCTGGATAAGGGCGTCGACCCTGTCGTGCTGGCGCGGCGGACACCGGGCTTCACGCCTGCGGATATCGAGAACATGCTGAATGAAGCGGCGCTGCTGGCAGCCCGCCGGAACGGCATGGTCATCCGCATGGAAGAAATCGAAGAAGCCATTACGAAGGTCATCGCGGGACCGGAAAAGAAGAGTCGTGTCATCAGCGAGGACGAACGCAAGCTGACCGCGTTCCACGAAGCGGGACACGCAGTTGTTGCGCACTGCCTGCCGAAGTCGGATCCGGTGCACCAGATCACCATCATTCCGAGAGGCAGAGCCGGCGGATTCACGATGATCCTGCCGAAGGAAGACAAATACTACGGAACCAAGGAAGAGATGCGCGAGCAGATCATCCATCTGTTGGGCGGACGTGTTGCCGAGAAACTGACGCTGGACGACATCAGCACCGGTGCCAGCAACGACATCCAGAGAGCCACCGAAATCGCCAGGGAAATGGTGACCAAGTACGGCTTCAGCGAGAAGCTGGGTCCGGTCAACTACAGTTCTTCGGAAGAAGTATTTCTGGGCAAGGACTTCACGTCCAAGCAGGCGTACTCGGAAGAAACGGCCAACGAGATCGACGAAGAAGTCAAGGCGATCATCGAAGAAGCATACGATGCGGCGATGACGATCCTGGAAGAGCACATCGATCAGCTGACGGCAGTCGCCAATGGACTGCTGGCGGTAGAGACACTGGATGGACAGCAGTTCGTCGACCTGTACGACGGCGTGAAGACGCCAGAAGAGCTGGCTGAGGAACTGAAGGTCAAGTCGGAAGAACAGAAAGAAAAGGACAAGGCCGAAGCGAAGGAAGCCAAGCGCCAGAGAAGAGAGCAGCGCGAACGCGAGAAGCGCGAAGCCGAAGAACGGAAGCAGGAAGGACTGGACGAACTCGCTGAGCTCATCGAAGCACAGGGGAAGAACGCCCGGTTCAAGCCGAAAATCATGACATATAACGACGTCACCAACAAAGCGGAGCCAATTGAACGGCCGGCCAAGGCGTCTGTCGAGGAACCGGTGGAAGAACCGATCGAGGAACCGATGGAAGAATCGATTGAGGAACCGATGGAAGAGCCTATCGAGGAACCAGTCGAGACCGCCGAAGATCTGGTGGAAGAACCGGTCGAAGAGCTGGCGGATGCCCCTGCTGAGGAACCGGAGGATACTCCGGACTACGAGGGAGATGATGAGTCATGAAAGTCACGGTAAATGACTGCATGGAACTGAGCGTCTTCAAAGGCGCGGAAGTCGTCGGCGGCAAAGCCGGGATGACCAATGAAGTGAAATCCGTGTCTGTTCTCGACGTCAGCGAGATTTCCGATTTTGAGCTGGCCGAGTTCCAGAAGACGGAGATCCTCCTCACGGGCTTTCTCGGCGCGCGCAAGGATGTCGCCAAACAGTGCGAAATCGTGCAAAACGCTGCGGAGAAGGGCTGCGCCGCATTGGCCGTATTCTTCGTCGGCAAAGCAGTCAAAAAGCTGGACGACAAGGTGCTGGAGGCAGCCGACAAAGCGGGACTCCCGCTGATCCGGATGCCGGAGGACGCCACGTATTCCAAAGCGATCTCCGAGATCATGGACCGCGTCCTTTACGGAGACAACTTCAAGAACAGCCTGATCAGCAACACCGTGTTCCACCTGCTGAACTTCGAGAAGCACAGCAACTTCCAGTCGGCAGTGCGGGAGGCGGCGATCAACAACGACTTTCAGGTGATCCTCCTGAGCGAGGACTTCAACCCGATCTTCACGGTGGAGACGCGCCAGAAAGTCAAGCTGTCCGACGCGATCCGGCAGGGCAAAGAAAAGAATATGCAGACCGAGAGCAGCAAGACCTACACGCTGGTCGATGTGGACGGCGCCCTCACGTACTGGGGCCTGGTCAACATCGGCGGCGAGAAGTACTACATGCTGATCGTCGATAACGAAGATTCCTACACGGCAGGCGAGGTCACCAAGCTGGCTGAGATCATCGAGCTGGCCATGGGCATGTGGAAGTACACGCCGGAGCGCGACGCCAAATCGGAGTTCATCAAAGCGCTCATCCGCGGCAACAAGAGTCTCGCTTACGCGCTGCAGGATGAAGCCAGGATCCAGGGATCCGACATCGTATGCGTCTTCTTCTCCAAAGGCTTCCAGCGCGAAGCGGAAAGTCAGGCTTTTGCGGAATTCGAAAAGAACACCGATCTGGAGATCATGAAGATCACGGAAGAAGACGAAACGTACGGCATGATCCTGAACACCGTGGACGACGGGAACCGGAGCCTGCAGCAGAACGACTGCGCGAATCTGTTTGCCAGACTCAAGGCGGACAAGGCGGCTCGGATATTCCACGTGACCGGACTGAACGGGATCGAAGGAGCCGGCGACGCGTACAAACTGATCAGCGAAAGCTGGGCCTTCGTGCAGGACGTATTCCCGTACAAGCGGGTCTTCACGAAGTATGAGCTGACACTGGTCAACAACTGCATCAACATCCAGATCCAGGGCGGATTCGTCAAGAAGAATTACGTCGAACTTTTGGAGCCGTTCAAAGAAGCGGGAGAGAACAAAGGCAAGCAGCTGCTGGATACGCTGGAGACGTTCGTGCTGGACGCCGGCATGAACAGCAGCAAGACGGCCGAGTTCATGAACATCCACGCGAACACGGTGCAGTACCGATTAAAGAAGATCAACGAGATGCTGGGCGTCGAAATCACCGGGAACCGAGTGATCCCGGGGCTGACGATGGCGCTCGCATTAAAGCGTCTGGAGAGATCCGTGACGTAACGATCGTTTGATATAGTTAGAAAGGAGAGAAGGAATGTATTTTAATTACTTGGAAAAGGCTGATCCGGAGGTCGCAGCATCGATCAAACGGGAAATCAACCGGCAGGAAACAAAAATCGAAATGATCGCTTCTGAGAACTTTGTAAATTACGAGATCATGGAAGCGATGGGAAGCGCGCTGACAAACAAGTACGCAGAAGGCTATCCGGGCAAGCGCTACTATGGCGGATGCGAATTCGTCGATGAGGTTGAGCAGCTGGCCATCGACCGCGCGTGTAAACTGTTCGGCGCAGACCACGCCAACGTGCAGGCGCACTCCGGCGCGAACGCCAACACGGCCGTTTATCAGGCGGTCCTGAATTACGGTGACACCGTACTGGGCATGGATCTTTCCAACGGCGGACACCTTTCCCACGGATCTCCGGTCAACATTTCCGGTAAATCCTATAACTTCGTTGCGTACGGACTGGGCGAAGACGAAAGAATCGACTACGACAACGTGCGCGAGATGGCGAAGAAACACCAGCCGAAGCTGATCGTCGCGGGCGCTTCCGCGTATCCGAGAGCGATCGACTTCAAGACCTTCAAAGAGATCGCTGATGAAGTCGGCGCGATCATGATGGTCGACATGGCGCACATCGCGGGTCTCGTCGCCGCGGGTCTCCACGAGAATCCGGTCCCATACGCTGACATCGTTACGACCACGACGCACAAAACCCTCCGTGGCCCAAGAGGCGGCCTGATCCTCTGTACGGAAGAGTACAAGAAGGCGATCAACTCCGCGATCTTCCCGGGACTGCAGGGCGGCCCTCTGATGCACGTCATCGCTGCGAAGGCAGTCTGCCTGAAGGAAGCGATGGAGCCGGAATTCAAGGTTTACCAGCAGCAGGTCATCGACAACTGCCAGGCGCTCGTTCAGGGCATGAACGCGCACGGTTTCGAACTGGTTTCCGGCGGCAGTGACAACCACCTCATCCTGGTCAAGCTCCTGAATAAGGACATCTCCGGAAAGAAGGCGGAGAGACTGCTGGATGAAGCTAACATCACGACGAACAAGAACGCGATTCCGAACGACCCGAGAAAACCGATGATCACATCCGGTCTGCGGATGGGAACGCCGGCCATGACATCCAGAGGCTTCAAGGAAGAGGACGTCAAGGCAGTTACGGACGCCATCGCGCTGGTCATCGACTGCAAGGGCGAAGACGAAGCGAAGATGGAAGAAGCAAAGGCCATCGTGAAGACACTGACTGATAAATATCCGCTGCATAAGAACTTCCCGTACTAAGGGTTTTGCATTAGAAAGAATGAATTGATCCGGATCAAGGACCGTACCGACATTCCGGTGCGGTCCTTATCATAGGGGGCAGGGATCAGAGGAAAAGAGGTTGTATGAGAACCGTCTTACGTTACTACAAAAAATACATACCGTTCGTGTGTATCATATTTCTCGTGCTGTTCGGACAGGTCATCAGCGAGCTGCTGCTGCCGACGTACATGTCGGACATCATCAACAACGGCATCGTCGCGGGAGACCTGGAGCACATCAAGCACGTGGGCATGATCATGATCGTCATCGCTTTCGCGGCGGTGGTGTTCAGCGTGACCGGCAGTTTCTTTGCCAGCATGACAGCTGCAAAGGCCGCGCGCAGCATCCGCAAGTCCCTCTTTACGAAGGTCACGGCTTTCAGCCGGGCGGAGATCGAGACGTTCAGCACGGCGTCGCTGATCACGCGGTCCACCAATGATGTGCAGATGATCCAGCAGGCGACGGTCATGTGTCTGCGCATGATGATGTTCGCCCCGATCATGGGCATCGGCGCCGTATTCATGGCGTTGCGGACGAGCGTGGCACTTTCCTGGACCGTCGGTCTGGCGCTGATCTGCGTCTGCGGGCTGATGGTATTTTCGTTTGTCGCGATCTTCCCGCGGTTCCGGCTGATGCAGGAAAAGCTGGACCGCGTCAATCTGATCATGAAAGAGCGGCTCTCCGGGACGCTGGTCGTGCGCGCGTTCCGGACGGAACTCCACGAGCAGAAACGTTTCGATGACGCCAACATGGATCTGACAAAACTCTACATCTTCGTCAACAAGTGCCTGGCGTTCATGATGCCGACGATGACACTGATTATGAGCGGCGTCGGGATCCTCATCATCTGGGCAGGCGCGCATCTGGTTGAAGCGCAGCACCTGATGATCGGGGACGTGCTGGCGTATCTGCAGTATGCGATGCACGTGATCATGTCCTTCATGTTCGTGACGATGATCTTCGTCATGATCCCACGGGCGGCCGTCTCGGCCAAGCGTGTCGGGCAGGTCATCGATACGAAGGTGTCCATCACCGATCCGGAGAATCCGGTGGAAGTGCCGGCGCTGGCAACTACGGCGACGCAGACGGACGCGGGTGCACTGACAGACGATGCGATGCCGCAGACCGAAACAGGCACAGTTCTTAAGACAACTTCTGCTGGCGGCACCGTCGAGTTCCGCGACGTAGCCTTTGCTTACCCGGACGCGGAGGAAATGGCGCTGCAGGGGATCACCTTCACGGCCGAAGCGGGAAAGACCACCGCCATCATCGGCGGGACCGGATGCGGCAAATCCACACTCATCAATCTGATCCCGCGCTTTTATGATGCCACGGAAGGGCAGGTCCTGGTGGACGGAATCGACGTCCGCGATATGCGGCAAACGGATCTGCACCGGCTGATCGGGCTGGTGCCGCAAAGAGGCACGCTGTTCAGCGGGACCATCGAAAGCAATCTCCTTTACGGGGATGCTGACGCAACTACGGAAGAACTGGCCCGGGCCGCGGAAATCGCGCAGGCCCTGGCTTTCATCAACGATAAACCGGACGGCTTCCAGACGGAAGTCGCACAGGGCGGGACCAACGTATCCGGCGGTCAGAAGCAAAGGCTTTGCATCGCGCGTGCGCTGGTCAAGAACCCGGAGATCCTGGTCTTTGACGACAGTTTCAGCGCGCTGGATTTCGCGACGGACAAAGCGCTCCGGAAGGCACTGCGGCAGCAGGCGGACAGGAGCACGTTCATCATCGTCGCCCAGCGCATCAACACAATCATGGACGCGGACCAGATTATCGTACTGGAGGATGGACAGATCGCCGGCAAGGGCACGCATCAGCAATTGATGGAGACGTGCCCGGTCTACAGCGAGATCGCCTATTCGCAGCTCAGTAAGGAAGAACTGGAAAGGGGGCGGAGCTGATGGCGAAAGACCTTGGTGAACGAAAGCATCCCCCTCAGACGGGCGGCAGAGCAGCCAAGATGATGCCTGGCGAAAAAGCCCGTGATTTCAAGGGAACCATACTGAAGCTGGCAGGATACCTGAAGCCGTACAAGATCCAGTTGACGATCGTCTTCTTTACAGCGATCCTCAGCACGGTGTTCGCTATCGTATCGCCGACGATCCTGGGCATGGCCACCGACGAAGTGGTGCAGGGCGTCATGGGAACCGGCGTGGATTACAAGGCGCTGCTGGAGATTTTGATGCTGCTCCTCGGCATGTATCTGGCGAGCTGGCTCTTCGGGGTTTTGCAGAGCTGGATCATGGCCATCGTGTCGCAGAAGGTCATCTACACACTGCGCGACAACATGTCCAAAAAGCTCGACCGCCTGCCGCTGAAGTACTTCGACCGCGTACCGTACGGCGAAGTGCAGAGCCGGATGATCAACGACATCGAGACCGTCAACCAGACGCTGACGGCCACGATCACGCAGATGATCACGGCAATCGTCACGCTGGCCGGCATCCTGATCATGATGCTGCGGATCAGCGTGATCATGACGGTGACCGCACTGGTCGTGATCCCGGTTTCGCTGTTGGTGATCAAACTGGTGGTCAGCAAATCCCAGCGGCACTTCAAGAACCAGCAGAAATTCCTGGGCAAAGTCAACGGCCACGTGGAGGAGATGTACTCCGGCCACGATATCGTAAAGGCATTCAACCGGGAAGAAATGTCAGAGGAAGTCTTTGACGAATACAACGATGCGCTTTGCGAGGCGGCGTGGAAATCCCAGTTCCTGTCGGGACTGATGATGCCGCTGACGCAGTTCATCGGCAACCTGGCTTACGTGCTGGTCTGCTTCCTCGGCGGGTATCTGGCCCTGAATGGGAAGGTCTCGATCGGGCAGATCCAGGCGTTCATCCAATACGTCCGGTCCTTTAACCAGCCGGTCCAGCAGGTGGCAAACATCGCCAACCAGCTGCAGTCCACAGCGGCTGCCGCGGAGCGCGTATTTGAGCTTTTGGATGAAGAGGAAGAGGTGGACCTCGACAAAGAACCGGCTGTCGTGCTCGACCCGGAAAAGGTCGAAGGCCGCGTCACGTTCGATCACGTGAAATTCGGATACAAGGAAAACGAGCCGATCATCACGGACTTCTCGTTCGAAGCGAGACCTGGTCAGCGGATCGCCATCGTCGGCCCGACCGGCGCCGGCAAGACGACCGTCGTCAAGCTGCTCATGCGGTTCTATGAACTGGACGGCGGCAGCATTTCCGTCGACGGCCACAACATCAAAGATCTCAGCCGCAACAATCTGCGGGCACTCTTTGGAATGGTCCTGCAGGAGACCTGGCTGAACAGCAGCACGGTCAAGGAGAACATCCGGTACGGCCGCACCGACGCCACCGACGAAGAAGTCAAGGCCGCGGCGAAGGCCGCCCACGCGCACCGATTTATCCGGACGCTGCCGAAGGGTTATCGGATGAAGATCAACGAAGAGGCGACCAACATCTCAGCAGGGCAGAAGCAGTTGCTGACCATCGCCCGTGCGTTCCTGGAGGATGCGCCGATCCTGATCTTTGACGAAGCGACCAGCTCCGTCGACACGCGGACCGAGCGCCAGATCCAGTCGGCCATGGCAAAACTCATGGCAGACCGGACCAGCTTCATCATCGCGCACCGCCTGTCGACGATCAAAGACGCGGATTTCATCCTGGTCATGAAAGACGGCAACATTATCGAGCAGGGCCGCCACGAAGAGCTGCTGGCCAAGAACGGCTTCTATGCCGAACTGTACAACAGCCAATTCGCGGAATAGATAGGAATAGATAAAAGTATTAACATAAAATAATAATGCAACTACTCCACAATCATCTGCCTTGTGGTATAATGGATTGGCATATATCGGGAGATAATAATTGGGGAGCGCGAGGTCAATTATGGCGAAGAAAAAAAAGAACAAAAATAACAAGAAAAATGTTGAAATAGAAGAAAAGGTAACGGAAGAAATCGTCGAAGAAACGGAAGAAGTAGTTGAAGAAGCTGCAGAAGAGGTCGATGAAGCGGTTGAAGAAACCGTTGAAGAAGCCGAAGAAGTAGTTGAAGAAGCCGAAGAAGCAGTTGAAGACACTGAAGAAGCGGTTGAAGAGGCGGAAGACGTCGCTGAAGAGGCTGAAGAAGTTACCGAAGAGGCTGAGGAAGTCGTCGAAGAAGTCGAAGTGACTGAAGAAGTCGAAGAGGCCGAGGAAGTCGTCGAAGAAGAAGCTGCCGAGGAAATCGAAGAGGTAGAAGAGGCTGCCGACGAAGTGGAAGAGGATGCAGAGGAGGCTGCCAGTGACTTGGCTGATGCAAAAGCCGCGAAAGAAGCGGCTGCCAGACTGGAAGCCAGAGCTGATGACAAGTTGGTCACCAAAGACAAAACGCCGGGCATCACCGTCGTGATGTACATCCTCGGAATTATCTTCCTGATTGTTTCAGCATTCATGCTGTTCACAGCAATCACCTACACGAGAACATATCTGGAGTCCTACGACGCGGCCTTTGCGGATATGTGGTCGAATTCGATCCAGTACGTGATCGGACAGTTCGTGCCGTACCTGGCATTCGGCATCATTTCGTTGGGCATCGGCAAGGCGATCAAGGAATTCCGGAACGGCAGAAAAGTGGTCGCAGTTCCGGTGGATGCTTCAGCCGTGACCGGGGAAGCGGTCGAGCAAGCTGTCGCGCGGGCAGCAGATCTGAATGCCGAACAAGCAAAGGCAACCGTCGCCGCTACGGAAGCAGCCGTCGAAGCAATCAATAAAGCTGTGGGCCAGCAGACCGAAGCGATGAATGCCGCTATGGAACAGCAGGCCGAGGCGATGAACGACGCTATGGACAAGCAGGCCGAAGCGATGAACGCAGCTATAGAGCAGCAGGCTGAAGCGATGAATGCAGCTATGGAACATCAGGCTGAAGCAATCAATGCAGTCGTGGAGCAGCAGGCCGAGGCAATGAACGCCGCCGCGGAACAGCAGGCTGAAGCGATGAATGCAGCTGCGGAGCAGCAGACAGAAACAAAAGACGCAGTTTCTGCTGAAGCAACCGTAGAAGCCATCAACGCCGCTGCGGACCAGCAGGCCGAAACGATCTCCCAGAAACTGAGCGAACTGTTTACGCAGCAGCTTGCCGCACAGAGCGCTGATGTGAATAAAAAGATCATGGATGTGACGAAGGAAATCGAACTGCTACGTGAGGTCATGAACATCAAGTTCGAAGAAACCGAAAAACGCCAGACTTACCGGCTGGAAGACAGACTGGAAGAGCTCCACGGAAAACTGACGGATAACATGAGATCCTTCAAGGCGCCGGAAGATCCGGAACTCGAAGTGGACGTAGACGACGATGACGACTCGTTCGTCGAGAAACGGGGACGCCGTTTTATCAAGTAGATAGGGAACATCACCGGACAACGGTGCGGCCCATCGAGGCATAAACAAGTAATCACACACAACCTTACACAACCTTAACTAAACAACAATGAAACGATACAAAGCATCACGAATGATAAGGATGGAACACCTCAACCACCACGGCAACCTGTACGCAGGGCAGGCCATCGAGTGGATGGTGGAGAATTCCTTCATCGTCGTCAATTGTGAATACGGCGATCCACAGGGATTGCTTTACAAGAACACGCATAAATTTGATTTCTACAAATCCGTCAATCCGGGCGACATCGTCTATTACGAAGGGGTCATTGTCCGGACAGGCCGGACGAGTTTGACGATCCGCGTCGGATTATACAACGAAAAGACCGGCGAGCTCATGGCGGAGGGATTCACGACCTTCGTGTCGGTGGATCCGGAAACAGGGGTACCTGTCCCGCACGGCATCGTCCTCGACGAGCCGGCGGACGAGGAAGAAGCCAAGTGGCGGAAGGAAGCGGAAACCTTCTTCCAAAAAAAGAGTTAAAAACGAAAGCCGAAACTTTGTGTTTCGGCTTTTTTAGAGACGCGATTTCTGTTATAATTACAAGTTAGAGTAAAGGAGAAATTATGTTTGACAAACTGGATTTTATAACAGAAAAATACGACGAACTTTCGAAGCTCGTTTCCGATCCGGATGTGATCAACAACCAGCCGGTCTGGCAGAAGCACATCAAGGAAATGGGCGAGATCGAGCCGATCGTCAAGAAGTATAAAGAATATAAAAAAGCCAAGTCCGACCTCGCCGAAGCCAAGGAAATGCTGGAAGAAGGCGACGAGGAAATGCGCGAACTGGCCAAGATGGAGATCGGGGATCTGGAGGAGCAGATCCAGCAGAACGAAGAAGAACTGAAGGTTTTGCTGCTGCCGAAGGACCCGAACGACGACAAGAACGTCATCCTGGAGATCCGCGCGGGAACGGGCGGAGAAGAAGCCGCGCTGTTTGGGGCGGACCTGCTCAGAATGTACACGCGCTATGCGGAGCGCAACCGCTGGAAGACGGAACTCATGGACCTGAACGATACCGGCCTCGGCGGCGTGAAGGAAGCGGTTATGCTGATCAAAGGCAAGGGCGCCTACTCCCGCCTCAAGTTCGAGAGCGGCGCGCACCGGGTGCAGCGCGTTCCGGAAACCGAGTCCAGCGGCAGGGTGCACACCTCCGCGGCAACGGTGGCGGTGCTGCCGGAAGTCGACGACGTGGAAGTCAATCTCGATCCGAACGATGTCCGGGTCGACGTCTACAGGGCGTCCGGCAACGGCGGGCAGTGCGTCAACACCACCGACTCCGCCGTGCGTCTGACCCACGAACCGACGGGTCTCGTCGTCACGTGCCAGGACGAAAAGTCCCAGATCAAGAACAAAGACAAGGCGTTCAAAGTTCTCAAGGCGCGTCTCTACGATCTGGAAATGCAAAAGCAGCAGGACGAGATCGCCGGTCAGCGTAAGAGCCAGGTCGGCTCGGGCGACCGGAGCGAACGGATCCGGACCTACAACTTCCCGCAGGGAAGGGTGTCCGACCACCGGATCGGCATGACGCTGTATAAGCTGGAATCATTCCTCGACGGAGATATCGATGAGATCATCGACGGACTGATCACCAACGACCAGGCAGAAAAAATGAAGGCATTCTAAGAGAAGAACACAAGCATGAAAACAAAGATACTGACCACAAGTAAAGAAGACATCGCAATCGCAGCAAGGATCATTCAGAAAGGCGGACTGGTCGCATTCCCGACCGAAACGGTCTATGGGCTGGGCGCCAACGCGCTGGATGCGGATGCCGTGGCGAGAGTATATGAAGCAAAGGGACGGCCGAGCGACAACCCTATGATCGTGCACGTTTCACGGGCCAGCGACATCGGCCAGTTGACGCGGTATCTGAATCCGGACATCATTTCGATCATCGATAATTTCTGGCCGGGTCCGCTGACCATGGTCGTGAAAAAGCGGCCGGAGATTCCGGACCGGACGACGGGCGGTCTCGACACTGTCGGCGTGCGGATGCCGGACAGCCAGGCGGCGCTGGATCTGATCACGATGGCAGGCTGCCCGATCGCGGCGCCGAGCGCGAACCTCAGCGGAAGCCCGAGCCCGACGAGAGCCAAAGACGTCATCGCGGATCTGGACGGCCGGGTGGACGCGATCATCGCAGGCGATGACTGCCGCGTGGGCATCGAATCCACGGTCATCGACATGACCTCCGAAGTCCCGACGATCCTGCGCCCGGGCATCATCACCGCGGAGAGCATCGAAGCGGCGCTGGGCAAAACCGTCGAATACGACAAGTCCCTGAAGGAAGCCAATAAACACATCGAACTGGACCCGGCAGACGGCGTCGGCGAAAGCGATTTCCAGCCGAAGTCGCCGGGCATGAAATACAAGCACTACGCGCCGAAGGCGGACATGCTGGTCGTCGAAGGACGGCGCGAAGACGTCATCGCGGAGATCGACCGGCTTAAGGCGCTGAATGAGCGGCTGGGCAACAAAGTCGGCGTCATCCTTTTCGAGGAGCGGGCCTTTATCGAGGCGGCGCACGATTTCTTTGCAAAACTCCGCGATCTGGATAATGAAGGAGTCGACATGATCCTGGCGGGTGCGCTGAGCGACACCGACGGCGTGGGATTCGCCGTGATGAACCGCATGCTCAAATCCGCCGGATACAACATCGCGAAAGTTTAGGCAAAGCATCAACAGACAGGAGGAACAAGATGATCATAGCAGTAGCCAGCGACCACGGCGGTTATGCGCTGAAAGAGAAAATCAAAGAATACCTGCGGACCAGAGATGACATCAAGATCGTGGATCTGGGAACGCACTCCGAGGAATCCGTGGACTATCCAATCTACGGCAAAGCCTGCGGTGAAGCGGTCGCCAGCGGCAAAGCGGACCGCGGGATCGTGTGCTGCGGCACCGGCATCGGCATCTCCATCGCGGCCAACAAAGTCAAGGGCGTGCGCTGTGGGCTTTGCACGAGCGTGGAAATGGCGGAGCTGACGAGAAAGCACAACAACGCGAATATGCTGGCGCTGGGCGGCAGAACGACCGACCCGGAACTGGCGCTGGAGATCACGAAGACGTGGCTTGACACCGAGTTCGAGGGCGGCCGGCACAAACGCCGGACCGACATGCTCGACGAAATGATTTAGTTAATCAAAGTTTGTTTTATATAAGAAAGGCAGGACAAAATGGGTAAAATTTATGTTTTCGATCATCCGTTGATTCAGCACAAAGTTGCACAGATCCGGGACAAGAACACGAACACGAGGGATTTTCGTCAGCTGGTAAAAGAAATCGCTATGCTGATGACATATGAATCCACACGTGATCTGAGTCTGGAAGACGTCGACATCGAAACGCCGATCTGCGCCACGAAGGTAAAGATGCTCAAGGGCGAAGACGTTGCGATCGTTCCGATCCTCCGTGCAGGACTGGGAATGGTTGACGGAGTTCTCGAAATCATCCCGAACGCCAAAGTCGGTCACGTCGGTCTCTACAGAGATCCGGAGACCCACGAACCGGTCGAGTACTACTGCAAAATGCCGGAGGACATCGATAAGAGAAAGATCCTCGTTACCGACCCGATGCTGGCAACAGGCGGAAGCGCTGTCGCGGCCATCGATTTCGTAAAGGCCAGAGGCGGCAAGGACATCGTATTCCTTTGCCTGATCGCTGCTCCGGAAGGAATCAAGGTCCTGCAGGAAGCGCACCCGGATGTAGACATCTACATCGCCGCAACCGACCGTTGCCTCAATGAGAACGCGTACATCGTTCCGGGCCTCGGCGACGCCGGCGACAGAATCTTTGGCACAAAGTAAGAATTAAGGACACAGAGAAGACGCAAGGCACACCTGCCAATGCGGCAGGTGGGCTTTGGGTCCCGTATTTTTTGGTTAAATTTGGAGGATAGTAATGAATTGTGATTTTATTCCTGATAATGTCAGCAAGTTCACAAATGTATATGACGTATTGAAAGAACGCGGCTTCATCGAGCAGTCGACCGATGAAGAAAAGGTCCGCGATCTTCTGAAGAATGAGAAGGTCAGGTTCTATATCGGCTTTGACCCGACGGCTGACTGCCTTCACGTAGGGCATTTCATGCAGGTAATAATCATGATGTACATGCAGAAGTTCGGACACACGCCGGTCGTTCTTATCGGCGGCGGCACCGGCATGGTCGGCGACCCGTCCGGCAGAACGGATATGCGTAAGGTCATGGACATCGAAACGATCGAGCACAACTGCGAGCAGTTCAAAAAGCTTTTTGAACAGTTCCTGGAGTTCGACGAGGAATGGAAGTACGAAGGCAACGAAGGCGTCTACACGCCGGGACACGAGAACAAGACGCCGGAACCGGGCAAGGCGATCGCCGTGAACAACGCGCGCTGGCTGAGACCGTTGAATTATATCGATTTCCTGCGCGAGATCGGTTCCCTGTTCAACGTCAACACGATGCTCCGGGCGGAGGCGTTCAAGCAGAGAATGGCCCGCGAAGGCGGATTGACGATGTTCGAGATGAACTACATGCTCATGCAGAGCTACGACTTCATGGTCATGGCCAGAGACATTGACGTGAAGATTCAGTTCGGCGGAGACGACCAGTGGTCGAACATCATCGGCGGCGTCGACCTGACGAGAAAGAAAGTCGGCAAGGAAGTTTACGGCATGACGTTCTCACTCCTGACCAACAGCGAAGGCAAGAAGATGGGCAAGACCCAGAAGGGCGCGCTGTGGCTCAGTCCGGAAAAGACATCGCCATATGAGTTCTATCAGTACTGGAGAAACGTGGGCGACGCTGACGTGAACAAGTGCCTGCGCATGCTGACGTTCCTGCCGATGGAAGAAGTCGAGCGGCTTTCCGCGCTTCCGGGTGAACAAATCAACCAGGCGAAAGAGATCCTCGCGTTCGAGGTCACGAAGCTGGTGCACGGTGAAGAAGAGGCTGCAAAAGCTCAGGCCGCGGCCCGTGCCGCGTTCGGAGGCGGTGGCGGCGGCATCGAGAATCTGCCGGTTGTGGAATTCGCCGCGTCGGATCTGCAGAGCACTGACAAGGACGGAAATGATATGGGCGGTCTCGGCGTCGTTTCCTTCATCAAGGAACTGGGGCTCGTTCCGAGCAACCGCGAAGGATTCATGACCATCGAACAGGGCGGTCTGAAGATCGACGGCGAGAAAATCACCGATAAGAAATTCCTTATCACAGCGGATTCCTTCAAGGACGGCAAAATGCTCGTCGAGAAGGGTAAGAAAAAGAAAATCATGGTAACATTGAAATGAGAAAGGAACGCATTTTAAGAGTATCCATCATCAGTACAGTTGCAGTGGCCATCGTCATGGTCACTGCGGCTTTTGCATTTGCGGCAGAAGGGACCTTCGGGGACGGCTTTACATGGAGCTTCGAAGACGGCGTACTGACGATCGAAGGCGAAGGCGCAATGCCGGACTATAACGGCGGTGAAACCAAGAAACCTTGGCGCGCTTACGAAGAGCAGATCCAGAAGGTCGTCATCGGGGAAGGAATCACCGACACCGGCAGCGAGTGGTTCGCCTATGACAAATCGATCACGGAAGTGCAGCTGCCGAGCACGCTGAAGCGGATCGGATACTACTGTTTCAACCAGATCGGCGCAACGGAGATCGTCATTCCGGAAGGCGTGGAGGAACTCGGCGAAGGAGCCTTTTTGTTCTGCGGACTGGAGCGCGTACAGCTTCCGTCCACTTTAAAGGTGATCGGGGATTCCGCGTTCTTCTGCAACAACAGCCTCACGGAGATCCAGCTTCCGGACGGTCTGGAGAAGATCGACGACCAGGCCTTCGTCGACACGCCGCTTGAAACGGTCCGCATTCCGGGGTCGGTCAAATACATCGGGCTGGGAGCGTTTTATGATTCGCAGCTGACCTCCGTTGAAGGGCTCGATCAGGTGGAATTTGTCGGTTTTCATGCCTTTGAGCCGGACGTTATGGAACCTTACGTGCGGGAAGAGAATAACATGAAGATCGTCGGCGGCACCCTCATGGAATACCAATACGCCAACAGTGAGATCGCCGTGAACGTTCCGGACGGAATCGTGGCAATCGGCGATTATGCCTTCGCGAACTATGAATTAGTGGAGCAGTGGGACCGGCCGCTTGCGGAAGTCCGCACCAACAAGGTGCTGGAGAAAGTCGTCCTGCCGGAATCCGTCAAGTATATCGGAGAAGGCGCCTTTGACAAGTGCACAAGGCTGACAGGCATCAACACAGAAAAGGTCTCATTTATTGACGAAGACGCTTTTGAAGAGTGCACACATCTTACGAAAATGGATATTTCCAGCGCGGAATATCTGGGACGCACCATGTTCTTCCGGTGCTTGAGGTTGGAATCCGTCGAGTATTCCAAGGTGTCAAGAGAAATCCCAATCAATATGTTCCTGCAGTGCGGCAAACTGAAAACGATCCATTTCCCGAATCCGATCGATGCGATCGGGGAGAGCGCGTTCACGGAGTGCACGCATCTGACCACATTCCCGACGCTCAGCAATAAGTTGACCATCATCCCGGAAGATGCCTTCCGATTCTGTTACCAGTTAAAGAAGATCAACATCCCGAATTCCGTCCAGCGGATCGAAGGCGGCGCATTTGAATTTTGCAAACGGCTGACGAACATTACGATCCCGGCCGGCGTCAAGAAAATCGAGTCGGATGCGTTCGACAGCGGCTATCTCAAGAGAATCAAAGGCTACAGCAACTCCGCGGCGCAGAAATACGCGAAAAAGAAGCGGATAAAGTTCACGAATCTCGAGTATTCGAAGCGCGCGATCATCACGCCGCAGAAGACGTACAAAGTTCTCAAGGCCGATGGCAAGTTCTCGCTGGGTGCCATGGCGACTGACGGCTGGACGCTGAAATACAGAGCTTCCAATAAGAAGATCAAGGTATCCTCGAAAGGCGTCGTCACCCCGAAGAAAAAAGGGACGGCCTACATCACCATTTTCGAGGCGAAGAACATCAACGGCAAAGCGCTGAAGAAGAAAGTCAAGATCGTCATCCAATAGCCTTGGATCGATTGAAAATACTTGACAGTCATGTGCCGGAAGTATACAATGACTTCGTGTCACGCACGTGGCATGGTTTTTTCGTGTGAGCAGGGTGCGGGGCTAAGGCCTTTGCAAGACCCGGCAGCGAGCACGGCAGAAGTTACTTTTGTTCGCCGAACACGATCACCGCAGGCAGAGACCGCGGCAGATCCCAGTAGGCAGGGCCGAAAGCGTTCCGACTGGAACTGAGTAGGTAGAAAGGAAGAGACATGAGTTCATTTATCGCAAAGCCTGCAGAGGTCGAACGTAAGTGGTACGTGATCGATGCAGACGGAAAGAATCTGGGAAGAATGGCTTCACAGATCGCCATGATCCTCAGAGGAAAAAACAAGCCGATCTACACACCGCACGTTGACTGTGGAGATTACGTCATCGTTATCAACGCAGAGAAGGTCGCGGTAACAGGCAAGAAGAGACAGGAAAAGATCTATAAGCATCACACTGGTTATCCGGGTGGCCTGAGAGAAATGACGATGGAACAGATGCTGGAAAAGCACCCGACCGAAGTTGTAAGACACGCAGTCAAGGGCATGATGCCGAACGGCAAGCTTGGCAGACAGATGTTCAAGAAGTTAAAGGTCTATGCAGGTCCTGAGCACGATCACGCAGCTCAGAAACCGGAAGTTCTGGATATTTAGTGGAAGGGAGGATTTGAACGATGGCTAAGACACAGTACTACGGAACAGGTAGAAGAAAATCATCCGTTGCCAGAGTAAGACTCATCCCTGGCACTGGAAATATCACAGTAAACGACAAGCCTCTCGACGAATACCTTGCACTGGATATCGTTAAGAGAGAGGTAAAGAGACCGTTCGAGATCGCCGGTTGTGAAGGCAAGTTCGACGTGATCGCTACCGTTAAGGGCGGCGGCTACACCGGACAGGCCGGAGCGCTGAGACATGGTATCTCCAGAGCTCTTTGCGAAGCGGACAGAGAAGCTTATAGAGCACCGCTGAAGGCTGCTGGATTCCTGACGAGAGACTCCCGTATGAAAGAAAGAAAGAAGTACGGACTCAAGAAGGCGAGAAGAGCAAGCCAGTTCTCAAAGCGTTAGTTTTTACGAACTATGTACTCAAAAACCCCGGAACATTCCGGGGTTTTTTCGTTGCCACTGATTTTTGATGCTATTTGCAGACGGCAATCACTTCGACCTCGCAAAGGGCCCCCTTCGGCAGTTCTTTGACCGCTACGCAGGAACGGGCCGGCTTGCCGGTGAAGTATTTCGCGTAGATCTCGTTGAACGCGCCGAAGTCGTTCATGTCTGCCAGGAAACACATCGTCTTGACGGCGCTCTCGAAGGAAGCGCCGGCTTCTTCCAGAACAGCCCCCAGATTGGTCATGACCTGTTCGGTCTGCGCCTGGACATCTCCCTGAACGATGTTGCCGGTTGCCGGATCGAGTGGAATCTGGCCGGATGTGTAGACCAGGTCACCGATGACGATAGCTTGTGAATATGGACCGACCGCAGCCGGAGCTTTTTCAGTGTGGATGATTTTCATTTTATGCTCCTCCTCATATTTTTTCGTTCATCATGGCTATATTGTAGCACAAAATGGTATAATGAGGGCAAGCATAATACAAGGAGGAAGGGAATATGTATCCGAAATTACTGATCGATCTAAAGAAACTTAGGGAGAATATCGACGCGGTCGCGAAGATCACGAAGGACGACGGGGGCTGCACGATGATGATCGTCACCAAATGCCTTTGCGCGAACCGTGAGGTCGCGAAGATGATCACCGACCATCCGCGGGTCGATTTCCTGGCGGATTCACGGATCGAAAACATAAAGAAATATCAGGATCTCGTGGAGGTCAGCGGCAAGCAGAGTGTTTTGCTGCGGTTGCCGATGATGTCCGAGATCGAAGACGTTGTGAAGTACGCGGACATCAGCTTCAATTCCGAGCTGGCGACGATCGAGGCACTCGATCAGGAGGCGGCGAAACAGGGCAAAACCCACAAGGTCGTTTTGATGGTGGACCTCGGCGATCTGCGGGAGGGGATCTTCTTCCGGAACAAAGAGGAGATCCTGGAGACGGCGGCAAAGATCCACGCCATGAAGAACGTAGAACTGTACGGGATGGGCACGAACCTGACCTGTTACGGCGCCATCATTCCGAAATACGACAACCTTTCGGTGCTTTGCGACATCGCCGGGAAAGTGGAAGAGAAGCTGGGCATCCAGCTGCAGATGATTTCCGGCGGAAATTCCAGTTCCATCTATCTGGTGGGCGAAGGGCAGCTGCCGGAAAAGATCAACAATCTCCGTCTCGGCGAGAGTTTCCTGCTCGGCAACGACACGGCGTACGGCGCGGATCTGCCGGGAACCGTCGGCGACGGGCTTCTCTGCGAAGCGCAGATCGTGGAACTGAAAACAAAGCCTTCGCTGCCGATTGGCGAAGTGGGCGTGGATGCGTTCGGGCAGAAGCCGTACTATGAAGACCGCGGGGAAATCAAGCGGGCGATCCTCGCCATCGGGCAGCAGGATACGGACCGGGGCGGCATGATTCCGCTGGATGAGAAGGTCGATGTACTGGGCGCCAGCTCCGACCATCTGATCCTCGATGTCACGAAGTCGGATCGGGAATACAAGGTCGGCGATACGGTCCAGTTCACGCTGGAATACGGCGCCGTTCTGCGGCTTGCGACCAGCGAGTACGTGACCAAAGAATTCATCTAAAAACACGAAAAAAGCAGTTTCGAGATACAAAAAACCGCTCTTGTGAAAAGGGCGGCTTTTTGCGTTAGATGGTTAATTTTAGAGGGAATATATATTTATGAGTTGTTGTTCTGCTTTAACATGGTAAAAGGATAGCATATTAATTTATGACAGTCAATAAGAAAAACGCATTTTCTGTAATAAATATACGAGTAATTTCTGGGTTTTGTGGTACAATACTGATGTGAAATAAATCTTACCGAACGATAGGGGGCAAAAACAATGGAATCTGTAAAAGACTTGATTCATGAGATCGAAGACGCATCCGAAAAAATGCTGGTACCGCATCATGAAAATCACCTTGCGAAAGAGCTTCTGAAGGACCTGCTGGACAAGGCAATGACGGAGGAAGAAGTGCAGGAGATCGAAGATAAATATATCAAGCACTTTGAAGAAGACGAGATTCTTCAGATCATCCATGGAGCAAAGCTGGAGAAGGGCCTTATCAAGGAATAAGCCGGATCTCATCGCAAAAATCATGCAGCAAAGCGGGGGTGTCGCATCGGGCGGTACCTCCGCTTTCTCTGTGCTGGCATCTTCTCTGTGTGGAGGCGACGAGCAGTGACCGCAGCTGGGTCCTCGTCACAGCAGGCCATAGATGCTCATTCACAGAAAACAGAATCCCGTGCAAACTCGCCTGATAGCTCAGACAGTGCACGGGATTTAGCTGCTCCTGCGGAAGCGCTGCGGTCACTACTCGTCGCTCTCCTCTTCAGTAGATCGGTCGAAGATCAGCCAGACTCCGACATAGCCCAGCTTGATGGTATCGCTGCTGATCACCTTGTATCGGAGACGCGCGTTTTGACTGAGACTCTGCCAGCAAAACGGCGGATCGAAATCAGCGCTGTCGCACTCGATATTGATGATACCTAGATTGCCCGTATCATCGCAGTACATATTGCCGGAAATCCCCGGATTTCCGGAAGCATAATCGTACAGCGAGAACGAGCCGTCCTCTGAGACCGTCAGCTTATAAAAACTCGTATCGGTCGTCTCATCCGAAGCCAGATCACGGCACGTCCAGTCCCCCACAATACCGGCCGGCGCGTTATACTTGCTCCCGCAGCCGGTCAGCGCAAAGCCCACCATCGCGATTGCAAAGGCCACAACAACGACCATATAGCCTATTTTTTTCGTTCGTTTCAACATTATTTTCAATCTCCTTTTTACCCCGTTTTGATTTTGAATTATTATAACATAAAAATTGCATCTATGCGCAAATCCTGTGTTATAATACTTTCTGTAATTGTTAAATGTTCATCCCGGAGGAACGTGATGGAAAAGAGCAGGGAAACGGAGCTTGCTGAAAAAAGAACGGGACTGTCCGTCGAGCGGACCAGCCTGGCTTTTGAACGGACGAGCCTTGCGAATTCGCAGACGCTGCTGTCCTATTCCAGGACCACGATCGCTGTCTTCGCGGCGGGTATCGGAATGTTTGAATTCATTAGCAATCAGACCATCGTTACGATAGGCGTGATACTGATGGCAATTTCCCCTGTCATCATGATCATCGGGGTGGTTCATTACATAAAAGTTAGAAATAAGTTGAAATATTTGCTAGACGAAATGGAGGACGAATAATGAATATTGTTTGCTTGGATATGGAAGGCGTTTTAGTGCCGGAAATCTGGATCACTTTCGCAGATGTCACGGGCATTCCTGAGCTCAGAAGAACGACACGTGACGAGCCGAATTACGACAAGCTGATGGAGTACAGGATCAACATCCTGAAGGAACACGGACTGGGCCTGAAGGAGATCCAGGACACGATTGCGAAGATCGATCCGCTCCCGGGCGCCAAAGAATTTCTCGACAAGCTTCGTGAGATCACGCAGGTCATCGTGATCAGCGACACGTTCGAGCAGTTTGCTATGCCGCTGATGAAGAAGCTGGGCTATCCGACGCTCATGTGCAACACGCTGGTAGTCGGTGAAGACGGCACGATCCTGAAGCACAAGATGCGTGTTGAAAAGTCCAAACTCTCAACCGTTAAAGCGCTGCAGACCATCGGCTATGAAACGATCGCCAGCGGAGACAGTTTTAATGACCTGGCTATGATCCAGGCCAGCAAGGCCGGATTCCTGTTCCGAACGACGGAGCAGATCAAAAAAGACTACCCGCAGTACCCGGCGTTCGAAGAGTTCGACGACCTGCTGGAAGCCATCAAGGGAGTCCTGTAGGAAACTACGTAAACGAAGACAACCGGACCGCCGCATCAGAACGATTGCGGCGGTCTTTTTGTATATGGAAAAAAACCTCCTAAAAGGTAGAAATAGGAAACTTTTTATTGTATAATGTAGATTATTATGGGTTCAGAATACTCTGCGACAAAAATACCCTAACAGGAGATAGAAATAATGACGGAAACAATGATGATTATCATAGTTGCCGGTGTCGTAATAATAGCATTCGGAGTTTTGTGTCTGATCTCGATGTCAAGGTCGCAAAAAGAGACGCAGAACTTTGCAAAAAGGATGGTTGCCGTAGAAAAAGATCTGGGCAACATCAGCTCGTTGGTTTCGAGGTCTGTTGCCGAATCGCAAAGAGCTGATGAGACCATTCTTCAGGAGCTGCAGAAGCAGGCGGAACGGCCGATCGAGCAGATCATCGTTCAGCAGCCAGCGGAAGCAATGCAGCCGACGCAGCCAGTGCAGGCGGCTCCGCCGGAGCCACAGGCGCAGCAATCGGCAGAGCAGGACACCGTTGAAGATTTCAATATCGACGAGATCGATATCAACGATCTTCTCGAGGATTTCGAAGACGTGCTTCCGGAAATCGGATCGTTCAATCCATTTGTGTCTGAACCGGCAACGCCTCTCGTGGAGGAGGTACAGCCGCCGCAGCCGGCACCAGAGCCAGCGCCGAAGCCGGCTCCAGAGTCAGCACCGAAGCCGGCTCCAGAGCCAGCACCACAGCCGACACCAGCTCCGGCGCCAGCGCCACAGCCGGTGGTACAGCCGGACCCGATTGCAGACCTGGACGCCTTATTTGTTCCGGAGCCTGAACCGGTACCGGAACCAGAACCTGAAATCAACGTTCCGCAGATCCAGCATTTTGACTATGACATTGGAAAGAGCGGAAGAACATATACAGCAGCTGAACTAGAGACGCTGATCAGAGAATAACTACAAGAGGAGGACCCTATGTTTTGTAGAAATTGTGGAAAGATGATTGCTGACGACGCAGCGTTTTGCATGTATTGCGGAACCCCGACTGCAGCAGAGCCGATCGTCCCGGAAGAAGCGGAACCGATCGTGGAAATGCCTGAAGCAGAACCGGAACCGGAGCCACCAAAGCCGGAACCGGTGGAAGAGCGCGTACCAAGCAAGCCAATTTTCGAGGAATTTCAGTGGAATACAAACGATTATCCGGACAACTTTACTATTGAAAAGACGGAGGACATCGACTTCGACTGGAACGCAGATCCAAATGATATCCGCGACAGATATTCTGAGCAGCGTATAGAGCCGGAACCAGAACCGGTCGCTCCGGCCGAACCGGAACCGGAAAACCTGAGTGCGGCGGAGAGAATCGACAAGTTCTATACGTTCAACCGGAAGAACGAAGAATTCCAGCAGCTGCTGAACAGAGAGTACCAGAAGGTCAAGGCCGGAAGCGCGATCGGATATGAACTGTCCGAAGCAGAGCATCTGGCAGACGAGCGGTTCGATGCCAGAGAGCCGGACAATTCCATGGATGCGTTCCTGGAGAGGGAAGGCGTCGTGAAACCATACGAACCGAAGCCTTTTGAATCCGATGTACTTGCGAGAATCGAAGCGCAGGAAGAAGCGCGTGAAATAAAGAGACGGGAAGAAGAAGCCCGTCAGGCTGCTTTGGAACAGGCCCGTAAGGAAGCCGAAGAAAAGATGCGACTGGAAGAAGAAGCCAGAATCAAGGCTGAAGAAGAGGCCCGCGTCAAGGCAGAAGAAGAAGCCAGACTGAGAGCAGAAGAAGCATTCCGTGAGGCGGAACGCCTTAAGGAAGAGGCCCGCCTGAGAGCGGAAGAAGTCGCCCAGTTCAAGGCTGAAGAAGAGGCACGTGCAAAGGCTGCCGAAGAGGCACGTCTCAAGGCTGCTGAAGAAGCCCGCGTCCGTGCGGAAGAAGAAGCGCGCCTGAGAGCCGAAGAGGAAGCCCGCCTGAGAGCGGAAGCAGAAGCCCGGGCGATGGAAGAAGCAAAGGCCAAAGAAGAAGCGAGACTCAAGGCGGAAGCCGAGCAGCGCGCTGCGCAGGAAGCTGAAAAGATCCGGCTCCAGAGAGAAGCGCGCATGGCTGCTGCTGCACAGGAACGTGAATTAGCAGAACAGGAGAGAAGAAGAGCCGAAGAAGAGCGTATCCGCGCCAGACTGGATGAAGAACGGGAGAGCTTGGCGAGAAGAGCGGAGAACGCAGCGGTCGAACAGGAAGCCAGAAAGGTCCTGGAGCAGACGGCGAAGATGAGAGAAGCGGAAGCCGCGAAGATTCGTGCGGCGATCGCAGGGATCAAGGGCGAGATCGCCTCACAGACGATTCCGCCAAAGGCACCGGAACCGCCAGCAGCACCGGAACCGCCAGCACCGGTCGTACCAGAAACACCGGTCGTTCCTGCTGCACCGGAACCGCCAGCCGCACCGGCTGAACCAGAAACACCAGCACCGGTCGTTCCAGAACCACCGGTCGTTCTTGCTGAACCGGAACCACCAGCCGCACCGGCTGAACCGGAAGCGCCAGCTCCGGCTGACCCAATCGTGACCGAACGTGCGACAGCAAAGGTACCGCCGATTCGTCCAGCTGCTCCGGTAATGCCTGCAGCACCGGTTATTCCGGAACAACCTGCCGTACCGGAACCGGTACAGTTCGCCAGCACCGTTGCCATCCAGAGAGGCGATGTTGAAATCGAAAAGGCACAGCAGGCCACGAGAGACAGGATCACAAAGATGGCACAGGCCAGAGAGGACTTTTTCGCGGACTTTGAAGACGAAAGACCAAGCACCGGCCGTGAAGACATGCTTGCTACGGATCACGATCTGACCAAGACCAGATCGATCGATAAAAACGCGATTCTTCAGGAAGTGGAACTGACCAGAAGAATCTCCAAGGCAGAGCTGAGAGCGAAGGAAGATAAAGAATTCTTCGCCAGCCTAGAAGACGAAGCGCCGGCAGCACCGGAAGCTCCGGAAGCATCGGAAGCACCGTTCGCACCGGCTTCGCCGGAAGAACCGGCTGTACCGGAAGTTCCTGAAGTACCGGAAACACCGGAAGAACCGGCTGCGCCTGCCGCACCGGAGATCCCGATCGCGCCGGCAGCCGCTGACACAGCTGCGGAGACCGTTGAAGATCTGCTGAGCCAGTTCGAATCAGCGAACAACCTTCCGGAAGAGCCGGAAGCACCAGAAGAACCAGAAGAACCAGAAGCACCGTTCGCACCGTCTGATTCACCATACGCGCCGCACGCGCCGGAAGCGGAAGCGCCGGCCGAACCGGAAGTTCCGGAATTACCGGAAGCTCCAGAAGTGCCGTTTGAACAGGATGTCCCTGTCGTACCGGAACCGGAGATCCCGGAAGAGGGTTTTGCAGAAAAAGAAGAGCCGAAGTTCGCACCGGATGCAGGCGCGAGTGAAGAAGTCAAGCCTGGACTGGAAGACACCATCATCGTTCCTGAAAAGGATATGATTCAGGAAGGTTTCGTCAGCGACTTTGACAGCTATGGAGAAGCGGAAGCCGCACAGCTTCGCGCGCAGCAGGAAGCAGAAGCAGCTGCCGCCGCTGCCGCAGCAGCCGATAACTTCTATGCGGTGGATCAGCAGCCGGAAGAAACGGTTGAAGAAGAAAAGAAAGAGAAGGGCGGAGCAGGAAGAGTCGTTCTGAAAATCATCCTGATCCTCCTGATCATCATATTTGCGTTAGAACTCGCTGGAATCGGCATCAAGTTCCTGGCTCCGCAGAGCCAGGCGGCGGAAGGCATCGATAACCAGCTGAATAAGATCATTCATCTGATCACGGGAGAAGAGACTACTACAGATGATATTACCATTGCGTAATATTAGGGTTACTTAAAAGGAGGATCACTTTGGAGGA
This sequence comes from Bacillota bacterium, assembly GCA_017432345.1. Lineage (GTDB taxonomy): Bacteria > Bacillota > Clostridia > Peptostreptococcales > Anaerovoracaceae > Lentihominibacter. The sequence goes on along the minus strand of JAFRJI010000024.1, from coordinate 46,798 downwards.
AAATACTGCAACTAAAAAGAAGAGAAAGCTAGGCGTAAAAGGGATCATCATCATTGTATTGCTGATCATCCTTCTGTTTGTTGCGCTTATCGGTTGGATCACCGATTTCCTTTGGTTCAGAGAACTGACGTATGTATCCGTCTTCCTGACCAAACTGTTCACACAGCTCAAGATCGGCATACCAACGTTCATCATTATCACCTTCCTGGCGTATATCTATCTGAAATTCCTTAAGAGGGGATATGTCAAGAAAGTGGATTCTGATGAAGAATTTGATTCGAAGCGGCTGAATTTGATTTCATGGGGGCTGGCGGGAGCCTTCGGCGTCATAACCACATACTTTGCGGTTACCAGACTTTGGTTCCAGACGCTGCAGTTCGTTCACAGCACGCCATTTGATATCAAAGATCCGCTATACAACATAGACATCTCGTTCTATGTATTCAAACTGAACTTTATCGAAGAGATCAACAGCATCATCATCACGCTGATCGTTGCCTTTGCGATCCTTACGGTGGTGTATTATCTGATACTGCTCACGGTGAGGACGCCGAAGATCTTTGAAACGGTGGAAGAGAACATCGATGACGAAGAGGAAGAATTCGATTACGATGACGACCGCTACACCGGTGAAGACGACGAAGGCTTCGGCAGAACGATCGATGACAACAATCCGTTCAGCGAGATCAATGAGATGTTCGGCAAGTTCACGAAGCAGTTCAGCGGACGCGGACAGGGCGGCGGATTCGGCGGCGCGAGAAGAAAGCCTCAGCCGAAGAAGCAACTGGACAACCAGAACTTCCGCCTGATGATCCACATCGCGGAGAAGCAGCTGATCATCGTTGGCATCCTGTTCTTCCTCATGGTTGGCGTTTACTTCTTCCTGAAGCAGTATGACCTGCTCTTCGGAAGCACGGGCGCGGTATACGGCGCCGGATTTACGGACGTCAACGTTACGCTGTGGATGTACCGGATCCTGATGGGACTGTCGGTACTGGCTGCGATCGGTTTCGCGATCGGCATCACGAAGAAGAGATTCAAGCCGGCAATCCTCGTTCCGGTCATCATGATCTGCATCGGTCTGTTGGGGACCGGCGCGGCGATGCTGGTACAGAACTTCATCGTATCCCCGGACGAAATCAACAAGGAAAGCAAATACCTCGAACGGAACATCGAATATACGCAGTATGCGTACGGGCTGGATAACGTAGACATGAAGGCCTTCAAGGCGACGACGGACCTCGACAGTGAGGACATCGCCAACAACGAGGAGACCATCTCCAACATCCGTATCAACGACTACGATCCGGCAAAGACCTTCTACAACCAGACGCAGAGTATCCGTCAGTACTACACCTTCCACGATGTAGACGTTGACCGGTATACCATCGACGGCGAGTACACGCAGACCTTCCTCTCACCAAGAGAAATCGACGAAGAGAGAATCAGTGGAACATGGCTGAACAAACATCTGAAGTACACCCACGGATATGGCGCGACTCTGTCACGTGTAGACAAGATCACCACCAGCGGCCAGCCGGATATGCTCATCATGAACATTCCGCCGGAATCCAAGGTCGACCTCCAGATCACAGATCCTGAGATCTACTACGGTGAAATGACCAACGATTACGTTCTGGTCAACACCTCCGAGGACGAATTCGACTATCCGGACGGCAACAGCAATAAGTACTGCCAGTACAAGGGCGATGCCGGCATCAAGATGAACCCGATCACGAGGCTCATGTTCTCCGTCCGCGAGCGGTCGCTGAAGATGCTCGTTTCCGGAAACGTCAAGAGCAGTTCCAAAATTCTCATCAACCGGAATATCGTAAAGAGAGTTCACGAGATCATGCCGTATCTGGATTACGACGAAGATCCGTACATGATCACGGTCGACGGACATCTCTACTGGATCATAGATTCCTATACGGCAACGAACCGGTATCCGTACTCTGAACCGTACAATGCGGAGACGGATGTCGACTATGTACGCAACTCCATCAAGGTCGTCATCGACGCTTACACCGGAGAAACGAACTACTACATCGTCGACAAGAACGACCCGATTGCCAAGACGTTCCAGAAGATCTATCCAAAGCTCTTCAAGGACATCGACGACATGCCGGATGGAATCAGAGCACACATCCGTTATCCGGGAACGCTGCTGAACATCCAGGCTGAGATTTATCAGAGATATCACATGAACGACGTCAAGGTATTCTATCAGAACGAAGACCTGTGGCAGATCGCCAGTGAGATCTACGGCACCGAAGAGCAGGCGATGACGCCAAACTACTATATCATGAAGCTGCCGGGCGAGCAGAGTGCGGAATTCGTTAACTCGATCCCGTTCACCCCGAAGGACAAGAAGAACCTGATGGGTCTTCTTGTAGCAAGAAATGATGGCGAAGAGTACGGTAAACTGGTACTGTATCAGATGCCGAAGAGCAAGATCGTTTACGGCCCGATGCAGGTAGAAGCGCAGATCGACCAGAACACCGAGATTTCGAAGGAGTTCTCGCTGTGGAGCCAGTCCGGTTCCAAGTACAGCCGAGGAAACCTCTTCGTAATCCCGATCGAAGATTCGCTGCTCTATGTTGAGCCGGTCTATCTGGAAGCGACTAATTCCAGTATTCCAGAAGTCAAGCGGGTAATCGTTGTGTTCAATGATGAAATCGCTTACGAGCCGACGTTGGCGGCAGCACTGAACTCTATGTTCGGCGAAGGCAGCGCGCACGAGAGCAAGACCGGAGAACAGGGCGACGATAATCAGGGCGACAACGCCGACAAGCCATTGAGCACATCAGAGATCATTGAAAAATGCCAGGAAGCTTACGACAAGGCACAGGATGCTTTGAAGGACGGCAACTGGGAGAAGTACGGCAAGTACATGGATGAACTGGAGAAATATCTGAATCAGTTAAATTAAGTTATAACACATAGAAATCCCAGAACATTCCCAGAAAGCCGATGGCTGATCACATGGGAATGTTCTGTGTTTTATTGGAGGACCAATATGCTCGATTATGATCTGGATAAAATGTTATATACATTGCCTGCAGATCAGCACGGAATAAATGAAATACAGAATGTACTCAGCGCACACCCGGAAGTCAAGTTCGTTTCCGTCGTCGGAATCGATGTCGGAGGCAATGACACCGATGAAAAGATCCCGGTGGAAGAGTTCCTGAAAGATACGGAACATTTTCTCGCCTGCGGTGTGCAGACTGACGGTTCTTCTGTAGTGCTTCCGCGGATCGCGAACCTGAACAACGCGAAAGTGGATATCATACCGGACACGACCGTGAATTGGTTTGTGGACCACAATTTCAATTACCCGGATCCGGAGACCGGACTTCCGGTCGGGACTTTGAGGATCCCGTCCACGCTCGTTCATAGCGATGATGAAAGAGTCGGTTCCAGGGTCATCCTTCGTGACGCGATCTACAACTTCAAGAATGACCTGATGGAGCTTTTGCAAAACAACCCTTACGTTTTTGAATACCTCGACGTGAACAGCGCGGACGACATCGAAGAAATTTGCGTTACGGCAGCGACGGAACTGGAATTCTGGGTGAAGACGCCGGATGACGATGCGGATAGAGAACAGCTCTCAACGGCGCAGATGCTGAAGGAACAGTATTGGAAGCGGACGACCGGTCCGGTTCGGACAGCGCTGGAAGAAGTTCTGCTGGTTTTGCAGAAGTACGGCTTCGAAGTGGAAATGGGACACAAGGAAGTCGGCGGCGTCAAGGCGAAACTCGGTAATTCCGGAAACTACGACCATGTCATGGAGCAGCTGGAGATCGACTGGAAATACTCCTCGCCGGTGCAGGCGGCCGACAATGAGAACCATATCAAGTACGTTGTGCGTGACATTTTCAGGACTTACGGGCTGGAAGTCACGTTCCTCGCGAAACCGATCGATGTTGTTGCCGGCAGCGGGGAACATACGCATATGGGCGTTGCGGCGAAGCTCAAGGACGGCCGCATGATCAATCTATTCTCACCGTCCGACAGGGAACACCAATTCCTCAGCCCGGTGGGCTTCGGCGCGCTGATGGGACTGCTCAAGAATTACGATGTGATCAATCCGTTCGTCAGTTCCACGACGGATTCGATCAACCGGCTGAAGCCTGGATTTGAGGCGCCGGTCTGTATCGTTACTTCGTTGGGGCACGATGCCGGCAAACCGTCCAGAAACAGGACCGTTCTTGTAGGCCTCGTTCGGGAAGTCGACAATCCGATGGCGACACGCTTCGAGCTGCGTTCCCCGAACCCGAGGAGCAACACGTATCTCGTTCTGGCGGCGTCCTACATGGCGATGCTGGACGGCATCAAGGAATCACTCGAACAGGGCAAGACGCCGGAAGATCTGGAGAGATCCATCTCCAAGGCGTATGGTGAACCGGACTTCTATCTGGACACCAACCGGGTCTACCGGTCCGAAAAGGACGTGTTCGACGAATATACGCAGGAAGAGCGCGACCGGTATTTCGGCGAAGTCCCGCGGACCGTATGGGAAAACCTGCAGGCCTTTGATAAGTATCCGGAGAAACTGAACATCTTCAAGCGGGATGACGTGATGACCGAAGCGGCGCTGGAGTCGTACCGTGAAGCGGTACTCCAGCAGTGGGCAACGGAGCTCCAGAACCGGACCGTTCCGGAGACCATGGATCTGCTGCGGGAATGCCGCCGCGTCCATACCGATGAAGAGAGCGTCGACTACGACCGCCATTACTGGGGCAAATGTCTCCGCCTCCGGAATGAACTCGGCAAGAATTCCCTCGAAGAGACCTGCATCCTGACCAGGATCATCGAGGCGCTCAAGAACAAAGATTATGAACAGGCCTCCGCCCTGCAGATCGAAATGCAGGAGAAATTCGAAGAGCTTGTTGAATTATATACGATAGACAGAAAGAATCTGTTTTAATCACATGTATGAATGACGGGAGGAACACATGTTAGACATCAAACGAATCAGAGAAGATTTTGAAGGCGTAAAGAAGGCCGTCGAAACCAGAGGCAATGGCGACTTCGGGATCGAAGACGTCAGAACATACGACCTGAAGCGGAGAGAGATACTCTCCACGGTCGAACAGATGAAGAATGAGCAGAAGGTCAAGTCAAAGCAGATCCCTGTTCTGAAGAAGGCAGGGGAAAGCACGGACGCGCTGATGGCCGAAATGAAGGAACTGAGTGAGAAGATCAAAGTTCTGGACGCGGAGGTCAGCGAATACGAAGAAAAACTGCGCGACGCTCTGCTGAACGTACCGAATACGCCATATAAGGATGTACAGATCGGCGAAGACGACAGTGACAATGTGGAACTGAGAAGATGGGGAGAACCGACCAAGTTCGACTTTGAGGAAAAGGCGCACTGGGATATCGGCGAAGCTCTGGACATTCTGGACTTCGAGCGCGCGGCCAAGATCGCCGGCGCCCGGTTTACCGTATACAAAGGCCTTGGCGCCCGGCTGGAGCGTTCCGTCATCAACTTCATGCTGAACCTCCATACAGAGGAGCACGGATTCACGGAGATCCTGCCACCGTTCATGGTCAACCGTATGGCGATGACCGGAACCGGACAGCTGCCGAAGTTCGAAGAGGACATGTTCTATGTTCCGCAGAAAGATTTCTTCCTGATTCCGACTGCGGAAGTTCCTGTAACGAATCTGTACGATAACGAGATCCTCAGCGCGGACCAGCTGCCGATTTACCACACGGCGTATACACCATGCTTCCGTGCGGAAGCAGGCAGTGCCGGCAGAGACACCAGAGGTCTGATCCGTCAGCACCAGTTCCAGAAGGTCGAACTGGTCAAGTTCGTCAAGCCGGAAACGTCCTATGACGAACTGGAATCCCTGACGGCCGCAGCTGAAGAAGTGCTGAAGCGGCTCGATATCCCGTATCGTGTCGTACGCCTGTCCACCGGTGACCTGGGATTCTCCTCCGCGATGACATACGATATTGAAGTATGGATGCCGAGCTACGGCAAATATGTTGAGATTTCATCCTGCTCCAACTTTGAAGATTATCAGGCAAGAAGAGCAAACATCCGCTTCCGTCCGGAAGAAAAAGGCAAACCGGAATTCGTTCACACATTGAATGGATCAGGTCTTGCTGTCGGCAGAACCGTCGCTGCGATTTTGGAAAATTACCAGCAGGAAGACGGCTCTGTAGTGGTTCCGGAAGTTTTACGCCCATATATGGGAGTTGAAAAAATCGTTCGAAAATAGTATAATATTTACCTACGATGTAGGGAGAGAATGATTGCTTATGATTAAATGGATCAAAAAACATATGAAAGTTGTAACTGCTGTCATGACGGCCGTGGTGCTTTTGCTTGGCGCCGGAGTCATTTTTGTGGAGATGACACAGCCGTATGCGGTGTATGCGGACGGCACGAAGGTAACGGATCCGTATGTGATCACAGCTGGCGGTGAAGAACTGTTCCTGGTCGAGGATCGGGAGACTGCGGAAGACGTCATTTCGGAAGTCATGGATTCCTATGCTCCGGAAGGCGCGCAGATCAACTCGATCACGATCGACAAGAAAATCGAAGTCCTGCCGAAGAAACTGGAGCGGACCGAGGAACCGGAACTCGTCCTGACCCGCGAAGAAGCGGTAAAGACCATTCTTGACAGCAACCAGACGGATGATCCGATGTTCGCTGTAACGATCAGCGCGGAAGCAGGAGCCATCAAGGACCTGCAGCCGGGCGTCACATATAAGACAGATGATACCGACTTCATCGGCAACGAAACTGTGGAACGCGAAGGCGTTGCCGGAAGCCAGGTCGTAACCGAAGAGCAGACCAGCGTCAACGGCAATACGATCACATCCGAAGAAGTCGACAAGACCGTTATCCAGGAAGGCATCGAGAAGCTCATCAGCAAGGGTACGAGATCCCGTCCGGCTGACACCGTGTTCCAGGATTATTCCGGATCCCTCATGGGCAGCGGTGATGGAGCGAATGTCGTTAACTATGCGAAGAATTTCCTCGGCAATCCGTACCGGTGGGGCGGCACGAGCCTGACCAACGGATGCGATTGCTCCGGATTTATCTATGCATTGTATAACCACTTCGGCGTAGGCGTTCCTAGAATGGGAATCTACAGGGTCGGCAAGGGCGTCTGCCTGGCAGAAGCGAAGGCCGGCGACGTTGTCTACTATCCGGGACACTACGCCATGTACATGGGCGACGGCAAGATCATCCACGCTTACAACTCCAGAGTAGGTATCGTCATCAGCAACGTACACGCTCCTGGAACGATTCTTTCTATCCGCAGAATGATCGACTAATCGACGAAAAAAAGGACCATTGCACATCCGTAATGGTTTTTTTTACGATTTTTTGGTGCATTTTATGAATTTGTGACGGTTTTTGTGACGATTTCGCTGCTAGAATACAATCACAAAAAAATAGAATCGCATATCAAGAAGGGGCAGGAAACCTGACAAACGGGTCTCCTGCCTCTTCGATTTTAAAAGCGGTCATACTTTGTTCCTAATTAGTTGTTGAAGCAACACATCCGATACTATAGAATGAATTCAGAAACACATTCCAATCACGGTACAGAACGATGAACAGACAACTGCGCGGCAGCATCATGCTGCTGATAACAGCACTCATTTGGGGAACCGGATTCGTCGCCCGAAAGAGCGGCATGGACACCATCAGTCCCATCGCCTTCAACGGGATGCGGATGATGATTGGCGCACTGACCTTGCTTCCGGTTATCGCTTTCATGAATCGCAAGAGTAAAGGCCCTCGGATCGAATCAACACCCGCAGAAAAAGAGCAACAAAAAAAGCAGCAGAAGCTCCTCTTTACGGGAGGGGTTTGCTGCGGTCTTTTTTTAATGGCTGCCGGCAGTTTCCAGCAGGTGGGCATTTACTACACCAACGCCGGTAAAGCCGGTTTCATTACGGCACTCTACGTTGTTCTCGTCCCTATTATCGGGGTCTTTCTGAAGCGGAAGATCCGCCCGATTTTCTGGGCCTGCGTGGGAGCGTCCGCGGTGGGTCTGTATCTGCTGTGCATCCCGGCCGGCGGAGGCTTCAGCGACGTCAACAAAGGCGATATCCTCGTGTTCTGTTGCGCGTTCCTCTATGCCGGACACATTCTCTGTATTGATTACTTTTCGCCAAAAGTGGACAGCGTCAAAATGTCCTGCATCCAGTTCTTTGTAGTGGGAATCGTTTCGTTCTTGCTGATGTTCTTTATCGATCCGGCACTGGGCTTTAGTCTTCCGACGCTTTCGGACATCCACGCCAGCTGGTTTGAATTGTTCTATGCCGGCATCATGACCTGCGGCGTGGCCTATACCTTCCAGGTCGTTGCTCAGGCGGATGTGAATCCGACTCTGGCGTCCATGCTCTTGTGTCTGGAATCCGTCTTCGCAGTGCTGGCCAGCGCCATTATTCTGAAAGACCCATTGGGCCCGCGCGAAATTATCGGCTGTGTGTTCCTGTTCGCAGCCATCGTCGTTGCTCAGCTTCCGGGTAAGAAACTTAAATCAGACCCGCATCTTTAGCTTCCTGCGTCAACTGATCGCGGAAGTCCGGATGCGCCAGAGAGATCATTGCCCGAACGCGGTCGGACATATTCAGGACTTTTAAATTCACACAGCCATATTCCGTAGCAATGTACTGCACTTCACTGCGCGGCGTCGTGACCGGCGTTCCGGGAGTGAACTGCAGCGTGATTTTGCTTTGCCGTTTTCCGTGCCGCATGAACGAAGACGAAAGGGCGATAATGGATTTGCCGCCTTCGGACCACTGCGCTCCTTTGACAAAATCCAATTGTCCGCCAACGGCGCTCTGCTGGGTGAAGCCGATGGCATCGGCAGCCACTTCGCCGTAGAGATCGGCCGCCATAGCGGAGTTGATCGAGATCATTTTTTTATTCTTTGCAATGTTCCGCGGGTCGTTGACGAATGGGAACGGAACCCCATAGATCAACGGATTGCGATCCATGAAATCATACATTTCCTGCGTTCCCGCCGAAAACGAGAAGACGCTTTTCCCGTCCATAAAGCCTTTACACAGGTTCGTGACGTTGCCGTTTCTCATGAGGTTCATCATCGGCTGGCTGAAGAGCTCCGAGAAAATACCAAGATCATTGCGCTGCTCCAGATCGTACCCGATGGCGGTGGAGACTTTCCCGAGTCCCAGCTGCAGCGTCGCGCCGTCCGGGACTTCACGGACGACGTGCTCCGAGATCTGTCTCGAAATGTCGTCGATTTCATCCGGCATAAGCTCCGGAGCGTTGCGGTCGGTATAGACGATGCCGGCCACTTTTTTGTGATCGCCGCGGATCAGATTGTCCTCGCCGAAGATGTACGGACTGCCCGTATTGCTCTCAAGGAATATCTCGCGCCGGGTCTCTTCCATGACGTATTTATGGTCACAGATACCGGCGGATCCATATGAAAAATACCCGTCTTCATCAGGTCGGGACACCTGCAGAAAGCTGACGTCCGGGCGCCCGATTTCCCGCATCCAAAGATCCACCTGACTCAAATGGAACGAGGTGAATTCAAAAGCCATGTTGTGTTTGCGGTGGGCGCTGCGCTCGCCGGCGCCGAGAAAGAACGTATCAAAAATGAACGGGTTGCCTTTCTGTCCGGGCGGAATATCGACCGGCCAATCGGTGTCGAACATCCGGCAAGGCGTGATCGACATGGAGCAGAGCAGGGTGATGTTTTCCAACTCGTCTTTCCGGTCGTACAGGGCATCCAGCAGTTCGTATGCGAAACTGCTGCTGGTCCCGACGTACACACGGTCTCCAGATTTTACAGATTGGACCGCTTCGGCAGCGGTAATGGTTTTTTGTTTGGTCATTCACTCACCCCAGAAGAAGGACAGCAGGGTATCATGGAGATCCTGCAGATTCCTCTTTTTCATATCTTCATCAAAAAGGGCCTCGCATGCAGCCCGTTCGGTTTCTCCCATGACAGCATCACGGATTTTCGGCGCTTCGTGGCGATCATGGTCATGATCCTCCACATGGGTATGGGCTAGATGCGCATTGGATTTTCCCATGCCGTAGATGAGCTCCAGTATGTGGACAGCGTCAAAACCCTGCTTTTTCATCGCGTTGCGCACTTCCATGCTGCTGGTCAGAAACGGGACGCGCGGTTCATTGGACAGGACGACGCCCATCTGCTCGGCCAGTTCCGCCAACGCCTCTTTGGATCCGCATTCCTCCGGCTCCGATAATCGGTACAACTCGCGGTTGCAACCACCGGTGACGTTGTGCTCCAACAGCAGCTCATACAAAGACTCCGTCGGGATCTCGTCTGGAGCATCGCAGAAAATCTTCCGGTCTTCCGGCGTCGCGAGGATCACCGTCGGCTTCCCGAGCGCTTCCCACTGCGAAAGCAGGCGTGGGGCTTTGCATAAGCACATCGCCGTGTCCGGGTACTGGTGGAGCAGCGAATCGTACAGCAAAACCACCAGTTCCGGTTCGGACTGCGCAAGAGCGAGTCCCGGGAACAGGGCGTAGGAACACGTTGCGAACGGTTCGCCGGTGTTTGGATCGAGAGGTTTGCGGATGATTGCGTATTCTTCCATAGGATTATCCGTTGACGATTTCCGTAATGGCCTTGATAAAGGCGTCGATTTCTTCTGCTTTGGTAAAGAGGCCCGGGCTGACGCGAACCGTTCCGTTAAGCTCAAAGGTACCGAGCATGCGGTGCGTGTCTGGTGCGCACTGCAGTCCGGAGCGGACGGAAATGTCGTAGTACGACTCCAGGATCATCGCCACATCGGCGCAGTCCATTCCTTCGATATTGAAGGATACAGCGGCTGCGCGAGGGGACGTGTGCGGGCCATAAACCACAACGCCCGGGATCGCGATCAGACCGTCGATCAGATGCTGCAGCATTTTCTGTTCTTCGTGATAGATGTTGTTGACGGAACGCTCCAGAATATAGTGGGCGCTTGCGCAAAGCCCTGCGATTCCGACCGTGTTCTGCGTGCCCGCTTCGTAGTAATACGGAAGCTGTTCCGGCTGGAGACGGACTTCGGAGAATACGCCGGTTCCGCCGGAGCGGATCGGGTGCGGAGAGACGCGTTCTGAGACGTACAGCGCGCCGGTTCCGGTCGGTCCAAGGAGAGATTTATGTCCCGGAAGTGCCAGCAGATCGATGTTCATTTTCACGACGTCGATCGGGATCGCGCCGGCGGATTGGGATGCGTCAACGAGGAACGGGACGTCATGCTCACGGCAGATCGCGCCGATTTCTTCGATCGGGTTGAGCGTACCGGTCACATTGGACGCGTGTGACATGACGACCAGCTTTGTTTCCGGGCAGATGGCACTGCGGATCTCATCAAGATCCGCGCCTTTGACTGGATCCGTCGCGACTTTCGTCACGCGCACGCTGGCATCTTCCAAATAGGCTAATGGACGCGTTACCGCGTTGTGTTCCATTCGGCTGGTGATGACGTGATCGCCGGGCTTTACCATGCCCTGGATACCCAGGTTGATGGCGTCCGTTGCGTTCAGCGCGAATACGATGCGCGTCGGATCCGCGATGTGGAACAGCTGGGCGAGGGCGGTCCTGGCGGCAGCGATATCGTTGGCCGCGGCGCGGGCTTTTTCGGAATGGGAACGGCCCGGGTTTCCGCCCTTCTGTATGGCATCTGAAACGGCTTCATAAACAGCTTCCGGTTTTGGCCAGGAAGTAGCCGCGTTATCAAGATAGATCATAGTAAATAACTCCTTTTTGCTTGCTGCATAAAGTATATCATATAAGCGCAGGAATCGCAGAATTAATTTGATTTATCAAGCGGAAACTGATATACTTTTTGTACGTAAAGTCACAAAGCAAAAGTCACAATCAGACAAGTATCAATTGGAGGAAATTATGAATTTAAAGAAGATGACCCTTAAGATCAACGGCGCTGATAGAATGTTTATTTGCGATCCTGAAAAGGATACTCTCGCAACGGTCATTCGGCGGCTTGGTCTTACCGGAACAAAAGTAGGTTGTGGAACAGGCGTCTGCGGTGCTTGCTCCGTCATCCTCGACGGCAAAGTCGTTCGTTCCTGCACGAAGAAGATTTCCAAGGTTGAAGAGTACAGCGAAGTAACTACTATCGAAGGTATTGGACAGCCGAACTTCCTGCATCCGATCCAGGTAGCGTACATGTACCATGGTGCTGTTCAGTGCGGATTCTGCATCCCTGGATTCATCGTTTCGACTTACCAGCTTTTGAAAGAAAATCCGGATCCGACAAGAGAAGAAGTCCGTGACTGGTTCACGAAACACAGAAACATCTGCAGATGTACTGGTTACAAGCAGATCGTCGATTCCGTCATGCTTGCAGCGAAGTGCCTGCGCGGCGAGATCACTGTTGACGATCTGAAGATTCCGGATGCACCTGCCGGCGAACAGTATGGTAAATCCATGCTTCGTCCATGCAACCTCGCGAGAGTCTGCGGCGTAGACGACTACGGCGATGACATCGAAATGAAGATGCCGTCCGGAACGCTCCACGCTGTTATGGTACAGCCGAGAATCGCATTCCACGCGAAAATCAAGAACATCGACACGACAGAAGCGATGAAGGTCCCTGGCGCTTACAAAGTTGTCAAGGCAGAAGATTGCCCGGGCCCGAACGTTCTGGCATTCTGGGTATTCACACCGAGAACACAGACAGACGCGAAGACCCACTACCTGATCGCGAAGGATAAGATCTACAACTATGGCGACTGCGTTGCGGTAGCAGTAGCGGACACCAAGGAACACGCGCAGGAGATGGCAGCCAAAGTCAAGGTCGAGATCGAACAGCTTCCGGAATACCTGAACTACCTCGACGCTGTTAAGCCGGATGCGATCCGTATCCACGAAGAGCACCCGAATATGTGGTGCATACAGCCGACGATCAAAGGAGCCGGACATGATACAGGCAAGCTTTTTGAAGATGCCGCATATGTAGTAGAAGGCAGCTTCTATTCACAGAGAGAGCCGCATGCGCAAATCGAATCCGACTCGATTCAGTGTTACTTTGATGAAAACGGAATCCTGTGCGTCCACTGTAAGGCCATGGCCATCGGCGCGCACTTGTATGACGTTTCCGAAGCGACCGGCCTGCCGGTAGAACAGATCCGTATTATCCAGAACCCGACCGGCGCGTCCTTCGGATGGTCCACATCCGGACAGTCTTACGCACTGGCAGCGGAAGTCTGCCAGGCTTGCGACGGAATGCCAGTCGCTCTGTCCATGACGTATCAGGAGCACATCGCCTTTACCGGCAAGCGTGCACCGTCATGGTCCAACTCCAGACTCGCATGCGATAAGGACGGCAAGATCATCGCTGCTGAATGGGACTTCGCTCTTGACCATGGTTCCTATGACGAACTGGGCGATGACCTGACCTGGAGACCGGCAAGATTCACGTACTTCCCATACAACGTACCGAATGTCAGAGCGATTTCCAGAGTCGCGACGACCAACCATAACTTCGGCTGCGCGTACAGAGGATACGGATCACCACAGGCGTATACTTGCGGAGAGGCCATGATGGATATGATGGCCGAGAAGATCGGCATGGATCCGTTCGAATTCCGTTATATCAATGTTGCCAGAGAAGGCGATCTGAACGTCAACAGCAAGCCGTACAGAGAGTATCCGATGGCAGGCATGATGGACAAGATGCGTCCGATTTACGAAGAAGCAAAGAAGGAAGTTGAGGCATGGAACGCAGAACATGAAGACGTCAAGAAGGGCGTCGGCGTTGCATGGGGCGGCTACAATGTAACCGAAGGTGCTGCTGACCAGTGTACGCTGGGCATCGAGCTGGCACCAGGCAATAAGTTCATCAAGTACGACACCTGGCAGGATGTCGGACAGGGCGGCGACGTCGGTTCCCTGATCGTCACATTGGAGGCGCTGAAGGAATTCGGCGTGACCAGAGATGATATCATTCTGCGTCAGAACGATAGTGTCTATGGCGTTGACTCCGGTTCATCCGCATCATCCCGTCAGCACTACATGAACAGCAAGACGCTCGTCATGGCTGTTGAAAAGCTGAAGGATGCGATGAGAAAGGAAGACGGCACCTACAGAACCTACGATGAAATGGTCGCGGAAGGCATCCCGACAAGATACGATGCCCAGTATATGAACTCAGATGACGAGACATTATCTGACCTGGATCCGAATACCGGCATCGGCGAACCGACACCGGCGTTCACGTATTCCCTGTACATGTCCGTCGTTGAAGTCGATATGAAGACCGGCAAGACGACCGTCGACAAGTTCGTCTGCGTAGATGACGTCGGCGTCATCGGCAACCCGACCTGCCTCGATGGTCAGGCTTATGGCGGCATCGCACACTCCATCGGCTATGCGCTGTATGAAGACTACGACGATGTCAAGAAGCATAACAATCTGGCAGGAATGGGCATCGCGACAGCGAACATGCTGCCGGATGACATCCAGCTGATCCACATGTGCACGCCGAGAACGACGAACCCATTCGGGTCCTCCGGCGGATCGGAAGCATTCCAGTCCGGTGACCACATGGCGGTCATCAATGCGATCAAGAACGCGACTGGCGTAAGAATTCACGAACTGCCTGCAAGACCGGAAAAGGTTAAGGCAGGTATCGAAGCGCTTGCCAAGGGCGAACCGAATCCGAACGTTCCGGAAAAGTACTTCCTGGGATCCGACTTTGAGGAGACATTGGAAGATATCCGGTTGAACCCGATCGGCGGCGACGAGGAATAAACGACGCTGCGGCGAATCAATTATCGTAAGTCAAACAGGGAGGCCTTCGCGGTTTCCCTGTTTGAAATAGTAGTACTATTTCGGAAGGATAATCATGCAAGTAGGAAGATATCACAGACAGGAAATCTTTTACCCAATCGGTCCGGAAGGGCAGAAAAAGCTGCAGGAGGCCAGGGTCTGCGTCATCGGTATCGGAGCGCTTGGCTCCTCCATCGCGAACAACCTGGCCAGAGCCGGTGTCGGCTATCTCCGGCTGATCGACCGGGACATCGTGGAACTGACGAATCTCCAAAGGCAGGTGCTGTTCACGGAGCGGGACGCAGAGGAAATGATTCCGAAGGCCGAAGCCGCGAAAATGCATTTGAGTGAAATCAATTCCGAGGTGGAGATCGATCCAAGGGTCGTCGATGTGAATCCATACAACATCGAAAAGCTGATTTCCGATGTCGATCTGGTCATCGACGGAATGGATAATCTGGAGACCCGGTATCTTCTGAACGAAGCCTGCCAGAAACACAATGTCCGCTGGGTCTACGGCGGAGTCGTGGGAAGCGGCGGGATGAGCATGAACATCTTTCCTGGCGAAGGCCCTTGCCTGCAATGCCTCCTCGGGGAAATACCGGAAGACGGCACATATGATACCTGCGATACCGTCGGTGTCATCAGTCCGATCACCACGATTATTGCCGCTTATGAGACGGCGGAAGCCATGAAGATCATCGTTGGTTCCGAATCGGTTTCCCATCAGCTGGTATCCCTGGATGCATGGGATTGTTACACCGAGTTCATCGATGTAGACATCGATCCGGACTGCCCGGTGTGCGGCAAGCATCAGTACAACCGACTGGAACACCGTCAGAAGAACTACACCGCTTCTCTGTGCGGGCATGATGCTTATCAGGTCACGCCGGAGGACGACGGCAGCTTCGACTACGAAGGCGTGATCAAAGCCCTCGAAGGAGAAGGGGAAGTCAAGAAAAGCCGTTTCTTCACGATGTTCAAAAATGATGAAGCGGATTTCAAGCTTTTCCCGGATGGACGTGCTATAATAAATGGAGTAGCAAGCGGCGATGATGCGCAGAAGATCTTCGCCCGGTATATTGACAGACAGGAGGGGTAGAGCGTGATGAAAATCAAGGTTCAGTTCAACGGGCCGGTAAGACAGTTGAACAACTGGAAGAACGTAGCCAATATCGAACTGCCTGACGGCGCTACCGGACAGGATCTGTTGGATTACTTCAAGATCGTTCCGAAACAGAACCGGCTGTACGGTTTCCTGATCCGGGACGGCAAGAAGATGAAAGAAGAAGAGGTCCTGAATGACGGTGACGTGATCAAAGTCAACGGCAAGTCGGCAGGTGGCTGATAATCGTTTGAAAAACACAGTAATAACAAAAGAGGTTCGCCTGAAGCGAACCTCTTTTTTCGTGTTCATTTTTGAACCGTTTCTATTTAACCGTCTGGTCTTCCTGGCCTTCCTTCCAGCGGATACCTTCTTCACCGAGGTGCTGGAATGGAACGTCTTCCGGTCTTGTCGGCTGCATTGGATTGGCCTTGATGGCATCCAGTGCTTCGTAAAGATCATTACCGAGGAAGTATTTCTCCGGCTTGTTCGGATCCGGTTCGCCCTTAGCCAGCGCTTCGATACCGGCCTTGACCTTGGCAGGTCTTGCAGGCAGTTCGTAGATACGTACGCCGACTGCGTTGTGGATCGCGTTGATGACAGCCACATGGTCGGATGACTGGAATGCTTCGGATGCTCCGGATGAACCGAAAGGTCCACGTGGATCATATCCATCCATCTGGATGAAGTCGAATGCAGGATAGTCCGGAATGTCCTTGATGTAGGCGATACCGGCCTTCATCATGTTCCAATCCTTTTCGACGTCTTCGTAGTCTTCCATGAGAGCGAATCCGATCGAGTGCGACATACCGCCGTAGATCTGTCCTTCGACTGCCTGGATGTTACCAGGTTTGCCGATCCAGTCAACACATGTCATGCCGGTGCACTTGGTCTTGCCGGTCGCGACTTCAACGTCGACGGTCGCCAGATACAGAGCATATGTGTAAGTGTACGTCGGGTTGCCTGATCCGTCATTCGGGTCAAGGTCATAGAAGTAATCGTATTCGTCTGTCGTGAACCAGTTGCCGTCATATCTTGTCGGGATTCCTTCGGCGACCATTTCATCGTAGGTTCTGTAGGTTCCGTCTTCTTTTCTCATCAGATCGGCGATTCCCTTAGCGGCAACGATGGAAGCCTTACCATTCGCATAGTGCGATCTGGATCCAGCGGACTCACCGGTGTTCGGGCAATACTTGCTGTCGTCCTGAACCAGTTTGACGTCGTTTGGAGTAATGTCCGGGAAGTATTCCTTCAGTGCTTCCAGTGTACAGATCAGTGATCCCTGATCTCCGCCCTGACCCTGATCCTGCCAGGTGTCATATTTGCGGAAGGTGCCGTCCGGCATCAGTTCGATGGCAACATGCGCTTCATCGACAGCGCCAAGGCCGACATTGTATCCGCCCCACGCAACGCCGACGCCCTTCTTGATGTCATCGTGCTCAGCGTTCCACGCTTCGGCTTCCGCTTTGGCCTTGTCATATTTCGGCTTCAGCGCATCCATCATCTCTTCCATTGGATAGTGGAGATATGGATACTGGTTGATGTTGTCCTGTCCCGGTCTGGCGATATTTCTATAGCGGAATTCGAACGGATCGATTCCGGCTTTCTCCGCCAGCATATCGACGATGGCTTCGGATGCAGTATATGCCTGCGGTGCGCCATAGCCTCTGTATGCGGTTCCGTAAGAGTGGTTGGTATAAGCAACTCTTGACAGACCGGCAATATTCGGAATGTAGTATGGATAGAACATGAACCGGGAGATCTTTGTCAGTTTGTCATCGCCCAGTTCGGAGAATGGACCGGTATCCAGGCCGGCATCATATTCACCAGCGATCATCTTGCCGTTTTCATCGCAGGCCATTCTGCAGTTGAAGTAGGTCGGTGAACGCTTGCCAGTTACGGCCATGAACTGATCGTAATCCATGGACAGTGAGCAAGGCATCTGCGTTACGATGGTTGCCATGCCGACCATGGAATAGGTGTGCGCGCTCATCGCCCATCCGAAGGAGCCTCCGGTCGGGTTCTCGATAACTCTCAGTGTATCCACATCGATGCCAAGCGCTTCCGCGATGTCGTCTCTGTCGAAGTAGAGCGTCATGGTCTTGCAGTGGATGCAGAGATTGTTGTCTTCATCATAGTATGCCTGTTCAACATCGCCCTCGATGGACATATGCGGTTCTCTGGAAGAATAGAACGATCCTTCTACCGAGTAAGGCGCTTCTTCGATGATCTTAGGAACATTGTCCGCGTCGCCCTTCAGGATAGGCAGCTCGGAGAAGATGTTCGGTCCATAAGTATCCGGCAGGAACTCGTGGAGATTCTTGGCACCCGGCTTGACCGCATCCAGGTAGCTCATGTATTCTTCTAGCGGTTCGATTTCGACCTTTACTGCGTCGGCAGCAGCCTTTGCGTGTTCTCTCGTATCGGCGCAGACCAGAGCTACGACATCGCCGTAGAACATGATCCGGTCTTCGGCGAGAATGTGGTGTACCTGTTCCAGTTCAACGGTTCTTTCGGAGAATCCGTACGTCAGGAGACGGTTCTTACAACCGGCTGCCTTGGCTTCTTTCGCGGTAACGATCGTGTGCACGCCAGGCATCTTTTCTGCAACGCTCGTATCGATGTTCTTGATTTTCGCGTGGCTGGCGACTCTAGGCTGAACCAGAGCGACCTTCAGTGTTTCTGCAGGCATGTGGAGCTCTACGTCATCACCATAATCGCAGACGCCGCAGGCCTTAGGCAGAGCGTTCGGCCGTTCGAGCGGCTTGCCGTAGAAGTTGCCGATATCCTTGGACCAGTCATAGCGGAAGTCATCGACGGTCTTTTCGCCTCTGAGAACTTCAGCGGCAGCCATGACCGCGTCAACGATCTGCTTGTAGCCGGTGCAGCGGCAGACGTTTCTGTGCTTCTGGAACCAGTCTCTGACATCTTCTCTTGTCGGGGATGGATTTTCCTTCAGGAGCTGATATGCAGACACGATAAAACCAGGTACGCAATAACCGCACTGAACAGCGCCGCATGCTACCCACAGTGACTGAAGTGGATGAGGGTAATTGACACTACCGATACCTTCGATAGTGGTTACAGAACTGTACTCCTGCATTTTGCCGATCTTTCTCGTGCAGGAACGGATTACTTTGCCATCCAGAATGACAGAGCAGGCCCCGCAAAGACCGATGCCGCAGCCGACTTTCGTTCCGGTCAGGCCAAGGCGGCGGAGTACGTCGGCAAGGGTGTCCTTTTCAGGATCACAGATGAACATACGGTCGGCACCGTTGATGTTCAACGTCATCTTCTTTAAATTCATAATTGCCTCCGTTTTTGATATTAACTTGTAACTTGCTTGCTTTGTATATTGAAACTATACGTACTTATATATTAACGAATCGGAATATTTACTGTCAAGAAAAAGGGAAAAAAGTATCAATAATAAGACGTGATTTCTGTAAAAAAAAGAGCCGCTTTTCCGATACGCTCGGCAGTGGCTCCGCACAAAAGAAAGGGTGGACCTGTCTGCGCACTTTTTTATCAAAAACAAGCAAGCAATTACGTGAATTTAAAGAAGATAATTCGACGTACAGTTTCAATAAAAAAGTGCGCAGGCAAGTCCAAAAAGAACGGTAAACGTTCCATCAAGACTCCTTCGCACAATGGCAGGCTGCCGGATCGCTCCTGCAACCCTAACGCCCTCACTGGCAACGTGTGTCATATAAGGGTCGGAGTGGTATTCAATTCTTTTTCTGAATAAATTTTACTGGGTCGGCAGGTGTTTGTCAATAAATATTGTTTAAACAACGATACAGAATGGAAAAGTTAAAATAATAACCCAATATAATCTATCTTGTTGTTGAAACAAAGCATCTAAAACTATATAATAATCATATCAAGCAAGCAACTGAATAACGCCTTTCGAGCTGGGACGCCTAAGGGCCGGAAAGCGGTCTATGGCCAGCAGACGATAGGGTTTGGCAGGAAACTGCCAGGCCTCCCGTATTTGGAAAGAAAAGCGACTACTTTAATAATACGCACGCATCATTGATGCGTGTATGCAGTCGGTTTCGTTTCGGAAACCGATTTTTTTTAAGATGTTACTCTTTTCGTGTGCGGGAGGTTTCCGCGGACATCCTTACGAGAGTAACGATGTCTTTTGTTTTATAGAGGACGTAATGATGAACAGATCCATCCGTAAAGCATTGACCATAATGACTGCGCTGGTATTCGCACTGGGAACTTTGCTTTTGCCGGCCGAAGTTTCGCATGCGGAAACGGCAGCACCGGAGGCACAGGTCGTTGTAACGGGCGATCAGCTGATACCGGACGGGAAATATACGCCGGCGAATATCGGAAATGAAAAGGCTTATTCCCTCAGCGAGCTCAAGCAGATGGCCGGAGAAGACTCGGGCGCCGCTGCGGACAACACCTACGTCTATTCCGCCAAGAACAACTACGACAACATGAACATTTACAAAGTTCAAGGTGTCCGCGTTGCGGCAGTGCTGAATGCGGCCGGCCTTGGCAGCTATGCTGGGAAATACGCGGTCCGTGCGCTGGACGGCTATGAGATCATTTTCGATCCTGCCGTAACAGAACCGAATGGCTGGCACGATTCCGCCACATCGCCGTCGTTGCTCAGCGTATCGGCGGGTACGAGATATTATTTCCCGCAGATTTGGCGCGCGTATAAAGAAAATGCGGACAAGTATACGGAAGAGGAAAAATGGGAAGGTGCCGTTGAGGTTCCTTCTATCATCGGCTGGGCCGTTGGGGGCGCCAAGGAAAACGGGAACTACCAGTACGTAGACCCGTCCGGATTGACGCCGAAGGATTATTCGAATGGCCAGCTGAAGCTTTCGGTCGGGCAGGTCACTCCGGAAGACTATAACAATCCGCTTTGGAACGGGGAGACGAAAGGGCTGGAACTGATCGCCGGCGAACCGCTCAGCGAAGTCCTCGTGATCGACAATCAGGTCAGAGGAAATGTGAAGGGATACAGCCGCGCGGACATCATGGCCCGGGGCGGCATCACGAAAGAGCAGACGAACTGGTACAAGGGAATCACCCTGAACAGTCTTGCCAGTTCGAATCCGTTTTATCAGGAAACCACGAAATTCGTTCTGACCTGCGTGGATGGAACGGAAGTGACCCTGACGGGGGCAGAAGTCTTAGCAAAATACAACACCAGCGGCGATCTTCCGATGCTCTGCTATGAGACCGGAAGCAGAGAAGCATCTCTGGCTCCGATCCTCTTCGAAGAGGCGGATGGAACGCAGAGCTTTTTCACGGTGTGTGCCAGCGGACACGCGCCGATCGAACGGGTAACGCAGATCCGGATCTACAACGATCCGCCGCAGGCACCGGGCACGCCGACCGATCTCAGCGTCGAGCGGGCGGGATATGACAGCCTGACGGTCAGCTGGACCCAAGTCGATGAAGCGACCGGCTACGAAATCTTCCGCAGCGCATCCCAGACAGAGGCATTCGAACTCGTTGCGACCGTCGAAACGGTCGACAAATACACCGATACAAAGCTGAATACCGGACAGGAATACTATTACAAGATCCGGGCCATCACGACGGACCCGAAAACGGGGCTGACGGCCTGCAGCGATTATACCGATGCGCAAACGGACGTACCGAGCCTGGACAAGCCGGTCATCAATAAGATCACTTCCGCCAAGAAAACGGTCACTCTGAAATGGGCCAAGACAAAAGGCGCGAACGGATATGTCATCTACCGCTCCATGAAGAAAAGCGGGACCTATAAAGCAATCAAGACCATCAAAAGCGGAAAGACGCTCACTTTCAAAAACAAAAAACTGAAAAAGGGCAAGAAGTATTTCTATAAGATCCGCGCGTACCGGAACGTATCCGGCGAACCAGTTTACAGCAGCTACAGCGCTATGAAATACATTAAAGTCAAATAATCATTATCTATTATTACTAAGCAAGCAAGGAGGAAAATATCATGCGTGCAGAAAGAAAACATAGCATCAAGTCAAAATTGCTGATGGCAGCATTGGTTGGAGCACTGGTGTTCACCATGATGCCGCTGACCATGGGCGCAGTCTTTGCAGAAGACACAACTGTCAGCGGTCTCGCAGTGACCGGTGATGTAGTGACAGAGCTCAGCTACGCTGACATGAAGACGATGAAGAACGATGAAGCGATCAAGGCGATCACAAAGAAGGAAGTTCCGTTCCACGGCGTCAACAAGAGCCTGAAAGAGTTCGACGTGACCGTTGATGGCGTTACCGTCGAAGATCTCATCGGGCTTGCCGGACTGAAGACCGGAGCGAAACTGATCGATGTGACGGCAGTCAGCACCGGATCAAAGCCGGGTGAAAAAGCATACTGGTTCGATTATGTCTATGAACAGGACATTACAGCAACCAATAAAATGATGTTTGCCTGGAACATGGTCGAAGGCACAGACAAGTCCAAGGTACAGACTGTCTTCCGCGGCCAGATGTTCGAAGGGGACATCAACAAGTCCGATTGGTACACCGATGTTACCGAGCTCAAGGTCAGAGCACTGGACAAGCCGGTTGCAAGTGTAAAGGCGGGCAAGAAAAAGGCGACTGTGAAATGGGCAGCCGTTCCTAACGCCGAGAACATGGTAGTTCTCAGAGCGACCAAGAAGAACGGCAAGTATAAGACTGTCAAGACACTGGCAGGCGACAAGACCAGCTTCACCAACAAGAAGCTGAAGAAGGGCAAGGTATACTTCTTCAAGGTCAAGGCAGTGGTTAACCAGAAAGACAAGGACGGCAATGTGATCGCCACTCTGGAGAACCTGTCCGCAGCCAAGAAGGTCAAGGTAAAATAAGCGGTACATTTCGTACAACAATAAATTGGGATAATGATTGACAGATCGAAACCGGATCCGGTATTGGATCCGGTTTCGGAATATTGAGGAAGAGACATGTTAAGAACAACCATTAAGAAAAACCTGTCCAGGTTCCTGGTTGCATTGCTTTCAGTAGCACTGGTCTTTACCATGATGCCGCTGAACGGTATGGGAGTCTCTTATGCAGAACCGGAAGACTCTCTGAGCATTCAGACGCCTGCACTGGTCGTTACGGGGACGGGCGTCCTCGGCGGCAGCGCCTATTCAGCGAGCAACGTTTCCAAGGAGTGTTCCTATTCCTTAGACGAGCTCAAGACAGTGGCCGGTGAGTACGTCTATTCATCGAAAAAGCAAAAGCCGCCGTTCACCAAGTCGCAGCACAGAGTCAAAGGCATTGAACTCGGTGCATTGGTCAGTGACCTGACGACCACGGATGAGCGCGTCTGCATCGTCGCCACCGATGGATATACGGCTGCTTTCCAGAAAGGCGGCACGTACCGGAATGAAGAAGACAATGTAACAGGACTTGGCACCTACAAGAATCTGAACAGCATCGAACCGGCTCCGGGATTCGACCAGCCGAGATACTGGTATGAAGATTTTGTGGAATCCAAAGCCACGGAAGTTCCGGCCGTTATCGCGTGGAACTACGCGGAACAAACGGAAGATCAGGGAGGCGTTCCTGAATCTGCCGGAACGGAAGACAAAAATCTGAGACTGTACGTCGGACAACTGGGCGGCGGAGATTATGCCGGTCCGGAAGATATGAACGGTCCGCTGCTCAATGGCGGAAGCAAGGCAGCCGTGAACCGCGTCCTGGTCGGGGATCCGATTGATGAAGTGATGCTCACGGTCGACGATCAGACCTATACACGTGCGGATCTGCTGCTGATGCCTTTTGCATCCAAAGAATACGACTATGAGAACTCGAGCGGCGCGCAGCATGCGGCAGGCAAAGGCGTACCGATGTCCGTGCTGCTGGACGGATACGCGGACAGCGCACTGGTTTCGTTCACAACGGTCGACGATTATCCGGTCAACGATGATCAGCCGATGACCGTAGGCGAACTGGTCAAGGGCAACTACATCCTCGCGTACGAGATCGATGGAAAGACCGTTTACGATACGGCTAAGAACGACAGCAGCCTGCATGGCTATTTCACTCTGATGGGTGACGGGTTCAAGCCGGCGAAAATGATCAACGGAATCACCGTCAGCAAGGGTGAGGGGCCTGACTTCTCAACGAGTGAGTACAAGCACATCACCAACGGCGGTCTCGATCAGGAAGGCCCGTACAACATCGACGCCATTACCGGCGCGACGCTGACCATTGAAGGCCCGGGAACCGAGACGAGCGTTCCGCTTTCCGTAAAGGATATGGAATCGCGCAATGCCGGCTGTTTCCGCGATGTCTATACGGACGTCCGGAATGGGGTTAAGACAGAGAGGACCTATGAAGGTGTTGATCTGTATTACCTGCTGCATAACATGAAGAGCGGTGACAACGGGATCAAGCTGACAGACGAAGCCAAGAGGGTTCTGATCAAGAACCGGAACCGCAAGACGATCGCGGAATTGACACTGGACGACATCCAGAAGATGCACGATGAAGGGCGTCCGGCAATCGTTGCCTACGGCACCGCGTACGCGGACGGCACGGGGGCCAGACCGTTCGTCTTTGACGGAGGGACCGGAGAGAACCTCGACCTGGGCAATAATGACGGATGTTTGAAATTCGTCTATGACCGCGACAAATATGGCGGGAACGAGAATTACACCAAATTCGGGAACATGGCGTACATCTATGTGGAACGGGAGAAGACTCCGGGATTCAAACATGACAAGGCGCCATACAATACCGCGAAGAACACACAATACGTCCTGACCGTTACCGGCGATGAGATCGGACGGGAAATCAACTACAAAGTTGCCGATCTCGAGAAACTTGTCGAATACGATGCGGACGGAGAAGTCGTCGACAACGGATACGGCTGGCGTTCCGAGTACAGCCTGGCCAACTCCAGCTACTGGTACGTGAACACCTATGAAGGCGTAACGCTCTGGAGCCTGCTCCGCCATTCAGGCGTTGATGCTGCAAAAGCCTCCGACGAGAGCACGAAGGTCACCTTCCGGTCCACGGATAACTACGGCGGATTCGATGTCTTCTCGCTGAAGCAGGTAGCGGATCCGGACAGCTTCGGGTTCTATGAAAAGAACGCCAACGACAACAATGACGGAACCTACGTCGGAAACGAAAACATCCGTGTTGATAATGATGTAACGACCGGAGACAAGCTGAGCGTCGGCTATCCGGTACTCGTTTCCTACGGCGTCAACGGCTATCCGTACGTCATCAACAAGGATCTGAAGGGATACCTCAGCGGCCTGTCCAATGACGGCGGCCCGCTCCGTGTCATCTCCGGCAAGATGAATTACAGCCACGCGAACGGTTCCAACCAGGCGAAGCTGCTGGATAAGATCATCGTCGGCGAAGACACGTATCACTACAGCACCCATGCTTTCCAGCCGGCCGATTCCAAGTACAAAGAACTCAAGGATCAGCCGCTGAAGGTCGTCATCAAGAACGGGACGAACAAAGTCACCAAAACGTACACGGTAGAAGATCTGGAGAACCTGATCTATGACGGGACACTGTCAGCTGCGCAGCTGCGGGAAGCCCGTGTAAAGGACTATTATGAGACCGGCAAAAAAGGAAAGTATCAGAGCGACCTGTATGAAGGGGTCAACCTGAAATACTTCCTCAAGAACGTTGTAGAACTGCAGGGATCACAGGGCACGATCACGTTCAAGGCAGGGAAGAAGAAACTGTCAATGAGCCTGTCCAAAGCCCTGAAGATGAAGAACGGTTACAACGCCAAGACAAAGCTGGATACGCTCTTCCCGGTCATCGCCTTTGCGAAGAACGGCTATCCGATGGTAAAGGGAACCGGGTCCGAAGGGTATCTGGCCAGCGATCAGCTGACTGCCGTCAGCACAGCTTCGACCGAGGCGACGTCCTTTAAGGTCAAGAACAGCGGCGGCCCGCTGCAGGTGATCTTCCCGAGAACGTCGAAGAAGGCAAAGACGATTGCAGGATCATTGGCCAGCGTCAATACGATCGTGATCGATCTCAAGCCGGACAAGTACGCGCATGTAAGAGCGCCATACAATAAGTTAGGCAAGAACGAACTCACCGTCTCTGGAGACGGCACACGTCTCCTGAACGAAAAGACGTTCACCGTCAATGATCTGGAAGGAAAGCAGTCTCTCGTCTATACGAAGGACTTCTCCATCCGGAACAATAAGGGCAAAGTTCAGAAGATCCGCTACCGTGGACTCTCCCTGTACGAATTCCTGAAGTCGACGGACGTTGGATTGAAGACGAACGCGGACAAGGTACTGGTATATACCTCCGCGAATCCAACCGAGCCATACGTCTTCGGCCTGTCGGAGATCATGAAAGACACGTACTACAGTGCCGTAACGAAGAAGAAGGATCTGCCGGTCCTGCTGGCATACGGATCCTCCTCCGTGAAGATCAAGAATACGAAACTGGGTAAACCGCTGGTCAAAACGGCGAAATCCAAGGGATACAGCAAGAAGTACAAGAACAGCGGCGGTCCGTTGAAGCTGGTCGTTGGACAAACGGACAAGAACGATGTCAACGCGCCAAAGGTCCTGAACGACGTCATCAAGATCGTGGTCACGTCCAGTGAAACGGTAAGCTGGAAGCACAACAGTTCCGAACTCTTCATGAGCTATCTGGACGACACGCTGGAGATGAAGGTCGTCGGAAATGACGGCACGGAGAGAACCGATACGCTGACCGTTGAAGAACTGGAGAATATGAACGAGCTGATCTCACAGGAAAAGATCTATGCTGTAAGTGAGAACACTTGGGAGGGACTCAATTTCTGGCAGCTCATTCAGACGCAGTTTGCCGATGTTCCTGGCATCGATGATCCGATCACGATCACCGTCAAAGCCAAGGATGGCTATTCGGCCGATGTCGTAGAAAAGGCTGGATTGGATGGTCTTAAGAACGGAATCAAGGACGGCGAGAACCGGGTGCCGGTCCTTCTGGCGTATGCGGTTGACGGATATCCGTTAGCGGCAGGCGGTAAAACCACCCCGATTGGCGTCGGTTACGATTCCACCGTCGACAACAAGGGCGGTCCGCTGCGGTTAATGGTCCACAACGCGCAGGGTGCGTGCATCATGGAGGTCATTTCGATTACGGTCAAGACCCATGATACGGTACCTTCTAAAATGGAAGCCTCCTCGATCAAAACGTCTTCAAACGCAGCGTCTTCAAACGCAGCTTCTGTGAAACAGATGTCATCGGCAAAAGTGACGAAGTCGGAAGCGCCGGCCTTTAAGACCTACGAGGGAACCGGCGCAGAGGGACAGCTTCCGATGGCAGGAATCCGTTCCACCGCAATGGATAAAGACGGAAATCTGTGGGTCGGGACTTACGGCGGAGGCGCCGCGGTCCAGGCCAGCGGATCCGAAGAGTTCACAATATACAATACGAAATCCGAGCCGGCATTATCGACAGGATTCGTCTCCGCGCTCTGCCCGGATGATCAGGGCGGCGTCTGGATGACGCAGAACGCCAGTTACTCGGATCCGTCCAATAACAAAGGCGTCGTCTACATGAAAGACGGAGACCTGACCTATTACCGGGCACCGAATATGGTACCGAACGACTACGTGCAGGAGATCAAGATTGACGCTTCTGGCAATGTCTGGTTCGGATCATTCGGCGGCCTGACGAAATACGATCCTGCAAGGGGCACTTGGCAGACATGGGACGACAGAGACGGTTTTCCGGCCATGTCCGTCGACAACATCGAGTTTGACGCAAACGGCGGAATCTGGTGCGGCTTCTATCCGGACAGCGAGGCATCCGACGGGTCGATGCCGTTCATCGGCGGATTCGCGTATTTCAAGGATGGCGAAATCATATCCTATCAGTACACTTCGCCGCCTGACAGCATGACCGGTTTCTATCGTCTGGGGGACGTGTGGATCCGTGATATTGCCGTCGATCAGAACGGCGGTGCGTGGATCATAGCCTCCGGTTCCTATGCCGGCATGGACAATGTCGGAGGAACCGTCTGGTATGTAGCGAGTCCTCGCACGCAACCAATTCAGACGACCGGCTTCGATTTGCTGGGGAAAGAGTATTTTGACGGCGCTTCGAATTCTGAACTGCGCATGGTGACTATCGATCCGGAGGGCGGCCTGTGGTTCGGCACCTCGGCCGATGGCGTGCTGTACATAAAGGATCCGGTCATCAAAGACGGGAAGCTCAAGGTGACGGAGCAGTTCGACTCCACGACCGGCGCATGGCCGGAGACACCTTCCTACAACAACGTCTACAGCCTGGACTTCTACGGCAAAACGCTGTATTCCGGAACGGCCAATGGACTGGCGGTCTGCGATTTCAGCGGGGGATTCCCGGAAGACAATCCGCTGGACGGTGTCGTGCCTTCCTTGACTTCTGCAAAGGCTAAGAAGGGCAAAGTAGTTCTGAAGTGGAAGACGGTCAACGAAGCGACCGGCTATGAAGTTTACCGTGCAGCGAAAAAGGCCGGCAAGTACAAGCTGGTCAAGACGGTCAACAAGGCCAAGACCGTTCAGGTCTCTCTTTCGACGAAGAAGCTGAAGAAGAACAAACGTTACTATTACAAGATCAAAGCGTTCAAGAAAACCGGGGAAACGACAGTAACCAGCTCGTTCTCCAACATCAAGAGCGCAAAGGTCAAGAAATAACACGTTGATGAAACAACGAAAGTGCAGAGGCCGGGTTGTCCCGGCCCCTGTGCTCTGTTAAAATAGTTGTGTTATGAACAAAAACGTGCAGGACAACAGAATAACACAGAAGAAAAAGCAGGGAAGGTTGATCAATCTGGGCCTGTTTTTGTTGCTTTTGGCTCTGATTTTAGCGTGCCTGTGCGTGGGAAAATACTCCATCCCGCCGGGCGAATGCATCCGGATCCTCTTCGGGAAACTGCTGCATCTGAGTTCGGGGTGGGACAGCATGGATGAGAACATGCTGATCGGCGTCCGCCTGCCGAGGACCATGGCGACCGTTCTGGTCGGGGCGGCTCTGGCGCTGTCCGGCGCGGTCTACCAGGGCATTTTCAAGAACCCACTGGTTTCACCGGACTTTTTGGGCGTATCTGCAGGTGCCTGCGTGGGCGCGGCGATCGCGATCCTGCTTGGCCTGGCAGCCGGGCTGGTTCAGATCTTTGCGTTCCTGGGAGGGATCCTGGCGGTCACGCTGACGATCCTGATACCGAGGCTTTTGCGCAGCGATTCCAACATCATGCTGGTTCTGGCCGGCATCATCACCGGCGGAGCGATGTCCTCCGTTCTGGGATTCATCAAGTACATCGCGGATCCGGAGACGCAGCTGGCAGCCATCACGTACTGGCAGCTGGGGAGTTTTGCATACGTGAAAGCGGGAACGGTACTGAGCGTGCTCCCGCTGAGTATCGCGGCCGCGGTCGTCGTTCTGGCCATGGCCTGGTGGATCAATATCCTGTCACTGGGAGAACAGGAAGCGCAGACGCTGGGCGCGAACGTTTCCTTATTGCGGGGCATATGCATCGTGTGTTCCACGGTGCTGACAGCAGGTGCTGTCTGCATTTCGGGGACCATAGGATGGGTAGGCCTGGTCATTCCGCACTTCGGAAGAATGATGGTGGGTTCCGACAACCGGATCCTGCTTCCGGGGTGCTGCATCATCGGAGGCATCTTCATGCTTCTGGTGGATACGGTCACGAGGATCATCGGGCCGGCCGAAATGCCGGTCAGCATCCTGACCGGGATCATCGGCGCGCCGTTTTTCGCATGGCTGCTGTACCGGCAGAGAAGGAACCTGAGGTAAGACGATGGACAGCATTTATCAGGTCAAAGATCTTACATTTTCATATCCTTCCGGGGACCGCAAAGTTCTGGATGGTGCATCCCTGACCCTGAACAGGGGCGAAGTGCTTTGCATTCTGGGGCCGAACGGCGCCGGCAAGACGACGCTGCTGAATTGCATGGCGGGGCTGTTGAAACCGGACAGCGGTTCGATCTCGCTGTGCGGCAAAGATCTCGCGGAGATGAAGGCGAAAGAGATCGCGGCGCTGGTCGGTTACGTGCCGCAGATGCACACGCCGTCGTTCGATTATACCGTGCTGGACTTCGTACTGATGGGCCGCGCGCCGGCAACGGGCACGTTCAGCCGTCCGACTGCGGAGGATGAAGAGAGCTGCATGGAGGTGCTGCGCAGCATGGGACTGGCGCACCTGGCGCACCGCTCGTATCTGAACCTAAGCGGCGGGGAACGGCAGCAGCTGCTCATCGCCAGGGCGATCGTGCAGAAGCCGGAAGCCATTCTCTTTGATGAGCCGACGGCACACTTGGATTACGGGAATCAGCACCGCGTCCTCCGGCGGATCCGGGAGATGGCGGAAGAAGGGTTCTCGGTGGTCATCACGACGCACAATCCGGATCATGCGCTTCTTCTCGGCGGCAAGGCGGCGATCGTCCGCTTTGACGGGAAGATCCTGCAGGGGGACAGCAGCGATATTCTGACGGAAGAACTGCTGCGGGATGTGTATGGAATCGATTTGCAATTGAAATACATGGAAGAACTCGGGAGGACCGTATGTCTCGTTCCAGAACTATAAAAATCACATCACTGATTCTGGCACTGATCATGGTCTGCTTGTGCCTTGCGGGATGCGGCGGGTCCGCGGATCCGGGGAGCAGCGAGCCACCGGGCACCGTCGTTTCCGAAACGGATACGGAACTGACCATTGTCGATCAGGCGGGGCGGGAAGTCACGGTCACCAAGGATCCGCAAAGCATCGCGCTTTGCTACCGCGTGGTGGTCCGCTTTCTCCTGAGTCTCGGTCAAGGAGATAAGATCAAAGGCATCGGCAAGAGCGAGCCGTTCCTGGAGGAAGTCCAGCCATCGCTGGCGGACTGCGCCCAGGTCGGCCAGGGCGTGGCCGATATCGAAGCGCTGGCGGAGTTGAAACCGGATGTGTTTTTCCATAAAGCCAGCGACATAGAAACATTGGAGGCGGTCGAAAGCATCGGGATCCCGGCTGTAGGGATCGATGTGGAGACGCCGGAGGAGATGACGGCGGCGCTGGATATCATGGGCAAAGTCTGCGGAGCGGAAGAGAAAGCTGCCGAACTGATCGCTTACTATGACGGGAAGATCGCGGAAGCGGAAGAACTGGTTTCCACGATCCCGGAGAAAGATAGAAAGACCGCCATCGTCATGGGAACGTCAATCGGCAAGGTGGCAGACGGAACGATGCTGCAGGGCGGTATGCTCCAGCGGGCCGGCGCCATCAACTGCGCGGCGGACCTGAAAGCGACGGAGCTGTGGCCGACCGCCGGGACCGAGCAGATCTTCCAGTGGAATCCGGAATACATTTTCATCACGGGCAGCGAGAGCGCCGTGTATGACGCGGACGACCTCTATTCTGACAAGGCGTGGGCAAAGATCCACGCGGTCGAAGACGGGCATGTGCAGGTCATGCCGGCAAAGCGGGATTTCTGGGAATTCCCGGGCATCGTCAGCGCGCTGGGCACCGAATACATGATCCACGTCATGTACCCGGATCTGGTCAGTGAGGAGAAGTTGGCCCGCGACGTCGATGAATTCTACCAATTATCGTATGGCAGGGTGTTTGATCGAAACGAGCTTGGCTATTGATGAACGGAAAGAATGGGAGAAAGTACAAAAAAACACTGGCGCTGATATGCGCATGTTTCATCATGCTGCTCCAGTGCGCTTTGCTCATTCCCGCCGTGGCGTACGCGGCCGACGGCGATTTTGAGGTGCGCGTCCAGTACTTCGGCGAACGCGGCGACAAGCTGGACAGCCGGGTCAAGGCCGTTTACAGCCGGGAAGAACTGGAGTCGATGTCCGACCAGTTCTATTTCACGAACGTGACCAACGTCGGGACGATCATGACTACATCCGCCATCGGCGTGCCGATGGGAACTTTGCTGGAGATGTCAGGAATCGACATCGGTTCGATCATGTCGTTCACGTTCCGCGTGACAGACAACTACACCGGCAATTTCGATGTGGCGACGCACATAACGAAAACGCGGTATTTCTACCCATACCTCGCCTCCAACTACGAGAGGGGCGAGAACGGGACGATCATTCCGCTCAAAGGGGCTTTGCAGGATTACAATATCGTGCCGTCGGTCATGGCGGTCCGATATGGGAGCAGTAAATCCGATGACGCGAACGCGTTCACGCTGCCGCTGAGCGTAGAAGGCTACCGGTTCTGTCTGGGACAGACCAAGCTCACCGAGAACCAGCAGACGCGCCCGGGGTATGACGGCGGAGACGTCTCCTCCAAGATGTCGGCGCACAGTGTCAAGGGTGTCGATGTCACGCTGTACGGTTCGCCGATCGAAGGCATCCAGCTCAGCATCGACAGCAAGGACATCAAGGTCGGTAGCAAGAAAAAGATATCTGCCTCCATCATCGGGGATGAGCTGTTCGCGGACAGCGAGGATTTCGACGTATCCAATCTGCAGTGGTCCAGCAGCGATGAAAGCATCGCGACGGTGGATGAGAACGGAGTGGTCACGGTAAAGAAAAAGGGCAAGGTCACCATCACCGCCACAGCGCCGGACGGTACCTCCGCCTCGATCGTGATCAACGGCATCGAGAAGGAGACCAAGCCGACGCAGGAGGCGCAGCAGACAGAAGCCACCACAGGCGGCAAGCCGCCTGCCGGCAACGATTCGAATACGGCGGTGGAAGCGGAGAAACCATCAACGAAAGTGATCCTCGTCAAGGAGATCACGCTGGGCGATGAGATCGTGCCGGAAGTCGACATGAACAATCTCGCGAGAGAGCAGATGGCGACCGATGCGCAGGCGCTCGGCAAAAATGAAGAATACAGTTTCGCAGCGGCCCTTTCGGCAGCACTCATCGGAGTGGATGCGTTCGGGGTGGGCCTGGCGTTAAGAATATGGAAGTTCCATAAGGAGGTTTGATTGAACCATGTTTGAAGCGGTCAAAGACATACTGAGAGTAGTCTGCAGTACATTGCAGATCCCGACGATCATCATATTGCTTTTGCTGATCCTGGTGATGATTCTGATTTTAGGCAGTTTCTTCGCGGAGCTGTTCACGGAACGGAGGGCGCTGAAGGTCAACATCCCGGAACTGGTGGACGAATTGCAGGGAAAGAATATGTCCGAACAGGAGCAGGTCATCGCTGAGAGCGGGCTGCTGAAACGCCAGAAGGCGGCCTGCCAGGAACTGATCAAGCGAGTCGTTTATCCGGATGATACGCGTGAAGCGCTGGCACGCCAGCTGATTTCCGATGAGGAAAGTCGCTATACGAAAATCACGAGAGTGACGGACCTGATCGCCCGCGTCGCGCCGATGTTCGGCCTGATGGGCACTTTGATCCCACTCGGCCCGGGATTGATCGCGCTGGGACAGGGCGACACGAAAACACTGTCGGATTCGCTGCTGATCGCGTTTGATACCACGATCGCCGGCCTCGTCAGCGCCGCGGTGGCGTTCGTCATTTCCGGTATCCGCAAAGGCTGGTACGAACAGTACATGGTCGGTCTGGAGACCGTGATGGAAACGATCCTGAATGAACAGAACCGGGAACGCACCCAGGCGTACCGGAAGATGCAGGAGCAGAAACAGGGAGAATGGGAGGCTTACAAAAAGCATGAAGATCGATAACGGGCGCGGTAAGCTGAGGCGAAACCGGAAAATTGAAGAATTCAGCCCGATGGAAGGCGTTGGGAACATGGCGGATGTCATGCTCGTATTTGCCTGCGGTCTTTTACTTGCCTTGATCATGAGCTGGAACGTGAACGTGACCGAAACCGGCGAGATCAAGGACGATCAGCACAAGAAATACGAGGTGCAGAACATCGACCAGGAAGCCAGCATCGAACTCGACGGCGAACAGGACCTCGAGGAGATGGGGAAAGTATATAAGGACCCTAAGACAGGGAAGTATTACGTAATCGAAGAAGAATAAGCTGCGCCAGGATGCCGATCACAGCACCGCAGACAACGCCGGACAGAATCAGCACCGGGAAGTACGCGAAGACCTTGATGGTTCCGACGACCACGGACGCCACCAGGATCTGACCGAAATTGTGCATCACACCGCCGGCGATCGAAACGCCCGTAACGGAGAAGCGGCCGGTCCGCTTGAGCAGGACCATCGTGCCCAGACTGAGAAGGGCGCCGGCCAGCGAATAGAGGATCCCGAAAACGCCGCTGAAAAGCAGCCCGGCGAGAAAGATCCGGACCAGATTGATGAGGAGCGCATACCGTCCGTCCAGGTAATACAGGGCGATGAGGATCACGATGTTGGCGATCCCCAGTTTGATGCCAGGTATACTGGTGAAGGCAGGGATGAGCACTTCGATATAGGAGAAGATCAGCGCGAGAGCAGCCAGCAGGGCGCAGACGGCGATGGCAGGCTTATTTCGAGATGGCGTCATAGGCCTTTTCACCTCCCGTTATTTCGA
This sequence comes from Bacillota bacterium, assembly GCA_017432345.1. Lineage (GTDB taxonomy): Bacteria > Bacillota > Clostridia > Peptostreptococcales > Anaerovoracaceae > Lentihominibacter. Next base: position 12,528 of record JAFRJI010000024.1, on the reverse strand, counting down.
GCACCACGCGGTTCGGCAGGCAGACGATGGTCTCACCGGACTTGCTGACCGGGTGCTGGCGGACACAATCCTGCCCGTTGCAGCTGGCGCTTTCCATGCGGACTTCGCCATCCTGAATGATGACGCGGTTCGTGTGCGTCCCCTTGTGGATATCAATGGTCTGATCTTCATATAAAGAATACGTTCCGAACAACTGCCCGTCCGCGGTTATGCGAAGCTCGTCCCCTGTGCTGTCATGAAAGGACAGAAAAAAGCTCAGCAACAAACCGACCGTGATCAGGACAGCGGTCAGAACGATATCTGCTTTTTTGATCATAGGAGAACTCATGCGCATGAAAAATACGACACAACGTCGTTTAGAAAAACTGCTTTTGGGGCTGGTACTTCTGGCCTTCATTATACCACAGGCCGGCTGCGGCGATAAAGAACCCGTTTCCGGTTCCGACGTGTATCTGGATACCCAGTGCGACATTACCGTTTACGGGATGAGGCAGTCACAAGCGGAAGAGATCATCACCGGCGCTTTCGAAGAGATCGAGAGATACGACGCGCTGATGAGCCGGACTGTTCAGGGCAGCGATGTGGACCGCGTCAACCGGGCTTCCGGCGATATGGTAATCGTGGACTCGTCGGTCGCTGAAGCGATCGCGGCCGGACTGGAAGCGGGCGCGTACTCCGGCGGCGACTTCGATATTTCCATCGGCCGGGTCACGGCGCTCTGGGATTTCAAGAGCGCGGATCCTGAAGTACCATCTGAGGAGGAACTGGCGGACGCTGTTGCCACCGTGAATTACAAGGACGTCTCCGTCCACGGCAACGAGATCACCATGAAGAATCCGGATGCGGAACTGGATCTCGGCGGAATCGCAAAGGGCTTTGTGGCGGATAAAACCGCGGATTATCTGAAGCAACAGGGCGTAGGCAGCGCGATCGTGAATCTCGGAGGGAATGTGGTCGCCATCGGGACCAAGGAAGAAGGGGAACCGTTCGTGATCGGCATCGAACGTCCGTATTCGGACCGGACCGAGATCGTCGGCTCTGTCTCCGTGAGCGATCAGACCGTGGTCACCTCCGGGATCTATGAACGGAACTTTGAACAGGACGACATCCTGTACCATCACATTCTGGATCCGCGAACAGGGTATCCGGTGGATACCGATCTGGAGTCCGTCACCATCGTGGCGAGCATCGGCAATTCGTGTTTTTGCGATGGATTGTCAACGTCTTGTCTGATGGCGGGTCTGGACGGCGCGAAGAAACTAGTGGCGAAGATGCAGAAGAAGTACCCGGAACGGCACATTGAAGCCATTTTCATCGATAAGGACGATTCAATCTCCATGACGGACGGGATCACGCTGAATCCGGTCCAGTAAATAATACGAAGGCATAGAGGGAAACACATGAAGGTAAGAATGATCGCGCTCGTCGCATTGCTGGCGATGAGCCTCATCTTGACAACCGGCTGCGGCACGGATAATATCGATATCAGCGGGTACGCGGACAGTGAGATCGCCATAGAAGGCATCGCGAAGGACGATGTCATCGTTACGATCACGGATCTCAAAGAGATGGACTGCATCACGGTAAAAACGGAGAGCACCAGCGACAAAATCGGCGAGGTCAGAGCGACCGGACCGACGCTGGAAACGGTGCTTGCGGCGCATGGCGTCGACATCGGCGATGTGAAGAAGATCACCTTCCACGGGAAGGATGATTACACCTACTCGCTGAAGGGAGATTATCTGGCGGAGCACGATGTGATCCTGGCCTTTGGCATCGATGGGGAACCGCTGAACGAGGAAGACGCACCGTGCAGGATCATCATCCCGCAGTCCGATTCCGCCTATTGGATCCGGCTGCTTGACCATATCAAGATCGAATTAAAATAGTAACCGTAAAGAAATAAAACAACGATAACGATAGGAATTTAATACAATGATAGAAAAAACAACATGGCCATATATCATATTGGGGAGCGGCATTGCGGGCATGGCTGCGGCGGAAGCCATCAAGCAGCAGGACTGGAATGCAGAGATCCTCATGGTCTCAGCGGAAGACGAACTGTGCTTCAACCGCCCGATGCTCATCAAGGACTTCGCAATGGACGGTTCCGGCGCGCGGCTTTTTGACAAGCAGCAGAACTGGGCAGAGCAGGCCGGTGTCGATCTGAAGCTGGGTGTGACGGCAGATTCAATCGACCGGGCAGCCAAAGAAATCAAACTGTCCGATGGGATCGCGGTGACCTATGGGAAACTGATCTACACCCTCGGAGCGAGGGTGACCATACCGCCGATCCCGGGAGCTGACCGAGCCAATGTGTTTACCGTCCGCACCAGAGAAGACATGCGCAATATCCGTGCCGCCATGAAAAACGCGAAAAACGCCGTCGTCATCGGCGGAGGCATGCTGGGACTGGAAGATGCATGGGCTTTGCAGGAGGAAAAGATCCACGTCGCGATCATCGAACAGAAGCCGCGGGTCGCGTTCGGACAGATCGATCAATCCGCCGGCAATCTCATGAAGAAACGGATCGAGCGTATGGGAACGGACGTCTGGTTGAATGCGCAGGTGCAGGAGATCGGGGACGGCTGGGTCAGATTTTTGCAGCAGAAAGAAGAAGGCGAAGGAACCGAACAGCATCGCGTTCCGGCCGATCTGGTGATCCTTTCGACAGGCGTGACGCCGAACAGCGAGCTCGGAAAGCAGGCAGGCCTTGCGATGAGCGGAACGAACGGCCAGTGGATCGCCGTCGACGAAGAGATGCGGACCAACGATCCGTGTGTTTTCGCTGCCGGAGATGCGGCGGCGCTTCACGGGCGGAATGACGCGATCTGGGATGAGGCCCGGGAAATGGGCCGCGTGGCAGGAACGAATGCTGCAGGCGGCACGGCCGCCTATCATCCGGTGATCCCGGAGCATGTGTTCACGGGCTACGATACCGAGATATTCACGATGGCCGACAGTTCCGGCGCCGGAACGGATGGCGTGTACATCCGGCACGGGGACGTGGAGATCTTTGATTATCAGAGAGAACGGTACATCCGCATTTCCCTGCAGGACGGAGTCATAGCCGGCATTTTGCTGATCAACACACCGGAACTGGCACCGGAAATGATGGCGGCGTACGAAAAGAAACTGGGCGAGCAGGAAGTGCGTGAGATCATCCAGAACTGGAAATCGAGCCACGATGTCAATTTTAAGCCGGCGACACCGTTCAGAAAGCGTTGATTTTTCCCGCGGTTTGCTGAAAAACCCTTTGCTATTGAGCCGGGAATACTCTATAATGTAGTAAAGACTCCGACTCTTTCTCGACACACGCGGTGTGCCGGTTAGAGCGATAGGTATCAGGAGTGATCCTGGTGCCCGCCAGTGCGCAAAGGAGACCGTTAGGTTTGCCTTTGCTTTTTTTATTCCGGCAACTGGCAAACAGAATTCAAAAGTATAGTGAGGAGTACTAACTATGGCAACGAAACGTTTGAAATTCAACAAGGCACTTTGTATCGGGTGCCAGCTGTGTGCTCAGGTCTGCTCTGCCTACAAGGAAGGGGAATACATCCCATCCAAGGCAAGATTGGCGATCGAGACATATTATGAAGACGGATCATTGAAGTACAAAGATGACTTCTGCATCCTGTGCGGCATGTGCATGAAGGCATGCCCGTTCGATGCGATCGACATGGACAAGGGATGGATCCACGTAGATCCGGAGAAGTGCAAGGGCTGCGGCCTCTGCGCGAAGAAGTGTCCGAAGAAAGTCGTCCGGATCCGCGATAAGATGGCGTATATCTGCGACACGTGCGAAGGCGACCCGAACTGTGTCAAGACATGTCCGCACAATGCGCTGACGTTTGAGTAGAGAGGAGGCGGGCAAATGAAAGCGAAGATTTTAGAAGAGAAATACACTGCGCAGGCAGCTGATCCGAATCAGACTATCATGTCTGCTTATCAGAACCGGGTTCTGAGAATCTATCTGGACAAACAGGAAGCGGTCGTTGAACCTCTCCGTATGGATTTCGCAGAGAAGTACGTCGGCTCCAAGGGTCTGGTCATCCGTTACATGTATGAAGACATGAAACCGGGAATCGATCCGCTGGGTCCGGATAACAATCTGTACTTTACGACCGGCCCGATGTCGGGAACACCGATCCCTTGCTCCGGCAAGCTGTCCGTTGCAGCAAAATCCCCTGCGACAGGAACGATGAATGACTGCTCCGTCGGCGGACACTGCGGTATCCGGCTGAAGTTTGCGGGATATGATATGGCGGTATTCCATGGACAGATGGATAAGCCGACCTATGTCGTCATCGAAGATGATGAGATCACCTTCCACGACGCGTCACATCTCTGGGGACTGACCTCCCACGAAGCGGAGAGAGAACTGATCAAAGAATACGGAACCGAGTACAGCTGCCTTTCCATCGGACCTGCCGGCGAGAACCTGAACTACATTTCCTGCATCAACTGTGACTACTACAGACAGGCAGGAAGAGGCGGCATCGGCGCTGTCATGGGAAGCAAAAAGCTGAAAGCGATTCTGATTAAGGGGACCCAGGGCGTCAAAGTCCCGAACATCAAAGAGGTAACCGACCGGATCGTGGAGATCACCCGTACCGTTTGCGTTTGTGAAGATACCGATTACGTATTTGATGAAGGTACGTATGCATTCCTGGAGGCATGTAATGACGGCGGCATCCTGCCGGCACACAACTTCAGCGCAGCGACCGACATCAAATGGGACACCTATAACGGCGCTGTCATGAAGAAGTACCGTCTGGGCAAGAGAGGCTGCGGAAGCTGCGCTCTCGGCTGCGGAAACTTCATGCAGGTCGGCGATGCTATCGTAGAGGGTCCGGAATACGAAACGACAGCGGCTTCCGGTCCGCAGTGCGATATCGCCAGCATCGAACATAATGTCCGTTTCAACATGGTCGTTGATGACATGGGCATGGATAGCATCAGTACCGGTATGACAATCGCCTGGGCTATGGAAATGGCCGAGAAGGGCATCCATGACTTCGGCGTACACTTCGGCAATGAAGAAGAAATGATCCAGATGGTCAAGGATATGGCCTATCGTCGCGGTGCCGGCGCAGAGCTGGCCGATGGCGTCAAGGTAGCTTCCGAGAAGTGGGGCGGCACTGACTTCGCGATGCACTCCAAGGGTCTGGAATTCCCGCAGTACGAACCGCGCGGCAGCTTCGCCATGGCGAACTCCTATGCGGTCTCCGACCGTGGCGCGTGCCACATGCGTTCCTACACGCCGAATGAAGAAGTATTCGCGGCATCCGTTCCGCCTTACACCTATGAAGACAAGGGCATCGTGCTCTACAATCTGGGCGAGAGCAACGCCATCAAGTTCTCCTGCTGTCTGTGCGACTTGTTCGGAACCGTCGATTATCCGCTCATGGCAGAACTGCTGACGATGATCACCGGCAGAGAATGGACGGTAGAAGAAATGGCAGAGGTCGGACGCAGAGTCCTGAACATCGGCCGTGCCTTCAACCAAAGAGAAGGATTTACCAGAGAGCACGATATCGTTCCGCAGAGAATGTTCAAGGATAAGCTCAAGGGCGGCCCGGCAGACGGACAGGTCCTGACAGAAGAAGGCTTCCAGGACATTCTGGACCAGTACTATGAGATCATGGGCTGGGATGAAAACGGATGTCTGCCTCAGGAATTGCTTGATACCCTGTAAATCCATAGAGAAGTACTGCAAAATAGTGTATAATAAAAGCTGTCACAGGGTAGACCGGTGGCAGCTTTTCTTTTTTCAAAGGAGATAAAAATGAAAGTAACAGTAGCTCTTCGCGGAACGCTGAAAAAGTTGTTCGACGGACCGCTCGAGAAAGTCGTTGAGATCCCGGAAGGCAGCACCTGCAACGATGCATTGCTGGCTGCCGGCATCGATTACAAGGAACTCAAAAATTTCGGTTTCGTTTCGGTCAACAACCTGCGGGTGATGATCGATTCGGAAGTCAAAGACGGCGACTATATCAAAGCCTTCAGCCGGGTCATGGGCGGCTGAGAACGGAGGAACGGCATGGCAGAAAAAGATAAGAAAGAATACGAAGTTACATTGACGTTCGACGGAGAAGAAATCGGGATGATGCCTTTTGTTGAAGGAATGGTCCGCGATGTGGTATTGGGACTGGCGACCAATCTCAAGGGATACGAAGAAGGCAAAGAGATCGTTATCCGGATCAAATGAGAGTCATCAACATCCAGGGAAGAAAAAAAACCGGAAAGACAACGACGGTAACGAATATTATCGCGGAGCTGTGCCGGAGAGGGTACAGCGTCGGCTCGGTCAAGGGCATCCACATCGAAGGATTCACCATGGATGTCGAAGGAGAGGATACCGGCAAGCACAAGAAGGCCGGCGCCGATCCCGTGACCGCACGGTGTCATGATGAGACCAACATCATGTTCCGGTCAAAGATGGACCTGAGGGAGATCCTCCGGCACTACGATACCGATTGGGTCGTGATCGAGAGCCATGTGGCCTTGCGGTGCCCGAACATCGTGACCGGCAGAACGGCCGTCTACGACGGACAGGGCAAAGACGTCAGCCTGGAAGAGCAGGTGAACGATCTGACCATCTGCTGCAGCGGCGTCGTTTCCACTGAGATCTCAGAATTCCAGGGCCTTCCGGTCATCAATTCGATGACGGAGATCGGGCGTCTGGTGGACCTGATCGAGCAAGAAACGTACGAGTATAATGCAGCCGGCGAGATGGCAGTCGAAAGCTTTTGCAAAGAAGGCGAGGGAGAACTGAGCCTGCTGGAGACCAGCGAGTACATCCGCATCGACGCCGAAGGAAAGACGTCCCGGGAAACCGACCGCATGCTTACGGAGAACACCCTGGATATCGTGGTGGACGGAGCGTACGGCGGCAGCATCCCGTGCACGCCGCAGCACATGACGGAGCTCACGCTTGGGTGGGTCCTCTACGAAGGCTACATCCGCGACGCGGGCGACGTGGACTCCATCACGGTCAGCCGGGACGGGACGAAGGCGGACGTGCAGCGCCGGCCCTATGCAAAATTCTGGGGCAAGAACCATGTACCGCTTCGGCCGGTAACGCCGGTCGAGTGGAAGAAGGAGTGGATCTTTGCGCTGGCGGAGGATTTTGAACACAACCTGCCGCTGCGGGAACAGACGATGGCGGCGCACAACTGCCGGCTGGCGGCCATCGGCGACGACGGCAATGTGGAGATCCTCTTCAAATGCGAAGACATCGGACGGCACAGCGCCATTGATAAGGTCATCGGATGGGGTCTGGAAAACGGCGTGGACATGAGCCGGTGCGTCCTGTTCACCAGCGGAAGGATCAGCCTGGCCATGGCCAAAAAGGTCGTGCGGGCCAGCATCCCGGTCATGGCGGGGAAAGGCACGATCTCCAAGAGAGCCGTGCAGCTGGCGGAACGATACAACATGACAATGATCGGCTATTCGAAGAAAGACAGCATCAGCGTTTTCTTCGATCCGAAGATGAAATAATACAATACAACAAAAGGAGAATCACATGACAGTAAAACAGGCAAGCAGTTTTACTCTGACAGACAGAGGTCTCGAGATCGCTGCCTACAAAGAGGGCAGCCGAATCCTCGATATCGGTTGTGGTGACGGCAGCACCGTCGACCACTTGAATAAGAAGGGCTATAAGGCGGAAGGAATCGAAATGAACCTGGCGAAAATCGCGGAAGGGAAGGAACAGTTCCCGGGCATCGACATCAAGCTGGGCGACGGCAGTTTTCTGGACGACTATATGTCCTTTACTTTTGATGGGATCATGATGGAAGATTCGCTGCGCGAGATCGGTCAGCCGGACGAGGCACTGCATGAAGCGTACTGCGTCATGAAGAAAGGCGGCCGCCTGATCATAAGAGACCGGTATGAACCCAATCCGGATCCGCAGCAGGTCAAGGCGGTGGCCATCGAAGCGGCGCGCCGGGCCCGGATCCCTTACAGCGAAGGCGACTGCGAAGAAGGGACGCCGGATCATTTCGTGAATTTCCGGTTCGACGGCAAGTTCTTCAAGGAGCCGCTCATCCGTTACATGGAAGATGAAGTCGGTTTCCGCGTGATGACCTTCGAAGATCATTCGGAGGAGGCAGGCCAGGAGGATGCCGGCTGCTTCCTGCTCGTCGCGCAAAAGCCGTTGTAATAGAAATAAGAAGTAATAATAGAAGTAACACAGGAGGAAGGGAATATGGCAGAACCGATTTCCTATATCGCCAGAAAATTCATCGAAGAAAAGATCGACTTTGTCATCGCGAAGGTCGTAGAAACAAAAGGCTCAGCGCCGCGGAAACGCGGGGCGGCCATGATCATGACGCCGGAAGGTAATTTCTACGGGACCGTCGGCGGCGGCCTGCTGGAGGCGCGGTCGCAGGAACTATGCCGGAAGGTCATGGAGACCAAAGAGCCGATCACATATGAGTTCATTTTGGATGAGCAGCAGCAGGGCGAAAACGCTCTGGCAATGGGCTGCGGCGGTGACGCGACCATCCAGGTCGACTTTATCGACACGGCGAATCCGGGCAATTTCATCGAGGAGTTCAAGCTGAAGAGCAACGCGTATATCTTTGGTGGCGGACACGTGGCGTACGCGCTGGAGCCTTTGCTTCGGCATGTGGACTTTACGACCACGGTCATCGATGACCGGGAGGAATACGCCAATCCGGAGCGGTATCCGAACGCGGAACGAACCATCGTCTGCGATACGTTCGATCATTGCTTTGACGAACTGGAGCTGGATGACGACAGCTACATCGTCATCGTGACCCGCGGCCACCGGGGCGACCTGCAGGTGCTCCGCCAGGCGCTGCAGCAGCCGAATGCGTATATCGGCATGATCGGCAGCAAGCGTAAGAACCGCCTTCTGTACGACACGCTCATGGAAGAAGGCGTGACGCAGGAACAGTTGGACTACGTCCATGCGCCAATCGGCCTGAAGATCAAGTCCGAAACGCCGGAGGAGATCGGCATCAGTATCGTGGCCGAGATGATCGAAGTCCGGGCAGAAAAAGCGGAGCGCGAGATGCGCTTCCGGGAAGTGAAAGACATCCACGCGGACTGATTCCGCTGAATCGAGATTAGTGTGAGTATTTAGTATGAGAATCGGGTATCAACAGGATACAAGTTTATATGAGAATTACACCGCCGTCATTCTGGCGGCGGGGCTGTCGTCCCGGATGAAGGACTTCAAGCCTTTGCTCGCCGTGGACGGCCGGACCGCCATCGAGGGACTGGTGGAAGCGACGCAGGGCGCGGGGATCAAAGACATCGTCGTCGTGACGGGATACCGCCGGGAAGATCTGCAGCCGGTCATCCGCCGGTACGAGCTGACCGAGGCGTTCAACCCTGCCTACGAAACGGGTATGTTCTCGTCGATCCGGGCAGGCATCGCAAAGGCTGCGGAGCAGAAATATAAGGGGACGCTCCTGATTCCCGTGGACTGTCCGCTGATCAGCATCTCTGTGCTGCGCAAGGTCATGGACGAAGCGGACGGGCATTTCGCGGTCCCGACCTACGAAGGCAAAAAAGGGCACCCGCTCTATATCCCCGCGGGGTTCTATGACGAGATTCTGACGCACGACGGTGAGGGCGGGCTCAAGACCATCACCGACCGCTACTGGGATCAGATGGACCGCATCCCGGTCAACGAAGAGGGATGCATCATGGATATGGACACCCCGGAAGGATACGAAGAGATCCGGCAATTCGTTGAGCAGGGATTTACAAGAACAAAACTCAGCGTGGCGGCGGCGCGGCGGCGTTTCATCCTGATCCGCCACGGCCAGACGCAGCAGCACGAAGAGCCGATGTTCATCGGGCAGTACGATGTGCCGCTGAACGACGAAGGACGGGAACAGATGCAGAAACTCGGCGTTGAACTTGCGGGGGTTTTGCAGGAGCATTACGTTGGCGATGTACGACGGGATCTGTTCGGAACACCGCTGGAAAAGGATATGCCGGACTGGAGCAACACTGTCTATTGCAGTGATCTGCAGCGCGCGCAGGAATCCGCTGAGATCTTTGCAAAGGCCCTCGAAGAGAACGGCGCCATGGTCGATGACGTAGAGAACGGCGTCTTCCCGACCGGCGTTACGGTAAAGCCGTTAAAGGGGCTAAGAGAAATAAATCTTAAGAATTGGGACGGTAGACCGATTCGGGAGATAATGGTAAAATATCCAGAGGAGTATCAACGGAGAGGCGAGAACCTGTTTGCCTTTAAGACGGGAAACGGTTCGGAGAATTTTTATGACATGCAGTACCGTGTCATGAAATGCCTGCGCGAGATACTGGCCGGTGATGACGGCAAGAACGTGATCATCGTTTCGCACAACGGGGTGATCCGGACCATTGAGAACAATCTTAAGGGACTCCGTGTTGATAATGGATGGAAAGGGATCCAAAAAGGCAGTTATATTGAAGCAGAGGTAAGTAATATAAGAAAGGGGAAAGAATGAAACGATTTTTGATGATCGCGCTTTCACTGATCGTGGCCGTAGCGTATGGATTTACGTGGACCGGACAGGCGAGCGCGGCGAACACAGAGGGCGGCGGCAATATCAAAGCGCCGGTCACGTCGATCGCGACGGAATACAAGGAGCACGAAGCTTTGGTCATGCTCAAGACGAGCAAGTCCATGTCCTCCAAGAAGACACAGAATGTGCTGCGTGCAGGCAATGACGCCATCAGTGACGTAAAGGTCGTTGACAGCTGGGATTTCTCAGAGCCAGTAGAGGAAGCCGGCGTCGGTGAAAAGAAAGTAAAAGCGAACGCGCAGAGCGACAAGTACGCGAACGTAGCGCTTGTTCGTTCCAAATCGCTGACAACGGAGCAGCTGATCAATAAGCTCCTGCAGCGGAAGGACGTGCTCTACGCGGAGCCGAACTATAAGGTCAAAGCGCTTTCCGTAACGAACGATACTTATTCGGATCTGCAGTGGTCCATGCAGGATACGGGCGGCAATGTGAACTATGAGTACGCGAAGGGCAATACCGGAACGGATGATATTGTTGTTGCGGTCGTGGATACCGGCGTCGATTACGAACACGAGGATCTGGCCGGCAATATGTGGGTAAACGATTATTATCCTGCACTGAAGGGTGAATGCGGTTTCGACTTCGTCAAGGGCGATGACGATCCGATGGACGAGAATGGCCACGGCAGCCACTGCGCGGGAATCATCGGCGCGGTAGGCAATAACGAGATCGGCATCAGCGGAGTGAACCAGAAGATCAGCATCATGGCACTCAGAATGCTGGACGAGGATGGTTACGGCTGGAATTCCGAAGAAATCGCATGTTACAACTACATCAGCAAGGCCCTTGATCTGGGAGTACCGGTCAAGGCGATCAATAACTCCTGGGGCGGTGGAGATTACAGCGAGATTTTTGCAAAGCTCATCGATATCGTTGGTGAGAAAGGTGCAGTCTCCGTATTCGCGGCAGGAAATGAAGCAGCAAATAATGACGAGTACGAGGAGTATCCAACCAGCATTGAAAGTGAATACTCCGTCGTAGTCGCGGCGACAAAGGAAGATGGAACACTCGCATCCTTCTCGAACTATGGTGAAGAGACCGTCGACGTAGCGGCTCCTGGAGCGGACATTCTGTCAACGGTCTGCTACGATTGCTACAACCCATCGATCTACACCCCGGAAGAGCAGGCGGCTGTTTCTAAGAACTTCAACAACTATGAAGGCGCCGAGACGTGGGGCATTCCGGAAGTCGAGAATATTCCGGATGACGTAACCTTTGAGGCAACGGTTGAACCTGGTAAGGGATTCTTAAGCGATAATGCGCTCAAGCTCTCCTTCAAAGGCATGGACGCTGGCGATTACGCCTTTGTAAAGGTTCCGTATGAACTGGTCAATGAGGGCGTTGAGAATTATCCGTATTACAGCGCGATGGTATGCCCAGACGTTCCGGAAGGCGATTACGAAGCGTTCTTCGTTGTCTGCGACGCACCGGCGGATGCTTCGTTCTCTGATGAAGACGACTTATGGAATTACGAACCTTACGGATATTACATTAGTGGAAATCAGGGCTATTGGGATCACTATTCGATCGAGGGTGCTGTCAACGACGATTTGGAAGATGCTGATGCTGACAGAAAGGTCGTCCTCGCCGTTTATGCTGACACGGCCGGCGACTATGACATTTACATCGATGACATGGGAGTGTCCAATCAGGCAGCAGATACATCTCTGTTCAAGAAATACGATTTCTATTGCGGCACGTCCATGGCAACGCCATTCATTACCGGTGCGCTGGCACTGAAGGCAGCGGAACTCGGCGCGAATGTCGATCCGTTGGAGCTGATCATGAAGACTGTTTCTCTGACCAGAGATGATGGCCCGGACGTTGAGGTCATTGCCGGCAAGCCGTTCTGCTTCCATGAAGAACCGGCAGAATATGGACCGCGCATCGGATCCGTTACCGTCGGTGATGAACCAGGAACGATCAAAATCAACGGCAGCGGATTGAATCCAAGCAGCGGATTGGTCGTTAATGT
>JAFRJI010000023.1 GCA_017432345.1 Bacillota bacterium | reverse complement strand
TTTTTGCCCTAAAATGTTAAAATATGGTAAATAGCGTGGTGGGGAGAGGAATAAGAAATGATAGATTATATTAAACAAAGCATTGCCATCGATAGGCACAGACTGGCGCATTATGAAAAGCTTTCAGGCTTGGCGGTTAATGGAAGATTGAACTGTAAATGGGACTATAGAAGATCCAAATCATATTACTATTATAAAGGACCAGACGACGATAGGGAACACATGGTCAAGGAAGAACCAAATGCTATCATTTGGAAGATCCAGGAGAAACGGTTTGCTAAAGCAATGATATCCGTTTTAAGAAACAATATCGAAATCAAACAAAAACTGGTGAGCCAACTGCTTTCAGATCTAGAAAGCGATGTAATGGAGAAACTGCCGAAAGCATACCGTCCCAATGTGCGTTTTAAAACAAAGCCTAGTCACGTTTCAGGCATCCATCAATCGGAAAACCCTTTTAAGCGAGAACAATTGACAATTCAAACGAGCTTTGGCCTATTTGTCCGAACGAAAAGTGAAATGATTATTGCAGAGCTTTTGCATAGTCTTGGAATCACATTTTATTATGAGAAAGCGTTGACTCTAAAAGTCCAAAGATTCGGGACAGATGGTCATCCATATTGGACATCTCATACGTACTATCCAGACTTCACCATTGAGCTGCCGGACGGCAGAATCATCTATTGGGAACACAAGGGAATGATGAGTGATATTAATTATGTGAAAAACAATAATCAGAAGTGTGTAGATTACAACATGAATGGAATATTCCAAAGTCACAATTATATCGTTACTGAAGAGGGACCAAACAATCGAATCGACTTTGAAGGGATCAAAAAAATCGCAGCTGATTGGTTGCTGTGATTACTTTCAACAATGGCTTCACCCAATCGTCTTCTTCGTTTATAACCGATATCAATAAAACCTTAATCGCGGCTAAGAAATTCCAGAAGCATTAGAAACAGACTCATGTTAGCTGTGAATAATCGTTGAAACAGCAAAATGCGCGGCTAACGTTTGAACTTATCAATGGCGTGCGGGTTCTTTAGCCGCAGAACAGCAGAAATAGAAGAAAAAACGCAGCTAACGAAGTCAATTATCAATGGCTGAAGCAATTGTTAGCCGCGATTAGAAGAAATCAATGCAGGAGGCATCGCAAGATGGCAGGCAAGATGGTAAAATAGAGACAACAACAGGAGGACAAGATGAAACTATTACATATATCGGATTTGCATCTGGGAAAACGGATCAATGATTTCAGTATGATCGAGGATCAGAAATTCATCCTGGCCAAGATCGAAGAAATTGTTGAACGCGAAAGGCCGGATGCAATCCTGATCGCAGGCGACATATACGACCGGAGCATTCCGTCGACCGAAGCCATGGAAGTGTTCGAACGCTTTCTGTGCCATCTGTCAGACGGCGGCAACCAGGTATTCGTCATCAGCGGGAACCACGATTCCGCGGAGCGGCTGTCCTTTGGGCGGGCGCTGATGGAAGGGAGCGGGATCCACATCGCCCCGGCGTATGGAAGCGCCGCTGCCGGAGCGAATGCGGAAGGTACGACCCATTTCGCGCTGCAGGATCAGTACGGGACCGTTGATCTGTATCTGCTGCCGTTCGTGAAACCGGCCAATGTGCGTCATGCTCTCGTCCGGAGTGGACGGATGTCGGAAGACGAGGCAGCCGGGATCGATACTTATGCAAAAGCTTTGGCCGCGGCGATAGCCGCGATGGACATCCCCGCAAAAGCGGCCGAGGATTCGACGCGGCGCAGCGTGCTGGTGGCGCATCAGTTCGTCACGGGCGCGGCGACCTGTGAATCCGAAGATGTGATCGTCGGCGGATTGGACAATATCGACGCCGATGTTTTCGATGCATTCGATTATGTGGCGCTGGGGCATTTGCATGGCCCACAGGCGCTGGGACCGAAGCGGAACATCCGCTATAGCGGAACACCGCTGAAGTATTCGTTCTCGGAACTGGCGCACCAGAAGTCGGTCACCATCGTGGAACTGGGTGCCAAAGGAGATGCCGGTGCTGAGGAGACAGGCGGCGCGGAACTGGAGATCCGGACCATACCGCTGGAGCCTTTGCGCGAGTGGGCGGATCTTCGGGGAACGTTCGAGCAGGTCACGAACGAGGCGTTCCTGAAAAAGACGGATACGGATGCATACACCCGCATCACGCTGCTTGATGAGGACGATGTGCCGGAAGCCATCGCCCGTCTGAAAACGTACTATCCGAATCTGATGAATCTGCGCTACGACAACAAACGGACCCAGGCGGAGAACGATCTCAGCGACGGAGGCGAACTGAAACAGCGCTCTGAGATCGAATTGCTGGAGGAGCTTTTTGAGAAGCAGAACAACGCAGAAATGAGCCAGCGCCAGAAGGATCTGGCGAAAGGCATTCTGGAAACGATAAAGGAGGAATGGGAATGAGACCGATCAAGCTTGAGATGACGGCGTTCGGGCCGTATGCGGGCAAGGTGGAACTTCCTCTGAGCGAATTGGGAACCAGCGGGCTTTACCTGATCACCGGAGTGACCGGCGCGGGGAAGACCAGTATTTTTGATGCCATCACGTTT
The DNA here is from genome assembly GCA_017432345.1 of Bacillota bacterium. Classification (GTDB taxonomy): domain Bacteria; phylum Bacillota; class Clostridia; order Peptostreptococcales; family Anaerovoracaceae; genus Lentihominibacter. Next base: position 23,612 of record JAFRJI010000023.1, on the reverse strand, counting down.
GCGCTGTACGGTCAGGCCAGCGGCCGCGTCCGTACGCCGAAATCGCTGCGGTCCAAATATGCGGAAGCGGACTGGGAAACCGAAGTGAAACTGGTCTTCGAACATCGGGGGAAGGAATATGCTATCGTTCGGAAGCCGGAGCAGGAACGGCCGAAAAAAGTCGGTGAAGGAACCACCGTTTCACCGGCGAAGGCGGAATTCTATGCGCCGGACAAAGCACCTTTGACGAAGACCGGCGAGGTGGATGCCGCCGTTCAGGAACTGCTCGGCATCGACCGGGATCAGTTCGCGCAGATTGCCATGATCTCCCAGGGCGATTTCATGAAACTGCTGACGGCGGGCACGGACGAGCGGATGAGGATCTTCCGCAAACTGTTCGGGACGCAGATTTTTGAGCGTCTGCAGGAAGGACTGATGGTGGAGAAGAGCAGTGCCCAGAAAGAATTCGAGAAAGTCCGGAACACCATCGCCGGATACATCCGCGATGTAGCGCCGGGAGAAGAAGATAACGAGAATCTGACGGCGGTGGTCCGGCTGGTCGAAGAGCGTCTGGACGGCGACCGGAAAGAAGAAACGGAACTGGAAACGAAGATCCGCAAGTTCGACGCAGACATCGGCGTGCTGCAGCAGCAGATCGGCCGGGCGCAGGAATTTGAAACGGCGAAGGTGTCTCTGAAGACCATCGACGCGGAGATCGAGGAGGGTCGGAAAGCGCATTGGAACGCGCAGCAGAAACTGGACGATGAGGAAGCCAAGGGCCCGCGGCGAAAAGAAATCGCGGCGTCGGTCACGCGGCTGCAGGAACAGCTGCCGGCCTATGAAGAACTGAAACAGCGTAGGGAAGCGCTGGCAGAGCTGGCGAAAAACCAGGAAACAGCGGAAACGGATCGGACCAAAGCGAGAGAGCAGCATGCCAACGATCTTAAGCTTGCTGCGCAACTGGAAGCAGAAGAGGAGACCTTGAAGGACGCGGCCGTCCGGGTCACGGAAGAAGAAACCGTCATCGCGCGTCTGAAAGAGCAACAGAGTAGAGTACAGGATCTGGCGGATGCCGTCACGGCATTGGAGCAGCTGGAGAAAGACTGCGTCGTCGCGCAGCAGGAATACCGTGAAGCAAAAACTGCTTACGAGACGGTCAGCCGTGCGTTCGCTGTTCAGAACCGTCATTTCCTTGACGCCCAGGCAGGGATCCTGGCCGAAGGCCTGCAGGACGGCGAGGCTTGTCCGGTCTGCGGTTCTTTGGAACACCCGCTGCCGGCGCAGAAGACGGAAGAAGCACCAACCGAAGCGGAACTGGATCTTTTGCGGGAGCAGATGGAACAGGCGAACCGCATGCAGCAGGACAAGAGCGCGAAGGCGGGCGAACTGGCCGGCCATTTGAGGACGGCGTCAGAAACGATCGCCCGGGATGCGGCCAGCAGCCTCGGCGAAGGCGAAGGCGCACTGGCCCAGCGGATCGCGCAGCGGCAGAGCGAACTGAAAGCCCAGCATGCTGGGGCGGAAGAAAAACTGCGAAACGAACAGACCAACGTAAAACGGCAGATGGAGCTGCGCGGCCTGATCAAAGAAACCAGAGAGCGCATCGACGCAGCGGAGAAAGCACTGGCCGAGAAGGATAAGGAACTGGCCGTTCTGAAAGAGAAAACCGACGCGATGAAGGCGGAGGTCCGGAAACAGGAAGCCGGGCTGGAATATGAGAGCACCGACAAGCTGCAGGAAGCCATCCGAACCCTGCAGGGCGAAGAGAAAACCCTGGAGTCCGCCCATGAAGCAGCACGGAAGGCATTGGAAGAAGCGGTTCGGCAGGAGAGCGCCCTGAAGGGGCAGAGGAAGGAACTGGAAACGATCGTCAGCCGGGGAAGCGACATCGATCTGGAAACGTGCAGCGGACAGCTGAAGCTTTTGCAGACGGACCGGGAGACCGCGGCAGCGCGGCAGCAGGAACTGAAGACCCGGATCGAACTGAACGGAAGGGCCGTGGCGAAGATCGAAGCAGAGCAGGAACGCCTGAAAGAAGTCGAAGAGCGGCTCGCCTGGATCAGCACATTGTCCGATACGGCCAACGGCACGCTGAAGAACAAAGAGAAGATCACGCTGGAGACCTTTGTGCAGATGGCGTACTTCGACCGGATTTTGCAAAAGGCCAACAGCCGGTTCCGGATCATGAGCGACAACCAGTACGAGTTCAAGCGGCGCCGCGAAAGCAGCAACAAACGCTCCAAGACCGGCCTCGAACTGGACGTGATCGACCACTACAACAGCAGTGAGCGGAGCGCGGATACGCTGTCCGGCGGGGAATCCTTCATGGCGTCCCTGTCCCTGGCGCTGGGTCTTTCGGATGAGATCCAGGCGTCGTCCGGCGGGATCCAGCTGGATACGCTGTTCGTCGATGAGGGTTTTGGGTCTCTGGATGAGGATACGCTGGCGCAGGCCATGCGCGCGCTGGGGAAGATCGCTGAGAACGACCGGCTCGTGGGCATCATTTCCCACGTCTCCGAATTGAAGGAAAAGATCAACAAACAGATCGTCGTGCAGAAGCAGCCGGCCGGCGGAAGCACCGCCCACATCGTGACGGATTAATTATTCAATTTTCTTTGATTATTTACTTGACGAAAGCAATCGCAGGAGAGTATAATCCAACACATAGTAATTGAATACTTGCAAAGGCTATGAAGGGAAAGAGTAGCTTTCAGGAGACTGAACAGAGAGTTGCCGTTTGGTGAGAGGCGCGTAGTTACTGATCGTGAATACGTCCCGGAGCTGCACTCTGAACGCGCGGATGCGTTAGTAGGACGTGACGGGGAGCGCCCGTTACAGCGCGAGGGTATAAGCCGTTGCAGGCATGCAGGGGCCGTACCTGTAAAGGCTGTTGTGGTGACGCAGCAGTAAACAGAGGTGGTACCGCGGACTAATCATTCGCCCTCGAATTTTTGAGGGCGATTTTTTAATAAGACGCCCAATCTACAGAAACGGGAGGATAAATCAATGCAAGTTAAAGTACTCAGCGCCATATTGCTCATCATTTTCTTTGCCGTCATGGTGGCGGTAGGGTTCTATACGAGAAACCGCGCGAGAAACGTAGAAGGTTTCGTACTGGGAAGCCGGTCTGTCGGACCATGGATGACGGCTTTCGCCTTCGGAACGTCCTATTTCTCGGCCGTTATTTTCGTTGGATACGCCGGGCAGTTCGGATGGAACTTCGGTCTGGCGTCCACATGGGCAGGCCTGGGCAACACATTCATCGGATCATTGCTCGCCTGGAACATCCTGGGCAGAAGAACGAGGATCATGACCCAGCATCTGGACGCGAAGACCATGCCGGATTTCTTCGGCAAGCGTTTCCATTCGCAGACGATGAAGATCATCGCGTCGGTCATCATCTTCATCTTCCTGATCCCGTATACATCGTCGCTGTATAACGGCTTGTCCAGCCTGTTCGGGCTCGTGTTCGACATTCCGTACTGGGTCGTCATCGCCGTCATGGCCATCCTGACCGGATTCTATGTCGTCTTCGGCGGCTACATGGCGACAGCCATCAACGACTTCATCCAGGGACTCATCATGCTCATCGGCATCTGCGCCGTGATAGGTACGGTGCTCCACGCGAACGGCGGTCTCGTCGCTGCCACGCAAAAGCTTTCGGCGGTGGAACTGGACGGCTGGGGAAGCGGCGCGTTCTCGTCCTTCCTGGGACCGGACCCGCTGGCACTGGCCTTCGTTGTCATCCTGACATCTCTGGGTACATGGGGACTGCCGCAGATGGTCGGAAAGTTCTACGCCATCAAGAGCGAGAACGACATCCACAAAGGCACCGTCATCTCGACGTTCTTTGCGCTGATCGTAGCCGGCGGATGTTACTTCCTGGGCGGCTTCGGCAGACTGTATGCGGATAAGATCGCATACCAGAGCGACGGCGTGACACCGCTGTTCGATACGATCGTTCCGTCCATGCTGGCAACGCTGCCGTCACTGGTCATCGCCATCGTCATCGTGCTGGTGCTGTCGGCGTCCATGTCGACGCTGTCATCACTGGTGCTGACCTCCAGCTCGACCTTTACGCTGGACGTCATCAATCCGCTTGCGGGCAACAGCATGAGCGAGAAGAAGCAGGTCGTGATCATGCGGATCTTCATTCTCTTCTTCATTCTGGTCTCCGCCATCATCGCCGTCATCAAGGACGGCCACCCGGAAATCACCTTCATCGCACAGATGATGGGCGTTTCCTGGGGCGCTCTGGCAGGCGCGTTTCTGGCGCCGTACATCTATGGCCTGTACTGGAAGCGGATCTCCAAGGCATCTGTATTCTGCTGCTTCATCTGGGGCTGCGGGCTGATGATCATCCAGATGATCATTTCGCTGGGCCACGTGGACATCTCCGGTTGGGGACCGATTCTCAGCTACCTGTTCGCATCGTCCGTACGGTCGGGCGTCATCGCGATGGTCGGCGGGCTGATCATCGTTCCGGTGGTGAGTCTCGTTACCAGAAGACAGCCGATCCAGGAGGTCAACAAAGTCTTCGCGTGCTACGAAGAGAAAGTATCTGTCGCGAAGAAAGAAGCTCTCGATTGATAGAACATTTGTTTGCGTACCGATGAGCGGTATGGTATACTGAAGGAGCCAAAAGGGAAAGGGAACTGAACGTATGCCAGAATTCAAGGTTTATTCAGAATTTGAGCCGATGGGCGACCAGCCCGAGGCCATACATAAAATAGCAGAGGCGATCAAGTCCGGACAGCGGGCGCAGACGCTCATGGGCGTTACCGGATCCGGGAAGACATTCACGATGGCCAAGATCATCGAGCAGGTGCAGAAGCCGACGCTGGTGATCAGCCACAACAAGACGCTGGCAGCGCAGCTGCACGGCGAGTTCAAAGAATTCTTTCCGGACAACGCCGTCGAGTACTTTGTGTCCTATTACGATTACTATCAGCCGGAAGCGTATGTGGCTTCCACGGATACGTACATCGAGAAGGATTCGGACATCAACGATGAGATCGAGAAACTGCGCCACTCAGCCACAGCCGCGCTGAGCGAGCGCAGAGACGTCATCATCGTAGCCTCTGTTTCTTGTATTTACGGACTTGGAAGTCCGATCGATTACGAGAACCAGGTCATCTCGCTCAGACCGGGAATGGAGAAAGACCGACAAGAGCTTTTGCGCAAGCTCGTGGACATCCAGTACACGAGGAACGACGTCGCGTTCGAGCGTGGGAACTTCCGCGTGCGCGGGGACACCATCGACATCCACCCGGCCGGGGCGGAGAACGCCGTGCGCATCGAGCTGTTCGGAGATGAAGTGGAGACCATCAAAGAGATCAACCCGTTGACCGGGGAGATCGTCGGCCTTCGCAACCACGTGGCCATCTACCCGGCGTCGCACTATGTGACGAGTCCGGAAAAGATCGAGCACGCCACGATGACGATCAACGAGGAACTCGAGGAGCGGATCCAGTGGTTCAAGGACCGCGGCAAGCTCATCGAAGCGCAGCGGATCGAGCAAAGGACCCGCTACGACGTGGAGATGCTGCGGGAAGTCGGGACATGCAAGGGCATTGAGAACTATTCACGGCACCTGGTGGGACTGCCGCCGGGATCCCGGCCTTATACACTGATCGACTATATCCCGGACGACTTTCTGATCATCATCGACGAGTCGCACGTGATGCTGCCGCAGCTGCGGGCCATGTACAATGGCGACCGCTCGCGGAAGCAGTCGCTGGTGGATTACGGATTCCGTCTGCCGTCGGCGCTGGACAACCGCCCTCTGAAATTTGAGGAATTCAACGAACTGGTCCACCAGATCGTTTATGTCAGCGCCACGCCGGCCGAATACGAACGCAATGAGAGCGGCGGCGTGACGGCGGAACAGGTCATCCGGCCGACCGGACTGTTAGATCCGGTCATCGAGACGCATCCGTCGGAAGGGCAGATCGACCATCTGATCGGCGAGATCAACAAAGTCACCGCCAAAAACGGGCGCGTGCTGGTCACGACCCTGACGAAGAAAATGGCCGAGAGCCTGACGGATTATCTCCGCGGTGTTGGCATCAAAGTCCGCTATCTACACTCGGAGATCGACACGCTGGAGCGGATGGAGATCATCCGCGATCTGCGGCTGGGCGTTTTTGACGTGCTGGTCGGGATCAATCTGCTCCGGGAAGGGCTCGACATCCCGGAAGTGTCGCTGGTGGCGATCCTGGACGCGGACAAAGAGGGATTTTTGCGTACCGAAACGTCGCTGATCCAGACGATCGGACGGGCCGCCAGAAACGTGGACAGCCGTGTCATTATGTACTGCGACGGCATCAGCAAGGCGATGCGTGCCGCGATCGACGAAACGGAGCGCAGACGGCAGATCCAGAGCCGGTACAACGAAGAACATGGCATCACGCCAAAGAGCGTCAGTAAGGGCGTCCGCGACGTCATCGAAGCAACGAAGACAGCGGAGGATATGGAAGGGTACGACGAATTCCTCGCCGGCAGGAGCCCGCTGGAGCTGACGAAGAAGGAACTGGCGAACTACGTCGACAAATTAGAGAAAGAAATGAAACAGGCAGCGAACGATCTGCAGTTCGAACGGGCGGCAGAGCTTCGTGACCTGGTATTTGAATACAAAGCGAGGATGTAAATGGCAAAAGACATCGTAATAAAAGGGGCAAAAGAAAACAATCTGAAGAGTCTCGACGTGACGATCCCGCGGGACAAATTTATCGTGCTGACGGGTCTGTCCGGATCGGGCAAATCGTCGCTCGCTTTCGATACGATCTACGCGGAAGGGCAGCGGAAGTACATGGAGAGCCTGTCTTCCTACGCCCGGCAATTCCTCGGGCAGATGGAAAAGCCGAACGTGGAATACATCGAAGGACTGAGTCCGGCCATCAGCATCGACCAAAAGACCACCAACCAGAATCCACGATCCACTGTCGGAACGGTCACGGAGATCTACGATTACCTGCGTTTGATGTACGCGCGTATCGGAATCCCGCATTGTCCGGTCTGCGGCCGCGAGATCTCCAGTCAGTCAGTGGATCAGATCGTGGAGATCCTCATGCAGGAACAGGAAGGGACGCGGCTGACCGTCATGGCGCCGGTCGTACGGCAGCGCAAAGGGCAGCATGAGAAGATCCTGGACCGCATCCGCCGGGAGGGATTTACCCGCGCCCGCGTGGACGGAGAAATCAAGCTGCTCGAAGAAGACGAAATCAAACTGGAAAAGACCTTCAAGCACACGATTGAGATCGTCGTGGATCGCATCAAAGTCCGTGACGGCGTGCAGAGCCGTCTGGCGGAAGCCTGCGAGCTGGCTATCAGCAACGGCGACGGCCTGGTGCAGGTGGAACTCGTGGATCCGGACGGCGTCCTCACGGAACGGACTTTCAGCACATCGCTGGCCTGTCCGGAGCACGGCGTGAGCATTGACGAGCTCGAGCCGCGGATGTTCTCCTTCAACAACCCGCTGGGCGCCTGTCCGGAGTGCAAAGGCCTCGGCTTCATCCAGAGCGTGGATCCGGACCTTCTGATCCCGGATCAGGACAAGAGCATCCTGGACCGGGCGCTGGGGAACGCCTTCGCGACGATGGAATTCACCAGCTATTACTGGCAGGTCATCCGGGCGCTGGCCGACAAGTACGGCGCCAACGTCGCGCTGCCATTCAAAAGACTGCCGAAAAAGTTCAAGCAAGTACTATTGTATGGGAGCGGCGATGAAAAACTGGTGTACGATTACACCAACCGCGCCGGCATGGTCCAGCACCGCAGCCACACCTACGAGGGCATCATCCCGAATCTGGAGCGGCGCTATCAAGAGACCAATTCCGAATGGATCAAAAGCAAGATCGAAACATATATGAACTTTACGCCATGTCCGTCGTGCCACGGCAGGCGGCTCAAGCCGGAACTGCTGGCCGTGACCGTGGGCGGCAAGAACATCATGGAATTTTGCGATATGTCCGTTATCGAGGCAGTCGCGTTTCTGGATGAGATGCAAAATTCCCTGTCCGAGACCCATCGGAAGATTTCCGCCGAAGTGATCAAGGAGATCCGCGGCAGACTGGAATTCTTGGCCAACGTCGGATTGGATTACCTGACGCTCAGCCGCGCGGCGGCGACGCTCAGCGGCGGGGAATCCCAGCGGATCCGGCTGGCGACGCAGATCGGATCGGGACTCGTGGGCGTTTCCTACATCCTGGACGAGCCGAGCATCGGCCTGCACCAGAAAGACAACGAGAAACTGCTGAAGTCTTTGCGAGAGCTGACGGACATCGGGAACACCCTGATCGTGGTGGAACACGACGAGGAGACTATGTACGCGGCGGACCAGATCATCGACATCGGGCCGGGCGCCGGCATACACGGCGGCGAGTTGGTCGCACAGGGGACTGTCGAGGACATCAAGGCTTGCGAGGCGTCCATCACCGGCCAGTACCTCAGCGGCAAGCGGAAGATCGAAGTGCCGCCGTCAAGGCGCAAGGGCAACGGCAAATTCGTGACGGTCAAGGGCGCGGAAGAGAACAATCTCAAAAAGATCGACGTGAAATTCCCGCTGGGCAAGTTCATCTGTGTGACGGGTGTGTCCGGATCGGGTAAGAGCAGTCTGGTCAACGAGATCCTGTACAAGGCGGCGGCCGCGGAGATGTACAAGTCCAAAGTTCGCCCTGGCAAGCACAAGACGGTCAATGGGCTTTCAAACATCGACAAGGTCATCGACATCGACCAGCAGCCGATCGGCAAAACACCGCGTTCGAATCCGGCGACGTACACCGGCGTGTTCACGCACATCCGGGATCTGTTCTCGCAGCTGCCGGAAGCGAAACTGCGCGGCTATGGCAAAGGACGGTTCAGTTTCAACGTTAAGGGCGGACGATGCGAAGCCTGCAACGGTGACGGCATCAAAAAGATCGAGATGCTGTTTCTGCCGGACGTCTATGTGCCGTGCGAAGTCTGCAAAGGCAAGCGCTACAACCGCGAGACGCTGGAAGTCAAATATAAAGGAAAGAGCATTTTTGACGTGCTGGACATGAACGTCAGCGAAGCGCTGGAGTTCTTCCAGAATCACCCGACCATCCGGCGGCAGCTCCAGACGATGGAGGATGTCGGACTGGGATACATCAAGCTGGGGCAGCCGAGTCCGCAGCTCAGCGGCGGTGAAGCCCAGCGGATCAAGCTGGCGACGGAACTGTCGAAGAAGAGTACGGGCAAGACGCTGTACATTCTAGATGAGCCGACCACAGGCCTGCATTTCGCGGACGTAGAGCGGCTGCTGGATATGCTGAACAAACTGGTGGACGCGGGCAATACCGTGGTGGTCATCGAACACAATCTGGATGTCATCAAGTGCGCGGACCACATCATCGACCTGGGACCAGATGGCGGATACCGCGGCGGCACCATCGTCGCGGAGGGAACGCCGGAAGAAGTCGCGCAGGTCGAAGGCTCCTATACTGGACAGTTTTTGAAGAAGTTGGTATAATGACGGCGTTGTGGGTCGCGCTTTTGCGGCCGAAAGGAGACCATCATGATAGAAAAAATTAACATGACCATGCTGACGGACTTTTATGAACTGACCATGGCCAACGGCTATTTCGAAGCCGACATGAAAGATGACATTGCATATTTCGATATGTTCTTCCGGAAGATTCCGGATGACGGAGGATATGCGATCATGGCCGGACTGGAGCAGGTCATCAAGTATATGGATAATCTGGAATTCAACGAGGAGGACATCGAATACCTCCGCGGCAAGAAGATCTTCAGCGAGAGATTTCTGGAATATCTGGCGGATTTCAAGTTCGCGTGCGATGTCTGGGCGATCCCGGAAGGAACGCCGGTCTTCCCGTATGAACCGCTGATCACGGTCCGCGGACCGGTCATGCAGGCGCAGTTCGTGGAAACCATGATCCTGCTTCTGGTCAACCACCAGAGCCTGATCGCGACGAAGGCCAGCCGGATCGTCCGCGCGGCGGACGGCAGACCGATCATGGAATTCGGTACCAGAAGATCACACAGCACGACGGCAGCTATTTATGGCGCGCGCGCTTCCTACATCGGCGGATGTGCCGGCACAGCCTGCACCATCGCGGATGAGAACTTCAAGACCCCGGCCCTGGGCACTATGGCGCACAGCTGGGTCCAGATGTTCGACAACGAATACGAAGCGTTCAAGGCCTACACGAAGATCTACCCGACCAACGCGACACTGCTGGTCGACACCTATAACGTTCTGAAATCCGGTATCCCGGCAGCGATCAAAGTTTTCAAAGAACTGGATCCGCCGAACAAGGGCATCCGTATCGACAGCGGCGACATCTCTTACCTGACCAAAAAGGCCAGACAGATGCTGGATGAAGCGGGACTGCAGGAATGCAAGATCGTCATCTCCAACTCGCTGGATGAATACATCATCCGTGACGTACTCCTCGAAGGAGCCTGCATCGATTCCTTCGGCGTCGGCGAGCGTCTGATCACCGCCAAGTCCGAACCGGTCTTCGGCGGCGTCTACAAGCTGGCGGCTCTGGAGAAGGACGGCGAGATGATTCCGAAGATCAAGATCAGCGAAAACGTTGAGAAGATCACGAACCCGGGATTCAAGACGATCTGGAGACTCTTTGATAAGGACACCCACAGAGCGCTTTGCGATATCATCGCGCTGGATGAAGAACCGGCACCGTCCGGAGAAGAGATCGAGATCTTCGATCCGAACGCGGTCTGGAAGAGAAAGAAGATCACCAACTTCTACGCCAGAAACCTGCGTGAGCAGATCTTCAAGAACGGCGAACTGGTCTACGATCTGCCGGAACTCGCGGATATCAAGAAGTACTGCAAGGAGCAGCTCGACCTCATGTGGGATGAAATGAAGCGTTTCGAGAACCCGCAGACCTACTACGTCGACCTGTCCGACAAGCTCTGGAATCTGAAGAACAAGATGATCGAAGACGCGAGATAAATGCCTTTATCGGAAGGGTGACGGGCAGGCCACCGGGCTCAGTCCTCGTCGCAGACAACTATACATACTCATTCACAGAAAATAGAATCCCAGGCACTGCTTAAGTGGCGTCGGCCACGAGTTTGCCTGGGATTATCTGTTATGCCTTATCTCATGCCGGATGCGCCGAGCACGTTCTTGATCTTGTGCGCGACCATGCCGCGGATCGCGTCACGGGCAGGGCCCAGATACTTACGCGGGTCGAATTCGGCAGGGTTTTCGACGAAGAACTTGCGGATCTCAGCCGTCATGGCCAGACGCAGGTCGGTGTCGATGTTGACCTTGCAGACGCCATGCTTCGCAGCTTCCCGGATCATCTCTTCCGGAACGCCCTGTGCGCCAGGGATGTTGCCGCCGTACTGATTGCATTTGGCGACGAATTCCGGCAGTACCGTGGATGCGCCGTGCAGAACGAGCGGAGTCTCCGGAATCAGTGCATGGATCTCTTTGAGACGGTCGAAGTCGAGCTTCGGTTCGCCCTTGAATTTATAAGCGCCGTGGCTCGTGCCGATGGCAACAGCCAGAGAGTCGACGCCGGTCTTGGCAACGAATTCCGCCGCTTCTTCCGGAACAGTGAACGTGGCGTCTCTCGCGGAGACATTGACCGCATCCTCGATGCCGGCCAGCTTGCCGAGTTCCGCTTCGACAACGACGCCATGCGCGTGCGCGTAGTCAACGACTTCCTTTGTCATGCGGATATTCTCTTCGAACGGATGCTTCGATCCATCGATCATGACAGACGTAAATCCGTCATCGACGCATTTCTTGCAGATCTCAAAATCCTCACCGTGATCCAGGTGCAGGCAGATATCCACGCCAGTATCGATAATGGCCGCTTCGACGAGCTTGATCAGATAAGCAGGCTTCGCATACTTACGCGCGCCGGCGGAGACCTGAAGGATCAGCGGTGCGTTTTCCTGTTGCGCTGCCTCGACGATTCCCTGGATGATCTCCATATTGTTGACGTTGAACGCGCCCACTGCGTAATCGCTGTTCAAAGCCTTTGCAAACATTTCTTTTGAAGTAACTAAAGCCATTTGATTACCTCCTCGTAATTCCCAATTGATTTCTTGTCTATACACTACCACATTTGCGCGGTTTTCTCAACCGCGGATGTGATGACCCTTTGCCTTTTTCGAACGGGTATTGTATCATATAGCCGGGCGGCAAACCGCCGGAAAGGACAGAACAATGGATTTGGTAAGAGACATCGTTTTATATAAAGAGATATTCTGGGAGAATCCGGATGCAAAGGCTCCAGCCGGCGCACCTGCATCGGCGGAGAAAATCGTTGACATCGATGACGCGGAAGCGCGGCTCGCGCGCTTTGCACCGTTCATCCAGCGGGTATTCCCGGAAGTAACGGACGGAATCATCGAATCGGAATTGGTCGAGATCCCGAACATGCAAAAGGCTCTGTGCGGGCAAGCACCCGTCGAAGGTGAGACCGCACCCGGCTTTGACATTCCGGGCCGGCTCTTCCTGAAGCTGGACAGCCATCTTCCGATCTCCGGATCGGTCAAGGCCAGAGGCGGCATCTACGAAGTGCTGAAACTGGCTGAAACTTTGGCCGTGGACGCGGGAATGCTGACCTGGGAAGATGATTATTCCGTGCTGACGGACGAACGGTTCCGGGAATTTTTCTCGCAATATAAAGTAGCGGTAGGATCCACCGGGAATCTGGGCCTGAGCATCGGCATCATCAGCGCGGCCATCGGCTTCCAGGTCACGGTGCACATGTCGGCGGACGCCAGACAGTGGAAGAAGGACATGCTCCGTTCCAAAGGCGTCATCGTCGTCGAGTATCCGGACGACTATGAAGCAGCCGTCGCGCAGGGAAGGCGCGAGGCGGAGGCGGATCCGATGTGCCATTTCGTGGACGACGAGAATTCTCTGGATCTGTTCGCAGGGTATTCCGTGGCAGGAAAGCGCCTGAAGAAGTATCTGGACGACCAGGGAATCGTAATTGACGAGGATCACAAACTGTATGTTTATCTGCCATGCGGTGTCGGCGGGGCACCAGGCGGCGTCACATATGGTATCAAGGAATACTTCGGGGAAAATGCGTATTGCTATTTCGCGGAGCCGACCCACGCGCCTTGCATGGCGCTGGGCCTGATCACGGGACTGCACAACAAGATCGCAGTAGGAGATGTCGGCATCGACGGAAAGACTGAAGCGGACGGATTGGCGGTCGGACGGCCGTCGAGACTGGTGGCGGAAGCGATGGTGAACCGCCTGAACGGCTGCTATACCGTTGATGACGCCAAACTCTATCCGTATCTGGCGATGCTGAAGGATACAGAGGATATCTTCATCGAGCCATCCGCCTGTGCGGCGTTCGAAGGGCTGCGTTACGTCCACGGCGGAGAAAACGATATCCACATCATCTGGGCGACCGGCGGCAACATGGTCCCAGAAGAAGAAAAAACAGCCTACTACAACAAAGGCATAAACACTTTAGAAGAAGCTGCAAGCCAAGCAACCGCAACGGATGCGCTGGTTGGACAGCCGGCATTGGACGCGCACATCGCGAAGACGATGCACGAGAACAATGACATCCAGAAGGAGACAATAAATGGTCTTATGAAAACCAGTGCCGGGTACGGTTCTTTTACGGATAAAACGTTGACCTTCGAATTCCCGATCCAGGATTGGCAGGCCAACCGTGTCGGAAACCTGCACGGCGGTATCATCTGCACGGCTTTTGATCTGACGATCGCGGCGCTGGCGCGGTTTTACGCCCGCGAGAATTTTGCACCGACCATCAGCATCGATGTGAAATACGTCCGTCCGGCGTCCGTCGGCGATACGCTGGTCGTTACCGCGAAGGCCACATCCACCGGGCGCAGGATCACGCAGCTGACGGCGGAGGCAAGCAGCAAGAGCACCGGCAAGCTGGTCGCTACGGCGGCATCCGTCTACATGAACGTGGACACGACTAAGGAGCACAAATAGTATCGATACCGTGACGATTATTGGTGCTATAACGATACAGCACCTTGCTTACGGCTGTGATTTGTTCTTGAATGACGGCGCTTTTTTTGGTACTATAGTCACGTAATATGAGAATAACAGGGAGAAACGGTTGAAATGATCATTCTGTTTACGGCTTTAATATTTGGATTAGTAGTTCTTTTCGTACTGCTTCGCTTCATGGGGAATGTCGGCACGCAGTTAAAGGGAACGTTCTCAGAAAAAGTAAGAGCAATACTGAAAGTCGTATTGCTCATTGAAGATGTCATCTTTATCCTGTTGTTCATCGCGGTCATCGTGAAGACGCTCATTCTGTAAGCGGCGCTAAAGCCGGTCGGAATAATTCAAGATGCTTTTGATAAATCCGGAATTTCCGGATTTTTTATTGTTCCGGAAGAGGGTGTCGTAGTAGACGATGGAAGCGTCCAGCCGGTCTTCAGTAGTGCGGATGATCCCGTAGGAGCCGCCGCTGTTGTCACGCGGCAGGCTGAGGCTGCCCGGGTTGATGAAGTACATCCCGTCCTCCTCCATGACGAGCGCCTCGTGGGTGTGTCCGAAGATCACCGCGCGGCAGTCGTTTTCCTGAGCCAGGTAGCGGAGATTGTCCAGTGAATAGGCGACGCTGAGTCCGTGCCCATGCGTCAGAAGCAGGTTGCCGTATTCCGTTTCGATGATCTCAAACTCCCGCCGTCCGCCGCCGTCGCAATTACCGCGCACAGCAACGACCGGCACGTGAAATGCCTCTTCTAAAGCCTTTGCATCGCGGTAATAGTCGCCGGCATGGGCGATGAGATCGACGTCCGTGAGCTTCTGCCAGACGTCTCTGACGCGGTTTAGTTTTCCGTGGGTATCACTCAGTACGAATATTTTCATAAATCGATTATATCACAGGCCCTCTTCGTTGACTATGGACAGAAAGTAAAGTAAAATAATATTCGTAGTAGACTGCGTTTTTGCGCACGAAGAAATGACAGGACAGAGAAAAAACAGCATGGACGAAAAGAAGATATACGAAACGGATGGACAGGATCTGGTCGAAAAGGCCGAAGCGCTGAAGAAAGAAGGCTTCACGGGCGTTTCGATCGACCTGAACACGATCAATTACACCAGATACCAGCAGTCCAACGACGGCAAGCATCTGGATCCGGTGATCGAAGGGATCAACAAGGCCGTGGGCCAGGGACTGGGGATCCGTCTGAACGTTGCCCTGAAAGAGGGCTTCAATGACGATGAAGTTCTGGATTTTCTGCAGCTGACGCTGATGCACCGGTACGATGTCATCTTCCTTCCGACCATGGACTACGACGTGATCAAAGCGAAAATGCCGGGGCTGCGGAAGATAGAAGGGGATTTCGGAGACGTAGAAATGTACAAATACGCCGTTGCGAAAGGACGCATCGGATTTCTTAAAGGTTGAACGATATGCAGTCAGAATTTGTAATCATGAAACAACAGCTTGCGGAGCTGTTCCAGGAGAACCGGGACCTTCGCAAAGCGGTCCGGGAAGCCAACCGGATCGATATGATCCGTGCTTCAATGATCATCCGTAACACGCGACATGACATCCTGGCGGTCGACCGGATCCTGGAAGGGGAACTGCAGCGGGATGTATCAGTCGGGGACTATGTCTTTATCCAGAACTTCGGGGAAGTGCTGAACATGGCGTACAGCAATCTGGAAATGGGCAATTCGTTGGACAAGAACCTGCTGGTCAAGGCGTACCGGATCCTGGCGGAAGACCCGGAAGGGTATTTCCGGAAATCCAATCCGGTGGTGTACGCGTTTAACCATGTTCCGCCGCACCGCGTGGACGTTGAGGAACTCCTGACGGACGCCCTGCGCAGGGTGTACAGCCCGGAAGCGGGGAACAACGTGGTCATGAAGGCGATGTACGTCCACAACAAGCTCATCGACATCTATCCGTTCGATGAGTTCAGCGGGGAGATCGCCGTATTCGCGATGAATTACTACCTGATGCATGAGGGACTGATGCCGATCAGCTTCCCGATCGACCGGCAGGAATATCTGGATCTCGTGGCGGCCTGCCTGAAGGGGACACGCCGGAGCGAGTTTTATAATTTCCTGTATAAGACGATCGATGACAAGATGCAGAGAACGATTGCTGCGTGCAGCGAGGTGATTGAATGAAGATAAAACTTGAGCAAAAACATTACCAGTGGGGACTGACGATCTTTGTCGTGTTCATTTTGTGCATACTGGTGTTTTTTGCGATCGACCGGTTCGATGTCGTGCAGAGCTTCTTCGCGCTTTGCGGCAGAGTGCTCGCGCCGTTCATTTACGGTCTGGTCATGGCATATCTTCTGTGCCCGATCTACAATCTGACCGTCAACCAGTCCTACAATCTGATGAACCGCGGACGGTATAAGTTTAAGCATGATATGACGCTTGCAAAGGCAGTCGGATCGATTATTTCGGTGGTCGTGATTATCGTCGTGATCGCCGGCATTCTCTGGATGATCATTCCGGGACTGGTGGACAGTATCGCCAAGATCGTGGATACGCTACCAGCGGCCATGAAACAGTTCACGAACTGGATCGATATCAAGTTCGCGAAGCTGCCGGTCGCCAAGGATTCCATCGACGACTGGATCAACTCCTTTACGGACAGCGCTATGGACTTCGCCAAGAATACGCTCCTGCCGCACACCAGCTCTATTGCGGCCGGCATTTCCAGCCGGGTCATCGGAGCATTGGGCGTCGTGTTGAACTTCATCATCGGCATCATCGTCTGCATCTACTTCCTGAACATCAAGGACACGTTAGGTGCGCAGGCCAAGAAGATCATTTTCGCGACCTTCAAGGAAAGCACGGCGGATGAGATCCTGGAAGGAGCGGAATTCACAAACCGGACATTCGGCGGATTCATCAACGGGAAGATCATCGATTCCCTGATCATCGGAGTCATCTGCTTCATCATCATGACCATTTTCGGCTGGGAGTACTCCCTGCTGATCAGCTGTCTCATCGCGATCACGAATATCATTCCGTTCTTCGGACCGTTCATCGGAGCGATTCCGTCGGCGCTGCTGCTGCTGATGGTCAACCCGATGCACTGCCTCTACTTCCTGATCCTGATCATCGTGCTCCAGCAGTTCGACGGAAATGTGCTGGGACCGAAGATCCTGGGAGACCGGACGGGGCTCGCCAGCTTCTGGGTACTGTTCGCGATCCTGGTCGGCGGCGGCCTGTTCGGATTCATTGGCATGGTCCTGGGCGTACCGGTATTTGCCGTGATCTACGCATACTGTTCACGGGCGCTGAACCGCAGGCTGCAGAAAAAGGGGTTTTCGACCGACGTATCGGACTACAAGGTCGACAAATATAGGGTAAAAAAGAGAAAGAAGAGACGTAAGAAAAAAGACAATGATGATCAAGAACCAACTGAGTAATATCGTTTCAGAAACATATATAACGGCAGACGCAGATATGTCGGAACATACTTCATTCAAGGCGGGCGGAAAGGCCGCCTTGCTTGTTGAGCCGCAAACCGCGGATCAGCTCCGGCAGGTGCTGACGCTTCTCAACGAAGAGAACTGCGCGTACATGGTGCTGGGGAACGGCACCAATATATTGGTGCGGGATGAAGGATACGACGGCGTGATCGTCAAGATCGGCAAAGCGTTCAACTACGTCAAACGCCAGAAAAACACACTGGTGTGCGGTGCGGGAGCGCTCCTTTCGGTCATCGCCAAGGTCGCCGCAGCCGAAAGCCTGACCGGCATGGAATTTGCTTCCGGGATACCGGGCAGTATGGGCGGCGCCGTATTCATGAACGCGGGCGCCTATGGCGGGGAAATCAAAAACATCCTGCAGAAGGCCACCGTGCTGGCGAAAGACGGAAGCGAGATCCGGGAAATGACCGCAGAAGATCTGGACATGTCTTATCGGCATACAGTTTTGCATGAGACGGGAGATGTGGTCATGGAAGCGGTCCTGCAGCTGGCCGAAGGAGATGAAGAAGAGATCCACACCGAGATGAACGAACTGGCTGCCAAGCGGAACGCCAAGCAGCCCGTGCAGTTCCCGAGCGCCGGCAGCTTTTTCAAGCGGCCGGAAGGCTACTTCGCCGGCAAGCTGGTGGAAGATTCCGGATGCAAAGGGCTTTGCGTGGGAGGAGCGGAAGTCTCGACGCTGCACAGCGGCTTCATCATCAACAGAGGGAATGCGACGGCGACGGACATCATCCGCCTGATGGAGATCGTGCGCGCCTGCGTCTTAGAACAGTTCGGCGTCATGCTCGAACCGGAAGTCCGCATCATCGGCGGGAAACCCGAACCGGAAAAAGAAGAAGAAAAAGAACTGACCGTGGACGATTTTGAGATGGTCTACGATCTGCACACGCATACGACCTATTCGCACGGGAAGGGGTCAGTGGAAGACAACGTCCGCGTCGCCGTGAAGAAGAATCTGGAATACATCGCGATTTCCGATCACGGCCCGGGGCATGTGTTCTACGGCATCAACCGCAACGATTTCGGCAATCTGAAGAACGACATCGAGAAGATGAACGTGAAATTCCCGAAGACCAACGTCCGCATGAGTGTGGAGGCGAATACGGTCTACGAAAAGAACGGGCTGGACATCCGGCCGGAGGAATTCGAGGAGTTCGATTTCGTGATCGCCGGCTTCCACTTCGGCGTGTACGGCTGCGGTTCGATCCGGAACTGGCTGTGGTCGCACGGTTTCAAAGCGGGCGAAGAATCGCTCAAGAAGAAGAACACGGATATGATCGTGAAAGCGCTGCGGGAGAACGATCTGGCCATCCTCACGCATCCGGGAGACAAGGGGCCGTTCGACATCGAAAAGATCACCGAGGTGTGCGTGGAGACCGACACGCTGATGGAAATCAACTGCCGGCACGACCACCTGACAACCGAAGAAATCAAGATCGCTGCGAAGAATCCGGACGCCCGGTTCATCATCAGCAGCGATGCGCATACACCGGACGCCGTCGGTACGTTCAAGCCCGGTCTGCAAAGGGCTTTGGACGCAGGGCTGGATCCGGAAAGGATCGTGAATATTCGAAGAAAAACGAAATAGGTGAATCAGGATGAAAGTGATTATCATCACCGGCCTTTCGGGAGCCGGAAAAACGCAGGCAGTGGACTGTCTGGAAGACCTGGGGTATTACTGCATCGACAACATGCCGCCGTCCATGATCAAGAGTTTTCTGGAACTGGCGGGAAGCGGCAAAGGCATCGATAAGGCGGCCTTTGTGATCGATGTGCGGGGTGGTGCGCTGTTTGACGACCTGAAGGATGCGCTGGAGGATCTGGAGAAGTCAGGTATCGATTACAAGATCCTGTACTTCGAAGCGACCGAACGCGTCCTCGCCAGACGCTATAACGAGACGAGACGGGCGCACCCGATGGCTGAAGGCGAGAGCGTGGTCAAGGGCATCCGCCGGGAAAAGAAGCGCCTGGAGGAACTCCGCAAAAAAGCGGATTACATCATCGACACGTCCAATCTGAAGACGGCGCAGATGTATGCGGAAATCAGCAATCTGGTCGCGGAGGGGCAGGATAAGCGCGCCTTTACCATTAACATCATGTCGTTCGGGTATAAGAACGGGATGCCGGTCTCGGCCGATATGGTCTTTGACGCCCGGTTCATTCCGAACCCGTTCTACGTCAAGTCGCTGCGGGAACTGACCGGCAACAACAAGAAGGTCAGCAAGTACGTCCTGAAGCACGACATCACGCAGCAGTTCATGGACAAGATCGTGGACATGATCGTGCAGCTGATACCGTATTACATGAACGAAGGCAAATACAGCCTGAGCGTCTGTTTCGGATGCACAGGCGGGCATCACCGGTCCGTGGCTCTGGCCAACGAACTGCACCGCCGGTTGAATGAGCTCGGCAAGAGAACGACTCTTGAACACAGAGACCTATAGTGTTACAATGGGTGAAGTGTTAAATAGATGAGATCGATTTTAGAGAAAAGGAGAAGCAACACTATGGAAAAACTGATCATTGCCGCCTGCATTTGCGGCGCAGAAGTAACGAAAGAACACAATCCAGCTGTTCCGTACACGGTCGAAGAAATCGTACGGGAAGCGAAGTCCGCTTATGACGCAGGGGCTGCTGTCATTCATCTGCATGTCAGAGAAGATGACGGAACGCCGACGCAGAGCCATGAGCGTTTCCAGGAATGCATGGATGCGATCTATAAGGTTTGCCCGGATGTCATCATTCAGCCGTCCACCGGCGGTGCTGTTGGCATGACGGACGAGGAGAGACTCGACTCCACCAACGTCACTCCGACGCCGGAATTCGTAACACTGGACTGCGGAACCTGCAACTTCGGCGGCGACGAGATCTTTGTCAATACAGACAATACAATCATTAATTTTGCGAAGACCATGCAGGAAAAGGGCATGAAACCGGAGCTGGAATGCTTTGATAAGGGCATGCTGGACATCGTGTTGAAGACTGCCGGCCGCAAGGGCTATCTGGATATGCCTATGCACTTCGATTTCGTACTGGGCGTACAGATGAGTGCGACAGTCAGAGATCTGGCCTTCTGCGTGGATTCCGTTCCTCCGGGATGCACATGGACAGGCTGCGCCATCGGTAGAGACGCATTCAAGATTGCTGCGGCATCCATCATCATGGGTGGTCACTGCAGAATCGGTTTCGAGGACAACCTTTATATGCAAAAGGGCGTTCTGGCCAAGAGCAACGGTGAAATGGTCGAAAGAGTCGTTCAGCTGGCGAAACTCCTCGGCAGAGAGGTCGCGACGCCGGATGAAGCCAGAAGAATCCTGAACATTCCGGTACCGGAAAGATAAAATCGCTTTTCAGAGAGGCAAGGAGTTTTCTCTTTGCCTCTTTTTTCACCATCATTCGAGGCACGCCAAAAGGAGTGTACACTATGTCCTTTGCAACAGAAACAAAAAACGAACTGGCCCGGATCACGCCTGAGAAATCGTGCTGCGAGCTGGCGGAGATCGCCGGGTTCATGCGCTTCGCCGGAAGCATCGGCCTGGCCGGTCTCGGCAAATTCAAGATCGTCATGACCACGCCGAATCTGGCCATCGTGCGGCACTACAAGACGCTGATCAAGCACTACTTCGGGATCGACATCGACATCGAGGTCGGCCGGAGCGAGGGTTTTGCGCGGAATTCCAAAGGTTCTAAGGCCAAGGAGTACGCGCTGACGATCGGCCCGGAGAACAACAGCGAGATGATTCTGCGTGAAGCGGGGATCCTGATCGTACGCGGCGGCATGAATGCCATCAGCGACGGGATTTACGACGGGCTGATCAAGACCAAGTGCTGCCGGAAGGCGTATCTGCGCGGGGCGTTTCTCGCAAAGGGCACCGTTAATTCCCCGGAGAAAGGGTACCATCTGGAAATCATCGCCAACACGGAGAACCAGGCGAAAGACCTGCGGCGGCTGATGAACACCTTCGTGGATATTACCGCCAGGACCGTGGAACGAAAGAAGGGCTACGGCGTTTATTTGAAGGCGCGGGAACAGATCGCGGATACGCTGGCGATCATGGGCGCCTCGAAACAGTACTTCGATTTTTTGGATGTGATCATGCGCAAAGATCTGATGTCGCAGGCACACCGCGCGGAGAACCTGGATATCGCCAATGTGGACAAGGCGCTCCGGGCTGCCGGCGCGCAGATCGACAGCATCCATAAGATCATTGAAAAACGTGGACTGGATTATCTCTCACCAAAGCTGCAGGAGGTGGCGGAGGCACGGTTGGAGAATCCGGAGATCGGCATCGAGGAACTGGGCAAGATCCTGGATCCGCCGCTTACCAAGTCGGGTGTCAATAACCGGCTGCGGAAGATCGTAGAAATCGCCAAGGGGCTGTAGGACAGGAGAACGGTTAGGAAGAATGACCGTACGACGGAAGGCTGTATGGCAGGAGGAAGAGATGGAACGAGGACAGATCGTTGAACTGACCATAGAAGACATGGGGAGCGAAGGCCAGGGCATCGGCAAGACAGCTGACGGTTTCGTGGTTTTTGTGTCCGGAGCCGTGGTGGGTGACCGGGTCAGGGCAACGCTGAATATAGTCAAAAAAAATTACGCGACCGCGCGGCTCGAGGAGATTTTAAAGCGGTCTGAATACCGAAACGAGGACTTCTACTGCCAGATCTGCGGCGGATGTCCGTTCGGACTGCTGCAGTATGAGAAACAGCTGGAGATCAAAGAAGCGCAGATGCGCAGCAAACTGGAGCGCCTGGCGGGAGTCATTTTTGATGAAGAACACGGGGCGGTTTTCAATCCGATCATTGGGATGCGTTCCGACGACAACGATGGGGATGGGCCGCTGCGCTACCGCAACAAGGCGGTCATGGCCATCTCCCATGATAAACAGGCGACGCGCATCGGTTTCAATCCGGCGCGAAGCCACGATGTCATCGATTGCGAAGACTGCCTGCTGCAGCCATTGACCGTGGCGGCAGCTGCGGCAGCAACCAAGGAATTCATGCGCGAGACCAAAGGCTGGTTCAAAGGCATGACGGTTAAGACCGCGTTCGGGACCGGACAGGTCATGGTAGTCTATGACATGGTCGATAAGAGCGCCATAGACGGGCTCATGTCGGTGGCTGAACGGCTTGTCGATCTGCTGGACGACGCCATCTATAACCTCGGTTCGTATGACGACGGGGAACCGGCGTATACGCTGGAAAGCATCGCGCTGCGCTACGAGAAAAGCAGCGGAAGCAAGGGCAAACCGGGAAAGACCGCAGTTACGATCCTCGCTGGCAGCAACACCATTGTCGACGAGATCATCATACCGGACGGTCCGGAGCCGGACAGCACCGGATCAAACGGCGGCCGGACGCTGCAGTTCGAGATATCGCCGGATTCCTTTTATCAAGTGAATACGACGCAGATGCAAAGTCTTTACGGGGTAGTCCGCGAGTACTGCAGGAAGGCCATCGACAGACAATTGCTTCCGGCCAGAAAGCCGCTGATCCTTGATTTGTACTGCGGCGTCGGGACCATAGGGCTTTGCATGGCGGACCTGGGGGAACAGGTCGTCGGAATCGAAGTGGTCCGTGACGCGGTCATCGATGCCAACCGAAACGCCGTGATCAACGGGATCGTCAACGCGGTCTACGTGTGCGGCAAAGCGGAAGAGGAAATCGCGACGATTCAGGACAAACTGGCGGAGGTTGAAATAGCGGATGAAACTGCAGCCGCCACAACCATTGATGGTGGCAATTCGATCGCAATTCTGGATCCACCGAGAGCCGGGTGCCGGCCGGAGCTTCTGGAAGCCATCGCAGAGGCCGGAGTCGGCAGCATCATCTACGTTTCCTGCGACCCGGCGACACTGGCGCGGGATCTGAAGCTTTTGCTTGAAAACGGCTACCGCCTGGAAGAGGCAACACCGGTGGACATGTTCCCGCAAACCGTGCATATGGAGTGCGTAGTATTGATGTCTAAAGCAAACACATAAGAGGCGCTGAAAGGCTTGGAAACAAGCGGTTTATGAAATTAGCGCCTATCGAGTCGACCACTCAGGAAGCTCAAAAAACGCTCGACGGGAACTTATCTACAGCTCATTTTGCCGCAGGGTTGAGTAGGCCATTTAGATGTCAGGGGTTGAGTGTGCCATTTAGATGTCAGAAACGGTAGGGTTGAGTGGGCTGTTTAG
>JAFRJI010000022.1 GCA_017432345.1 Bacillota bacterium | reverse complement strand
ATCGTCACAGGCGCACGACCGATCTTGAAATCAGCCGTCACTGTCTTCTCTACATACAGATCATTCTCCTTGAATGTGACGACCACTCTGTAATCGCCGTCTGTGGTCGGCTTTTCCGAAAGCTCTACATATTCGTCTCCTTCCTTCTTCAGGTATGTGATCGTTACATCGTCTGCAGCTGTACCATAGTTATCTGAAGCCAGTGTCGGTTCATAGTCTGTCGTGCCTGCAACCTGATCGGCAAGGGTCACCTTAGCAACACCTTCTGCCTTGTTCACGGTCAGTGTCGCTGTTGCTTCTCCGGCTAAATATGCATCTGTTTCAGCGGTATTGACCTTAATCGTGAATGTTCCGGCCTTGGTGATTGTCAGCTTACCGGTCTCGCTGTCATAGGTGCCTTCACCCGTTCCAGAGGTCACGGTAAACGTCGCTTCGCCGGCAACATCAGGGATGTCAAACATTCCTTCTACCGGAATCGTGATTGGCTCACCGTTATAGGTCAGCTCCTTGTCCTCCGTTCCAATCGTCACAGGCTGCTTTGCAGAAACAGTTACCGTAGCGATATCAGAATCCAAAGGATGCTCGGTGTCATTACTGTTTGAAACTCTGCAGAAGTATTTATACGTTCCCTCTACCATATCTTCTGGGTTACTGATATTGTATGTATTGCTGTCTGCCCCGGAGATTGCCTCTTCTGCTCCGTTTTCGTCTATCTTATACCACTGATAGGTCAGATTTCCACCGTCATTGGCGATCGCGGAAACACTCAATGATCTCGCTGTGCTGTCTCCTTCGATCCAGCTCAGATTCTGAGGATGCTCTATGATTACCGTTGGAACCAATGTTCTTGTCTTACGATAGAGCCGTGAATATCCTGTTGTATCGTTTCCTATGTCAACTGAATAAGGATATTCTGTATCAGGATCCAGACCGGTGAACTCCGCTGTGCCGCTTCCATCTGTAATCGTGACATCCTTTGTCTCACCATTTAACGTAACTTTAACTACTGATCCTTCAGGAAGATCGTCTGGGATATCATGAATGGCAACAGTTATTTTCCTCAACTCAGGAGTGTCTTCTGGCACACCCATTACAATGAGTTTAACAGTTGCATCATATGGACTACTGCTGCTGAACTGCCTCCCATGATACTCGCAATCCTGTGTATAAATTTTAAAGTTTGCATCTACTATTCCCGGAGACTTCGCAGTGAATCTGGAGGAACGCAGCGTATTTAAGTTCTTTTGCATCCCTACTATCGCGGTTTGATCGTCAGTAAAATCTGTTATTTCAGGGATTCTGACCTGACTACAATTTACATGTGCCAGACCTGCTCTTCCGAGTATCTGCCCAAGTGTCATTGTTTCCCCTTCGACCATGATAACGCTCAGATCCGCTAGAGAACTCTTAAGCTCATCACCATTGCTCTTGTTTGTTTCTATGAGGCCAGATTTTGTCCCCTGTGCCACCTTTTTCAATTGATGGTCTTCTATTTTGTACACGATACAGCTGAAAGATGTTACATTATATTTAGGAGCATAATAATCATAAAGTTTCGGTGATAATGCGGTTGATTGTCCGATACTATCGTCGGCACCAGCAGAGCTAGATGTGTCAGCATCTTCGTACAAATTGCCAGCTGGATCAAATGTATACATGAGTGGACCAGCGGGTTTCTGAGTTCCATCCATGACAGTGATTTTCTGTAACTGACCGGCATAATTTCCTATACCAGGACGATATCCACTTATTTCTACTGTCAATTCACTGGTAGCCGTTGCATCGACAGCCTGTCTAACCAATGGTTCGTTTGAAACGCCTATGGACCGGATATTGTTGCTGAATGTAACAGAATTCAAACTATTACAGCTGCTAAATGCACTATCCCCAATTTCTGTAACCGAATCAGGCAGCACGATTGATGTTAACGCTGTACTATAAAAAGCATACGATCCAATTTTGGTTACTCCTTCCGGAATCGTTATGCTCGAGAGGGAAGTGCATCTGTTGAATATATTATTTGGAATCTCTTTAATATTGCTTGGGAGAGTAATGTTACTCAGAGAAGTACATCCCTGGAATAAAGCATTTGGTAGCTTTTTAATACTGTTTGGTAGAATAATGCTATTCAGAGAAGTGCAGTTTTCGAATAAATTGTTTGGCAGTTCTTCAATATTACTTGGGAGAGTAACAGCGCTCAAGGCGGAACAACCGCTGAAAGCATACGTCCCTATGGTTTCACAGCCAGAAATATCCAGCGGACCCTGAAGCTCAGCGCAGCTGCGGAATGCACTGCCTCCAAGTTCCTTCAAACTGCCTGGTATATTTACTTGTTTCAGCTTAGTGCAATAATTAAACGCCGAGTTCTTAATAGATTCCAGACTTTCCGGAAGTGTCACTTGCAGAAGCTCAGTACAATTAGCGAACCCCTGTTCGCCAATTGTGGTCAGACTTGCCGGTAAAGACAAATCTGTAAGTGCAGAGCACTGATAGAAGGCGTAATTACATACTGTCGTTACACCATCTCCAATCACAACTTTTGTGATCTTACTATGATAGGGCTCCCATGGTATATTCCTGAAACCAGAATACTCTGTCATTGCGCCCGTGCCTGAAATAGTAAGCGTATAAGTATCAGGCGTGCCCTCATCATCCAGCACCCAGGTCACATTGTCACCACAGTTGCCGGAGTCTACAACGTCCGCATGTACGTTATCCGCTGTGATTATCAGCATACTGAGTGTGCAGGCAAGCAACAGTGACAACAGGACGAGTAAATGCTTCGTCCGTATGTTGCCTTTCAAGTAACTACTCATTACAATCTCCTCCTTCATTAATGTCGCTAAAAAACGTCGGATTACATATTTATTAATCTTTATTAAGAATAGCACGAAATCACCCCTTATTTCTGTCACCATATTGGTGACATGGGGGTCTTTTAATCTGATGATTTCATATGGTAAAATGTATTAAACAGTTACTGTCATTTTTTGATATTGTACTTATTTCAGCATATATGGACCTGGAATTTCTGATAAAAGAAAACTACTTTACATTCCTCATCCTAGGCGGATTGTTGATCGTGATGTACGCATACCGAAAGGTGCATCTTCCGGCTACCGGGAACTTCCTTCTAATCATCGCCGTGCTCTTTCTGATGAGCATTTCGAGCAGTGTGGAACTTTGGGCTGCCCAATCGCCGGATCGGGCGGATATCAGAATGCTGATGTCGGTGATACACTACGTTCTGCAGCCTTTGGTCATATATCTGGAGCTCGTCATCATCATACCGAAAGAAGAGATGTATGACTGGTGGAAAAGGTTGCTTCTTGCTCTTCCTCTCATAGCAAACACGGTCATCTATCTTATAGCACCGTTTACGGGAACACTCGTATTCCGCTTCGATGAGGATTACTGCTTTGACCGTGGCCTTCTCGGCTCTACCATATATATTGTAACATTCTTCTACCTCCTTCTTCTCCTGACATGGTCGATAAAGATCTTTCAGAGCAACAGGCGAAACAGCATCATTCTGTTTTTCCTGTCTGGAGCAGCACTGCTCACAGGTGCGATGGAAGGCTTTAATATCGCTCCAGGATACATCGATGAGACATTCGCGCTGGGGGTCTTTCTTTACTACATGTATCTCGTCACCGTTCATGAGTCTGAGATGCAAGCGAATCTTTCGGCCGAGAAACTCAAGCTCGCCCAGAATAAAGTCCGGTTGATGCGCGAGCAGATGCAGCCGCACTTCATCTTTAATTCTTTACAGATCATAAAAGCCCTTATCCGTATTGATCAGAAAAAAGCCATACTATGTTTGGAGGATTTCTCAGATTATCTTAAAGCCAATCTGGACGCATTGAAAACGGATAAGCTGATTACATTGGAGGAAGAATTGGAGCATATTGAGGCATATGTATCTCTCGCCCTTGCCGACGAGACCAAGAATATAGATGTAATATATAACATAAAAGAAAGCGACTTCAAGCTGCCGCCTTTTACAGTGGAGCCTCTGGTGGAGAACGCGTTCAGACATGGTGTGAGAGATGAGGGAATCATAAAGATCGAGTCAAAGAAAGACGGCGGTGATTTCATCGTCACGGTTTTTGATAATGGATGTGGTTTTAGGAATTCTTCTTCCGGGCAGACCGTGCTTGAGAGAGATGAAACCCAGAGAGGCATAGGAATAGAAAATGCACGTACTAGACTTGAGACGCTTTGTGATGGCTCCCTCAATATCAAAAGCGGACAAGACGGAACTTCCGTAATCATACGGATACCTGCCCGTCAGGCTTATAATACCAGGATGGCCAACAATTCGACTGAAACTGTTTGAGGATAACAATATGAAGATACTAATCGTAGACGATGAAAAACTGATTGTGGACGACCTTACAAGAGACCTGAAAGAACTATACCCCGATGCTGTTATAGCTGGCAAGATAAGTGCGGCAGAAGCTCTGGCAGAAGCAGAGAGCACTGCATTTGATGTTGCGCTGCTTGATATAGCCATGCCGGATATGGACGGACTGACACTTGCAAGAAAGCTCATTGCCTCCTCTCCTGAAATAAATATTATATTTGGCACAGGACATTCAGACTTTGCCCTTGAAGCGCATGAGCTCTATTGCAGCGCCTTCCTCGTAAAGCCGGTTGGCACCAGAAAACTGCAAAAAGCTTTCATGAATCTCAGAAAGCCGTTCATAGACTTGCCTCCTGATTTTTCCATGTCGTACTATTCCGGCAACGCCGTTATAGGCAAAAGGCTGGAACTGTACAGAGAACAGCGAGGTCTTTCCCGGCAAAAGATCGCTGACCTCATGAACGTTTCCAGACAGACCGTCTACCGGTGGGAGCATGGTGAGCGCGTCCCTGAGTTGCTCACACTCATAAAGCTGGCCCGTATCCTCGGTGTACGTGTCGAAGACTTAATCGAGAGATTGTGATTGGCCTCAGCGCGTGGGTTGTAAATTATTGTGGTACAATAAGAGTGGGCCAAGTATACTATTACCGAATCTAAAGGAGAACCGCAATGTATGGAAACGATATCCGTAGGAACCAATGGATGCTGAAGGGACCTCTTGCGCGCAAGGGATATGACTGGTGGTGGCATTCCTTCACAGGAGAAAACGAACAAACCGGCGAGAGAAAACCATTTTATGTAGAATTCTTTACATGCAATCCGGCCCATGCACAGGATGAGCCAGTCATCGTATGGAATGATCCGGAGAACCAGGCGGCAGGTGTGCTGCCTTCCTATCTCATGGTGAACGTGGGATATTGGGGCGAAGACCACGGGCAGCTGCATAGGTTCTTTTCACTAAAGGATGCGGAAATCTTTGAGAGCGTTCCGTTTCAAATCAAAGCGGGCGACTGCTTTTGCTCGGAACGATATACGGAGGGCAGCATCGACATTTCGACGGAGGACGTCCAAGCGCACCCGGAATGGATGTGCGATGCAGGATCGGTCAGTTGGAAACTGAAAATCTACAAAGACATCGCCTTCAATGTCGGATATGGTGCAAGCCAACCGCTCCGTAAGATGAACGCGTTTGAAATGTTCTGGCATGCGGAAGGAATGAAGACTTTGTATGAGGGTGAGATCATCCTGAACGGAGAAAAATATATCGTCCGCCCGGAAAGCTGCAACGGCTACGCGGACAAAAACTGGGGCGGAGATTTCACGAGCCCATGGGTATGGCTGTCATCCAACAACCTGAGAAGTGCTCTTACTGGGGAGAAACTCAACAACAGCGTCTTCGATATCGGCGGCGGAAGGCCGAAGGTTGGTCCTGTGGCGCTGAACCGGAAGCTCCTCGGCGGTATCTATTATGAAGGGAATTTCTATGAATTCAATTTCTCAAAGGTATGGACCTTTTCAAGAACGGAATTCGATTGCAAAGAAACCGAAGAAGAAATCCAGTGGTATGTGAATCAAACAACACGTTCGGCCAGATTGGAAACCCGGATCACCTGCCCGAAAAAGGAAATGCTCAATATAAACTACGAGTCCCCGGATGGACATAAACGCCACAACCGGCTATGGAACGGCGGCACGGGCAAAGGCGTTCTGAAGCTATATAAGCGCAGCGCCTCCGGCAAGGAAACGCTGATTGATGAAATCATCGCAGCTGAGATCGGCTGCGAGTACGGAGAATATTGAAAACGGATAGGCAAACGCCTATCCGTTTTTTTCATGTATGTTAACAATCGGCAGATTAATAGACCTTCTTTTTCCCAAGGAGTTTTTTCGCCTTCGGGGTCTTCAGGTATTCCTTTACATACTTTCCGTCGTACTTTATAACTACCTTATATCCCTTTTTGTTGGTGCGTTTGAACTTGGAGTTTGGTGTTATAGTCGTTGTCTGTTTGTCCGATCCATCCAAATTCATGCACATAAAAATCTCATCATCAGCGTCCCAATCATAGGTGGAATAATAGATCTTATCGCCATCTATAGAGAAACCGTACATTGAGTCTTCAAGCGTTGCAAGTTTCTTGTTCTCTTTGCCATTGGTCTTGACGCGCTTTACATATGACGTAGTGCCCTCTGTCCCCTGCGTATAATAAATAAATTTACCATTCTTGTGGAACGAGAAGAGGTAAGCATGCAGACCGCATTTGACGATGCGCTTCTTGCTTTTAACCTTCCCGGAAGACGTTACCTTTACCTTGTACAAACCGGTTTCGCCGCAGCAGTATACCGTTTTACCATCCTTAAAAGCTCCATACTCATACATCTTCGCTGCGGTCTCTGCGTAGGCAGTCGTAGGCATAAACGCAATTGCAGTAACGAACGCTGTAATGAAAGCTATAACACAGATGCTTATTTTCTTTTTCATGTCATTCTCCTCTCTTGACTGTGTCAACGATTATTCTAGCTGCCTATTATTATAACACTTAAAAACCTCCGTGATTCCTGATTTCCAACTTTTCTATTGAAATGAAAAAGCAGGAGCGTCGTCGAGCTCCGGTCGTCCTATCTTCCCCGGTAATCATTTCATTATCTTTTGTAGCATTTGTCCTTGTCTCGGAGTATAATGACTTTGTTGACGAGATAGGAGGTTTATATGCGTGCGGAAAGAATGATCGCATTTACAGATGCGGTCCTGGCTATCATCATGACGATTCTGGTTTTGGGGTTGGATTTGCCGGATGAACTGTCCTTTGCGGGCCTTTGGGAAATGCGGGCTGCTTTTTTTGCGTACTGCCTGTCATTCTTCTGGATTGGATCCATGTGGATCTCACTGAACAGCATTTGGCGACACGTAAAAAAGATAAACGGCTTAATAGTCTGGTGGAATCTTATCTTTTTGTTCTTCGCCTCGTTTATGCCATATGCCACCGAACTTGTCAGTTTCAACTTTAATAGCAGCATGCCGCAGGCTTTTTATGGGTTCATCGTAATCATGACCTCCATTTGCAACTGGGTCCTGCACAAGCTGATTGAAGCGCCAAATGCCGAAGAAAATATCCTTTTGAAGAGAACAAAAGAGTACCGGACGATACTCTTGCCGGATATTATCATTAAGATCATCGCTCTGATTTTGTCATTGACTGTATATCCGCCGGCAATGATGTACGGTGTGCTCGCCGCAGCCGGTTATTTACAGATTGCAAAGGCCATCACGACCAGATTAAGGATAAAGCATCACTCTGAATTTCCGGAAGAATAACTGATATATAACAAAACCGTGCTGTTTTTCCCATAAAAAGAACCGCCAAGCGAATGACGGTTCCCTATGTGATTATTAGCAAGCTTGAGAGCCACCGATTGCAAGCTTGAGAGCCACCACAATATGTAGTGGCTCTTTTCAATTGCAGCAAGGAACCTCCTTTTGTATCATTTTTCGACGGGAGTATTTGTACAGCTCCCGGAAACTAATACAAAGGAGGAAAAATATATGTACAGCGGGCTGCCGTTTTATCTTCGAATCAAATCATTCTTCGTCTTCTTTGTATTCAAGAATGTCTCCTGGCTGGCAATTCAGGGCTTTGCAAATGCCGTCCAGAGTGGTGAACCGCACGCCGTTTACCTTGCCGGTCTTTATCTTTGAAAGATTGACGTTGGAGATGCCGACTTTTTCTGCAAGCTCGTTCAGGGACATCTTGCGGTCGGCCATCATTCTGTCGAGTCTTAATATTATCGCCATAATGCCCTCCTTAAATAATCTCGTCGGATTCGTTCTGAAGCTCGCAGCCGTAGTCAAAGAGAAGCGCTACGGCCCAGAGCATCAACCCGATCAGAATTGCGGGAACGATACCTGCTTCCAGCAACACGATCACCGCAACGAACACTGCTATGATCTTGATGAGTTTTACGTTATCAGGAATGAACGGCGAATAGTCTTTATTGATGTTTCTGAAAAGCGTTCCAATCTTTCTGAAAAGATAGGCGCTGGCGAGCGTGAGCACGATGAGCATAATGAGGAAGACCACCATGGCGCTCTTGAATTCCATGTTATTCGACAGCATTTGGAAAAACTGATCGCTGTCCTGTCCGCTTATGAAATATTTCAGCTTATCCGGGGCGATAAAGAGTACCGGAATGGCAGCTGTGCAAATCGCGGCTCCAACGTAGTTTACGATCTCAATGATTCTTGCGATGACGGCGAAGACCTTGCTCGTTTTCTGTAGTTTTGCTAATTTGGTTTCTTTATTCACGATGAACTCCTTTCCGTTTCTGCTTTGCCTTACAATGCATATTATATGCATGAATTAATGTTTGTCAACAGTTTTTTAATGTTTTACGATAAATATTTTATAAAAGAATTAAAACTATTCCTTGGGTGACTGCACGGGGAATCGAAATCTTAGAGGCATTCATTTGTATCGCACAAAAAAATAGTGTATATTTTATTTGGGGGAACGCGGGACATCGACAAACGGGTAAGGAAATAATGGAAGGCAGAAAAAGAAGATGGGGTGATCGCAAGGACGGCAGACTCCTGCGGACGCGTGAACCTATGAGCACGGTAGAAACATTTATCCTGGTCGACCGGACTGGTGCGACCAACTATATTCAAGATAAAATCGAGATCACCAAAGCTGAAGAATACATAAGAAGGAAGCGAAAAGAAGGACTGGGCGGATTCGGCCTGATGCATGTTATGATCGCAGCATATGTCAGGGTCGTATCACAGATGCCTGCGGTGAACCGCTTCGTCTCCGGACAGAGGGTTTATGCCAGAAACAGGATCGAAGTAAACATCGACATCAAAAAAGAGATGACTCTGGAAGCACCAAACACCTGCGTCAAAATCATCCTCAGCCCGGAAGATACGGCAGAAGATGTTTACCGTAAGATGAAGGCTGTCATCGACCATGAAAGAGTTGGCGAAAGCGACAGTGACTTTGATGGGGTCGCAGCCACACTGGCTAAATTCCCGAAGCTGTTCTTTAAGTTCTCCATATGGTTCCTGAAACTGCTGGATTACTTCGGACGACTTCCGAAATCCCTTCTGGATCTGAGTCCTTTCCACGGAAGTTTCTTTATCACTTCCATGGGTTCTCTGGGGATCCCACCGATTTTCCATCACCTTTACAATTTCGGAAACGTGCCAGTATTCTGTGCCATCGGTCCGAAGCGGACGGAATATGAGATTGATAAGAACGGAGAAATCGTAAAGAAAAAATATATGGATTACACAATTACAACGGATGAAAGAATCGTGGATGGGTATTACTATGCGACCGCTTTCAGGATGATGAAGCGTTTCTTCAAAAATCCCGACCAACTGGACGATCCGCCGGAGAAGATTGTGGAAGATATCGATTAAAGGAGGAATTCAAATGAACTGTCCAATATGCAATCAAGAGATGAAAAAAGGTTATTTATTTACTACAAAAGACGGTGCCTTCAGTTTTGCTGATGCGGTACCCCGTATGCTTCAAAATGCAAGGACAGAAGAGGGTTTTATTGAAATAACCCCAATCAAGGCCGGTCAAAGAGTGCACATTGAGGCTTATTGCTGTGAGACCTGCAGGCTGGTTCAGTTCCGGTATTAAATCTTTATTTGTCAAACGAAAGCGGATAGGCAACGACCTATCCGTTTTTTCATCTAAAGAGCAGCCCCGGCAAACTTTACATAGATTTTACAAATTACTGTTATGTTTTTTAACTATCAATAGTATTATTATTGTGGAAAAGAAATGATTATTTTAACAGGAGCAAACCATGATTTTTTGTGTCGAAGACGATGTTTCCATCAGAGATTTGATGATATATGCCCTGGGGACTTCCGGCCACGAGGCACGCGGATTCAATGACGGCATTGAACTGTTCGAGGCGCTCTCACAAGAAAACGACCTTCCCGAGCTGATCATGCTGGACATCATGCTGCCCGGCGAAGATGGCATGGAGATCCTCAAAAAACTCAAGGCAAATCCGCAGACAAGCGACATTCCGGTCATCATGGCAACGGCCAAAGGAACAGAGTTCGACAAGGTCATCGGGCTCGATACCGGAGCGGATGATTATCTTACAAAACCCTTCGGCATGATGGAAATGATCGCCAGAGTCAACGCAGTCTTAAGAAGATTCGGGAAACCGAC
This sequence comes from Bacillota bacterium, assembly GCA_017432345.1. Taxonomy (GTDB): domain Bacteria; phylum Bacillota; class Clostridia; order Peptostreptococcales; family Anaerovoracaceae; genus Lentihominibacter. Next base: position 45,622 of record JAFRJI010000022.1, on the reverse strand, counting down.
CGATACGGATGACGTCATCGAAATCGGAGAAATCAGCATTAATGTAGACACGCATATGGTTACCGTGGACGGCGAGAACGTCGCCCTCACGCTAAAAGAGTTTGAACTATTGCAGCTGCTCATGCGGCATCCGGAACACGTATTCTCAAGAGGAAAACTCCTTTCTGATGTTTGGGGCATCAGTTACGCCGGGGAGACGAGAACCGTTGACGTTCACATCGGAACCCTGCGGACAAAACTGGAACCGTACGGTAAATACATAGAAACCGTCCGGGGTGTTGGATACAGATTCAGGTATTAATATGAAAAAAAGAAACTTTATCTACGATCGCCTATCTAGCAGGATCGCTTCTGAGGAACGCGGTAAGGTGCAGCGCGAAGCAGAACGAATGCGCCAGGAATTCACTGCCAATGTATCCCATGAACTGAAAACACCGCTTCAATCCATTTCGGGATATGCGGAACTGCTGAAAAGCGGAATGGTCAAAGAAGAAGACGTGCAGCAATTCGCGGAGCGGATCTATTCGGAATCCCAAAGAATGATCACGCTGGTCAACGACATTCTGGAGCTGTCCCATCTTGATGAAGGCATGGGCGATATGGTCCGTGAGGACGTGGATCTTTATGAAGTCGCTATCGCGGCCGTCGATTCGCTTAAGGAAGAGGCTCGCTCGGCAAACGTTTCGCTGGAACTGACCGGGGAAAAGAGCGTAATCAACGGCTACTCCCAGCTTCTCAGTCTGATTGTCTACAACCTCTGCGAAAACGGCATCAAATACAACAACCCCCGCGGCAGCGTCAAGGTGGACATCAACGATTTTAACGACCGTGCCGTTCTAACCGTAAACGATAACGGCATCGGCATTCCGCTGGATCAACAGGACCGTATCTTTGAACGGTTCTACCGGGTCGACAAAAGCCATTCCAAAGAAGTCGGCGGCACCGGCCTCGGACTTTCCATCGTAAAGCACGCCACCGCGATCCACAATGGAGAAATCCATCTTGTCAGCGTACTGAAATACGGTACTACCATTACGATCACTTTTCCAAAGGAGGGACATCATTGACATTTGAATCGATACTCATGATGCTGGGCGGCATCGGAATGTTTCTCTACGGCATGAAGCTGATGGGGTCTTCTCTGGAAAGCGCCGCAGGCGCCAGGATGGAGAAGATCCTCGAAAAACTGACGAGCAACAAGGCGAAAGGCGTCGCTCTCGGCGCCGGCGTCACAGCCGTCATCCAAAGTTCCGCCGCAACGATCATCATGGTCGTCGGCTTTCTCAATGCAGGCATCCTGAAACTGGCACAAGGCGTTCCCGTGATCATGGGCGCCAATATCGGCACAACTATCACTGCGCAGATTCTGCGAATGGGAGATATAAACGGTGACAACATTCTGCTGATGATGCTCAAGCCATCATCCTTCGCACCGATCCTCATCGTGGTCAGCGCATTTATTATGCTCATGTCAAAGCGCCAGTCCGTCAAGGACAAGACCGGCATTTTCATGGGTCTGGGAATTTTGTTCATGGGCATGACGCTGATGCAGAACAGCTTCGCGCCGATGGCCGAATCCGACGAGTTCACGCGGATCTTTACCCTGTTTGAGAATCCGTTTCTGGGCGTCGCCGCCGGTATGATGGTGACGATCCTACTGCAAAGTTCTTCGGCCGCCGTTGGCGTTCTTCAGGCAACGGCTTCGACCGGCGTAGTCACCTTCGCCATGGCGGCACCGATTGCGATCGGCTGCAACCTCGGAAAGTGTGTCACCGTTCTCCTGGCCAGCATCGGCGTTAACCGGGATGCGAAGCGGGCCGTTTCGATCGATGTGACCATGTGCGTGCTTGGCTCTGCACTGTTCCTGATCGTCATCTATATTTACCAAGCAGTCATCGGTTTTGATTTTTGGAATGATACGGTCAACATGGGCGGTGTCGCGAACTTCCATACCCTGTTCAACATCGTCGTAGCCGTCGTGTTCCTGCCGTTCATCAATCCGCTCATCTCGCTGGCCGGGAAACTCGTCAAAGACAAAAGCGGATACTCGAAGATGGATCAGGAACTGGCCATGCTGGATCCGCGGTTCTTTGAAACGCCGAATGTCGCTCTCGAGCAGTGCCGCAAAGTCATCAACATCATGTGCGACACCGGAAGAGACAGTTTCAACATCGCCTGTGATCTTGTCAACCAGTACGACGAAGAGAAGCGCCAAATCATCATCGACAACGAAGCCTTTCTCGATAAGACCGAAACCGTGCTCGGTGAATACATCGTTCACATCACAGAGCATCCTCTGAGCGCGCGGCAGAATATCTTTGCGACGGAGCTTTTGCATACCGTCGGCGACATGGAACGAATCGGTGATCACGTCGATAACCTGGCGGAAGAAAGCGAACGGATGCACAACGATGGAATCAAATACTCGGATGAGAGCATGGTGGAATTCGGATACCTGAAAGATGCGTTGAATGAGATCCTCGAAACGACGGCCAAGGCATATGAGACCGAAGACGCTTCGCTCGTTCTGAAAGTAGAAGCGCTGGAGGAAATCATCGATGATATGGTCGACACGATGAAGAGCAACCATGCGGTGCGTCTGAAAGAAGGAACGTGTACGGTCGAACGTGGCGTGTCATTCATTGAGATGCTGACGGATATCGAACGAATCTCCGACCACTGCAACAATGTGTGCCAACATTTACTGCAAAGGCTCAATGGATGGGAGCTCAGCACCCATGACAGGACGCATGACACCGAGGAGGAACGACAAGCCTTCGATCGATTATATGAAGATTACAGCATCAAATACCTGCAACCGATTGGTTGATTCGATAAAAAAATGTGCAGATCATAATGACCTGCACATTTTCAATTTGCCCTTTATTTACGGACCTTGATCTTGATCGTCTTCTTCAAAGTGGCCGGCAAATAGTTTTCCGTCTCGGCGGCTGTGGCTTTGACCTTGACCTTATACGTCTTGCCCTTCTTCAGTCCCTTCGGAACCTTGATGACGCCTGCCTTGCTGACTTTGATCTTCTTGTTTCCGCCGATCCGCTTGAAGGTCACTTCTCCGGCGCCCTCCGCTTTAGTGACTTTCAGCTGGAACTTCTTTCCGGCTTTGATCTTCTTTATAGCCGGGGTGATCTTGGTGATCTGGCCCGCAGCTTTGTCGATCGTCAGCCCGGCGATGTCGCTTTCAACGGCGTCAAAGTCCTCTGAATATGCCTTGTAGTAGTACTGCCCGGCATTGACCGGCGCCTCGCTGAGCTCGGTCTTGCCGTCCTTGTCCGCATAGTACTTGTACAGGACCTTTCCGGTGATTCCCGTCACGACCGGTTCCGGAATCTCCGGCGCGCTCCCGGTGTAGGCGGTCTCTACGTCAGACACCTCGATCGATCCCGTCGTGATCTTGACGCGTCCTGCCGGCTCGGCATATTCTTTGCCGATGACACTGCCGAGCTCGTCCGTGATGTATGAGATCAAAGCATCCGCGTCAATGACGCCGGTATTGATTCTGTTTTCAGCCTGTCCAAGCAGGTAATAGGTATCGCCACCGGTCGCACAGAAGTGGTTCGTGATCACGAGGTATGTATCATTCTCAGCGAACGGCTTTCCGTTCACGCTGTTGATCGTAACGCGGCGGATCTCCTTCGGACCGTATACCTCCGTATCCGGGTATGGATCCGGCAGCGGGCTGTACTTATACCGTGTGTCGATCGAATAATCGATGCCGGCGACCTGCGGGAACCCGGCATCCTCATCCGGGAGATCCGGAGTCGAAGCCTCGAGCACCGACAGCAGATCACTGCCCTTCACATAGACGCCATCGATCGTGTTTCCGAACGGGAATGCCGTAAAGATGTCCTTCTTCGTGACATCGCCCTTCTCGATGCCCGCGCGGAACGCTCCGCCGTTCAAAATCGCCACGATATGATCATCCGCAACATCGAATGTCGTCCCAGCGGCTTCTTCCTTCAGCACGAGCTTCACAAGCGCATCCGATGCAAAATCCCCGAAGTTCGTCTCGCCGTCCCGGTTTCCGTTCGGGAACGGTTTGCCCTGCTGCTTGGCATCGTCCTTGTTCCGCGTACCGTTCAGCTCCACATCGGCTGTGCTGAATTTCTGGCCATATTCCCGATCGACTGCCTCGTCGATCTGATCCGAGACCGCCTTGACTTCTGCGTTCGACCAACCGCTCTGCTGAATATCCTCTACCTTATATAAAAACCATTTGTCGATTTTTTCCGTATTCTCGTCGATCACGACAACCCCGACGTTCACCAGCTTCGTTCCCGTCGACATGATCGGTTCGCCTTTGAGGCCTTCCGTCATCACCGTGTGCGAGTGTCCATCCAGCAACAGGTCCGGAAAGCCCTTCCCCTCGATTTCAAAATTGCTCCATAAGTCATATGATCTGTACTTCACATCGCTGCTCGCCACACCGAGGTGCGTAAGTCCGATGATCACGTCCGCGTCCTTATCCTTCAGTTCTTTCACATCCTGCGCGGCCCGCATATAGATCGAAGTCTGCGAGACATCGTCCAGGAAATCCAGATCCTTCGTGTTCGATGGCATCGACTCAGTTTTGGTCTTCGGTGTGTCGACACCGAAAAATCCAATGCAAAGTTCCCCGTTCTTGATGGTGCTGGTGCCATACTGTACTATTCGATCACCGGTCGCTTTCTCAAAGACATTGTCGCAGATCACCTCAAATTGTGCATTGGCGAGATTGCTCTTAAGCCTCTCATAGGAATAATCAAATTCATGGTCACCTATTGTTGCAACATCATATTTGACCGCGTTCATCATCGTGATCCCGGAAGCGCCGCGGTCCCATGAGACGCTGATGCTCCCCTGCAGGTAATCTCCCGAATCCACGATGTACACGTCCGCTCCGCGCTTCTGAAGCTCGTCACGGAGTCCGGCGAGATACTGATAATTGTCGATCGCCCCGTGCACATCGTTCGTGCTAAGGATCACCGTCTTGCCCACATAGCTGTCATCCAGCGTTCCGAACTCCGCGGGCTCCACCGCGTCATCCGCATATGCGAACCCTACTGAGCCCACGATCAAAGCTATGGTAAATACCGCAAATACTATTCGTTTTCTAAATCTATCAAACATCACGATCACCCCACCTATTTTCCTTTTCTGTCCAAATTGTATCACACCCTACTTCTTGAGAACACCCCCAATGCAACTGGGACTTCACGGAGCTTTGGCTTTTGCAAAGCTCCATGTTTTTGGTATAATTAGAAAAATGAACGGATCTTTATGCCTTAAATGTGATATGTCATTCAACCACATGGGGCGGATAGGAGAAATAATGATGAACAACGATAAACATATTGCGAATAAAACAGCGATAAAAGACGGCCTTCTGATCGATGGAACCGGCGCGCCGGCGATCAAAGACGGTCTTCTTCTCATTGAAGACGGAATCATCCAATACGCCGGTGAAGCGAAGGAAATCTCCTCTGATTACAAAGTGATTGATGCGTCCGGAAAAACACTCCTTATGGACCAACAACCATACACGAGATCCATGATTTCGTGGACAAGGCAGGCCTGAGTGAGATGGACACGCTCGTGGCCGCAACGTCAAATGGCGCGAAAGTATTGGGCGTTGGCGATATAACAGGCTCTCTGCAGGCTGGAAAGGCTGCCGACATCCTCGTCGTTGCCGGAAATCCATTAGAAAACATCCATGAACTCACGGTAGACACGATCACAATGGTCATGAAAGACGGATCGATCATCCGATGATGATGAACGGCCTCCAAGGCACGGAGACACCTGTCTCTGTGTCTTTTTAATATTTATCTATCTTTTGTAACGTTTTGTGTTACCATTTGTCTAACAGATAGAAAAACCAAACTTGACCTGCTGGAGGGAGCCATGCAAGAGCTTGACAGAATCTATCAGGACAATTTTATAAAGGTGTACCGATATGTTCTGTCTATGTCCGGTGACCCGCATCTGGCGGAAGATATCACGCAGGACACGTTTTTCAAGGCGATGCAGCGTTTAGACAGCTTCCGCGGCGACTGTTCCCTGACGACCTGGCTTTGCAGGATCGCCCGGAATCAGTACCTGAACCAAGCGAACCGGAAGAAACACCTGCAGGACATCACGAAGCAGCACCCGCCGGAATCCGTCAGCGCGGAGCAGGAATCGGTACAGCGGGAGCAAACGGCGGAACTGTTGGCCGCCATACAACGGCTCGAAGAACCATATAAAGAAGTGCTTTCGCTGCGGATGTTCAGTGAACTGCCCTTCCGGGAAATCGGAACCATATTCGGAAAGAATGACAGCTGGGCGCGTGTCATCTATCACAGAGCAAGATTAAAGGTAAAGGAGGAATTGAAGGATGAATATTAAATGTGAAGTAATCAGAGACCTTCTTCCTCTTTATGTGGATGAGGTCGTAAGCGAAGAAAGCCGCGAGCTGATTGAAGAGCATCTGAAGGAATGCGAAGAATGCAGAGCATATCTGAGCCTTTTGCAGGAAGACCTCCCGGAGGCGGCAAATACGGACTTCGCGGATGAAGCCGCGTCGCTCCGGAAAATCAAGCGCCGGATGATCCGGAACAGGATCCTGATCGTCATGATCACGCTGGGCTTTGCAATCGCGGCGATGGCCGTTATCGGTGCCATGAAGCTGACCGACTATAGCGGGTCGCTGGAGGAAAACGTGTCTTACCAGCTGCCTGCCGGCTACGAAGAGGTTACGACGACCAGCACGGATCCGGCAAACTACAAAGAGTTCGTCCGTGAAACGACGGATACCAAAGAAACGATCATCCTGTATTACAATGGTCTGATAGAAACAGATTTTACTTCTCAGAAGGATATCATCCAAGTCGATCCTTCTACGGAGGTCGAGATCAATGCATTCGACTGGTCCCATGACAGAAATAACGAACTGTACTGCTTGATCCATCATGGCGATGAAGAATATATCGCGGAATACCGGTGCAAACAATTGGACAAAGACAACTATTATGCTTCCTGCTCCAAAGCACAGCAGGAAGGGATGCTGGCCTTTATTGAAACCTTTGATTATCACCGGCCGGCTAACGATGCCGGGGGCAGTATTTTCTCCAGACTGCACCATAATCTGGGCACCGGCGGATGCATCGTTCTGGCGCTGGCAATACTGTTCTTCATCGGCATTCCGATCGCTATCGGGATCTCCGGAGCCACCGGATCCTCCGGCAGCAAGGAAGACGCTGTCATCAGCAGCCGCGACCTCCATGAATCGATGAACCGCGAACGGGAGGCCCGCGGCGAGGAGAGCATCCCTGCGATCAACAATGTGCAGGGCGCCAGCTCCAACAATCTGGCTCGTCGGGATCATTCCTGGAACAGTGTCCCGGACTTCTTCATCAAACTGTTCCGCAAGAAATAGAAACCCAAGTATTTCAACAAAAACGCGTGTGGATCGCAAAGTTCCGCGTGCGGTTTTATTTGTCTTTCGGGGGCTCTCCCGTCATCCGCCAGCCAAAAGCTTCAAAGCGATTAATAATTGATGAATATTTGTTTAGGCTCCCTTCGGCAGGAATGGAAAATGCTATAATAATGACATGGCAAAAGCACAACGCAACAAACAATTAAAGCAACGAAGCAAAAAGGGGAAACGGCGTAAAGTATTACGAGTGATTCTGCTCATTATTCTCATTCTTCTTCTGGTGGGTGCCGCCTCTATTTTTGTGTTCAATAAATACGCAGAAAAGGTCATCGAAGAATCCGCTACCAAGGATCTCGAGACGGACAACATCTACTCTTTGATCTACCAAAGATCCATGATCTACGACAGCAAAGGGAAAGAAGTCGACGCGCTGTATCTTTCGGGCGGCAACAGAACGCTCATTGAATACAACGATCTTCCGCAGGAACTGATCGATGCGGTCATCGATACCGAAGACAAGACCTTCTGGGAACACAACGGTTTCAACTATATCCGTATACTCGGCGCCATAAAGGAAAAGATATTTGGCGGAGGCCAGATCTCCGGAACCTCTACGATCACGCAGCAATTGGCGAGAAACATATATCTTTCGGAAATCAAATCCGAGCGGACGCTGAACAGAAAGATCCTCGAAGCTTACTACACGAAAGTCCTGGAGGAAGAACTCTCCAAGAAGGAAATCCTCGAGGCGTATTTCAACACGGTCTATTTCGGCTTCAACTCTTACGGGATCGCGGCGGCAAGCCAGAGCTATTTTGGGAAGAAGCCAAAGAAGCTGTCCCTCGTCGAGTGCGTAGCTCTCGCAGCACTTCCACAGGCACCGGATACATACGCTCTTGTTAAGACTACCTATTCCCAAAAAAATTCTGAAGATCTCCCTGTCATCACCAAGGGCAACGGCTACGTCTACTTATATAACGGAGCCGCTTCAGAAAACAGACGAAAGATCATTCTTTCCAATATGCTGAAAAATGAGCATATCTCGGAGCTGCAATATCAGAAAGCCCTTGGCACTTCTCTGGAAAAACATATCAAGCTCAATTCAGGGAAGAATCGTGGTGCTTATTCGTATTATATCGACTGTGCGGTTGACGAAGCGGTCAAGGATATGGCGAAAAAGTATGACATCACAGAAGAAGAGGCACGCACGAGGATCTACACGCAAGGCTACCATATATACACATGCCTTGACAAAAAAGTGCAGAAGACACTCGACAATGAAATCAACACCAGCTCCAATTACGCTACCATCAACACCATCCGCAAGGACGGAAACGGGAATATCATTTCTCCTTCCGGTGAAATCCTGATGCGTCCATACAGCTACTACTTCGAAAAGAATGGCAAGCTCAAGCTGACTAAGAAAGAATACCGCAAAGCGGACGATGGAACGATCACACTGATGAAGGGCAAGCGGCTTCTCTTCTATGAAGCCAGCGCAGGCGGTTCAAAATACGTCAGTGTGGAATTCCGGGAAATGTACAGGGAGGATGACGGCGCGCTCTACTTCTACGAGGGCGGTTCCCTGTCCATTCCGGCGGGGTACACGAGTTTCGATGAAGACGGAAACTGTGTCGTATCTGCAGCTTTCCGCGAGGAGTTCCCTAATTTCTTTAAGAAAAGACACGGCAAGCTGATCGTGAGCAAGAGCAACCGTCAGCTTGGACCGAAAATGCGTCAGCCTCAGGCCGCGGCTGTCATCATAGACAATGAAAACGGACGAGTGATCGCGATAACCGGCGGACGTGGCGCAAGCGGGAAACAGCTTTACAACAGAGCAACGAATCCGCGCCAGCCTGGTTCTTCTATCAAGCCAATCGCTGTTTACGCACCGGCACTGCAGAAGAGTGCAGAGCTCGCTAAGAAAGGGAAAAAGATGAACCTGTCCGCTAAGGACGGAGACCGCTGGGGCAATTACATCACGGCAGGCAGCGTTATCAACGATGCTCCAATGACGTACCAAGGAAAGATCTGGCCGCAGAACGACTACGGCACCTTCCGCGGTCCGATGACTCTGAGAAGAGCGGTCCAGCAGTCCGTCAATGTTGTGGCGGTCAAGGTGTTCCGTCAGATCGGCGTCGACTATTCCATCAAGATGCTCAAGAAAAACGGCATCAGCTCACTCGTTCTGAAGGGCAACACTACGGATAACCATGACGCTCTGGCGCTGGGAGGAATGACGCAGGGCATCAGCCCTCTCGAAATGACGGCTGCCTATGCGACCTTTGCCAACAAGGGCGTTTACAGAGAACCGATCTTCTACACCAAGATCACGGACAACAAGGGCAAAGTCATCCTTAAAAACAAGCAGTCAAGCAGGCGGGTCTACGATGAATCCGTCGCCTGGATCATGACCAATATCCTGAAATCAGCTGTTCAGTACGGCACCGGGTATAACGCCCAGGTGGCCGGACAGGACGTTGCCGGCAAGACCGGAACGACCTCTTCGAAGTATGATATCTGGTTCTCGGGATTCACACCGCGGTACAGCATGGCGCTCTGGATGGGCAGTGACGTCAACATCGCTCTTGACAATTACTCCTCCACCGCCGCAGCATTCTGGTCCAAGATCATGACCGGCGCATGCAAAGATCTGCCGCAGCAGCACTTCTATGACAAGCCATCCGACGTATACTGGATGAGCGGAGAGTACTATGTCAAAGGAACGGATCCTCCGCCACCACCACCTGAAGAGAAGGATAAAGACAAGGACAAAAAGGACAAAAAAGACAAAGATAAAAAGGGTAAGAAGGACGATACCACTTCAGAGACCGACAAGGATAAAGACAAAGACTAGTACTAATAAAACAGACCGTTGTGCGATTTGCACAACGGTCTTATTTTTTCACTGCATCTGCTGATTTATTTTACTTTCTTTGATATGCTGATATCGCTCCATTCGCCAAAGAGCGTTTCTCCGTCCACCTTGATGAACGCTCTTACCTGCACCTGATATTTCTTGCCCTTCTTCAATTTCGCAATTGTTTTGGAGGCGGAGGTGCAAGTGACGGTCTTCCATTTCGCCGCGCCCTTGACCCTGTATTGGATCTGGTACTTGGCCGCGCCACAAGCGGAAGGCTTGCCCGCCATTTTCACCGTGAGCTTTTTCTTTCCAGACTTCAGGACCTTGACCGCAGCCTTTGCAGGAAGGATGGTGAAGGTGCCCTGCACCGTACCGTAGTACTTGCCAGTACCCTGGATCAGAACGATGCCCTCGCCGGCCTTGGTGTTGTTGTAGCAATTGAAGATCTCGTAGTCGATGCCCTCAACCAGTTCCTCTCCCTTCAGAGTGACCTGCAGGGACGCTGGCCAGGCCGCTCCCTTCTTGTCGTACACAACGGGATCGCTGACCGTTATTACCGCGGCTCCAAGGCTCTTTGCCAGATGGTAGCTGAAGTCCAGACCGGACTTCAAGATGTCCTCCAGATCAAAATAAGCCCCCTGCATCAGCGGCGACATGACATAGGACACGCCATTGTAATTCCAGCCCGCCTTCGTCTCCCACTCTACTTGCGGGCGGAATCCTGTTTTCCCATCAAAGAGCTCCGGCATGCTTGTTTTCGGATTGTCCAGACCGACCATTTCCGGAAGGCTCAGCATTCCGTCCGGGTTGTCAGGGTCGAATCCGTTCAAGCACTTCACACTGCCGGACGTATCGATGCAGGAATAACACCCTTCCGTATCACTGATCGTCCCTCCTGTGATGCCGCCCATCAGAACAGCAACGCCCTTGATACCCGGAGCCGTGATTCTCCCGTAATTCAGGCTGGTGGTGATATGCCCGGTGGTGCCGCAATAACCGGCAATTCCGCCCAGGCAGACATCCTCGTCCTCTTCCGGTCCTGTATACGGAAGCGCCCGGATCGGTCCGAAGTTGAGTGCGCAAGCCATAACCCCAGGACAGGAACCGGCGATTCCCCCGACGTTATGGCATCCCTGAACGCTGTTCGCATTGATCAGATTATACACATTAGACTGATACTTTTCATTGTCCCCTTCCAGCGGATATAAGCCGTTCTCGAGATGTCCAATTACGCCACCGACGGAATAATCCCCTCTGACTTTACCGGCGTTATAGCAGTCATGGACCAGAATAGGGGTCCGCTGGTCACCATCTAGGTAATCCTGTACGACGCCCGCAATGCCGCCGATCCGATAGCCGGCCGGTGTCGCACCCGAAGCGTTGATATCCGCGTGGTTCCTGCAGTTCCCCAATTCGCAGGCGTTGTCTCCGGTAAGGAGCGGTGAAGCCTGCATAAGTCCAACAATGCCGCCTCCCCAGGTCCCCGTTATTCCGTTTACCGTTCCGGTTTCCGTATTTATGCACTGGATGATATCCCCGGCGTACGATTCGCCGCAGATTCCGCCGATCAGTGTCTCGCATTCGACCGTTCCGAAATTACCACAGTTATTAATGGAAGGTTTCATGGCAGGGTCAAAATTCTCTTCATCATAGATCGCCTGTCCGCCGACAATGCCGCCCGCGCCGCCGAGAAAGGTCCCTTCCACTTTGTACTTTGTTTCGTTAAGCGTAACGGCACCATAGTTGTAGCACCACTCCGTGGTTCCGCCTTCGATCTGTGTTCCCACGATGCCGCCGCAGCGTGTGCCGCCATGGTATATCGAAGATCCCTCCGCCGTATAGCAATTATGAATGGTTCCGGCATTCAATGCCGCGATACCGCCGGACTCGGCCTCATCATCACCAATGATTCCCTGCGGATACAGCGGGCTGACGCCACTTCCCTCGTTCGGATAGACATCACTATGCAAAGTTCCCTGGAACGTGCAATTCTTGATGGTTCCGTAATTCTGGCTGACGATTCCCGCCACATCGTTGACATCCGTGATGGAAGCCTCGACGGTCAGATTCCACACCTCCCCGTTCGTGCCAAGGAAAGACAGGAAGGCGGTATAGCTACCAACCTCAGTTCCTTTCTTCCAAGGATCCGGATACTGCCCGCTGCGGTCAATGTTGATGCCGGAAATGGTATTGAAATTCCCCTCGAAGTATCCCTGATAGGCATGGTCGATATCCCGCGCCAGAGGAACCCAGTTGTTGCCAACCTCCGCCGGAACCTCGATGTCCCTTAACAGTCTCGCATCCTGTGCCGGATCGATGCTCCCGTCGTTGATGCCGGTAATAAACGCGTCCAGCTGCTCCCAGCTTCCGATATCCACCGGATCCGGGTCAGGAGCCGCATACGCCCACTCCGTGCACAGCGGTAAGCACAGCAACATCATGGCGACGGCAAACAGTCCGGCCGCCAACGTTTTCTTGATGACTGACGTAATCATAATACTCTTTCTCCTTCTTGTTAGCTATTACTATTATCTCTCTAATTGCACGAATATTTTACACAAAGAAGAACGCTGCGCCGATCATGATGTAGACCACCACCAGCTGCAGGCCTTCCAGCCAGTTCGATTCCCCATCGGATGTAACGAGATTGGCGATCAGCACGGAGGCTGCCACCGAAACGATCTCGAACGGCGTGAACACGATGCTCATCGGCTGGAAGAATAAGCTGAGCAGCACCAATACCGGCATCACGAACAATATGATCTGCAGGCTGGATCCCAGTGCGATCTCGACCGCTGCATTCATTTTGTTTTTGACGGCCATCAGGATCGCCGAGGAATGCTCGGCCGCGTTACCGATGATCGGTACCAGAATGATACCGACAAAGGCCGTTGAAAGGCCGGCGCTTTCGGCCATCGGTTCAATCGTTCCTACAAAGATCTCCGAGAGGACCGCGATGCAGATCGTTGAGGCGACCAGCAGGCCGATGGCGACCGGCAGCCGCATGGTCGGTTCATCCTCGTCATCGGACGTGAGTGTCTCTTCATAGAGAGAGCGGTGCGTGACGAATGAGAACACGAACTGCATGATATAGACCAGAAGCATCAAGGCAGCGACGATGACGCTGAGTCCCTCGAGCTGTGTGGTCAGAGCACGCTCCGGCATCGTATGCGTGAAAATGGCCGGAATGGAAAGGCCGAGGACTGCCAGAAGCAGCATGCTCGCTGTGATATTGATCGAGTTCCGGTTGAAATACTGCGTTTTGTATTTTATCCCGCCAGCCAGCATCGACATGCCGAGCACCAGCAGGATGTTTCCGATCACCGACCCGGCCAGCGATGCCTTCACGACATCGAACATCCCTGCTTTCATGGCAACAAACGCGATGATCAGTTCCGTCGCGTTGCCGAACGTCGCATTCAAAAGCCCGCCGATCCTCTGCCCGCAGAAGCAGGCGATGACGTCCGTGCTCTTCCCCATGAGCCCGGCCAGCGGAATGATTGCGAGCGCACTGAATACGAACAGAAGGGTTTCAGAAAACCCCACCAGTTTCCCGATGATCGTAATCGGAAGGAATATCAGTAATATGGATAAATACTTCATAAATTCATCCTTAGGTCATGAAATCACATTTCCATTATGATACTATGATTATACACCAATATACCGATCATTGCATAACAAAAGGCCGCTGCACGAATACCGCAGCGGCCTTGTTTTTTGTACAGTTTTTTTCGGTTACTGATATACTCTGTCAATCTCCTGCCTGCATTCCTCATTCCCCGCAAAGGCCATGATGCTTCTCAATATGTCTGAGAACAGCACGATGGTAAACAGTGCCATGAAAACACCGGCCGCAATGTAGATTGGCCCATATGGCAGACCCAGAACCGATGTGAGCTTGCTGCCCGCCGTAGTCGTGCTCATATAAAACAGACAGTACGTGATGATCGTCCCCATCATGGTGCACAGAGCGAAACTCAATGTCGCAACGGCATATTTGAGCCTTGGAGGGAAATGCCGCACGATAAAACCAACGTGGATGTGATTTCTGGTGACCTGAGCAAGCGAAAATGCGGAGAACGATATGAGGCACAGCATGAACTGAGCCAGTTCAAACGTTCCTTTCATCTGCGAACCCATAAACAGTCTCCCCAGAACATCAATCAGGTACATGAGGGACATGATAACCGTCAGCCCGAAACCAATCCATCCCAGAGCATAACTTATTCTTTTAATGATACCGAAAAATGCATTCATTTCCTATTCCTTATTTATACCAGCTGTAATCGTCGCCATATTCTTCTGCTGCAGCTTCGATGGTTTCCTTGAACTGATTATAGAAATCGTCCCCGTCAATGCCATCTTCATCGCAAACCTTCTTCCAAGGTTCTACGACAGCCGTCTGAATCTGATTCTCGACCTCCGCCATCAGGTCAGGATTGATATCATATACGTCGATTCCAGAATCTTTGACAATACCAACGAAATTCTGGTAGTTGGTGTTGACTTTTTCACCGCAATTCATGGAAAGCGATTCAAACGAATCGTCAATCAGTGCCTTCAGGTCATCCGGCAGGCTGTCATATACACCCTGATTCATCGCGATGAAACATACACAGGTGCTGAAGTTGTAAGTGCACCATGTCCCGACTTCTTCATATGCACTCGTGGACTCGTACAGAGAAGCATCTACTAGTGAAGCGTCGCAGACATTCTTGGAATAGTTCTCGAACAGATCGGTTGGAGCGATGCCCATAGGAACTGCACCGAGACCTTCCAGAACTGCGATGTTAGATGCACTGATTGCCATGATCGCCTGCCCCTTGAAGTCATCAGTTGATTCAAATTTCTTGTCCTTCGCGCAAAGAGCGTTTGGTGTCAACGCATGTACTCCAACCAGTTTCAGGCCGAGTGCATCGAATTCTCCGTAAAGATCGGAATTGTCGTTGTACAGATCGATCAGGGCCTTCGTTGCGGACATGCTGTTGTCCAGATCCTCGCCAAATGTGGAGAAGATGTGGATGTACTTAAATTTCGAGTTGTTGATCGGAACGGTTGACCAACACAGGTCTGCTCCGCCTTCTGCCGTTACATCGACCGTGTTCTCAGCTGCCGCAATCGTTCCGCCATAGCTGATTTCAATGTTCAGTCTGCCATCGCTCTTTTCCGCCATTTCTGCTGCCCACTCGTCAAGGGCTTCCGCATACGCCGTTGTCGACGCAGAGTGAACGGTCATCGTCAGATTGAAGACTTCGTCACTGCCGGCTGAATCCGAAGAATCGCTTCCGCCGCATCCCGTCAAACCAAACGAGAATACGCCGATCATCATCAGCGATACAGCTAAGGCGATGTACCTGTTTTTAATGATTTCTTTCATTTTGTTGTTCTCCTTTAATTAACTCTTTTTTTGTAACACTATATAATCAACATTTGTTGTTCACTAATCCAACAATCCCGGCAGGAACAGCGAAACCTGCGGGAACAGCACTACAATGAGGAACGCAACCATGAATGCGACCAAAAATGGAACCGCACCCCGGAACACTTTGTTCAGTTCTATTCCGGTGACGCCGCTCGCCACATAGCAGCTGAGTCCAATCGGAGGCGTTACCGCTCCCAGATTCATGATCATGATTAGGATGACACCGAACCAAACAGGATCCAGTCCCAGCGTCGCAATCAGCGGCATGAAGATCGGGATGCTGAGAAGAATCAAAGCCAGCGTATCCATGATGCACCCGAGCAATCCATAAATGATAATAATGAGCGCGACAACGATGACCGGAGGGACATCCAGTCCCTGGATGCCGGTTGCAATAGCCACCGGGAGTTTTGTAAGCGTGATGAATGTTCCGAACACGCCTGCACCGACGATCGAGATCATGACCATACCGGTCGTTGCAATGGCATCCCGCGCACTGGAGGTAATGCTCTTTTTGTTCACTTTGCCTCTCATGAGCATAATCAGGAAGGCAAGGACTGCGCCGATTGCCGCCGCTTCGGTCACGGAGAAGATGCCGCTGAACATTCCACCGAGAACGATCACGAACAAAAGACAGATCCTCCATACGCCGCCCAGGGCTTTGAGCTTCTCTGTCCAGGTGTAGGCCTCTGCTGCCGGACAGGCGTCTTTATCTTTGATCGTCCAGAACAGGATGACGCCGCAGAAGCAAAGTGCTGAGATGATTCCCGGAACAACGCCCGCCGCGAACAGATCGCCAATAGATACCTCCGCCATGACACCGTAAAGAATGAACTGCGTGCTTGGTGGTATCAGTGCCCCAAGCGTTCCGGAACATGCCAGTGTGCCGCCAATGACTTCATCTTTATACCCATGATCTTTCATGACGGGTTTTGCAACACGGGACATCGTAGCCGTCGTTGCGGCGAGAGACCCGCAGATCGCCCCGAACAGGGTGCAGGACAAAACCGCCGCATAGCCGAGACCGCCGCGCTTTTTACCGAACCAAATCTTAGTCGAATTAAAGAGCTCTGTGCTGATGCCCGACTCGAAGACAAATTGACCCATAAGTACAAACAGCGGGATGACGGTCATCGAATAACTCATCGCCTGTGACATGGTATAGGTTCCAAGAATGGATACAGCTGAACCAAAACCTCTGATGGCCGCATACCCAAAGAACCCTGTAATGAACATGCTCAGGCCGACATTGACGCCCATCAGCACCATGAAGATCATTACCGCTATTCCAATTGTCGCTATCAATAATAAACTCATAGAAATTATCGTTTCTCTCAGTCTTTGTTCTTTTCCTCGTAGGCTTTGAAGAAATCAGGAACTTTTTCCGGACGCGTATAGATGCCGCGGTCAACAAAGTCCTTGATGGCGGCGATCGAATCTCTGGATTCTCTGGTTCTCGGATTCATGCCCGTGAACTGATTTGCCTCATACACGTTGTTTGTGTAGATCTTTCGGTAGATCTCATTCCGAAGCATGGTCGGATAGTTCCGGCTTGGGTCCAGCCGCCTTCTTCTGAGCTCTTCCAGGTTGATCGTCGCGCTGATGATCGATTCGCCCGGATGGTGCGACTTGGCCAGAACCATGCCATTGTAATTGGCAATCATCGCCTGACCCGGAGTCGTGTTTTCCGGTCTCAGGCTTCCGACATACGCTCCCCAGCTGGAGCAGACGATGTAGCAGATGTTCTCCCAGGCCCTTACCCGGTTGATTGCGGTCCAGACGTCGGTCGGTTCCGAAAGAAGCGGATCAACGAGAACCGGATGGAGAATGACCTCCGCTCCCTGCTGTCCGAGGGCACGGTAGTTCTCCGGGAAATGCGCGTCCATACAGGTCGTGAGACCGATCTTGCCGATCTCCAGATCCGCAACCGGGAAGAAGGTGCTCAAATCGTCCCCGTACATCGCGACATATTCGTCGTATATGTCATGCGGGCTCATCGAAAGTTCGAAATGCGTCGCCACCGTCAGCTTGCGGTATTTCATGACGATATCGCCCTTCGGGTCGATCAGAAAATGGGTATTGAAGATATAGTCTTCATTCTTCCACTGCGGGTCGTGCTCCAGGCAGCATCCGGCAATATAGATTTCATGCTCGATCGCTTTGTTTCGGATCGGCTCCATTTCCGGTCCGTCCATTTCAATCAATACGTTTTTGATGTAATGCTCATGGGTCCAGTTCCCTTCATGTCCCTGAATGAAAAATTCCGGGAAAGATACGAGCTTCATCGGTGCCCACCAGTTCTTATACGTATTCTTTGCTCCCGCGATCGAATACTGCGGCGCTTCATCGATCAGCTCACAGACGCGTTTCACGTTTTCCATGATCACGTCCCGCGTCTCCGCTGAACGGATGATCGGCTGGATACATGCCGCCTGATACATATCAAGGTATTCCATAATGACTCCTTTTTTCATTTCGTTTTTTTTAAAATAAAAGAGACGCCAAATGCCATTCCTAAAGCTGTCTAGTGTCCCCCCCCACATAAGTATACGTATATGCTTATATAATGTAAAGCGTATTTTTATACAAAATTGAAGTATTAAAAAGAGGCGGTTCGTAATGAACCGCCTCTTCCAAATTGACTTTGCTTAGTCTTCTCCGCCGAGTTCAGCGATGACCGCATCTGTCTCAGGGCTGTAGCCTACAGGGATCGCAATGACGAAGTCATTGTGAACTGCTTCTGGTCCAGCACCCCAGACCGGTTCGTCTTCCCAAGCCTCGAATGCGCAGCCCCATCCATAGACGAGACGTTCGAAGCCCTTGATGACGAGACCTTCCTGTGCGTGGTCAGTCGTGTCGTACGGATCCGCGATGACCAGTACGTCATCCTGGGTTCCTTCGGTTCCCATGCTGTCGTATCCGACGATGACCTGCCAGTGGCCGCCCCACTCATCGGATCCAATCATCATCGGAATGTTGTTATCGATCAGGTATGGAATCAAGCCGTCCCAACCAGGCGTTTCGCTTCCTGCCTGCAGACAGTAATTGCCGAGGTAAGATTCTTCGCCTTCCGGATCATCCAGGTCGTTCTTGTCGAAGAGTATCCAATTCTGATTGTGATCTTCCTTCATGATCTTTTCGAAGACCTGTCTGACACCCTTAAGGTATGTTCCTCCCGGTGCGCCGTCCTGACGCTTGGAGCTGATGCTGATTTCCGTCTCAAGCGGATCACCTGCCGCATCCGCATTCTTGTCGAAGTACTCAAGAACCATCAGTGAGGATGTGCATCCGCATGTCCACTCAGTCGCCTGCTGAACGGTATTGAAGTCTTTCACCATCTTCAGCGACGGTGAAACTTTGGCCGGATCAGTGAAATCATTGAAGATATAGTACGGGGACTTGTCATAGTTCGCCTGCCAATCTTCCGGAAGCGCCGCTCCGCTCAGGCCGTTCGGATAGATTTCCATATACGGCAGGAAGTCGCTGTAGTAGGTCTGGATATCCGCCTGTGTCGGGCCGTCGCCGTTCAGGCCAAAGAGCTTGTCGTTCAGATTCATCGTCTTCATAGCATCGGAGAGATGATTGCTGTCGACATCCGGAATGCCTCCGGTCGTGCTCGGGGTGTATCCCTGCCACTCTTCTGGCCATACCGCCATATACTTCGTCGGGATGCCCAGTTCGCCTTCCCATGAAAGGACGCCGTAAATCAGACGTTCATAGGACTGAACAACATATCCGTCCGCATCGTGGTCAGTGGTGTCATATGGGTCCATGAGGATAACCTGGTCGTCCGCTGTGGTTTCGGTTCCCATATCGTCATAGCCGATGATGACCTGTCCGTGCGCCCCGAATGAATTCCAGATGACCTGGATCGGATGTCCTAAACTGAGCTGCTCCTTGATCCATTCCGGATTATAGAACGTCTCCTCCGGATCGGAATTGTTGCTGTCGATATAGTTCCAGGTTCCGATTCCGAGAGCCGTCAGGTTATCGTACATTTTTTCCAGTTCGTTGAGGCTGGTCCCCTGGAAGAATCTGCTTCTTGAAACGCCGCGCAGTGAGGCGAGGTCTCTTTCATTCAGATCTCCACGCAGGCCATACCATTCCAGAACGGAAACGGCAGACGTCATGACGCAAGCCCAACCGGTGGACTGTGACTGCGTTTTGTAGCCTTCCAGCAACGTCAGACTTCCGCCGGACTTCGCATTGTAATAATCAACATCTGTCCAGTACGGACTGTCTACGAAATTCGCAAAATCGCTAGTGCCGCTGTAGTCCGTGACACCAAATTCAGACAGCTGACGTTCACCGAACGGAATACGGTACTCCTTGTCGTAAATTGACAGAGCAAATTCTGTCGTCATCGCCTGTTCAGGACCTTGCTGGATTCCATCTTCCCAGACCATATCCTTATCCCATATCGACTGGCTGTCTGCCCGGTCTACAACAGAAATCTTATCTGCAGCTCCATCGTTGTCCGTATCCTCTAGTTTTGCAAAGTTCCCCCAAATGGTCTCGACATTGTTTTCTGCTGGCAGATAGCTCATTGCTGTGCTGTCCCATTTCTCGACTGTTGCATCTTCCGCCACCTTGACATAATCGATGACGTCAGGCTGATATTGACCAACCAATGTGAACGGTCTGGACGAATCCAGCTTCGGGATGTTGACCACGACATCCGCGGACGCGCCATCACTTGAAACGGTAACTTTCGTTTTGCCCTGCGCTACGCCCGTGATCAATCCATTTTCATCAACGGTCGCTACGGTTGCATCGCCGGTTTCCCAAGTGATTGCCTCTTCTTTATAGCCATCCTTCGTAGGAGGGATAACTGTGGCTTCTACCTGATGGGTGTTCCCCGGCTGCAGGAGAACTTCATCTTCGGATGGTATGATCTCCTTTGCATGCAGATCCTTTACTTTGATCTTAATGGTTTTTGTGGCTTTTCCTTTTTTGGCTGTCGCCTTGATCGTTATCGTGCCGGCTTTCTTTCCCTGTACGACAACGCTGGAAGCCTTTTTGGATTTCAGCTTAGCGAACTTGCCGCCTTTTTTGACCGACCATTTTACCTTTTTGGCTGCCTTGGCCGGTTTGACCTTACTGACTTTGACGGTGACCGTGCCGCCGATATCGACGGTCGTCGACGTCGCTTTCAGTGTAATCGATTTCGCCTTCGCTGCCGCGCTGACGTTACCGACGTTGAACGAGAAGCTCATCGCCAGTCCCACTATCAGAACGACCAGAAAAACGAAACTTCGTTTTACTATCTGTTGCATAAAAACCTCCTTCACAAATATGATACTGCTTATATTACTGCTATAATAACTCTACTGCTTTATGGCACTATTATACTACGAATATTCTGACTACTCAACGATTTGCCGCACTAAAGTACAAAAATATTGCCCTTTGTTCCAATTACTTGGCAGCGACATCAAGATGCATTATAATAAGAGACAGTTTTTTAGACTGATATAGTTACGATCTATAAAGTGAGGAGAAACCATGAGAAACGTAAAAATCCAGTGCACGATCGGCCCGGCCTGCAACGATCCGCAGATCCTGGGCGATATGCTCGATGCCGGCATGGAAGTGGCCCGGGTGAACCTGTCCCACGGAAGCGCCGCATCCCAGAAAGATAAGCTGGACAATTTCAGAGAGGCCGCCCGCCTGCGTAAAAAGCCGGGTGCGGCCATCATGTTCGATATACGGGGCCCGGAGATCCGGATCAAGGAGATCCCGGGCGGCAAAGTCTTTGTATCCGAGGGACAGACGGTGACTTTGCGCTGCGAAGACGTTGACACGCCGCGCGAAGACGCCGCACAGGGCGAAGAGAAGAACGGTTACATCGACAGCGTCATCCGCATCAATTACTTGAACCTCTGCCGGGAGGTCGAGACCGGGATCGAGGTCCTGATCGACGACGGCAAGATCAGCCTGACGGTTGAAAGCGTAGACGGACAGGACATCATCTGCTACGTGAATCGGGGCGGCGAGATCAAAAGCCACAAGGGCATCAACGTTCCCGATGTGAAACTGCAGATGGATTATCTGGGCGACGACGATAAGGAGGACATCCTCTGGTGCATCGAAAACGACGTCGACTACATTGCCGGTTCTTTCATTCGCCGGAAAGCCGACGTGCAGGTGATCCGGGATCTGCTGGCGGAAAACGGCGGCAGCCATATCGGCGTCATCGCCAAGATCGAGAACAAGGAAGCGATCAGCAACATCGAGGGCATCGCGGCGGCGGCCGACCAGGTGCTCGTCGCGCGCGGTGACATGGCCGTCGAGACGGGGTTCGAAAAAGTCCCGGCCGTACAGAAGCGCATCATCCGCAAATGCCGAGAGCTGGGCAAGGCTGTGATCGTTGCCACCCAGCTGATCGATTCGATGACCGAGAACCTCACGCCGACCCGCGCGGAAGTCTCCGATATCGCCAATGCTGTCTTCGACGGGGCGACCGATCTGCTTGTGACCGGCGAGACCGCCGCGGGCAAGCACCCTGTCGAGGTCGTTCAGGAAATGGCGAAGATCATCGAACAGTCGGAGCTGGATCTGGATCGCTACGGGGAAGAACTCCTCTAATGCACACAAAAAACACGGGGACCTACGATCTCCGTGTTTTTATCATACTACTATTATTATATGCCTTGATCTGTCCCGCTACAGTTCGGCGATCGCCATCAACATCGGCGATATGCCGCGGGTCTCGGCTTCACCGATCGTGGTCCAGCGGACGTTGTCCGGGTTCCACTGTTCCCCCGGGAACTGATTGCGGAACATCCCCACAAGAAGTGTCAACCCGCTTCGCAGGGTCTGAGCCTTTTGCAGGTCGGTGTGCGCGGCCTCGTGCTCGAGCACTTCCACCAGGAACATGACTTCCTGGAACTGCTCGCTGTCGACGGACTCCAGGTCGTTTGAGAGGATTTTCTCGCAAAGGCCCTCGAAATCTTTGACGGATTCCGTCAGCATGCCCCAGAACGCCGGGGCGCTTTCATACACCGATTCCGCCACGTTCTTCTCGACCTTCTCGCGGTACGACTCCGTGACGGTGTCAGTGACGATCGCAAAGCACTTCCGCAGCACTTCTATCTGATGTTCATTGAATCTTTCATCTGTCATTTTTATTTCCTCTCTTTCAAGCCGAGTTTCTCGATCCGGTATTGCAGGCTCTGGCGCTTGATCCCCAGTTGCCGGGCGGTCTTTGAAATATTCATCCCGTTATGCTGCAGTGCGTCTTTGATGACATTTTTTTCGGTCGCGAACAGGATCTCGTTCAGGGTAAGCGCACCGTCATTCTGGTCCGGCAGATATTTGGAACTGTACAGTTTCTCTCTGAAATAGGACGGCATGTTGTACAGGGTCAGTGTCTCGCCGCTGTCCATGAGAGAAATGCTGCGCTGAATCAGGTGCTCCAGCTCGCGGACGTTTCCCGGCCAGTCATACACCTGCATGGCGCGCTTCAGTTCCTCATCCATGACCAGATTGCCCATTCCGTAGAGCTGGCTGTACTTGTGCCAGAAATAGTCTACGAGGACCTCGATGTCTTCCTTGCGCTGCCGCAGCGGAGGGATCTCCAGCACGATGGTGCTGAGCCGGTAATACAGGTCCTGCCTGAGATGCCCGTTCTCTATGCACGTCATCGGATCGACGTTGACGGAGCTGATGATCTTACACTTGATCTCCCGCACCTTATCGTCGCCGATCCGGCGGAATTCCTTCTCCTGGATGGCACGCAAAAACTTTGCCTGCAGATTCTGCGGCATGGAATCGATCTCGTCGAGATACAGCGTCCCCTCTCCTGCCTGGTCAAAGAATCCGACCGTGTTCTCGGATCCGGTGAAGGAGCCTTTTTTCGTTCCGAACAGCAGGCTCTCCAGCAGCGTTTCCGGCAGGGCCGCGCAATTCAGCGCGACGAACGGTTCGTTCCGGTGCGGTCCGGCGTTGTGGATGCCCTGCACCAGCAGTTCTTTCCCCGTGCCTGTTTCACCGCACACCAGGACTGCCGAATCGCTCCAGGCCGCTTTCTCCGCATCCGCCAGCAGTTCGCTCATGCGGCCGCTCCGGTGGATAATATCCTGAAAGGTGAACCGGGTGCCGTTCGCCATGCGCGATTCGCCGGTTACCGCCTCCTGCAGTTCCATTGTCCGGTCATACAGCTCCTGGATCGTCGTCACGTTCCGGCTGATGGAATACGCCGCTTCCGTCTTGTCCCCATTTTTGACCGGGAACGAGCTGGCGACCAGATAGTTGGTCCTGCCGTGTTTCGTGATATTGCGGTACTGGCATTCCTTGATCGCCTGTCCGGTCTTCAGGACCTGGTAGTGTTCGCTGCTCTCAGCGGACCACTTGTCGTAGATGTCCTTCAGCTGATGGCCGATGACGTCCTTCGGGTCCATGTCCTCGAACTCGCCGAGCTTTTTGTTGTAGATGATGATGCGCCCGTCCTCATCGGTCATGATCACGCCTTCGTTGATGTTGTCCAGGATCTCCAGACAATAGGAAAGCATCCTGCGGTCATGATCGTTCTCGGTAGCATCCCCAAGCCACATCACATAGGACGGCGGGTCGTGCCGGGCTTTCAGGCGCAGCGCCTTTCCGTCCATCTGGAACGTGATCCACCCGTTGTCCAGCGATTGGCGGAACACGGACAGGATCGTGTCGTTGATCTTCTCGTCTTGAATGAACTCACGGGCGATACCGGCAGCAAAGACAGGCTTGAAATCCTTATCCGCCACCAGTATGCCCTCGTTTTCAGGTATGAAGTTAAATAGGTTCTGATAATCCATACCCTATCTCCGATACGATTATTGCAGCTGTTCCTGCTTCTGCTTCTGTCTTGCAACGACCTTCGGCGCGGTCTCGATGACGAACAATACGAGGACGAATGAGAGGGCGTACCCTGCCATTACCAGTACCATCATGTTCGCGAGTCCGAAGAGGTCTGCGATAACGCCGGCGATCGTGGTGATCAGCGCGCCGCCGATGAATTCACCCATGGACATCGGGATGGAGATACCTGTTGAAGTAAGGTGCTTCGGCAGGGATTCCATCGGGATCAGGTTGATCCAGAAGATACCGATCGCTCCCGGGATGGATGAGCAGACTGCATACATGACCATAGCCAGGTGGCTGCCAGGCGCTGCGAACATCGTCAGCGGTGCCAGGAAGGATGCCACATAGCAGATCAGAAGTACTTTACGACGGCCGAAGTTATCGGATAGTTTCGGCAGCACGACGCACCAGAAGATTCCCAGGAATCCGGCAGCGGACATCAGGAATCCGGCTGTCTGCACGGAGATCTTGGCGATCTCGGTCCAGTACAGGGAAGCGTAAATCTGGATGATGTAGTAACCGGACATGTGCGTCATCGCCAGGAAGAAGCAGACGCGGAAGTTACGATAGCTCCAAAGTTCTGAGAACATGTTCTTCTTGCTTATGCCTTCTTCGACCGGTTCTCTTTCTGCATCCGGAATCGGTTTTACGAAGAGCGCTACGAAGATCATCAGGATGAAGCCAGGTGCAGCCGCGACGACGAAGGCCATCTGCCAGGTCGTTACCGCAACGAGCTGTGTCAGGAAGATCGGTCCCAGGGTCGCCGCGATAACGGCAACGCCGGCGTTAACGATACCGACGGACAGACCCAGACGTTCGCCGCGTACGGACTTGCCGAGTGCAGCCATGATGAATGTGGAGAACGGACCTTCCGCAACGCCGACCAGCGCACGCAGCAGCAGCAACGCTACATAGGAGTGCGCGAACGCGCAGCATCCGCCGAAGATCGCGGTCAGGAAACCGCAGACGACGAGCCACCGCTTCAGGTTGCCCATCTTATCCGCGAACGCGCTGACGACGATCGCGGAAATACCCCACATGATCGTGAATGACATATTGATAGTTCCTACCTGAGCATTGCTCAGCCCCAGATCAGGAACGATGACCGGGAATATGAATGAGATCGCGAGTCGGTCAATGAACAGGAATCCCCAGGTCAGGAAGAACAAGGCTATGATCTTATTTTCATAACCAAATTGCTTTTTAGCATCAAGATTGTTTTCCATTTTTCCTCCTCCTATAGTATTTGATCTATGATAATCGATTATTACTAACTACTTAGCAGCGTATATGCTCTTGCCGCGCTTGAACGTTTCAAGCACTGTGAGCGTATCGCGGTTGATAGCATCCGGCGTATCATACGGGCTCTTGTCCAGTATGATGCAGTCCGCGTACTTGCCCGCTTCCAGAGATCCGATCTCTTTCTCTTTGTGGCATACATACGCGCCGTTCCAGGTGTACATCTTCAGCGCCGTATCCAGCGAAGCGCGTCTTGCCGGATTGTGCGCGTTCACGACAGCGTCGATGCCGACGAACGGATCCAGCGGTGAGCACGGCGAATCGGAACTTCCTGCGACCATAACGCCGCCCTTGATCAGGTAATTGAAGTTCTCATGCCGCTGCGCCTTCTCTTTTGATACAAAATTCTCAAAGCCGTTGCCCTTTTCTCCCAGATCCAGCGCATTGCCGATCGCCGGCTGCGGGATCCCGACGAGGTTCATCTCTGCCGCGGCCTCGATCAGTTCATCGGTCGCCAGCGAGAAGTGCTCGACTCTGTGCCGCAGATGCTTGATGCCGATCTCCTTGTCGACCTGCTGGTACACGCGTACGATCTGGTCGACGGCCCGGTCGCCGATGGCGTGGAAGCCGCACTGCAGATCCCGCTTCGTGCACTCAACGATGAAGTCGTACAGGTACTTGTCCGAATACTCCAGCAGACCTCTCGTGAACGGTGCGCATGGATACGGATCAAAGTACGCCGCGGTCAGCTGTGGTGGCGACCCGTCTATAGTCAGGCAGCCTCCGATCCGCGGCAGTCCATTCCGCACGACCTTCTCATAATCAAAGGTCTGCGTGTAGACCACGTATTCGATCGGCAGCTGATCCTTGACTTTCAGGAGATACTCGACGTCCAGGTCGTCCCTGGTCATCATGCCGTCGAGCGCACACACCGTCGTGATACCGTACTGCGCGCAGATGTTCGCCAGGTTCGTGTAGATATCGACGAAGTCCTGTTCCGAGTGTTGCGCGTAGATCTGTCCGATGATGTAGAACGATACATCGTCCCGATTGAAATATCCGTCTTTTTCAACGTATTTGAATTCGTCCGGAAGCTCTGATTTTTCGACGCCCTTGCTGTTCATGACACCGCCGTGCGCCGTCCAGAACACCAGCATGACCGTGTGGTCGCCGGTCACTTCATCCAGCTCGTACCGCGTCGGCAGTTTCTTGTCCGTCATGTCTTCCCGGAGATTCATGTTGTATCCGCAGATGAGCCTTGGCTTCGTCTCCTTCTTGCAAAATGCTTCGACGGCGTCCAGAACGCCCTGGCAGCTGTCGATGCCTCCGAGGTCGATGCCCTTGTAGTCGATGCCCGTCATGCTGCAGTGAACGTGCGCATCGATGATACCAGGCATCAGCGTCTTTCCTTCCAGATCAATGACACGGCCGGCTTCCTCTGGACAATCGCTGTCCCCCAGGGCTGCGATCTTCCCGTCGGATACCGCCATCCATTTTTTCTTCGAAAAGTCCTGATCCATGGTCAGGATGTTTCCGTTTTTGAATAATAGATCAAACATACAATCCTCCCTTCAGATCAATTCACTATTTCGCGGCTGCGACCGCTCTTCTTACGAAGGCTTTCACAACCTGTACTTTAAACAAGTTTTCCTTGAGGACCAGCACATTGCGGATCGCCATGTCCGCGGCCTCCGCGGCTACGTCGTCAGACGGCGCTTTGCCTTTGAGGTAGGCCTCGACATCGGTGAATTCGTACGGCGTCGGTGCCACTCCGCTGAAGACCAGCTTCGCGGAATCGATCACGCCGCCCTTCACATCGATGTTGGCCGCCAGTCCCGCGATCGGAAAATCGATCGTCTCTCTTGTGCGGAACTTCTGGTATTGCTGGAACGTTCCGCCGGCGTCTTTGCTGAACCGGATCTCCTGCAGGATCTCGTCCGGATCCATGATCGTGGAGCCGTCCACTTTGGCCCGGAAGAATTCTTTCGCCGAGATCTCCCGCTTCGTCGTGACCATCACGGCGTCCAGCGCGATCAGCGCCGGTGCGGTGTCCGAAGGGCTGACCGCCACGCAGCCGCAGTTGTAGCAGCGGTTCGCTTCCGTGCGGATCTCCTCTATGGAAGCGCTGGCGATGTCCTCCTGATCCAGTGTTCTCGCCGCCACCTCGATCTCCGGCAGCTGCAGCGCGCCGGATTCCTCGATGCAGCTTTCATCGAAGAACAGATCCTGGTGATACTTGGACGGCCGGAGGATCGTTCCTCCACCCAGATACCGGTTGATGGCATCCGCCGTCTTCCGCGCGTCGGCAATCGCTTCGATGGCTGTCTTCGGTCCGATCGCGGCGTCGCCTGCCGCAAAGACCTTCGCCTTGCTGGCTGTGTGGTCATCGCCGGTGGCGATCCAGTTCTTCTTGGTGACTTCCAGATCCAGTCCCTCCGGTGCAACGGCCTGTCCGATCGCGGAAAGCAGTACGTCCACTTCCACGGTCTCGAAGGCTCCTTCGATCGGCACCGGACGGCGGCGTCCGCTTTCATCCGGCTCGCCCAACTCCATCTTCTGGAGTTTGACGGCCTTGATGCGTCCGCCTTCGGTCTCTATTTCCGCCGGGCTGACGAGGTAGCAGAACTCGATTCCTTCGGCCTTTGCTTCGCGGATCTCATCCTCCTCTGCCGGCATCTCGGCTTCGGTACGCCGATAGAAGTTGTATACTTTGGCCGCGCCCAAACGCATTGCGCTCCGGCAGCAGTCCATGGCGGTGTTTCCTCCGCCGACCACCGCGACGATCTTGCCTGCGATGCCCGTATCCTGATGCGTTGCCGCCTGCCGCAGGAAATCGATTCCTCCGACGACGCCGGCCGCGTCATCGCCCGGGCATCCCACCGGTACGGCCTTCCACGCGCCGATCGCAGCAAAGACCGCGTCGTGGCCTTCGATCAGCTCAGCCATGGTGATGTCCCTGCCGATGCGGAACCGGTGATGGAATTCGACGCCCATCCAGGTGAGGATTGCTTCGAGGCGGTCCAGAATGATCCGAGGGAGCCGGTACGCCGGGATACCGTAACGTAGCATTCCGCCAGTTCCCTCGTTATCGTCGTAGATCGCCACCTGGTGGCCTTCCTTCTGCAGGAAATACGCGGCGACCAGTCCGGCCGGGCCGGCTCCGATGACGGCGATCTTTTTGCCGGTGCGGCTCTTCGGAAGCTCAATCAGCTCCTCCGCGTGCTCCAGCATGTAATCGCCGACCGTCCGCTCGATGTTGCGGATCGATACCGGCTCACCGTATTCGTTGCGGTTGCACTTGCTCTGGCAGGTGTGCGGGCAAACGCGTCCGACCACCGCGGCCAGAGGATTCATTTCCCAGAGGACCTTCGCAGCTTTGTCGATCTCTCCCCGGCGGAGATGATCGAAGTATTCCGGAATCGCCGTTCCGTTTGGGCACTGCGATTCGCACGGGGAGTCGCACACTTTGCTCCCGCCGAAGATGGAGTGGTAGATGTTGTTCCCCATCATCGCATTGCAAAGTTCTCCGCCCTTGCGCATGCAGTGGAATTTGTCATCCTGATACCGGTAGTACCAGCAGCGCGGTTCCTGGCAAAGGTTGCCGCCCAGCGTTGCCATGTGCCGGATCTGCGGGCTGGCGACCTGGTGGGCTGCCTGCCACAGGACCGGGCAGTTTTCCCGGATGACATCGGAATCTTCCAGATCCTTCAGCGTCGTCATGGCGCCGATGCAGATCTGGCCGTCCTCATCCTTTATATAGTCCAGACCGGCTCCCTTCAGGGAGACCAGCTTGTCCGGACAGATCATTTTGATTTTTTCATTGATGACGCCGATCAGGTCCGTCCCGCCGGCAAGGAATTTTGCATTGCTGCTGCTCTGCTGTTCCTTGACTGCGCCGGTAATGTTGTCAGGCTTGGTATATGTATAATTCTTGATCATTTCCTCGCCTCCTTTATGGACTGCTCTGCAAGACCCTCAAGGATCTTCTTTGGCGTCAGCGGATTCGATGGGATGCGCACGCCGATGGCGTTGTGCACGGCGTTCGCGATGGCTGTGGACGCTCCGGTCGGCGTGCTCTCCGCCAGACCGCAGGCGCCGTATTCGCTCGCGCCCTTCCAGGTCTCTTTCAGGATCGGCGCAACGTGCGGCGCGTCCGCCATCGTCAGCATCTTGTAATCGATGTAGTTGGTGTTCAGCATCGTTCCGGTTCTCTTGTCATAGAAGAATTCTTCCGTGAGCGTTTCGCCCGTTCCGATGTAGACGCCGCCGATCTGCTGGCTCTCCGCGCCGGATGCGTGCATGACTTGCCCGACATCGTTGGCGATGACCATATCCAGTACGGTGACTTTGCCCGTGTCCAGATCGACTTCGACTTCGGCGAACCAGGCTCCGTATCCGATGCCGGTGACCGTCTTATTGTTGTTGCGGACATTGTGTCCGGTGATCGGCACGCAGTCGTCTTCCATCATGACGTCGCGGGCGTCCATGCAGATGCTCGGTTCCGTCTTCTTGAAGATCTTGCCGTCCTTGATGTCCAACAGCTCTTCCTTGATGTTCATCATAAGCGACGCGCGTTCGAGGAACTGCCGCTTCACATCCAGGGCCGCTCCGACGATGCACTCAGACAGGATGAAGGAAACGACGCTGTCCGTCGGCGGACAATCACGAAGTCCCATTTCAGTATCCCCGTCGGACACCCACTTGATGTCTTCCGGACGGACGCGCAGGAAGCTCAGATTGTCTGCGCAGGCCATGACCGCCGCGCTGTTTCCGCCTGAGCCGGTCTCTTTGGTCGGCGCGTTCAGGATCACGGACAGGTCCGGATTGACGCGGATCGATGTCTCGATGCGACCTCTCTCGTTCTCCTGCCATTCGGCGTGCCACTGGTTATGGAGCGTCATGCCCATGCCGCGTTTTATGTGCCCATCGATCAGCGGGCTGTTGGCTGTTTTATGCCGGCGTTCCCATCCGAACTCTTCCGCGGCCGTATCCAGTACCGATGCGATGCTGGCGTTCGGCTGCGGGTCGAAGGAGTTGCCGAAACTCTTCTTGTAAATGGTGATCGGGTCGATATCCAGCGCCTCGGCCAGTTCGTCGACGGCCTGTCCGAGCGGGAAGTTCTGCTGTACGTTTCCGACGCTTCGGAACACGCCGCCCGGGATCCGGTTGGTGAAGTAGACCCGGCTCTTCATGCGAACGTTTTCGACCGGATAGAACAGACGCGGAATGCCTTCTGCGTTCATGAATCCGGTCAGAGCGTATCCCGTTACGCCGGAATAGGCTCCGTTATTGGCAATGCCGTCAAAGTCCAGAGCGGTGACCGTTCCGTCCTTCTTGCCGCCTGCCTTGATGTGGAAGTTGATCATCGTCCGCGTTTCCGCGAATTCTTCGTGGACGTTCATCTTGAATTTGACCGGGCATCCGCTGCGCCGCGCGGCGATGGCGGAAAGCAGGTAGAAGTTCCATTCTCCCAGATTCCATTTGCCCATGTGCGCGCCGCAGTTGGTGTTGTGCACGCGGATCTTTGCCATCGGCAAGCCGAACATATCGTGCAGATGCATCCGGACCTGATCGGAATAGTAGTGGTTCGTCCACACTTCGATCCGGTCGTCGATCCACTCGACCATGCAGCCTCTGAAATCCAGCGTGCCCTGCGTGGAGTTCCCTCCGAAAGTCTCGTTGACTTCGATGACCGCGTCCGCTTCTGCAAAGCCCTTCTCCACGTCGCCCTTGTCGACGACGACGTTGTCGATGGCGTGGCCGCCGTCCAGGTCGTCCCGGTGCGGCAACTGGTTGCCCGTCGGGTTCGCTTCCGGATGGAGCACTTTGGCGTCCGGCGCCTGCGCTTCATCCGCTTCCAGGAACGGTTTGTCTACCTTCCACTCGATGTCGATCAGCTTAAGCGCCTCTTCGGCGATCTCTCTCGTGTCCGCCGCGACCGCGACACCGATCAGATCCCCGACGAATCTGGACGTGTCATCCAGAACTTTGCGGTCGAACCATTTCGGGACGGTCTCCCTGTGGTATGGCGTGATGGCGGTATCGGTCCAGGAGTTCGTTGTCGGCGGCATCGCCATGATTTCCGGATCATCGTACCGGATGATCTCCCGGACGCCCTCCAGGGCCTCGGCTTTGGACGTGTCCATTGACAGGATCGTTCCGTTGGCGTGCGGGGCGTTCAAGATCGCCAGGTGCAGCATCCTCGGAACTTTGGCCTGGATGGTGATATCGTCAAAGAATTTTGTGCGGCCCATGGCCTTTTCCTTGCCGTCTATCTTTGGCAGATAGGAGCCGACGTATTTGCGATTGACGCGGGGTACATATTTGTATTTCATCTATTTCCCCTCCTCACTGATCGCTTTGCTCACTTTTTCAACGGCATGCTCGATTCCCTGGTAGACGCCGCACCGGCAGACGTGACCGGAAAGGCCTTCCCGGATCTCCTCTCTTGTCGGGTGCGGGTTCTCCGCCAGCAGAGCTTTGGTCTCGAGAACGAAGCCCGGTGTGCAAAAACCGCACTGCATGGCTGTTCCGTATCCGGGATCTGCTTCTTCTGCAAAAGCTTTGATGATCGGATCATCTGCAGGGAGTCCTTCGATGGTCGTGATGTCGCATCCATCCGCCTCCACGGCGAGCATCATGCAGGACAATACAGACCGGCCGTTCAGCAGGATGGTGCATGCACCACAGGCCCCCTGATTGCATGAAACTCTTACCCCGGTGAAACCAAGCCGTTCACGCAGAACGGTCGACAGGGTCTCCGTCACTTCGAAGTCCCTGCCCGCGACAAGGCTGTAGGCTCTGCCGTTGATGTTCACTTTGATCGTTTGACTTTCCATGACTTATCCTTTCTACTATATCTATTTATTCTTCGTTCGGGTACGGTTCCAGGAATGCGTGGAAATGACGCATTGGCAGGTCTTTGCCCCAAACGACCCTCATGTTCGGAATGCTTTCGCGGTCTTCATACAATGCTTTCACGGCCGCGATGACATAGTCCAGATGCTCTCTGCTGAACTGGCTCCGGTTGATCGCGAAACGCACGACGTTGCAGACTTCCTTCTGCTGTTCCGGCGTCTTCAGATCGTATTCCATGGAGTAGTCGCCGAGCTCCGCGACACGGATGCCGTATCTCCGGATCAGTTCGACCGAGAATCCCTGGCCGGCGAACTTTTCGTGTTCTCTCTTGTTGTCGAAGAACTCATCCATGTTGATGTAGACGCCGTGGCCTCCGGCCGGAATGACGACGCCTTTGATGCCGGCGTTGTAGAAGCCTTCCGCCAGATAATTGCACTGGCTGACCCGCTCGTCCAGGTATTCGAACTTGCAGCTCTCGTACAAGCCCGTTGCCAGCGCCATGATGTCTCTGCCGCTCATGCCGCCGTAGGAGTCATTGCCGTAGCAGGAGATCTGCTTTACTTTCAGGCGCACGCCGACGTCCATCTTGACGCTGCCGTCTTCATTGAAGTCAGTGAAGTTCTTCCAGAAGAGGCCCTTGTCCCGGAAGGCGAGCATGCCGCCCATGTTCGAGTGGCCGTCCTTCTTGGCTGACATGCAGAAGCCATCGCAGTAGGAAAACATTTCCGTCGCGATCTCCGCGATGCTCTTGTCCGCATAGCCCTCTTCGTTGACTTTGATGAAGTACGCGTTTTCCGCCCATCTGGCCGCATCGTAGATATACGGGATATCGTACTTGTGCGCGATCTCGCTGACTGCCCGCAGGTTTGCCATGGAAACCGCCTGGCCGCAGACCGGATTGTTGGTGATGCAGGTAAAGATCAGCGGAACGTCATCGACGCCGACTTCCTGGATCAGTTCTTCCAGTTTCTCGATGTCCATGTTGCCCTTGAACGGGTTCTTTTCATACCGTCCGCCTTCCGGCACCTCGAACAGTAGCTCTTTGTTGTAGAGGTTCCTCGGAACGGAACCCATCTGCTTGATGTTTCCTTCGGTGGTGTCGAAGTGACCGTTGGACGGGATCGTATAGACCTTGCCCGGCGTCCGTTCCTGCAGGATGTTCTTGACGATTTCCATGAGCACGGATTCCGCCGCACGGCCCTGCTGGATGATGAACGAGTTCGGGCGTTCCATCTGCGCTGCCCCGCCATTGAAGAAGCCGCCTTCGTACTCGCACATGTACACTTCTTCCATCATCTTCTCGATGTCCTGACAATCCGTCCTCACGAGATTGATGATCTTTTTCCAGTTCTTCTCGCCGCCTCTCTCAAAAATGTCGCGGAAGGTGTCGAGTAATACGTAATATCCCTTGTTTCTGCCGTAGGATTCATCGCCCAGGAACAGGGATGCCCATTGCTGATCCGTCATGGATGTCGTTCCTGAGTCTGACAGCATGTCGACGGTCAGCATTCCTGCCGGAAAGGCGAATTCATTGTAGTGTGTTGTTTTGAGGACGCGTTCCCGCTGTTCCACGGTAACTTCCGGAAGATTCCTTACTACATAGGAAAAATGCTTTGGTGCCGGAACGTCCAATGGATATTGTTTCATTGCTACTCCTCCTTCTTCTTGTGCCATTTATATCTTTATTTTTTTGACTTGGTTGGCTCGCGGTAATCGCCTCTTAGGTCAAACTGCCCTTTATCGCGGTACCGCGTTATTGCATTAGTAAAATGCAATCTTTGTGCCAAGAGGAGAAGCGTTGTAATTCCAACGCATTTGCGATTTTATTGTAACAGAAAAACACCCCAAAGTGCAAAATATTTTTGCATGCAAAACACCTTTTATGCTCCCTTTTTTTCGGGATACGTTTAATTTCAGTCTACGTATCTGCCTAATTCTATGATGCAATAGAATTTTGCACCGCCACAGAATTTTGCATGCACTTTCAGCGGCACGGAGAATTTTGTAAGACGAAACGCGGAAATAATCGCGGATGACGAATTTCGCGCGTACGGCACTCGATGTGTTGCATTTTGGAACGAGTGCATTTATAATAGTCCATGCGGGCAACCGCATACGGTCTGTTAACTCAGCTGGGAGAGTGCTTGGGTCACAACCAAGATGTCGTGGGTTCGAGCCCCGCACAGACCACCACACATTAGGCTGGAGCCATCAGGTTCCAGCCTTTTTATTGCGGCAGGGTGGACGCCGTGATCCGGGTGCTCTGTTTCTTTAAAGCGAGAAAAGTTTTTCTCTGAATATTTAGATTTATTAAGAAAACTGCGGGTCGTTCTATGGTATAATATTTATGTTCTTTAATATTTCGAGACCTGAACAAGGAGGAATGTATGAAAAAACTCATTTCATTTGCAGTGACGGTCTGCATGGTATTTTGCTTAATACCGACCGTGACGTTCGCAAATCCGGTGAGCGACCCGGATCCGGCGGATGTCGTTGCGGCAGAACCGTTAGAAGGCGAAGAAGCGGAAGCGCCTGCGACCGATGAAACTCCTGTATGGCAGGAAGAAGTTGAGGTCAACGAGGGCGATGATCCGCCTGCACTGGATGGCTGGGTACAGGATGGCAACAACTGGTATTTCTACAAGAACGGTGCCCCTCTGACCGGCAAACAGCTCATCATTATTGGATCTCAGGTTAGCGGCAACTGGTATTACTTTAATGATCAGGGGATCATGCAGACTGGTTGGCAGGATCTGAGCGATGGATATCGTTACTACTTCGATCCGACACCGGGTACCCCGGGTGAGGGAAGCATGACCGGCGTTATGAGAACCGGTTGGCTGAAGCTGGGCAATGTGAAGTACTATCTGCAGACAGACGGAAGAATGCACACCGGATGGCTGACACTGAACGGAGCCAAGTACTTCTTCCAGAACAACGGCAAGATGAAGACCGGTTGGTATAAGCCGGGAGAAAAAGAATGGTACTATCTGAACCAGAACAACGGTAAAGCTTACACCGGCTGGAAGACCATCAACAATTCAAAGTATTACTTCAATACGGACAATTGCAGGATGAAGATCGGATGGCTGAACCTGAATGGCGACCGCTACTTCCTGAACAACAAGGTCGGCAAGAATCTGGGCAAGATGAAGACCGGCTGGTACAAGCCAAGCAAGAAGAAATGGTACTATCTCGACACGAAGACCGGCAAAGCCAAGACTGGCGTTTGCAAGATCAACGGACTCAAGTACTGCTTCTCCGCGAAGGGCGTTATGAGAACCGGCATCATCAAGCTGTCCGGTGACCTGTACTATTTCCAGGTCGACGGCAAGCAGAAAGGTTCTGCGATCGGCAAGGGCTGGTTCACCGCATCCCTTGACAAGAAAAAGCGTTACAGCTATGGCGGCGGCAAGCTGGCCGTGGGAACGGTTCTGATCGGAAACTACTGGTATCAGTTCAGCACCAAGAACGGCGCTTACATCAGAACGCTGGGTGACAAGATCGACAAACGCATGCAGAAGCAGAGCAGCAGCACCAGCTACCTGCTCTATGTCAACTGCTCGAGCCACCAGGTTCGTGTCTACAAGGGCAAGAAGGGCAACTGGAGCAGAATCTACACCTTTACTTGCACGGTAGGTAAGTCCTCTTCGCCAACACCGAAGGGAACGTTCTACATCGGCAAGAGAGGAACAACACATTACTACACCAATGACAAGGGCGACAAAGTTATGTACTGGTACTGGCTGCACTTTACCAACAATTCCGGTATGGGCTTCAACAGTATCATCTACTATCAGGACGGCAAGACTGTTTATGACGGAAATCTGGGCAAGAACCTGTCCAACGGAAGCATCCGTCTGTCACTGAACAACGCGAAGTACCTCTATAACTACGTGCCGAACAAGACGAAAGTCATCATTGAGTAATCGAAAGGAGGATGAGCATGACATTATTATATAAAAAGATACCAACCATCGTGTTGGCTGTCATTGTAGCTGCAGCCCTGACTCTGATGCCGGGCACATGGCAGCAGTCATCCTATGCGGCAACGTACAATGGCAACTATGAGGTTTCGATCGAATCTACCAGCGGATTCTATAGCGGACTGCCTGGCACTACGCTTCAATTGAAAGCAGACCTTTATCAGGACTTCGGCTATGGAGAAAATCTTGTGTCACAGGCAGATGTGGACTATCTCTGGGAACTGGATGAGGGCGATGAGCTCTACTGCACGATCCGTCCGGGAAAGCAGGATCCTAATACAGCCGTTATCAAATTCAAAGACCTGCAGGGAGAAGAAGAGGCATATATCGGCGTAAAAGTTACTGTCTTTGCAGAAGGCAAAGCACAAACCAGTGACTACGTTATCTTGATCAACTCCGGAGATTTTACACGGGTCTATCCGAGCGATTTGGATAGGGAATACCTTCTTGTCGGTGAAAGCGTGACCATCTTCCCAAGCGTCGTCCACTATACCATCGACACCCCGGATGGAGTTCTGATCGATGACGCGACCTTCGAATGGGACTATGATCCGGAAGAAGTTGAGATCACGAAGGATCCTGACCTGTGCAAGTATACAATCACACGTCTGGGCGATGATGAAACAGACATTTTCCTGACAGCATCATGGATGGAACCGGGTGCTACGGAGCCAACCGAAGATTATGCATACTATTGGTTGGGAACCGTTTCATCGGACCTCAATGAGTATTCCGTATGGCTTCCGGAAGATGAAGACTATGACTGGAGAACGTTCCTTGATGAGGGCGAAGCCTATTCACTCGATAATGTAAGCGTTACTACCGGTGATTACGTTCTCGACCCTGCAGCTTATGAACTGGTCGTAGACAAATATGAATACAATCCGACAACTGGTGAAGAGACGTACACTCCTTGGGATCAGCCTCTGACGACCGGCGATGATGGCTCTGCCGTCTTCCGCATCAAGGCAAAGGCTGTTGGCGCGGGTTACTCCGGCGAAACGGAAGATTACCCTGCTTACTTATTCCTCTACAGCCGCACTTGCCTGGCTGAGTATGGTCCGGATATCGATTTCAACCAGAATTATCTGAAGTGGATCGATGAGGATCCATGGGAGCAGTACGAAGTAAAGCCGGGCACGATCCTGACTCCGACTGTCGCCATTGACGGTAAGGAACTGATAGAAGGCACGGACTACAAGGCAGTGTATATCAACAAGACGACCGGAGAAGCTCTGGATGAGTTCCCGACTGAAGCCGGAGTCTACATCTACAAAGTTACCGGTCTCACCCCGTACTATGGCGTGAACGAAATGACCCAGATCAAGGTCGGATACAGCAACACCATCAAGGCGAGCGGCAAGACCGTAACGGCAAAGGCCAAGAAGAAGACTACGATCAAGGCTTCCAAGGCATTCAAGGTCACCGGTGCTAAGGGCACTGTAACCTATGAAGACTACACCTGGCATTCAAAGATCGATGTTGCTTCCAACGGCAAGATCACTGTTAAGAAGGGGTTGAAGAAGGGAAAGACTTACAAGATCAAGGTATTGGTTACTGACGATGGCGGCGAGAACTATCTCTCATCCAGCAAGTTCGTAACTGTAAAGATCAAAATCAAATAATAAACTCCTTGTGATTAATATTTTTCCTCAGAAAGGAAGTGGCAACACTTCCTTTCTTTGTTTATAATGGAGGCGCGAAAGGAGTTCTCATGATACAGATCAGCGAGCCCGAAGAAAGAAACCGGACATTCCGGGTCGGACCGATCCGGCCGCCAAGTGAAGCAGACAGTCTTTTGCTCCAGGTCACCAATGGGTGCACGTGGAACAAGTGCCGTTTCTGCACAATCTACAAAGACACGACGTTCAAAGCCTTCAGCGCCGACAGCGTGAAACAGGACATCGACACGATCGCTGCCTACGCGCAGCAAGTCCGTGCATACCGCTCACTGGCCGGCCTCTGGGACATCGACGGTCTGAACGAGCATCTGTCGCGTCTCGTCAGTGACGAGGAGCGCCAGTGCTTTTACATGGTCGCGAACTGGCTGCTCCGGGACGGCGAGAACGTGTTCCTGCAGGACGGCAACACCACGGCGTTGAGCAGCGGCCGCCTGTCGGACGTGCTCATCTATCTGAAACAGGTCTTTCCGCAGATCAAACGGATCACCTCCTACGGGCGCGCGGAGAACCTGTCCCGGCACGACGCCGCCTATTTCGCGGAACTTAAAGAAGCCGGCCTCGACCGGATCCATTCCGGCTACGAATCCGGCTCCGACGAAGTGCTGCAGCTGATCAACAAAGGCGTCACCTCCGAGCAGGAGATCCGTGCCGGACGGAACATCAAAGCCGGCGGCATCGAACTGAGCATCTACTTCATGCCCGGGATCGGCGGCAAGGACCTCACCGTGCAAAATTCTGAAGGGACTGCCCGCGTGATCCGCGAGGTGCAGCCTGATTTCCTACGCATCCGGACCGCGGCCATCAAACCGGGCACGGAGCTGTACGGGATGTACGAGAGCGGGGACTATAGCCTTTGCAGTGATGATGATAAGGTACGGGAGATCCGGCGCGTCATCGAGCTGACTGAGGGCGTAACGACCACGCTGGTCAGCGACCACATGGTCAACCTGCTGCAGGAAGTGAACGGGTCGCTGTCGGGGAATCCGGGTGACTCTGACCGTGCGGAGATGCTTCAATTGATTGACGATTACTTCGCGATGCCGGAAACCGACCGGCGCGTGTTCCAGCTTTTACGCAGGACGCTGCGGGCGTACAGCCCATCGGATCTGGAGAACCTGACCGCAGCGCAGTGGCAGCAGCTGCGGGACGCAGTCCGTGACGATCCGCCGGACGTATGGGACGCGAAGATGAACGACTATATTTGCCGATATATTTAGAACAAAAACACCGGGGCGGTCCAGTAGGATCGCCCCGGGATTGTTTTTAGGAGGGAATTATGTTGTAGTGTATTTTCGGTGTCTTATCCTTCGGTGAACAGCGGTGTTGAGTAATACCGGTCGCCGCTGTCCGGCAAGAGCGCGACGATGGTCTTGCCCTTGTTGGCCGGATCCTTTGCCTGCTCGATGGCCGCGTACAGCGCGGCGCCGGAGGAGATTCCCACTGAAATCCCTTCGGTCTTGGCCAGGTATTTGGCGGCCGCAAACGCATCGTCGTTAGACGATTTAAAGACTTCATCGTACACAGCGGTGTTCAAAACGTCCGGAACGAAGCCCGCGCCGATTCCCTGAATCTTATGCGAACCGGCTTTACCTTCGGAAAGCACTGGTGAATCGGCCGGTTCGACTGCGATGACTTTGACCTGAGGGTTTTGCTCTTTCAGGTATTCGCCGGTACCGGTCACGGTTCCGCCGGTCCCGACGCCGGAGATGAAGATGTCGACTTTGCCGTCCGTATCCGCCCAGATCTCCGGACCCGTGGTGTCGTAGTGGATCTGCGGGTTCGCCGGGTTCACGAACTGTCCCGGGATGAATCCGCCGTCGATCTCCTCTGCCAGTTCTTCCGCCTTCGCGATGGCGCCCTTCATGCCTTTTGCTCCGTCGGTGAGTACGATCTCGGCGCCGTACGCCTTCAGGATGTTTCTACGTTCTACGCTCATGGTCTCCGGCATCGTCAGGATCGCCCGGTAGCCCTTGGCCGCCGCGATGGCCGCCAGGCCGATGCCGGTGTTGCCGGATGTCGGCTCGATGATGACGGAGTTTTCTTTGAGCAGGCCCTTTGCTTCCGCGTCCTCGATCATGGATTTCGCGATTCTGTCCTTCACGCTTCCGGCTGGGTTGAAGTACTCCAGCTTGACCAAGACGGTCGCTTCCAGTCCCAGATCCTTTTCGATGTTGATCACTTCTACTAACGGCGTGTTGCCGATCAATTCCAATGTTCCTTTATAGATATTTGCCATGTTCTTTGCCTCCTGTTTTATTTCTTTATGTTCTGTGTGTCTCGTGTTTTCTATGTTTGTATCTTTCGGTCCGCTCTATTTGGCTGCCTCAAACCCCTTTTCGAGGTCGGCGAGGATGTCGTCGATGTGCTCGGTTCCGATGGAAAGCCGGATGGTGCTTTGTTTGATTCCCTGATCCAGCAGCTCTTCCTCCGTCAGCTGCGAGTGTGTGGTGGAAGCCGGATGGATCACCAGGCTCTTCACATCGGCCACGTTGGCCAGCAGTGAGAAGATCTGGAGTCCATCGATGAACTTCCACGCTTCTTCTCTTCCGCCTTTGATATCAAAGGTGAAGATCGATGCCCCGCCGTTTGGGAAATACTTTTCATACAGATCATGATCCGGGTGCTCAGGAAGCGATGGATGGTTGATGTGCGCAACCTGAGGATGCTGCTTCAGATATTCTATGACCTTTTTTGTGTTTTCGGCGTGGCGTTCCAATCTCAGCGACAGTGTTTCGATTCCCTGCAAAAGCAGGAATGCGCTGAACGGCGACAATGTGGCGCCTGTATCTCTAAGGAGGATCGCTCTGATATATGTCACAAAAGCTGCCGGGCCGACTGCGTCGTAGAATGATACGCCATGGTAGCTCGGATTCGGCGCGGCGATGTTTGGGAATTTCCCGCTGGCGCTCCAATCGAATTTGCCTGCTTCAACGATGATGCCGCCCAACGTCGTTCCGTGCCCGCCGATGAATTTTGTAGCGGAATGCACCACGATGTCGGCTCCGTGTTCGATCGGACGAATCAGATACGGCGTTCCGAACGTGTTGTCGATGACCAGCGGCAGCCCGTGCTTGTGGGCGATCTCCGCAATCGCGTCGATGTCCGGAATATCGCTGTTTGGATTCCCCAGTGTCTCCAGGAAGATCGCCCGGGTGTTTTCTTCGATCGCGCCCTCTACTTCCGCAAGGTCATGGGCATCGACGAAGCTCGTCTTGATTCCATACTGCGGAAGCGTGTGCTCCAGCAGGTTGAAGGTCCCGCCATAGATCGTCTTCTGTGCGACGATGTGACCGCCGTTTGCGGCTAGCGCCTGGATCGTGTATGAGATCGCCGCTGCCCCGGAGGCCAATGCCAGTGCCGCGCTGCCGCCTTCGAGAGCTGCGATGCGTTCTTCCAAAACGCCCTGTGTGGAGTTGGTCAGTCTGCCGTAAATGTTTCCCGCATCCGCCAGACCAAACCGGTCGGCTGCGTGCTGGCTGTTATGAAAGACATATGCCGTCGTCTGATAGATCGGCACTGCTCTCGCGTCGGTTGCCGGATCCGCCTGTTCCTGTCCTACGTGTAACTGTAATGTTTCAAATTTATATTCGCTCATTGTTTGTTCTCCTTTTCTTTTTTGATGGTTATTCTGATCGTACTATGATTCCATATGTGATATGATTCCGTTTTCTGTAAATAAATTGCCCGGGGTCGGTGATTTGACTCCCGGGCAAATGGCAAATGAGCAACTATTACTGCTTTGTTGTCACATCAAGGCGTGCGCAGGCAACCACACACCCCCGCCATTTCACATGCCCGGGAGTTACGCATCAGACAACACATCACATTGGTGATCTTGGAATCATTCGCTTTTTTCATTACCTGCGTCTCCTTTCTTTTTCATTTGATGTCCGTATGATACAACTATTCGCCTACTATGTCAATAGGTTAATTAAAAATTTTTTTGCTTTCCCTATTTACCTTGCGGTATAATAGGTCAAACAACGAACGAAAGGCGGTTTATGACATGATCTCAACCAAGGGGCGCTACGCACTGCGCGTCATGATCGATCTGGCTGAACACCAGGAAAGCGGCAACATTCCTCTTAAGAGCATCGCCGAACGGCAGGATATCTCCAAAAAATATCTGGAGATCATCGTAAAAGAACTGGTCCATGCGGGGCTCGTCACCGGCGTCAGCGGCAAGGGCGGCGGCTATAGCCTTTGCAGGAAACCGGAAGACTATTCGGTGGGAGAAGTGCTGGAACTCATGGAAGGCACCCTCTCCAGCGTGGCGTGTCTTGCCGACAGCACAAAAAAATGTCCGCGGGAGGCGATCTGCCCGACTCTGCCGATGTGGAGAGAATTCGATGAGATCGTCCGGGACTTTTTTTATAGTAAGAAGTTAAGCGATCTTATGGACCGCAAGTAATAGCCTATATTATATAAGCGTGAACTCCCAGGCACAGCAGCCTTCCCGTTCATCCTCCGTGATGTCCGGGTAGCAGCTGATGCACCGGCAGGTGATTCGGCCGTCGATGGTTTTTGCAAAATCCGCATACTCGATCTCGCCGATCGCCTTGCACGGATGCCACTCCATGCCCTTGCGGCTCCGGGCGCGTTGCACGCGGCAGTTCAGCGTGCGGTAGATCATCTTGTTGCCGTCGATGATGTATTCTTCGTCGTTCAGATTGGCGTACAGCCGGAAGCGCATGGCTTTTTCCAGCCCCTCAAGTCCGGCCCGTTCCGGCAGTTGCAGGAATTCCTTGATGCGCTTCGCTTCGATGACCGTGAACGACCGCCAGATCTCCTTATCGCAATCCATCGCGCCGTCCATTCCCTGGCGCTTCTCGACCGCCTGGAACCAAAGCCCGTCGCAGGCCAGCCAGTTCTTCGAATAGATTTCCGCCAGCTCAATGAGCTGTTCTTTGCTCAGTTTCTTTAATTCCTCGTTCATCGTACGCCTCCGTATTTCGCCAGTTCCTTCTCGTAGGCCTCGCGGTCGATCTCGCCCTTTCCGATCTTCTTCTCAATGCAAAGTTGCAGCGCTTCGATCATCAGAGACAATTTCTCCAGCGTATTCTGTATCTCCACCATTTCCGGAATCTCCGCGATTTCGATTTCCTCGTCCGCCGTGATCCGGATCAATTTTTTCTCCATATCCTCAAACTCATTGGCTGCCCGCAACAGGTTCAGGATGATCTTCGGCAGGCTCGCGTCCGGCACCTCCGGGACGTACCGCTGTCCAATCTCGCAGTCGTGATGGCAATAGTAATTGCAAAGTTCCGGGGATCGGTACGCGTCCGCCATCCGCAGCACGTCCTGCGGGTTCGGGATCTGCTTGCCGTTCTCGATCCGTTCCAACTTGTCGTCCGACATTCCCAGCTCTGCCGCCGCCGTTTCCCGCGACCATTCCATGGCCCGCCGGAGTTCCTTGTATCTCTTTTCCATTCCGGTTTCCTCTCCGCCCCTGCTTTTATGCAAAAGGCTCTGTCGCGAAAGATGCGGAAAAA
Source organism: Bacillota bacterium (assembly GCA_017432345.1). Classification (GTDB taxonomy): domain Bacteria; phylum Bacillota; class Clostridia; order Peptostreptococcales; family Anaerovoracaceae; genus Lentihominibacter. The sequence goes on along the minus strand of JAFRJI010000022.1, from coordinate 1,825 downwards.
CGGTTCTGTTTTCCGCAAATTCTGCGATGTTTGATTTCCTGCATTGATTATATCATATTGACGGAGAAAGGAGGTGGTTCCGATGGCAAATGCAACAGATATGAAAAAAGTCGTGGCGGTTCTTCTTCTCATCGCGATCGCGGCGGTCAGTTTCTTCTGGATATCCAGTTACGCAACGGACCCGGATCACTTTGAGACGACCATCGGCTCACTCAATGAAAAGAGCTCGACGGTCATGGAACTGACAGCCGGATCCACGGCGCTGTCTGCAGCGATCACCATCATTCCGGGCGATGTTGGGACGCCAATTGCGGAAAAGCTGGCTGATCTGAGCGGATACTTCGTGTTTATTCTGGCTGCGATCTACGTTGAAAAATGGCTCGTGACGATCACCGGACTGGTCGCGTTCAAGTATATCATTCCTGTGTGCTGTCTCGGACTCGCCGCCGCTTTATTCTTCGCAAACGATTCAATCAGGGGTATTTTTATAAAGTTGATCTGCTTTGGGCTGATCGCCTTCGCGCTGGTGCCGACCAGTGTCGTTCTGTCGGATATGATCTATGCCAACTATCAGGCTTCTATCGAACAGACCATTGAAGACGCGAAGGAAAGTTCCAACGCGATCCAGGATGAGTCCAAGGCGGAGGACGATGAAAACCTGGCGAAAAAGATCTACAACAATGTCAAGGGCAGTGTCACTGCAAAGGCCGAAGAGTTCCGGGCAATCCTGAACGGCTACGTAGAAGCGACGGCTGTCCTGATGGTGACATCTTGTGCGATCCCGCTGGCCGTCCTCGCCTTCTACATCTGGATCATCAAACTTCTGACCGGCGTGGAGATACACATCCCGCGCACACGATTCTCCCGCGTAATGGGAAAACACTAAAATGTAACAGGTGGGCTGTCGCATTAATGCTTAATGCGACAGCCCATTCTTTAGACAGCCCATTCTTTATCAAATCCGAATATTATCAAAGAATTGAGGATCTCCTTGATAATAACCAAATCGTCCTGAGTTAAATGACCTTCCGAAAACAGCGGCTCATTCAACTCAATGTACGATAATACTTTACTTGGCGCCGATCGGCGACGATGCTCCGTTGCACGTAATCTCTAAAATCCATTTCGCTGGTTCCTTTCTCCACCAATCATCTGCTTTTTTAGGCTATCAGGTCTATAGTGGTGGACGGTTCTTTATTGCCCGATTCGGATTTCCACCATTTATCGCTTCTATCAGACTTTCAGGCCTATAGTGGTGGACGGTTCTTTATTGCCCGATTCGGATTCCCACCATTTATCGCTTCTATCAGACTTTCAGGCTTATAGTGGTGGACGGTTTTCTTTCTCTCAGTTATTTTCTCCACCACCATGGCCCTCAAGCCCGGTTCATTTCCTGAAATGGTGGACATCCACCTGAAACGATCGCAAATCGCCCACCACCACGCCATCAAAACCCACATGTTTTCTTGAAATGGTGGACGTCCGTCTATCTCCAGTCTGAAGAAATGACCACCTCAAGTTGAATGACCTTCCGAAAACAGCAGCTCGTTCAACGTATAGAGCGCAAGTAGTTGTGCTTGAACAAATTGACGAACGGAGAAACGGTTGTCAAGTTTGGAGCCATAAATAAGGGGTAGATGGATATATTTTAACGGTGTGCTTGAACAGTTGCTCCCATAACGGGTGTGTTGTCAATGCTTTTGCCGAAATCACTTGACAGCGCATAAAGCCCATAGAGAAATGTTCAAGCAGAGAGGGAAAAAGAGATGTTATTTCAGAAAGAATTGGAAGAAACATTGACATATTACGAAAGAATGGGGCAAGT
>JAFRJI010000021.1 GCA_017432345.1 Bacillota bacterium | reverse complement strand
GGGAATGGACTGAGTCTTTCTGGACATCGGTCAGCACGTGCATCTGGTGGGAGGCGACCTGAAGGAAGCGGTCCATGAAGGAGAGCTGCAGGGCTGCATGGAAGGTTATCTCCGGCAGACCATCGTGGAGGATCCGTTCCGCAGGAAGAACACCGGGGACAGCACACCGGCGGATATCGTGATCGATATCGTGCCCGGGGAAAACGTGCGCGTCACCGTTGCCCCGAAGGGATTCGGTTCAGAAAACATGAGCCAGATCCGCATGCTCACGCCGGGCGCCGGAATCGAGGGCGCAGAAGAGGCCATCGTCGACATCTGCCGCCAGGCGGGAGGCAACCCGTGCCCGCCGATGGTCGTTGGCGTTGGCATCGGAGGAAACTTCAACAAGGCCGCGCTGATGGCGAAGAAAGCGCTGCTCCGGCCGTTGGGCGAGCATAACGAAGATCCGTTCTATGCGGAGATGGAGGGGCGGCTGCTGGAGAAGATCAATCAGCTGGGGACTGGGCCGCAGGGATTCGGCGGCAAGACGACGGCGCTTGCGGTCAACGTTCTGGCCGCGCCGACGCACATTGCCGGCCTGCCGGTGGCGGTCAACATCAATTGCCACGTCTGCCGGCACGGCGAGATCATATTGTAGGAGACGATCGTGAAGCATACATTACAGGAACCATACAGCAAAGAGAAAACGGCTGCCTTTTCCGCGGGCGATACGGTGCTGATCACCGGGACGATCTACGCGGCGAGAGACGCGGCCCACAAGCGGCTGAAGGAACTCATCGAGAAGGGTGAGACACTGCCGCTGGAACTGGAGAACGCCATCATCTATTACGCCGGGCCGACACCGGCGCGTCCGGGCTATCCCATCGGATCCGCCGGACCGACCACAAGCTACCGCATGGACCCGTATACGCCGCTGCTGCTTCGGCAGGGCGTGCTGGCGACCATGGGCAAAGGGCCCCGCGGCGAGGCGGTCATCGAGGCGATGAAGGAGCAAAATGCCGTGTATTTTGCCGCCATCGGCGGTGCCGCGGCGTTGATCGCCCAGTGCATCCAGTCGGCGGAAATCATCGCCTTTGAGGAACTGGGGACAGAGGCGATCCGCAAGCTGACCGTCAAAGACCTGCCGGTCGTGGTCGCGATCGATGGGAGCGGAGGCAGTATCTATTGAAAATACTTGATTTTTCAGCCTTTCTTTGATATTATGACAAGGTACGTCATAGTGAAGAAAGGTTTTTTTTATTTATGGAAATTGAACTGAAATATTCCATCCCGAACAAAGAGGTCGAACAGGCCATTTGGGAGAACGAACTTTACGGACTATGCGAGGAGAAAGGTTCCCGTGAGGAACTGTATCTCAATGCGAAATACTTCGACACGGAAAACGCGGATCTGGCAAAAAACAAGATTGCTTACCGGGTACGGATGGAAGGGGACAGCCCCGTCGCCACGCTCAAGTGGAAGGGATACAGCGAAGACGGTCTGCACATCAGAGAAGAACTGAATGTGCCGGCGAATGACCTGGACCCTGATCCGGAGATCTTCCGGGAAAGCACCATGGGGAGCCAGTTTGCCGACCTGGTCAAAGACAAGGAACTGAAATGCATCATGGAAACGAAGATCTACCGCAAACAGTTCCGGATTGACACCGGGGAAGGCATCTATGAATTCTCCATCGACCGCGGGGAAATCATTACAGACTGCGGCAGCATCCCGATCTCGGAGTTGGAGATCGAACTGTACTCCGGCGACACGAGCGAAATACGCAGGGTCGGCGAAAAGATCCAGAAGAAATACGGTTTGGAAGTCGAGAATAAAAGCAAATACACTAGAGGTATGGAATTAATCAAAACAGGAGGAACTATTTAATGAAGGCGACACTTATCTCAAAAGAAAACAGCGAAGCAAAACTCAAGATGGAATTCACGGCGGAAGAATTCGAGAATGCCATCGTAAAAGTATATCAGAGAGAAAAAGGTAAATTCGAGATCGACGGATTCCGCAAGGGCAAAGCCCCTAGAGGACTGATCGAGAAGAGATACGGAGACGGGATCTTCATGGAAGATGCCATCAACGATCTGTTCAATCTGAATTACCCGCTGGCCGTGGACGAGCTGGATCTGGAAGTCATCGACTATCCGAGAGCCGAGTTCGGACAGGTCAAGAAGGGCGAACCGTTCGACGTGACCGTCACCGTGACCTGCTTCCCGGAATTTGAGGTAACAGGATACACCGGCATCGAGATCGAAGAGGTCAAGGCGGAAGTCACCGACGAAGACGTCGAAAAGGAAATCGAGAACCTGGCAGCCAGAAACTCCCGCATGGTCGAAGTACACCGTCCGGCACAGGACGGCGACACCGTACTGATCGACTACGCCGGATTCGTCGGCGACGAACAGTTCGAAGGCGGCACAGCGGAGAGACAGCCGCTGAAGCTCGGTTCCGGAACTTTCATCCCGGGATTCGAAGAGCAGCTCGTCGGAGCCGTCAAGGACGAAGAAAGAGACGTCAAGGTAACGTTCCCGGAAGAATACCACTCTGAAGAACTGGCCGGCAAGGAAGCTGTCTTCAAGTGCAAAGTCCACGAGATCAAGGAGCAGGAGATCCCTGAGATCGACGACGAGTTCGTCAAGGACGTCAGCGAATTCGATACGCTGGATGAACTGAAGGCGAACAAGCGGGAAGAACTGGAGAAAGCGGCCGTCGTAAAGGCGGAGAACTCCATGAAGAACAGCGTCATCGAAAAGGTCTACGAAGCCAACGACTTCGAAGTGCCTGACGTCATGGTACAGCAGGAGATCGAAAGCATGATGAACGAATTCGATCAGCAGCTGAGAGCTCAGGGCATGGATCTGCAGACTTACATGAAGTACCTCGGACAGGATCCGGCGGAATTCAGAGAGACGCTGAAGGAAGACGCGTTCAAGAAGACCAAGACCAGAATGCTGGTCAGCAAGATCGCGGATCAGGAGGCCTTTGAAGTGACGCCGGAAGAAGTCAAGGCAGAACTGGAAGTCATGGCGAAGCAGTATGGACTGGAAGTCGAGAAGCTGACCGAAATGATCGGTGCAGAAAACCTCAAGGTCATCGAAGACGACCTGAAGGTCAAGAAGGCGGTCGACCTGATGTTCGACAGCGCAGTCAAGAAATAAAGGAGTACCCTATGGCACTGATACCTTTTGTGGTAGAACAGACCGGCGCCGGCGAGCGGTCCTATGACATCTACTCCCGGCTTCTGAAAGACCGGATCATCTTTATCGGGGAAGCCATCGACGAACACGTAGCCAGTGTCGTCGTGGCCCAGCTTCTGTATCTGGAAGCGGAAGATCCGGATAAAGACATCAACATTTACATCAACAGCCCCGGCGGTTCGGTGACCGCCGGCATGGCTATCTATGACACGATGCAGTACATCAAGCCGGAAGTCTCAACGATCTGCATCGGCATGGCCGCCAGCATGGGGGCGTTCCTCCTGGCGGCGGGACAAAAGGGGAAGCGGTACGCTCTTCCGAACGCGGAGATCATGATCCACCAGCCTCTTGGCGGAGTCCAGGGACAGGCCGAGGACATCAAGATCCACGCGGAATGGATCATGAAGACAAGAGAAAAGATGAACAAGATCCTCAGCGAGAACACGGGACAGACGCTGAAGACCGTTTCCAGGGATACGGATAGAGATAATTATATGTCCGCTGAGGATGCCAGAAAGTACGGCATCGTGGACAAGGTGATCAAAGAGAGATAACAGGGGACAAGAATGGCCAAATACGATGAAAACAACGAACTGAGATGTTCATTCTGCGGGAAGCCGCAGAGCCGGGTCAAACGGCTCATCAGCGGGAACGGCGTCTACATCTGCGACGAATGCGTGAACCTTTGCTACGACATTCTGCTCGATGAAGCCAATAATGCACGCGGTGAAGCGGTAGAGGGCGAACCGGTCCATCTTCCGAAACCGATGGAGATCAACGCCGTCTTATCGGATTACGTGATCGGGCAGGAAGCGGCGAAGAAGTCGCTGGCGGTCGCGGTCTACAATCACTATAAGCGGATCAACAGCGAGGGTTTTGATGATGACGTGGAGCTGCAGAAGAGCAACATCGTCATGGTCGGGCCGACGGGCTGCGGCAAAACCCTTCTCGCCCAGACACTGGCGAAGATCCTGGACGTGCCGTTCGCCATCGCAGACGCTACGACCGTGACGGAAGCCGGCTACGTCGGGGAAGATGTCGAGAACATCCTGCTCAAGCTGATCCAGGCGGCCGACTACGACATCGAAAAGGCGCAGCGAGGGATCATCTACGTGGATGAGATCGACAAGATCGCCCGCAAATCGGAGAACCCGTCCATCACCAGAGACGTCAGCGGGGAAGGCGTACAGCAGGCTTTGCTGAAGATTCTGGAGGGGACCGTCGCGAACGTACCGCCGCAGGGCGGTCGGAAACATCCGCAGCAGGAATTCATCCAGTTCGATACGACGGAAGTGCTCTTCATCTGCGGAGGCGCGTTCGGCGGACTGGAGAAAGTCATCCAGAAGCGGATCGGCGAAAAGGTCATCGGATTCAACTCCAACGTGGAGACCAACAAGGTCGAAAAGGAAGAACTGCTGAAGCACGTGCAGCCGGAAGACCTGATGAAGTACGGGCTGATTCCGGAGATCGTCGGACGGTTGCCGGTCATGGTAACGCTGGAAGACCTTTCAGAAGAGGCGCTGATCAAGATCCTGACCGAGCCGAAGAACGCTCTGGTCAAGCAGTACAGCAAGCTGCTGGCGATGGACGGCGTCGAACTGGAAGTGACGCAGGATGCCGTGAAAGCCATCGCCAAAAAGGCGCTTGCCAAGAAGACGGGCGCACGGGGACTGCGGGGCATCATGGAACGGATCATGACCGACATCATGTACGACCTGCCGTCGAGGAAAGACGTCGTGAAGTGCATCATAACCAAAGACACCGTCGAGGCTGACAAAGAACCGGAACTGGTCTTAGCTGAAACGAAGGAAGAAATTACCGGGGCGGCCTCTTAAGCCGCTCCGTTATGCATAATAAAAGGGAGGATGAGTAAGAGAATGGATGAAAAGACAAGAGACAGAGCAATCATAGAGGCAGATTTTCTGGATCTGCCGATGATCCCTCTAAGAGGGCTCTCGGTATTTCCGAACATGGTTCTGCATTTCGATATCGGAAGAGAAAAGTCGATCAACGCGCTGGAAAAGGCGATGGTCAACAACCAGTATATTTTCCTGTCCTCGCAGATGGACGAGAATACGGATCTTCCGACGACCAAGGACTTTTACCAGATCGGCACCATCGCTAAGATCAAGCAGATGCTCAAGCTGCCGGGCGATTCCATCCGTGTGCTGGTAGAAGGGATCTGCAGAGGCAAGATCGCGGATACGCTTTTTGAAGTGCCGTACTTCAAATGCAGGATAAAGCCTTTGCCGGACGAGGAAACTGGCAATGACGACTCCGAGGCGGAAGCGCTGATGCGGACCGTGCTGGGAAGTTTTGACGAATACATCAGCATCAACCAGAATCTGGCGCCGGAGATTTTTGCATCCGTCGTGACAATCGACTCACCGGGGCGGATGGCCGATATGATCGCGTCCCACCTGGAGATCAAGATCGAAGATAAGCAGGCGGTATTGGAACTGCTGGATCAGAAGGAGCGTCTGCGGAAGCTGAACGATATCCTGATCCGGGAGATCGAGATCCTGAACATCGAGCAGGACATCTCCTCGAAGGTGAAATCCCAGATCAACCAGAACCAAAGGGAGTATTACCTCCGGGAGCAGATGCGCGCGATCCAGGAAGAACTGGGCGGCGATGAAGGCATCGAGGATGAGGTCGCCGGATACCGGGAGCAGCTGGCGCAGCTGGAGCTGGACGAGAAGATCAAGGATAAGATCGAGAAGGAGATCAATCGTTTCTCGAGAATGCAGTCCTCTTCGGCGGAAGCGACGGTGAGCCGCACCTACATCGAAACGATCCTGGCGCTGCCGTGGAATACGCTCAGTGAAGACAACATCGATATCAACAAAGCCGAGAAGATCCTCAACGAGGATCACTACGGCCTGCATAAAGTCAATAACCGCGTTCTGGAATACCTGGCGGTCATGCAGCTGTCCGAATCCCTGAAGGGACCGATCCTTTGTCTGGTGGGCCCTCCGGGAACCGGCAAGACATCCATCGCCAAGAGCGTCGCCAGATCCATCGGCCGGGAGTTCGTCCGCATGTCGCTGGGCGGCGTCCGCGATGAAGCCGAGATCCGCGGCCACAGAAGAACGTACATCGGCGCGATCCCGGGAAGGATCATTACGTCCATCAAAGAATGCGGAACCAGAAATCCGGTCTTCCTGTTCGACGAGGTCGATAAGATCGGCGCCGACTACAAGGGCGATCCGGCGTCCGCACTGCTGGAAGTGCTGGATCCGGAACAGAACAAGGACTTTACTGACCACTTCCTCGAAGTGCCGTTCGACCTGTCCAAGGTGATGTTCATCACCACGGCCAACACAACGGAGACGATCCCACGGCCGCTCCTCGACCGTATGGAAGTCATCGAAGTCAGCGGCTACACGGAAGACGACAAGCTGAACATCGCGCAGCAGTATCTCGTCCCGAAACAGATCAAGGAAAATGGTCTTTCCAAAAAGGTCATCACGTTCCCGAAGAGCGGGCTGAAGACCATCATCAACTATTACACGAGAGAATCCGGCGTCCGTAATCTGGAACGGGAGATCGGGAACCTTTGCAGAAAGGTGGCGCGCAAGTACGTAGCCGGCGAGACGGAGAAAGTCAGCATGACCTCCAAGCGCGTGGAAGAATACCTCGGCAAGCGGCGGTTCCACTTCGACGTGATCAAGAACAAGACCGAAGTGGGCGTGACGACGGGCCTGGCGTGGACCATCGTCGGCGGCGAGACCCTCTTCATCGAAACGGCGGCGCTGCCGGGCACCGGCAAACTGGAACTGACGGGGCAGCTGGGCGACGTGATGCAGGAGTCCGCGAAGGCCGGCATCAGCTACATCCGCTCCGTGGCCAAGAAGCTGGGAATCGATGAGGATTTCTATAAGAAGTACGATATCCACCTGCACATTCCGGAAGGCGCCACGCCGAAAGACGGGCCGTCAGCCGGCGTGACCATGTGCACCGCGCTGATCTCCTCACTGACCGGCATTCCGGCCAGAAAGGATATCGCCATGACCGGCGAGATCACGCTCCGGGGCAACGTCCTCCCGGTCGGTGGCATCCGCGAGAAAGTCATGGCCGCGCACCGGGCAGGGATCCGCAAAGTTCTGCTCCCGAGAGAGAACGAAGCCGACATTCCGGAGATCCCGGAAGCCGTGCGTAATGAAATGGAATTCGTCCTGCTCGACAACGTTAACGACGCTTTGAAACAAGTTTTGGTACGATGAAGATCAACGATTCGCAGCTGGAAGCTGTCGCAGTGAAACCAAGTCAATATCCGGCTGACGAGCTGAAAGAGATCGCGTTCGCTGGACGATCTAATGTGGGGAAGTCATCGCTGCTGAATCTTCTGACGGGACGGAAGAAGCTGGCCAAGGTCAGCGGGAACCCGGGCAAGACCAGGACGATCAACTTCTACCGCATCAACGATGCATTCCGGATCGTCGACCTGCCGGGCTACGGCTACGCGAAAGTGAGCCGTTCCGTTTCCGAAAGCTGGGGCCCTATGATGGAACAGTACCTCAGCAGCCGGCCGAACCTGCTGAAGGTCGTGCAGCTGGTGGACATCCGCCACGCGCCGTCAAAGCAAGATATCGAGATGCATGAGTACCTGCATCACTACGGCCTGGACGGAATCGTGGTCGCCACGAAAGCGGACAAGATCTCGCGCAATCAACTTCAGAAACAGATCAAACTGATACGGCAGACCCTCGGCCTTGACAAGGACGACGCGGTCATCCCTGTGTCCGCCCTGAAGAAGACCGGGCACGAGGAGCTGCTGGACCTTATGGAGGAACTGATCGAATGCAATTCTTAGGTTTCAGGATATTATGGAGAAGGATCAAGGCGATCCGGTTCATGATGGCCGACAAAACGGTCCCTAAACGGAAAAAGGCAATCATCATCGGCGGCATCATATACCTCTTTTTGCCGTTTGACATCATTCCGCCGTTCATATTCCCTGTGGGAATTTTGGATGATATCGTGGTGTGGCTTCTGATTTTGTGGTATCTGCGGTCGGAGCTGGACAAGTACTGGAATGGCGAGAAGGTCACGGACCTGTCGAAAAAATTCCGTGGCAAACAGGTAGTGGATGATGTAGAATATGAGGTAGACGAGGGGGCAAAAGAGGAGGACGAAAAAGATGGCTGATACAATAGGTTCCGTACTCTACACGAAAGAGCAGATCGAACAGCGGGCGGCAGAGATCGGAAAGCAGATCACCGAAGACTACAAGGGCGAAAAAGTCATTCTCGTCGGCATACTCAGAGGTGCCGTCATGTGGATGAGCGACGTCATGAAAAATGTCGATCTGGACATGACCATCGATTTTATGGCGGTCAGCAGTTACGGCTCTTCCAAGAAATCATCCGGTATCGTTAAGATCAACAAGGACCTGGACACAAACATCGAGGATCAGAACGTCATCATCGTGGAAGACATCGTGGATTCCGGGATCACGTTGAATTACCTGGTCGGATATTTGGATAGCAGAGGCGCCAAGTCCATCCGGATCTGTTCGCTGCTGAACAAGCAGTGTAACCGGAAGGTCGACCTCAGCGCCACCTATGTCGGCTTCGAAGTCGATGACCTGTTCATCATCGGCTACGGCCTCGACTATGATCAGAGATACAGAAATCTCCCATACATTTCATATCTGGAAGATGAGGATTGATCGGTAGCGATATGAGAAGAATCAGAGGCCTCTGGAAATTACTGTTTGGTCGGACGACGATCTTCATTCTGTTGATCCTCATCCAGATCATCGTACTTTTCGGAGGCGTATACGTACTCGACGAAAAAGTCATAGTTCTCAATAACGTAGTTGGTTTAATCGCTGCGGTAATTATCGTCTACCTGTTGAACATCCAACAAAACACGAGCTTCAAGCTGATGTGGGTCATTATCATCGTAGCCACACCGGTTATTGGAGTTCCGTTTTACTTTTTTGTCAAACTGCAGCCGGGCACCCGCGCCATCGGGGAGCGGATCAATTCGCTCATCGTCGACCAGGAGCGGCTGCTGCTGCCGGACAAGGATACCGTCAACCGGCTGATGATCGATTCCGGCCAGGAGTACGGGCTCTTCAAGTATCTGTACGAAGAAGGCAACTACCCGGTCCATGACAACTCCGGCGCGATGTACTTCCCGTCCGGAGAAGCAAAATTCCAGGAGCTGCTCCACCAGCTGGAAAAAGCGGAAGATTTCATCTTCATGGAGTACTTCATCGTCGATAAAGGCGAGATGTGGGACGCGGTCCTGGAGATCCTGACGCGCAAAGCCGCGGAGGGAGTCGAAGTGCGGTTCATGTACGACGGCACCTGCATGATGTCGCTGCTGCCGCGGAACTACCCGAACGTGCTGGAGGAAAAGGGCATCGTGTGCAAAGTCTTTTCACCGATGCGGCCGTTCCTCACCACGCACCAGAACAACCGCGACCACCGGAAGATCGTGGTGATCGACGGGCACACCGGATTCACCGGCGGTGTCAATCTCGCCGACGAGTACATCAACCGTCGCCGGCGTTTCGGGCACTGGAAGGACACGGCGGTGATGATCCAGGGAAGCGCCGTCAACAATATGACGCTGATGTTCCTGCAGATGTGGAACATCGACGAAAAGACGAAAGAAAACTATCACCGGTATATGTATAAACCTTGCCCGCACGATGTGGGCATGCGGTTCGGCGGCTACATGATCCCGTTCGGGGACATCCCGTACGACGATGAGGAAGTCGGCAAGAAAGTCTATCTGGACATCCTGAACCGCGCCAATGAATACGTGCACATCATGACGCCGTACCTGATCCTTGATGAGGAGCTGACCAACGCGCTGATCTTCGCGGCACAGCGCGGCATCGATGTAAAACTGATCGTGCCGCACATCCCGGACAAAAAGTACGCCTATTTCCTGGCCCGGACCCACTATCCGGAACTGATCCGGCGGGGCGTGAAGATCTACGAGTATACACCGGGATTCGTCCACGCGAAGGTTTTCACCTGCGACGATGAAAAGGCCGTCGTCGGAACGATCAACCTGGATTTCAGAAGCCTGTACCTGCACTTCGAATGCGCAGTCTACTTCTGGAAGAACGCCATCGTCCAGGATGTGGAGGAAGATTTCCAAGAAACGCTGAAGCAGTGCCAGCGTATCACGCTGAAGAACTGCAGGGAATACAGCCTGGTGGGCAAGATCTGCGGCAAAGCTCTGCGGCTGGTCGCGCCGCTCATGTAATACCGATCTTGTAAAGAATATAAGGAGAGCAGATGTTATTTAAGAATATCACGATCATTGATCAAGACTGGAATATAATCTCGGAGGGTTTTGCAGCCGTCGAAGGGGAGAAAATCACCTACGTTGGGAAAACCCGGCCGGAAGGGGATTTCGTCAGGGAATACGACGGCCGCGGGAAACTGCTGATGAGCGGGTTCTTCAACGCCCACGCCCATTCACCGATGACGCTGATGCGCGGCTACGGGGAGAACCTGAAGCTGCAGGACTGGCTGAATACCCGGATCTTCCCGTTCGAGGCGCACCTCGACAGCAACGCGGTCTATTGGGGAACTTTGCTCGCCATGGCGGAATCGCTGCAGTACGGCATCGTTTCCACCAGCGACATGTACTATTTCTGCGACGATATGGTGCGCGCCGTGATCGATTCCGGTGCGAAGGCCAACATCTCGCGCTCGATCACGAACTTCACGGGCGAGCCCGCCGAATCGCTGGAGAGCTTCCGTGAGATGAAAGATCTGTACCGCGACTGCCACAACGCGGAAGGCGGCAGGATCAAGATCGACATGAGCCTGCACGCAGAATACACATCAAATCCGCAGACTGCAAAGGCTTTGGCCGATTACGCGAAGGAGATCGAAGATACGGTCATGCACATCCACGTTTCTGAAACGGCGACCGAACACGCGGAATGCATCGCGCGGCACGGCAAAACGCCGGCGGCCTATCTGGATGAGGCAGGACTGTTCGATGTACCGGCGCTGGCAGCCCATTGCGTCTACGCCACCGACGAGGATCTGGAGATCTTCCGGCAACGGGGCGTGACCGTCGCGACGAACCCGATCAGCAACATGAAACTGGCCAGCGGCATCTGCGACGCGGCGAAGGTGCTGGACCGAGGCGTGAGTCTCGCCATTGGAACGGACAGCGTCGCCAGCAACAACAGCCTGGACTTCTTTGAAGAAATGAAAGTCCTGGCGATCGGAAACAAAGTGGCACAGCTGGATCCGGAGGCCATGACGCCGCTGCAGGTCCTGCAGGCGGCTACGACCGGCGGCGCGAAGGCCCAGAGAAGGGACGACTGCGGATGCGTCAAGGCCGGCAACAAGGCGGACCTCATCGTGGTGGACATCTCCGGTCCGAACATGCATCCGGTCCACAACATTGTGAACAATCTGATCTATTCCTGCAGCGGACGTTCCGTCGTCATGACGATGGTGGACGGCAGGATCCTCTATGAGAACGGGGAATTCCAGACCATCGATATAGAGAAGACGATCTATGAAGCCGAACAGGCAACGGACAGTATTTTGAGGAAGCTATAGAATGTCAAAGAAATCTCTCGTTACAAGCGCAGCAGTTCTCGGAGCCGCGGGCATCATCGTAAAGATACTGGGGGCTTTCTTCCGGATACCGATCACCAACTGGATCGGATCGGAAGGCATGGCCAACTACGCGCCTGCCTATGCGGTCTATTCGATCCTGCTTGTAATATCCACCGCCGGACTGCCGGTCGCCACGTCGAAGATGGTGGCGGAACGGTGTGCCGTGGGCCAGTTCCGGGAAGCCAACCGGGTCTTCAAAAAGTCCCTGGCACTCATGACAGCCCTTGGCGTTGCGGGGGCTTTGGTCGTATTGATCGGCGCAGGGCCGATTGCCAACGCGGTCAAAGTACCGGGAGCGTCACTGGCGCTGCTCGCGACGGCACCGGCGCTCATCCTCGTTCCGATCATGTCGGCGTATCGAGGATATTTCCAGGGGCAGCAGAATATGAATCCGACGGCGATCTCCCAGGTCGTCGAGCAGGTATTCCGGGTGGGCTGCGGTCTGGCGCTGGCCTATTATATGATCGGCGCGCCGCTGTTCGCGGACACCTATGATTCCGGAGCGAGAGGAGCGGCAGGCGGAACCTTCGGCGCGACAGCCGGAGCGATCGGCGGCCTGATCGCCATCCTCATCATCTTCTCCAGAGAGAAGAAGGATATCTATGGTCGGATCGCCCGCGACGAGACCACGGAATTCGAACCGACCAAATCGATTCTCAAGAAGATCGTCATCATCGCCATACCGATCACGATCGGCGCTTCGCTGCTGCCGATCATGAATACCATAGATGCCGCCGTCGTCAACCGGAGACTCATGTCCACGGGATGGGATATGAATATGGCCCATGACCTGTACGGGCAGATCACCAGCATGGCGGATCCGATCGTCGGATTCCCGCAGGTGCTCATGCAGGCCATCATCGTCAGCATCGTGCCGATGGTCGCGGCAGCCAACCGGCTGGCCGACAGGGACGATCTGCACGGGACCATCAATTTGGGTATCCGCATGACGACGATCATAGGATTCCCGTGCGCGGTGGGACTCTTCGTCCTGGCGAAGCAGGCGCTGCTGCTGCTCTATCCACTGCAGAAGGAGAGCGCGATCAACGCGACCCCATGTCTGCAGGTGCTGGCCATGGGATTCATATTTCTGGCCCTCACGACGACGCTGACCGGCGTCCTGCAGGGCCTGGGCAAGCAGATGTGGCCGGTCATCAATTTGGCCATCGGCATCGCCATCAAGGTCGTTCTGACCTGGATCCTGGTGGGCATCCACAGTTTGAATATCGTCGGCGCGGCCATCGGTACGCTCTGCGCGTATTTCATCGCGGCCTCGCTGGATTTCCACTACGTCAAGAAGTTCACCGATGTCTCCGTACCGGTGAAACAGACCGTCGTCAAGCCGCTGATCTGCGCGCTTGCCATGGGCGTGATCGTCAAGCTCGCGTACATCGGATGCTTTGCCGCAGGGTTTGGCAATACGGTGTCAACCTTGATCTCGATTCTGGTCGGGGTGGGCGTGTACGGCGTTCTGGTCGTCAAAACACACACCATCCGCAGGGAAGAACTGCTGGATATATCCTTAGGCCGAAAGATCGTACGGCTCTGCGACAAACTGCACCTCTGGTAATTGCAGAAAAGTGGGATAAAACCTTGACAAATGGCGGATTAATTGGGATAATAATTGACGGACAGACACGGAGGCTGTTAAGCATTGATAAAGAATAGCCGAAGCTATGTTTGATAAATTTGAAGGAGGATATTATTGATGAATAAGGCTGAATTAGTAGCTGCAGTCGCAGAAAAAACAGGTTCAACTAAGAAGGACGCCGAAATGGCAGTAAACGCATTTGTTTCATGCATTGAAGGTGCGTTGGTAAAAGGAGAAAAAGTACAGCTGATCGGATTCGGAACATTCGAAGTTCGTGAAAGAAAAGCAAGACAGGGAAGAAACCCTAGAAAGCCGGGCGAAGTTATCAAGATCGATGCATCCAAGGCTCCAGTTTTCAAGGCAGGAAAGGCTCTTAAGGACGCAGTTAACAAATAAGCAGAAATCAATAAGGCGGGTAACTTCGGTTACCCGTTTTTTTCTTTCTTTCAATGAGTGAGGAAGGCATGAGAATCGACAAATTCCTAAAGAACAGCAGAATCATCAAGCGGCGGACCGTGGCCAAGGAAGCCTGTGAACAGGGACGGATCATGGTCAACGAAAAAATCGCCAAACCCGGGACCGAAGTCAAGGTTGGCGATATTATCTTTATCCAGTTCGGGAACCGTTCGCTCAAGGCCCGTGTGGACGCGCTGATCGAATCCCCGCGCAAAGAAGATGCGGAGGATATGTATTCAGTGATCGAATAGACGCGTTCAGTTCACGCCCGGCACGCGGAGCATCAGCTTGTTCCATACCGGCGGGATCAGGATGACCTGGATCGCGAACATCACGACGACTTTTACGATGCGCGTCGGAAGCAGGACCCAGAACCCCTGTCCCATCAGGATCATCAGCCAGAGCGTATCCAGGAACAGGTTCAGCACGAAACACACGATGGCGTTCGGAAGAATGGAGGACTTGAATGAGACCTCCCGGCCGTGATAGAACAGACCGAAGACAATACCCGTCAGGAACGCGGTCAGCGTGAATCCCGGAAAGTACATGCCGTTCGGGAAAATCATCATTCCCAGAACATCAGCGATCGCATATCCGACGCCGGCCCAGAGCGGGCCGTACATTATGCCCATGATCGCGCACGGCAGGAAACCGAAACCAATTCGCAGGATCGGCGTGTTGATGGAACAGAATCTCGTCAGGACCACACTGATCGCAATCAGGAAAGCCATTATGACAAGACGCTGCGTCGAACTTTTTTTAGGCATCAAAAAAACTTCCTTTCTCATGGTTATGCAAGTCACACGTGATCCTTCTGGATCACGGTCGTAGTAACTACACATAGAGATAGAAGTCTAGGTGTAGTAGCGGACGCGGCATTGCACCGCGGACACGGGGTCCTTCGTTCATGAGCAACATCCCATCTCATGACACTTTACGCGCAATACCTACTCTACGCACGAATATAGTAGCACAAATGAAGCAATTGCACAATCATAACATTATATATACGTTCGCCTATATGGCCATCGGCTCGTTCACGCCGCTGATAGGCCCATATCTGAAGACCCTAGGCTTCAGCGGTTCGCAGATCGGAGTCATCACGGCCGCCGGAACGACCATGGCGATTTTTGCCGTGGCCTTCTGGGGCGGGATCTATAATCGGGCCGGCCAGAGCGGCACGGACTCGGTGAACCAGCGGAACCGGCGGAACGAGGCGCTGCTGATCGCAGGGCTTTGCATCGGCGCCGTCTGCTTCGCGGCCTGTCTGAAAGCGGCCGCCGCATTCGCCTTCGTGTTGCTGTTTTTCGTGCTGGTCTATTTTATGCAGCCGCCATCCATCTCGCTCATCGACGCCTTTGCCGTCGAGGGGGAAGGCGAGAGGGGTGACCGCGACTTCGGCTCGAAACGGGCCTGGGGCGCCGTCGGCTTTGCCATCGGCGTATTCGCAGGCGGACGGATCGCCGGCACCTTCTCGGAAGGCAGCATCTTTTACATCTACGGCGTCTGCTTCCTGATCACCGCCGCGGTACTGGTGCTTGCCGCCGTCAGAAGTTCGCAGACTGACACTGCGACCGCGCGCGACGCTAATGCAAAATTCCCAGCTGCTGACACAAACCCAACATCTGTGAACGCTGATTCTACAACCGCGGAACCATCCCGCAGAGCGGGCACCTATCGGGAGCTTTTGCATGATAAACGAGTCCGCCAGCTCCTGGTGTGCATGTTCTTTATGGGCGGGACTAACGTAGCGAATAACACGTACTTTAGTTTCCTTTATATAGAAGGGGGCGGGACACTGGCGGGCGTCGGCATCATCATGCTCCTGATGGTCGGCAGCGAAGTGCCGTTCATGATGTGGTGCGACCGGCTGGCGAGGCGGTTCACGTTGCAGAAGACGATCCTCTTCGCGATGATCCTTTCCTCCGTCCGGTTCATCGTTTACGGATTCGGATTACCGTGGTGGCTCCTAGCCGTGCTCTTTTTCACGCAGGGAGCCGTGAACGGGATCATCCTAGTCGAATTCGTCCGGTACATTTCCCGGATCGCGCCGGCCGGCTGTAAAAGCCTGGCCGTATCCGCCTACTATGTAATAGGAAGCAACATCAGCACCATCGTCTGCCAGTTCTTCGGCGGACTGCTGCTGGACAGCTTCGGCGCAGCCGGCGTGTATATGTTCTTCGGCCTGTTCAACCTGGCCGGAACGATACTATACGTTTTGTTCGGTCTGCATCGGGAATAAGTATGTGCCATGCAAAACCCTTCGAAGCAAAACCCCTCGGAGCGACACGCAACATCACACCCATATCACGTCGTGCAAAACCCCTGAAGCAAAATCCGATACAAATCTGTTCCAGACGGTCTGAATATCGGAAAACGAACATCAGGGAGGGTCTGATCGGCCGTTTGGCTATGCATATCCGATAATCCAGAGGTCCTGGAGGGGCATAATATCGGAAGGAAACCGATCAAGATCAAATCACTGACGATATTCCGATAACAGGC
>JAFRJI010000020.1 GCA_017432345.1 Bacillota bacterium | reverse complement strand
GGATCACGGAGCGCCGGCTTCCCAGACCGTACATATAAGATGAAACCATATCCTTCTTCTCCTCTTCGGTAAACAGATTTACTTTTTCATTATAATGAGGCACTTTCCCGTTTTCAATGCAATCCTCATGCCGCCGTTACGCATCAGCGAGGTCCCCTGCTTTCCCTTTTCAATTCTTTCAAAACACTTTATAATGAAATCAATAAGACACGTATCACCAAACAACGCTATCCCCAGGAGGTCCCTATGGCTGTATATGTCATTGCAGAAGCCGAACGGTGTCTGAACTGCAAACGTCCTTTCTGTCAGGAAGGATGTCCGATCCATACTCCGATCCCGAAAGTCATTCAGGCATTCAAGGAAAACCGGCTGAACGAGGCGGGTCAGATGCTGTTTGACAACAATCCCATGTCCATGGTCTGCTCTTTGGTATGCAACCATGCGAATCAGTGCGAGGGACACTGCATCCAGGGCAGACGCGGAGCAGCCGTTCACATAAGCGCGATCGAAAACTATGTTTCCGATACCTATTTTGACAAGATGAAGATCGAGTGCGCACCGCCCAACGGAAAAATGGCGGCCATCATCGGCTCCGGTCCCGCCGGAATCACCGTTGCGATCCTTCTGGCAAAAAAAGGCTACAAAGTCACGATTTTCGAATCGAAAGACAAGATCGGCGGCGTCATGCAGTATGGTATTCCCGAGTTCCGTCTTCCCAAGACGATCCTCGAACGGTACCGCAAGAAACTCATTTCGATCGGCGTACAGATTCGTCCGAACACGACGATCGGCGGAGCGCTCGAGATCCACAATCTTCTGGATGATGGCTATGGCGCGATCTTTATCGGAACAGGCGTGTGGCGTCCCAAGAAGCTCGGTGTAAAAGGTGAAAGCCTCGGAAACGTCCACTTCGGGATCGATTACCTCGCCTCTCCCGCAGCTTTCCATCTGGGACAGAACGTCGCCATCATCGGCTCCGGCAACACAGCGATGGACGTCGCACGCACAGCGCTTCGCAACGGCGTGGAACACGTCACCATCTATTCGCACAGCAACAAGATCTCGGCGGCGCAGCACGAAATCGATTACGCGCGTCTTGACGGCTGCGACTTCGAACTGGATCATGAAGTCCAGGAACTGACGCCGGAAGGCCCGATTTTCAAACGGCGCATCCGTGACGAAGAAGGCAAGTTTATCGGCTACGAGGAAGAGCCCGTTCTGATCCCGGCCGATTCCACGATCATCTGCGTGAGCCAGGGACCAAAGAACAAGCTGATCCTGACAACGCCCGGACTTCTCGGTTCCGACCGCGGTCTTCTGATCACAGAGGAGACCGGTATGACGACACTGCCCGGACTGTTCGCCGCAGGCGACGTCGTATCCGGCGCAAAAACGATCGTGGAAGCCGTCGCACAGGCAAAAGTTGTCGCGGAATCCATGGACCGGTACATGATGGGCCTGGATGCGCCTGAAACATGATCTCATACAATCGATGAAAAAATGCCTGCTTCATTCGAAGCGGGCATTTTCTGTTACATATCTCTTATTTGCAGGTGAACTCATATACTGTCTGCTCGTAATACTCCTCACCGGCCTTCAGCAGGTTGCTGGGGAACTGCGGTTTGTTCGGACTGTCCGGATAGTACTGTGTCTCAAGGCAGAATCCTGCGTTGTTCTTGTATTGTACGCCGTCCTTGCCGACTGAATCCTGAAACGCGAAGGAAACACCGTTCGTCGTGAAGAACTGCACACCCGGGCAGGTCGTATAGCAGGTCATAACGCGTCCCTCTTTGGGATCTTCGACCGTCGCGCACCAGCGGTATCCCTCACCCTTGATGCAGAAGTTGTGATCATATCCGCCTGCAAGTTTCAACTGCTCGTCATCCGCCCGGATGTCCTGTCCGATCGGCTTGGGACTCGTAAAGTCAAACGCTGTCCCCTTGACCGGGCGCAGTTCACCTGTAGGAATGGACGCCTCATCCGCAGGTGTGATGTAATCCGCATTGATCGTCACGATATGATCCAGGATACTGCCCGATCCGTGTCCCGCCATGTTGAAGCTGCTGTGGTTCGTCATATTGACATATGTATCCTTGTCGCTCTTGGCAAAATACTCCAGCGAAAGACCGTTCCTGTCGGTGATCGAATAGACCATCTTCACATCGACGTTTCCGGGGAATCCGTTTTCCATGTCGGGGCTGTGATAGGTCATCGTCAGTCTGCGGTCATCCGTCTCTTCCTCGACCACGTCCCAGACTTTCAGGTGCCATCCGTCGATGCCGCCGTGGATCGTGCCGGGATAACCCATGTTGTTGTTGACCAGATCATATCTTTTCCCGTTCAATTCGAAGTATCCGTTCGCGATCCTGTTGGCAAACCGGCCGATCAGGCATCCGAAGTGACAGCGGTTGGAACTGTATTCCTGCATGGAACGGAACCCGAGGATGATATCCGCCTTTTTCCCGTTTTTGTCCGGGACCAGCAGTCTTACGATCGCGCCGCCCATGTTCAGGATGTCCGCGCTGATCACGCCGTTCGTCAGATGGTAAAGACGCACGTCCTGTCTGCCGACCTTGTACATGAATACACCGTTTGAAGTCATAACTGTTCTCCTTTGAAAATGATTAATATAATAACCGCACCGCGGTCTTATTCACCCGTGAATTCCCGGACGATCGTGTAGTAATTCCAGTACATCCCCACGGACGCCGCCCGCATTCTGGACCAGGCAAGCGAACCGGAAATGGTTCCCTCCTCCACAATATCCGACAGCGCGCTGTCCGCT
>JAFRJI010000019.1 GCA_017432345.1 Bacillota bacterium | reverse complement strand
TATGCTCATGATCAGCGGAACACCGATCGATGTCGCGATGCACATGATGCATCCGGTGGTGAAAGAATAGATGGCTGTATCCGGCCGGCAGGCGTGTTCCACGATCGGCATGCAGACGTCCATGGCCGCCGATCCAGGCACTACGGTGGATTCGATGTAACCGATCTTTCGTGCGATCAGCGGGATGAAAATGATTCCGGACACTTCCCGCATAACGTTGTGCATGAAAGATACAGCGCTGGCAACGATGTACTGCTGCCCTGCGCCAGCGATAAAGATCGGCGCGTAGCTGTACCATCCGAAACCGCAGCTGATTGCCATGCTTTCCCGAAAGGTGAATCCCAAAATCAGACAAGCAATGGTCCCTGCTACCATCGTTCCGATGATTGCTGCGATCGGGAACGCGATGATCCGAAATCCGGCTTTGCGTAGAATGTCAAAGATGCTGCCTTTCGATCCGATGTCGAAGCCGACAAAGAACAGCAAAATACACAGCAGAATAATGAGTGCGTAGTATGAGACCCTGTCAAACGCCGGGAGATGTTCTGCGAACCTGCCGGCAATGACGACCGCTCCAATGGTCATTCCGCCGCCTACGACGAGGAGAATGAAAATCGTCGTAAGAAGGTTCTTTAGCCGGTCCTGTCCGGAGTCGTCGGAAATGAAGACTCTTTCTTTTTTCTCTTCTGTGATCACGTCGCCGTACCGATCCATGTGAAGGATATTCCGCATAATCGAGACCGCCGCACTGCTTCCGCCTACGCAGCATACCGATACAGCAAAAGCAGTCAGACCGATTGTGCCGACACTTGATGTGACTTCTTTGTTGATCCCCATTCTCAATCCCATATCGAAACAGAGCAGGTACACGATGGCCATCATGGCCGTTGAAGTCCATGAAAAATCAAAGTCTTTCTTTTTCAATCTGACCGCTAGAATATATGCAATTATCATGAAGCTCCAGTACAGAGCGAGAAGTTTCATAGTTTCCAGTTAATCGGTTCGATGCCTTGTTCTATCAGGTATTCGTTCGTGCGTGAAAAGTAGTTGCCGTTCCAGAACCCGTTGTGCGCGGACAAAGGACTCGGGTGCGCGCCGGTGATGATCTTATGCCGCGGATTGGTGATGAGTTTTTCCTTAGCTTTAGCGTTGGCGCCCCAGAGGATGAACACCATCGGTTTTTCTCGTTCGTTCAGCAGCTCGATCACTCGGTCGGTGAAGATTTCCCAGCCTTTGCCCTTGTGCGAATTCGCCGCATGGGCGCGGACGGTGAGCACCGCGGTGAGTAGCAGCACGCCCTGCCGGGCCCAGCCTTCCAGATTTCCGTGGTCCGGCGGCTCGATCCCCAGGTCGTGTTTCATTTCCTTAAAGATGTTGACCAGTGACGGCGGCTGGCTGACCCCTTTCTGCACCGAAAAGCAAAGGCCATGGGCCTGGCCCGGCTCGTGGTACGGGTCCTGTCCCAGGATCACCGCCTTGACCTGATCGTACGGCGTGAATTTCAGCGCGTTGAAGATGTCGTACATGTCCGGGTAGACCGTGTGGTTCGTGTACTCTTCTTTGAGGAATTCACGCAGTTCCATATAGTATTCTTTTTCAAATTCTTCTGCCAGGACATCGTCCCAGCTGTTTCCTATCATGACCATAACAGAATCAGTATACCATTCATTTGTGGTATAATCAAAACATGAAACAGGCATACTTATCAGAATGGGCCGGAAAACCTCTGGTCGAATACATCAAAAACGCCGGATACAACATCAATTTCATCCGGCAGAACGATTATGTGGATCCGCGGATCTCGACCCACGCGGATCTGTTCATATGCCAGTTCGGACTCTGGGATGAAGCCGGACTGTTTTTTGGCGACGCCGAAAAGCTGGGTCCGGACTATCCGCAGGACATCATCTACAATGCGCTTTGCACGCGGGACTATTTCGTGCACCGGATCACCGACAGCGATCCGGATATGGTGGAAGCGATGATGCACTGGCGTAAGAGCATCGCCTTTCACAACGAGGATAAGGAACAGGTCCGGGTCATCGGCGTCACCCAGGGGTACGCCCGCTGCACATGCCTGCCGGTGGACAACCGGTCGTTCATCACCTCGGACCGGGGCATCGCGAATGCTCTGGAATCCCAGGATGCTTCGGTTCTCACCATAAAACCCGGAAGCATCCTGCTGCCGGGTTTTGAGTACGGTTTTATCGGCGGCTGCGCCGGTCATATCTACATCGATTCGCTGCTGGACCCTGCCGGTCCGCCGCAGCGCGCCATCGTCTTTAATGGTAACCTGAGCCTCCATCCGGATTTCGAACGGATCGTCGACTTCATACGGAGCCGCAACATCCATCCGGTCTGGTTCGACAGTTACCCTCTCGAGGACATCGGGAGCATCCTCAGTATGGAAGCACCATAGCCCGGAACGCTTCCATGCTCTGGTTCCTAGCCATTCTCTGCCGAGGGAGACGGAACGGATCGTCGCCCGGCTTGGCCCTGCCCTGCCGCGTGGTGAGCGCACACTTGAATCCGGCCTGCTCGACCAACTCCTCGAAATGGTCGTTGTAGTCGCCGTACGGATAGGCGAACACGTCGCTTCTGCCGACGATATCAATGGATTTCTTCAGATCCGCCAGGATCGCTTCATCGGACAACGCGGAAAAGATTCCGCCGTGGCCGATGTTTCCGCCACCCGTATGCAGGCCGTCGGAATGCGATTCAAACGTGATGTATGGACTTTGGTATTCAGCGACTTTCTTGGCACCGCTGTTCTTGGTGATCACGAAGCTCGTGGCCGGCACCTGATATTTCTCCAGGACTGGGATTCCGTTGTTCAGAAATTCATACGTGCAGTCGTCGAACGTCAGCACGACGCTTTTCGGCGGAAGCAGCAGCTTGCCTTCCAGATAATCGCTGACTTCCTGCCAGGTCGGGAAGTAGAAATCCTCGGACTTGAGCCACTCCAACTCCTCGGACAGATCCTCGATGCTGATCCAGTTGGCGTTGACATTGGCCGGGATATTGTTCTCATCATATACATAGTGGAACATGCAGATCGGCAGACCGCTCGTCTTGTATTCCGTGTTCGGTTCTACATTGACTGTCCGGTACACCCTTGTTGATTTGCCGCTGGCGTCCGTGACGGTGTATTCCACTTGCTGAGGACCCGCCCGATTCAGTGTATCGTTGCGGACCACGACACTTGCCGTCAGATCATTGCCGCTGCTGTCCGAAGCCGAATAGCCGGGTTCGGTATATTCATCCCCCAGCTTGATCGTCTGGGTGGTATCCCCTTTCAGCGTCAGGACCGGATCCATCTCAGTCAGAACGGTTACCGTGCGGTCAACGGTGAAATTGCCCGCGCTATAGGTCACCGTGTAGGTTCCCGGTGTCGTGGTGTCCACTTGCCCGGTGGTCACTATTTCGCCACTGGCGTCCTGCCCATGCAAAACCGCCGTTGCGCCAAGGTCATCATACATCCCGTTGAGCCCGATCGTGATTTCCGGCTCACCGTTCAACGTCATGTACGACTCGCTGGTATAATACTCGAGCGTACACAGAAAAATCCCTGCTGCCACGACGGCTACAGCCATAATTAAGATTTTGAACCCCATCTTGTTTTTCATGGTATAATTATAGCATACACAGAATTCGTCAGAATATTACATTTTGTTTATGAAAAAGCACGCGATCATTCCTATTTTCATACCTCACCGGGGCTGCCCGAACGACTGCGTTTTCTGCAATCAGAAGGCCATCACCGCCCGCCAGGCAAACGTCACTCCGGCCGATGTCCGGAGGATCATCGAGACCTATCTGCCGACCCTGACCGGCCGTGGTCTGGAGACCATCGAGACCGCGTTTTTTGGCGGCAGTTTCACGGGCATTCCGATGGAGGAGCAGTCCGCCTTTCTCGCCGTTGCGCGGGAATACAAGCGCAAAGGCCTTATCCACAAGATCCATATGTCCACCCGTCCGGATTACATCAACGAAGCCATACTGGACAATCTGCGGGAGTATGAGGCGGATATCATCGAACTGGGCGTGCAGTCTTTTGATCCCGCTGTGCTGGAGGCTTCCAACCGCGGCCATTCGGTGGAGGATGTCTACCGGGCCTGCGATCTCATCAAGGATTACGGTTTCGAACTGGGGATCCAGCTGATGATCGGCCTTCCGGGCGACAGCCTGGAAAGCTGTCTTTACTCTGCCCGCGAGACAGTGCGCATGGCGCCGTCCATCGCCCGCCTTTACCCGACCATCGTGCTCAACGACACAGAACTTTGCGCGATGTACCGGCGTGGGGAATACACGCCGCTGACGACCGATGAGGCCGTCGACATCACCAAGGAGATGTACCGGATCATTGCCGCGGCCGGCATCCGGATCATCCGTGTCGGGCTGAAGAGCACCGATTTGATCAATGACTCCGACAGTGACCAGAACCAGACCGTCGGACACACCTATCATCCGGCTTTCCGGCAGCTCGTTGAGGGACAGATCGCCCGGGAAGAGCTGGAAGCGCAGCTACTGGAGCTGCTTGGCAGTTATGAGGATGAGAATGCTGCGGACGGTACGCGCCGCGTTTCTTTCTTTAGCAACGGCAATTCCTTTTCGAATATGATTGGGAACGCTCGCCGCAACAAGGAATATTTCGTACAAAAATACCCAGAGATCCGCATCGCTTTTCAGCGTGATGATTCCCTGGGTGATATGGTCTTTATTGCAAAAGCCGATTAGATCAAACAGATCCCGGCGCCCATTCTCATGTAGGTCTGGCCTTCTCTTCTATACGAACAGAACTGTTCCGGCTCGCAGCACGTGCAATGCCTGCTGATTTCGATGTTCTCTTCCGGGATGCCCATGTTCATGACCTGATGCTTCACAGCCGCTTTCAGATCGAGCATGTACCTCTGCTCCGGTTCCTCTTCCGGGTCCGGCAGCTCTAACGCATCTGCTCTTTTGTTCTGTTTCGGCGCTTCGACCGGTTCCGCGAACGACGAGCCCCACTCCAGCAAAAACTGTTCGGCCACTTCGCTGCCTACTTCAAAACAGCACTTGCTGATGCCCGGCCCAATATAGACGCGGATGTCATCCCGTCCCGCGCCCAGCACATTGATCATTCTGCGGATGGCCTGCGGTACGATCCCTGCCACCGCGCCGCGCCAGCCGGCGTGTACCAGACCGATGACGCCGTGTTTTTCGTCGTACAAATAGACCGGCAGGCAGTCCGCATGCACGGACGTCAGCAGAACGTTCCGGGCGTCAGTCAGGACGCCGTCTGTCGCCGGCAGGATCACGCCGTTCCGCGGCATATCTTCAACGTGCGTTTCCGTATCTTCAGGCAACGTTTCCTCAACCTCCGGCTGCTCCGCCTCAATGGCCTGCTGCTCCTTGAGCCTTTGCACATCCTCCTCTCGGATGATTTCAATGTGCGTCCCGTGGACCTGCCGCGGCCATACTTTGAACGCGTCGTTCAGTCCGAGTTCCTGAAAGACTTCCTCGTTATCATAGAGAGTTCCGTTAGCCGTTCCCTGAACGGCTCCGTTTTTGGTCGTGAAAAAGGCGCGCACGCCCTCTTCCTGTTTGAACACATCGATGTACTTTCTATTTTTTATCATGTTTCTTCGGTTGCTTTGATCGATCAGTTTCTTGAGCGTCAGAGGCGTCGACGCCACGCTCAGCAGCACGATGATCAAAACGATCAGTGTCGTCATAGTTCTTTACTCGTGCAGTTTCTGGTTCAGCGAATAGTCCTTGCGGGTCGCTTTGAGGTAATCCGTATCGAAGAACAGCGACAGCCGCAGTTTGTTCGAGATTTCCTTAAGGAGACGGCAGCCGGCGATGCTGTTGCCTTTTGGATCCAGCGACGGGCCGAAAACGCCGATGCCGGCGCGCTTATCGGACACGGCCAGCAGACCGCCGCCCACGCCGGATTTGGTCGGGATCCCGACTTCCACCGCATAGGTTCCGGAGCCGTCGTACATGCCGCAGGTCAGCATCAGGGTCTTGACGATCCGGACGGTCTCACTGGACAGGTAGCGTTTGCCGGTGATGTTGCCCACGCCGTCGTTGGCGATGCGGTTGGCGAAATTCGCCAGCGACTCCGCCGTGACATCCAGCGAGCACATCTTCGTATAGAACCGGAGCGCGTCCTCCACGTCCGAGTTGATGATATTCTTGCTTTCCAGCAGATAGGCGATCGCCCGGTTCCTGGAGCAGGTCGACATTTCCGATTCGTAGACCTTGCGGTTCAGAGCGATCTCTTTGTCATCGCAAAGTTCCCGCGAGAACCGGAGCATGTCATGGAATGACACTTCCTCGATCAGCAACCCCGCTACAGCGATCGCGCCGGAGTTGATCAGCGGATTGTATGGTTTATTGGAGTTCAGGTCCAGCTCGACCAACGAGTTGAACGCTTCACCGGATGGCTCCGCTTCCACGATCTCGAACAGTTTGTTCGCGCCGAATAGTTCCAGCGCTACGCACAGCGATATGATCTTGGAAATCGACTGGATGGTGAACCGCGTCTTGTAATCGCCCAGTTCGATCTTTTCCCCCTGGAGCGGGTAGATGCAGATGCCCAGCTGGTTCGGGTCCGCTTTGCCCAGTTCCGGGATATAATCCGCAACAACGCCCTTCGGGATCTCCTGACGGGCGACCTCCATGGCTTCCTCGACGATCTTCATCGATTCGTCGTATGTTTTCAGTTCATAATCTACATGTAATGTGTTTGGCATTTCACACCTCCTGATTGCGTCCTACCGCTAAATTCCGTCCCGCTCGTCCGCGCGGTCCAGCACCTTCTTGAAGATCACGTACGAAACGGTCATGTCAAAGGCGATGAGCGGCAGATATACCATCGCGCAGAGTTTCGCGTGTTTCTTGTAATTCCAGTGCGTCAGGTGTTTGCGCATCCGTTCCCTTCTGGTGGAACCGGTGCTTCCTTTTGTGGCCTCGTCCTTATCCGCCATCAGCTTGCTGAACGTGTCGATCTCCCGGTCGGTCTGCAGCGAAGGCTTTTTCCGCGGCTCGATGAAGACCGCTTCCAATGCAAAGGCATTTACGCCGATACTCTTTCTGAGTCCCGCCAGCGCTCTCTCCGCGCCGGACCCTCCCTGACAGGCAAAGGCAACCAATTCCTTCTTTTTGAGTTCTTCCCGGTTCTGCTCCACAAACGTGCGGATCGGCGGCGCGAAACGCGACGCCCACACCGGGAATCCGATGACGATCCGGTCATACCGCTTCAAATCGATGCGATACTTCTCCAGCTTCGGCTTCTGCCCCATGATGGCGCTCCTACCGCCCGACAGGAATTTTGCAAAACCCTTATCGCGGTACGCTTTGATCGGGAAGAGCCGCAGCAGGTCCGCCCCAATGTTCTCCGCGATCCGCTTCGCGGTGTAGTCCGTGTTGCCTTCCATTGAATAATATACGATCAGTGTTCTCATCGTTTATCCTCCTTTATTCCATTGTCCGGCCGCCCCATTTCCGCGGTTTCTTCAGTGTGGATTTCTTGGTCGTTCTACGCTGCGAGGGCTTGTCTTCCGCCGCGGGTTTTGTTTCTTTCGGTTTTCGTTTGACGATGCTGACGGAGGTTGCGCTACGCGCGGCAGGTTTGATTTGTTTATCAAAATACTCGCATCCGGTTTCTGAACAAGTCTTTCCTTCTTCCGCGTGCATGCACCGCTCACCCGCTTTCGGGCAATAGATCCAATCTTCTTTATCTGTAATAAATGCTCTGCTCATTATGAATACCTATCCGTTTGCATATATATTATACCAGTAATCCACTCCAAATGCGCAACGGTTTTTGGTCCTTTTCTTTCTTCGCTGACCGTTGCCTTACGGGGTGTAAATCGTTTATAATTTCTATGTTTGCTGGAGGTGAGTTTGACTTTTGAGTCGGAATCTTAACTTTACAACCGGAAAAATCATCGGCCCGCTGATGCAGTTCGCGCTTCCTGTGCTGTTCGCCATGTTCCTGCAGGCGCTGTACGGGGCGATCGACATGGCCATTGTCGGGCAGTTCTCTTCGCCTGCCAATATTTCCGCCGTCGCCATCGGCGCCCAGATCATGCAGACGATCACCGGACTCGTTACGAGTTTCGCCATGGGCCTGACGATCCTGCTGGGACAGCGGATCGGAGAAGGCCGGATGGATACCGGAGGACACATTATCGGGAGCGGTATCGCGATGTTCGCGATCGTAGGGCTTTGCTTGTCGGTAATCATCACCACTTGCTCCGGTCTGATGACCGGGATCATGCACGCCCCGGAAGAGGCGTATGAACTGACGCGCAATTACGTTCTGATCTGCGGCAGCGGCGCGCTGGCAATCGTCGGTTACAATTTCATCGCCGCGGTATTCCGCGGGCTGGGCGATTCCACCACACCGATGATCACGGTCTTCATCGCCAGTATCTTCAATGTTGCCGGCGACCTGCTTCTAGTGGTCGTGTTCCAACTCGGCGCGGCCGGCGCGGCTTTCGCGACGGTCTTCGCGCAGCTGACCAGTGTCGTGATCTCCTTCTTCTTGATTCGGAGACGCGGCCTGCCGTTTGAAATGAACCGTTCGATGATCCGGCTCGATAAAGCCATCGTCCGGCGTGTCGTACGGCTCGGCTCGCCGATTGCGCTGCAGGACTTCCTGGTCGGGATCTCCTTCTTGATCATCCTGGCGATCGTCAATACGATCGGCGTCACGGCATCCGCCGGTGTCGGCGTCGCGGGACGTGTCTGCACCTTCATCATGCTGATCCCGCTTTCCTTCATGCAATCCATGTCCGCCTTTGCCGCGCAGAACAAAGGCGCCGGCAAGTACGACCGCGCGCAAAAGGCTCTGTGGATGGCCATCGGCATTTCCACCCTGATTGGGATCGGGATGTTCTACGTGGCGTTCTTCCATGGAGATCTGCTCGTCCGGCTGTTCACGGGAGATCCGGATGTCATGCAGGCTGCGACGGATTACCTGAAGGCTTACGGTGTCGACTGCCTGCTGACGTGCTTCTTGTTCTGTTTCATCGGTTTCTTCAATGGCATGGGTATGACGACTTTCGTCATGATCCAGGGCGTTGCGGCGGCCTTCGTCGTCCGTGTTCCGATTGCCTGGTTCTTTAGCCGCATGGAGCCGGTTTCCCTGTTCCACATCGGCCTCAGCGTTCCGATCTCGACGGTCTTCCAGATCACGCTGTGCTTCATCACGCTGTTCTACCTGCGTCGCAAGATCCGCAAAAAATAAAAACTCCGGGAATTTGATAACTCCCGAAGTTTTTGCGCGTTTTTCTATGAATCATCAGCCGCCCAGCTCGATCATCCGATCGATCGGTTTTCTGGACTCTTCGATTTCCTGCGGGCTGAGCAGTATTTCTTCTGCCGATGTCCCTACGATGCAGTTGTACAGGTCCTCCAGTGTGGTGATCCGCATGTTGTCGCAGACGCACTTTTCGGAAAGAGGATAAAACCGCTTCTCAGGGCACTCTATGCTCAGATGCTGCACAATACTGTTCTCCGTCCCGATCACAAATTCAGTCCGATCGCTCTCTTTGGCGTACTTCATGATACCGGTAGTGCTGCCTGCATAATCGGCAAGCTGCGTAACCTCCGCGAGGCATTCCGGATGCACCAGGATCTCAGCCTGCGGGTGATCCTCTCTCGCTTTTGCAACATCTTCTGCCGTAATCTGCATGTGGGACGGACATCCGCCGTCGAAGAATGCAAAGGTCTTATCAGGCATCTGCGCTGCGATCCAGCCTCCCAGATTACGGTCCGGAACGAAAAGGATCTTCTCATCCGGCAGTTTTTCGATAATCTTCACTGCCGAAGAAGAAGTAACGATCACATCTACCGCCCGCTTTAGATCCGCTGTGGTATTGATATAGGCACACACTGTATAGCCCGGGTACTGTTCTTTCAGCTTCAGAACATCTTCCCTGTTCATCTGCCGCGCCATAGGGCAGCCGGCATTTGCGTTTGCCAGAAACACGCGTTTCTCCGGTGCCAGGGTTTTCACGGTTTCCGCCATGAAACGGACACCGCACATGATCACGTTTTTCTGCTGCGCTTCCTTGGCCTGCAGACTCAGACCGAAGGAATCCCCCATGTAATCAGCCACCTCCCACAATTCATGGTCCTGATACGCATGGGCAAGGATGCAGATATCCTTTTCTTTTTTCAAGCGGATGATTTCTTCCTGAAGTTCCTTTTTGTTCATTGTTTCTCCTCTTTCACATACTGAAGTGAAATCTTTATCTTTATTTTAGCAAAGGCAGGTCGTATGTCAAGGCAATGCCCACGCCGATGCCTTGACACTTGAAAATGTATATGTTACATTTCAGTCAAACGTGTAACAGGCGCCTTTGCGGTGTTTTCAGAAAGGAATAATTCCGATGAAAACAGATATTCTGATCGTCGGATGCGGATGCTCCGGTCTGTACGCAGCCCTGCATCTGCCTGCCGACAAACAAGTCACCATTATTTCCAAATCAGATCTGGAAAGCAGCGACTCTTTCCTCGCTCAGGGAGGCATCTGCATGCTCCGGGACGAGTCCGATTTCGAGGATTATTTCCGGGACACTATGAAAGCCGGACACTACGAAAACAACCGGACATCGGTGGAAATCATGATCCGGGAATCCCAGCGGGTCATCGCCGACCTTATCAGTTACGGGGTCGACTTCGAGCGGGAGGCAGATGGAAGCCTTGCCTTCACAAGAGAAGGCGCGCATTCTGAAAAGCGAATTCTCTTCCACGAAGATATCACCGGCAGGGAGATCACCAGCAAACTGCTGGAACGTGCCAAAGAGCGTCCTAACATCCAGCTTTTGGAGTACACCACAATGATCGATCTGGTGGAAGAAAACAACACATGTTACGGAGCTGTGCTCCGCATGAAGGATGGAAGCCTCCAAAGCATTGAAGCCGGCGTCACGCTTCTGGCCTGCGGCGGCATCGGCGGACTGTACCGCCACTCGACGAACTTCCGTCATTTGACCGGTGATGCCCTGGCGATTGCCATTCGCCACAACATCAAGCTGGAAAATATCAATTACATACAGATCCACCCTACTACATTCTATTCAGAGAATGAAGAAGATAGATCCTTCCTCATTTCGGAATCCGTCCGTGGAGAAGGTGCTTTGCTGTACAACAAAAATATGGAACGGTTCGTAGATGAACTGCAGCCTCGTGATGTTGTGACTAAGGCGATCCTGGCGCAGATGGAAAAGGATGGCACCGACCACGTTTGGGAGGATCTGCGCCCTATCCCTAAAAATGAACTCCTGAATCACTTCCCGAATATCGTTGCCTACTGCAGGTCGCAGGGATATGATCCGGAGACTGAATGCATCCCTGTCGTTCCGGCCCAGCACTACTTCATGGGTGGTATCAAAGTCAACTCTGACAGTGCCACGTCCATGAAACAGCTGTACGCTATTGGCGAAACGTCCTGCAACGGCGTACATGGCAAAAACCGTCTGGCAAGCAATTCCCTGCTGGAGAGTCTCGTCTTCGCGGGAAGAGCGACCACGGACATCATACTGCATTACAATACCTTAGAAAGCAATCCGGAGCTGTTCCAAAAAATACGCTTCGACAAATATGAGGATGCCGAGGAATACGGCAGACGCAGCAACGAACTTGTCCTAGAGGCCATCCGTCAGGCGGAATGGATCATGGAAGAAGAAGCGAACGCCGCTTCAGAAGGAGGAATGGAATAATCATGTTTGATCCGATCACACTGCTACTGAACGCGGATCCGCTGATCCTCAGCGCCCTGCGGGAAGATATAACCAGCGAGGACGTCTCAACGAATTGCGTCCTTCCTGAGAAAACAACAGGACAGGCAGACCTTCTCTGCAAACAGGACGGCGTCATCTGCGGTCTTCCCATCTTCGCACGGGTATTCCATCTGCTGGATCCGGAAACCATCGTGACCTTTGATGTGAACGAAAGCGACCGCGTCTCCTCCGGACAACATCTGGCGAGCGTTACCGGTGATATGCGCGTGATCCTTTCAGGAGAAAGGACCGCCCTCAATTATCTGCAGCACATGAGCGGAATCGCAACCCGCACCAGATCCGCAGCGGAACTGCTGGAGGGTACCGGCATCAAGCTTCTGGATACCCGCAAGACCACGCCAAATAACCGTCTGTTTGAAAAATACGCTGTCCGCATCGGATGTGGACATAATCATCGGTATAATCTGTCTGACGGTGTCATGCTAAAGGACAATCACATCAGCGCTGCCGGTGGAGTAAAGGCCGCTGTCGAGGCGGCGCGGACGTATGCGCCTTTCGTCCGGAAGATCGAAGTCGAAACGGAAAATACGGATATGGTCCGTGAAGCCGTCGAGGCCGGGGCAGACATCATCATGCTAGATAACATGGACCGGGAGGCGATGCAGGAAGCGATCCGCATCATTGACGGCAAAGCAGAAATCGAAATTTCCGGCAACGTGACGGAAGACCGGATCCGTCAGATCGCCGATCTGGATGTCGATTACATCTCCAGCGGCTCACTAACCCACTCCGCGCCGATCCTGGATATATCACTAAAAAACCTTCATCCGTTGGATTAATCATCTCAAACGGGTGAAGGTCCTTTTTTTTTATACCTTTTATTTCTGAATCTCTGTTCCCTTATACTCCAGGCAGAGCATGGTCATATCGTCGAACTGCTCCGCATCTTTTACGAAAACGTCCACGGCGTGGTGCACATTCTTCAGCAACGCCTCAGGTGCTGCATCCGGCTCTGTATTGAGAGCTGCGAGCATGCGGTCTGCACCAAACATATTCAGATCCGCGTCGATCGCCTCGACCAGTCCGTCGGTATAGACAAAGATCTTATCGCCCGGTTGGAGCTGCAGTTCGTAGGATTTGTATTGCACGTTTTCCATGCCGCCCAGCACGAAGCAGTGATGATCTCTGAGCGTCTTGAACGCTCCGTCGGCATGCTTGATGGCCGGATACTCGTGTCCGGCGTTCGAGGCGACAAACTTTCCGGTCGAGATTTCCAAAATTCCCAGCCATGCAGTAACGAACATCTCCAGCTGGTTATTCTGGCAAATTGTGTTGTTGGCCGTGTTCAGGATCTCTTCAACGGACGCGCCGGTCTTGGCGATGATCTGCAAGCCCATCTTGGAATTCATCATGTACAGGGCCGCCGGAATGCCTTTGCCGCTGACATCCGCGATGACCACACACAGATGATCGTCGTCGATCATGTAGAAATCGTAGAAGTCGCCGCCCACCTCACGGGCCGGGTCTGTCGTGGCGTAAATGTCGAATTCGTGCCGGTCAGGGAATGGCGGGAATTCGTGCGGCAGCGTGCTCATCTGGATCCGGTGGGCCGTCTGGAGCTCATTGTTGACCCGCTGCTGTTCCGCCTCCTTGCGGTGCCGTTCTTCCACTTTCTGCATTTTTTTGCGGACGTACAATCTGGAAAGCAGGTACATCAGAGCGACTATGAACAATCCATTAAGAACGTAAAACCATATCTGTTCGTACAGCGCCTTTTGCTTGACGATCGTTATGGCCGTCGTCTTATTGGTATTGCCCAGGTCATCCTTTAATGTCATTGTGTACCGGTATGTGCCGCCGCTCAGATTCGTGTACACAATCGGGTGCAAGTCACTCTGCCGGAAAAGCATATCGTTCCGGTCAAATCCTTCCAACCTGCAAGATACCATCGGATCGGTCAGTGAGTAGTTGAATACAAAGCCATAGATCGTGAGCTTCTTGACGCTGGATGGGATCGTGAATTTACCATTCTCATCCGGATAGTAACGCTCATTGTCTCCATCAATAAACGGGATGGCTTGCTTGATGTCGCTGTAATCCTTGGCCGACGCATCAATGTTGACCTTCGTGACTCCGGTGTTCGTTGCGATATACAGGTCGCCGTTATCCATCAGATAGCTGTAGGAATTGCTGACCGGGGTGCCTTCAAAGCCGTTCGAACTGCCGTAATGGTTAAAGTTGATCTCCTCATTGGCAACCATCTCTTCGGTCGGCACTACATAGATTCCGTCACTGCTGAGGACCCACATCTCTTCCCTGCTGTTCTCATACAGATCCAGATTGTCCGAGTATGGCAAATTCTTTATGGTAGTGATTTTGTAGTCTCTTGTCATATATGCGATGGAATTTCCGGTGATGATCCAGAAGAGGTCGCGTTCAGAATCGTATTTGACGCGCATGACGACGTTGGATGTCAGCCCATCTTTCCGATTGATGCAACGGACGCCCTTTTTGCCGATGATGTAGATGCCCCCGCCATTGGAACCATCGATAATGTCACCGTTTGGCGCGCTGCTTACGGTAAGGGGCTCTATCGTTTCGATCCCGTCTTTTTCGTCATAGCATGTGGTGACGCGATCTCCCTCGATGACGCAGATCCCGCCTGTAACGGCCACCACCATGGAACCGTCGTCCGTCTCATGAACCGCGCGGACGCGATCGGAAGGCAGGCCGGCGCTCTCATCGAATACCGTCAGTTTCCCATGATCATACCGCAAAAGCCCTTTTGCCTTCCAAGTGGAGATCCAGAGTCTCCCCTTGCTGTCTTCAATGATGGAACGGATACGGCAGTCATCCACAAAACTCAGCAGATCATCCACTTGAAGCGTTTTGCCGGATGCGTATCGTGCCTCTGTCACAGGAACAGAAGATACCAGTCCCTCCTTGCCGATCACGATCAGACCTGCTTCCATTCCGACGAACAGTTCCTCTCCGCTCATGCAGGTGCTGTTGACTACCTGCTCCGGAATGTCATATATTTTGAAATAATCCAAAAAGCGGTTCGGCGTTACTTTCATGACGCCCTGGCGCGATGATGCGAACCACAGATTCCCTTCGTAGTCCTCGATGACATCTGTAACAGAAGCCGTCAAAGGCAGGTCCGGCAGATAGTGGAACCCTTCCT
The DNA here is from genome assembly GCA_017432345.1 of Bacillota bacterium. Taxonomy (GTDB): domain Bacteria; phylum Bacillota; class Clostridia; order Peptostreptococcales; family Anaerovoracaceae; genus Lentihominibacter. The sequence continues at coordinate 3,678 of JAFRJI010000019.1, read as the reverse complement.
TATCGATCATGCCGATACCGTTGGGTGCACAGACCCAGAGATTATCATTGATCATCACCAGATTGTTCGCATTGCTCAAAGGGGAAACATCGATCGTTTCTACTGCAGCAGGGTTGCTTTTCGCTTCGCAGTGATAGACCGTTGATCCTTCTGTTCCGATGTATATCATCCCCTTCTGATTCGGATTAGGCAGGAGGCTGATGATATTTTTGATGGTGCACTTATCACGGCCGGTATAGCTCGCAAGCTTGTCGCCCTTGATCGTGAAATAATCGCCTTCACTCGACACGCAGTATATCGTTCCGTCGCTGCCTGCCTGCATCTGTTCAACGTAGACATTGGCTATCTCCGGCTGCTCCAGCTTTTTGAGTTGCCCGTCGGAATCGATCATGCAAATTCCGGATATCGTCCCCACATATATGGCGCCGTTTTTTCCCTCCGTAATGGCGCGGACCTTGGCAAACTTGAGACCTTGGTCCTCATTCCACCAACGGAAATCACCCTTCTCCATCACGGCAATACCATCATCGTTGGTGCCGATCCACAGTCTGCCAGTGCTGTCTACAAACATACAGCCAACGCCGGTGATGTCGACTTTTTTGGAATTGATCCGTTCAAAGTCATTGCTGTCGTAACGGATCAGTCCGCCGTAACTGGCGATCCAGATAAAGCCGTCATCTGTCTGGACGATATCATTCGCTACCGCTGTAGGCAGACCGCTGGCGTTATCGTAGACCACCGCCGAATACTGATTGCTGTCCGTAACAGGATCCACGGCTGTTACCTCTGCCGTTTTGTCTGCTGCCGCCATCTGCGGCATCATCATGAGCGAAAGCATTACGCACATGCAGAACCAAGCGCATCTCTTTAGTTTTTTTGAATAACCGTTTGAATATCCCATATTCTTCCTCTAAGTAAACAGAGCAGTTTCAACACTGCTCTGGATGAGTGCTTTCTCTGCCCGCCAAATGAGCTTTGCTTTTATATTGTAACGTATAAGGTTGTGAAAAACAACATCACGCGGTTGAAAGCCATCGGAATACTACAGATTGAATTGAAATGTCGACCTATGTTAGAATTTAGTGTGTGAGAGGAGAATAACTATGGACTATGTAGCGGAATATCAAAGTAAACTGCGCACTGCGGATGAGGCGGTCAGGATCGTCAAGAGCGGTGACTGGATCGACTATACCACGAACCTGGCGTTCCCGGAACTGCTGGACGCGGCGCTTGCAAAACGCAAAGACGAGCTGACGGACGTCAAGATCCGCGGCAACCTCATTTTCAAGCCTATTCGAACGGTAGAAACGGATCCTCTGCGAGAGCACTTTATCTATAACAGCTGGCATTGTTCCTCCTACGAACGGTCACTCTGCGACAAAGGGCTTTGCAATTTCATTCCGATGATATTCCGGAATCTGGTCCCGTATTACCGCCATTTCCTGAAAGTGAATGTCGCGATGTGCGCTGCCACGCCGATGGACCGGCACGGATACTTCAACCTTTCCTGTGCATCCGGCGTCGCGAAAGGAATTCTGGATACGGCGGATGTGGTGATTTTGGAGATTGATGAACAGCTGCCGAAAGTCTGCGGCGGTTTCGGGCAGGCGATCCACATTTCTGACGTAGATATGATCGTCGAAGGCGAGCACAGCCCGCTTCCGACGGTGCCTCTTCATCCTGCAACGGCGGAAGACCGCGCGATCGCGGCGGAAGTCATGAAGATGATTCCGGACGGCGCTACGCTGCAGTTCGGAATCGGCGGGATGCCGAATGTTCTCGGCACCATGATGGCGGATTCGGACTTGAAAGATCTGGGCATGCACACGGAACTTTGCTCGGATGCCTACGTGTCGCTGACTGAAGCCGGGAAACTGACGAACGCCAGGAAAAGATACATGACAGGCACCGGTTTGACCGGTATGGCGTTCGGAACGGAGAAGGTTTATGAATTTATCGACGAGAACCCCGGCATCGCCTTTATGCCGCTGGAGCTCGTGAATTCGCCGGAGATGATTGGAAAGATCGACAATATGATTTCTATCAACAACTGCATTGCTGTGGATCTTTTCGGACAGGTCAGCGCGGAGAGTTCGGGCACGCGCCAGATCAGCGGGACCGGCGGACAGCTGGACTATCTGACCGGCGCCGCGATGTCCCAGGGCGGCAAAGCATTTCTTTGCATGACATCCACCTTCCGCGAAAAAGACGGAACGCTCCGCTCAAGGATCGTCCCGACGTTCCAGGGCGACATCGTAACAGACCCGCGCAGCCAGGCTTACTATATGGTGACGGAATACGGCATGGTCAATCTGGTCGGCCGCACCACCTGGGAGCGGGCGGAACTGCTGATTTCCATCGCTCACCCGGACTTCCGAGAAGAGCTCATCCGGAAGGCCGAGGATAACGGCATCTGGATCCAGTCGAATAAACGGTGAATCAACGGAGCATGTCCACCAGTTCTTTTACCTCCATGCCGCCTTCCGGGCAGATCCTGATGGTGAGGCAGGATCCCTCGCCGAAGGTTTCATCCATTACAGCCCGGTAACGGCTGACCTCCTGTTCCGACACAAATGCCTGGATGGTACCGGCAAACCCCCCGCCGTGCACGCGGCAGGCGCTATCTGTATTTCCCAACAAGGCTTCGCTGACGGCAAGCGCCACCGCAAGTTCTTGCCGTTCGGGTTCACGGTCAACGTGCACATTCTGAAGCAGTTTGTAGGACGAGTCTCCGGATCGTCGGACATGATCCAAAAACGCCGTCATGTCTTTCCGCTTCAGGGCGTCGGTTTCCGCCAGGACCCGTTCGTTCTCCGCCGCCACGTGCAGGGCGCGCAGAAAAGCCCTGTCCCCGCCGGCTTCCCGGATGGCGGACGTCTTCGCGATCACTTCCTGCGGACTCACGCCTTCCAGCACCCGCTTCCCGAACACATCGGCCGCCTTCGCCAGTTCTTTCTGTACGGCAGCGTAATCCTCCGTGTGATCCGCATGGGATCCATGGGTGTTCGTAATGCAGACGGCGTATCCCATCTTCTGAAAATCGACATCCAGTTTTTCCACCTGCGGCGATGCCGGATCACCGAAATCAATATAGCAAAGCCCTCCGACCGCGCTGGCCATCTGATCCATCAGTCCGCACGGTTTCCCGTAATACCGGTTCTCCGCTGCCTGTGCCATACGCGCGATATCAACGGCTGGTATTGCTCCGTCATTATAGAGGCTATTTAAGATCGTACCGATCAGCACTTCAAACGCCGCCGATGAGGACAATCCGGACCCTTCGGGCACATTGCTGGTCACATAGGCCCGGAATACGCCGGTTCTAAATCCGCGCAGGCGCATTTCTTCCGCCATTCCGCGTACCAGTGCGCCCGGCGTTCCTGCCTGAGTCGGTTCCGTTTCGATCCATCCAAAACCCTCCGAATAGATCCGGAACGCTTCGTCCCCTTCTAATGCTTCCGCCACCGCCACCATATCCAGATCGATGGCTGCCGCCAGAACCTGCCCGTTCTGATGGTCGGTATGGTTGCCTCCGATCTCGATCCGCCCCGGTGCACGAAAAAGATGCAGTCCCTCTGCTCCATTCCCGAAAAGTTTGGTGAAGCGAGTGACCGCATTCTGATACCGTTCTCTCTGCGCGCCGGCGGCATCTGTTCCATAAAGATGTCCCAATATATT
>JAFRJI010000018.1 GCA_017432345.1 Bacillota bacterium | reverse complement strand
GAGAAGGCCGCGGGTTTCACACCCGCGGCCTTTTCTGTTGCTTTTGCTTTTTTCGTCTTATAATGTCAGTGACGGTGCCGTGTACACTCTGGCTTTCATCTCAGCATCCAGCTCGTACAGGCCTTTGCTGTCGCTGCCAAAGAGCTCGAACTTGGTGACGTTATCGTCCGCATTGTCTTCTTCTTCCGCCTGTTCCTTGACGAACCAGTCGAGGAACTGCATTGTTCTGAAGTCATGCTCCTCATAGGCTGCCGCATAGATCTTGTTGATCAAATCCGTAACAACTCTCTCGTGCTCCGCGCCCATCTTGAGCGGATCGATGAATTTCTTGTATTTCTTATCCGGCTTCTCGATCGCTTCCAGTACGATTGCCTCGCCCTGCTGCTGCAGGTATTGGATGAAGAGCAGTGCGTGATCGCGCTCCTCCTGCGCCTGAATCATATACCAGTTGGCGTACCCATCCAGACCGGCGTCTTTGTAATAGTTTGAAAAGTCGAGATACAGATACGCTGAATAGAATTCCGCGTTGACCTGATTGTTGAGCAGATCTTTTACTTTCTTTGATACCATTTGATGAACCTCCTTTTAATATTGGAATCTCCTTGGATTATATCACAATCCAACATTGTTCGCATACTGCGCCCCATGCTATAATTGCGTCGGAGGATAAATGTTATGAACAACAAGGACGACAATCTTAAAAAGAGTTTCTTCATGATCGATCCGTCCATAGCGAAGAAAAACCAGCGGGCGGTGACGATCCACGAGAGCTACAGCGAGAATTACGGCCTGTCGGAACTGGGCATTAAGGCGTCTTCTGTCAGACGGAATCTCAGCCCAACGGTCCTGATCGAGAAAGCGATCCGGAACGGCGAAGGTATCCTCACGGACACAGGAGCCCTGGCGGTTACGACAGGTAAATTTACCGGCCGTTCGCCGCACGATAAATACATCGTGGATACGGACGGCGTACACGACAAAATCAACTGGGGTGATGTGAATCATCCAATCGGGCGCGACGTGTTCAACGCCATCAAAAACGAGATGGCCGCTTTTCTCGGCGGACATGAAGTGTATGTGTTTGATGGTTTTGCAGGAGCGGATCCGAAGTACCGTCGCAAATTCCGCGTCATCAACGAGCTGCCGTCGCAGAATCTCTTTATCCGCGACTTGCTCGTCAGACCGACCGCAGAGGAACTGCACCGTTTCGGCGAACCGGACTACACCATCCTCGTTGCACCAGGCTACAAAGTCAACGCAAAGCGTTACGGTATCAATTCAGAGGCCGCGATCATCATCGACTACGACGCGCACTTCGCTATCATCGCAGGGTCACAGTATTCCGGCGAAATCAAAAAGACTGTCTTCTCGATCATGAACTACGCCATGCCTGTTGAAGAGGATGTGCTGCCGATGCACTGCTCCTGCAACATGGATCCGGAGACCGGCGATACAGCCGTCTTCTTCGGGCTGTCGGGGACAGGCAAAACCACCCTCTCCGCCGACCCGGTCCGTGAACTGATCGGAGATGATGAGCACGGCTGGTCGGAAGAAGGTATCTTCAATTTCGAAGGCGGCTGCTACGCTAAGTGCATCGATCTGGAGGAAGCCAAGGAGCCGGAAATCTACCGGGCCATCCACTTCGGTTCCGTGCTCGAAAACGTAGTCACTGACGAAGATCACGTGCCGGATTACTCCGACCGGTCCCTCACAGAAAACACCCGCGTGGGCTATCCGATCGAGTTCATTCCGAACGCGAGCGAGAGCGGACGGGGCGGTATTCCAAAGGTAGTGCTGTTCCTGACGGCGGATGCCTTCGGCGTGCTGCCTCCAATCTCGAAGCTCACACGCAACGCGGCCATCTACCACTTCGTGACTGGTTTCACAGCCAAGCTGGCGGGAACGGAACGCGGTGTCAAGGAACCGCAGCCGACGTTTTCGACACTGTTCGGCGAGCCGTTCATGCCGCTGCGCGCGGAAGAATACGCGCGGATGTTCGGTGAGCGTCTCGATCAGTACGGCACCCAGGTCTATCTGGTGAACACCGGCTGGTCCGGCGGCCCGTACGGCGTGGGAAGCCGCATCAAGCTGGCTTACACAAGAGCCATGGTCACTGCCGCACTCAACGGCGATCTCGCAAAAGCCGAATACGTGCATGACGACCGCTTCAATCTCGAGATCCCCGTCAGCGTTCCGGATGTGCCATCGGAGATCCTGATCCCGCGGAACACCTGGGAGGACAAGGAAGCGTACGACATGCAGGCTGACAAACTGGCCGATATGTTCATAGATAATTTTGCGCGGAAGTATCCGGACATGCCGAAGGAAATTCTGGAGGCAGGCCCATCCCGCGGATAGGAAAGGAGCATTACAATGACTATCGATGAAATGGATGTGCAGATCATGAATCTGCTGAAAATAGACGCTCGTATGCCGGTCGAACGACTCGCGGGCGAAATCGGGATCACCACTGATGAACTGGCGACACGCATGGATAATCTGGAAAAGGCCGGTTACATCAAGGGCTACTTCACGGATATCGATCTGGAGAAGATCGGTTACAGAATCAAGGCCTTCATCATGATCTCCGTTCTGCCGGAAGATCAGCGCAAGTTCTACGACTTCGTGCAGAAGGAAGATTCGAGTCTGGAATGCAGCCATATCACCGGCCCATTCTCCATGCTGCTCAAAGTGGTATTCCCATCCACGGCTGACCTGGACACCTTTATCG
>JAFRJI010000017.1 GCA_017432345.1 Bacillota bacterium | reverse complement strand
GCCGAAGGCGGCGATGGGATAAGTTCCCAGGGATGTATGGGCAGAAAGGATGACGCCTGTGCCTCCGTCCACTCTGGAGAGTTCCTCCACGGCAATGGCGTAGCTCAGGACATCCAGTCCGGCCCCTTCGTATTCCTTCTCATAGGGAAGGCCCATCAGGCCCAGCTCGCCCATTTTGGTGACCGCATCCCGGGGAAAGCAGTTCTCCCGGTCCAGTTTAAAGGCAATGGGCTTGACCTCTGCTTCCGCAAATGCGCGCACTTTTGCACGCAGTTCTTCATGTTCCTGCGTCGTTACATAAATCATGCAGATACCTCCTTGTCTTGTCTGATCCGAACGGTATTGTGTGCTGCAAATCTTGCCTTTTCTGCTATTATTGAACAAAGATTTGATATATACCATGCACTATTTTGTTCATTTTCTACAGTATCGGATTCATCATAAAAAGAGGCTGCCGCACAAGCGCAGGTTTTCATTCCTTACCGCTTAGTGCGACAGCCTCTCCTGTCGTTTTTTAACCCAGTGTAAAAACTGCGATGCTGTAACCGGGCAGCGTCAGCACACCATTTTCATACGTAATGCTCTCTTCGTTGGTGTTCAGGACTGCCGCCAGAATAAGTCCATCGCCAACTCCCGCCAGCTCCTTCACTGCCGCCTCGCCGCGCAGGTTCATCACGATCAGCAGGTCGCCTTCCGATGCTCCGGCCGCCGCTGATCCTCCATCCGCGCCGCTCTCCGCATACCTTCTGAAAAACGCCGCTACATTGTCATCACTGATCGAGTCCGCGCCTTCCGTCCTGCCACGCGCGATCGCCGGAAAAGCATTCCGCACACGGATGACTTCCCTGAACCACGTCCAAAGCGAAAGCCCGTCCTCCCTCTGCGCCTTTGCAGGAGCAAACTTCATCGGCATCTCGTCCATGTCCGGCGGTCCGGCGCACATGTCGGGGTCTTTGGGGTCGTCGCTCCAGTACATCGGGACGCGCTTGTTTTCGTCCTTGCCGGCGCCCTTCATGCCGATCTCCTCGCCGTAATATACAAACGAATTGCCGCTCATGAAAAGACTCATCGCGTACGCCATTTTCGTAACAGGTCCCTCATCCGCGCCGTAATACCCTGCGCTCCTGGCCATATCGTGATTCGTGTAGAACGGCGCGTCGACATAGTCCGGATTCGCGGCGCTGAACGCTTCCTGCGCCAGCAGCATTCCCTTCACGTAATCCGAAGCCTTGTAGTTTCCGCGCACAATATTGGCGATGAACCCCTCGTTTCCGGAAAACGGGAAGTCGAACAGCGAGTCGATACCGCTCTCGTAAAGCTTTGCGATCTCGTTCCGGCCCGTCCACGCTTCTCCGACAAAATAGCAATCAGCCTTAATACTTCTCCCCGCCTCCGTCAGGAACCGCAGGAATTCCACGTTGGCATCCGGATTCCCGTTAATATAGTATGTCACCGCATCCAGCCTGAATCCGTCAACTCCCTTCCCCAGCCAGTATTCGAGGATCGAACGGATCTCGCCTCTTACGGCTTCGCTCGAAAGATTCAGGTCCGGCATTTCCGACCAGAATCTCGCCTCGTAATACCACTCCGTACCTTCCACAGGCGCATACCCGTCAGCAGGCTGCCTGGTGAAATTGTAATAATCGTAATACTTACAGTAGGAAGTGTCAGGCTCCCATCCGGAAGGCAGTTCGTGCAGGTAATCCACCGCCGCCTTGAACCAGGCGTTGTCGTCCGAAGTGTGGTTCAGCACCAGGTCCATATATACACGGATGCCCCGCTCGTGGCATTCCGCAAGTAGCGCTTCATAATCTTCCATCGTGCCAAAAGCCGGATCGATCGCATAGTAATCATCCACATCATACTTGTGGTACGTCGACGACGGGTGTACGGGTGTCAGCCAGATCGCGTCAAACCCCAGATCCTGAATGTAATCCAGCTTGGAGCGGATGCCGTTCAGGTCGCCGATCCCGTCCCCGTTTGAGTCGCAGAACGAGTAGACAAAAATTTCATACGTCGTGCGGTAATCGTCGTCTTTTACTGCTTTCGTGAGATCTTTGTTATAATCCAGCATCTGGACAGAAACAGCAGCTGTCGTTTCGCCGTCCGCCGCCTGTTCAGCACCGGAAACAGCGGCGGACTGCCCGGCAGCAGCCGCCTGATCTGTGTTTTGGCTCTTATTGCATCCGGTCAAGCACAATACCGCGCACAATAACACATATAGTATTCTCTTCATCCTATCAAAACCCTAACCATCTTAACCTTTGACCGCTCCTGACATGCCTTCGACATAGAACCTCTGCAGATAGAGGAACAGAATAGCGATCGGGAGCGAGATCAGCACCGCGCCCGCCGCAAAGCAGGTGTACCACTGGTAAATATACTCCTTCTGCAGCATGTTCCACAGGCCGATGGCGACCGTGAACTGGTCGGCGTTGGCCCTGCACAGGACTTTGGCGAAGATGAAGTCGACCCATGGCGCAATGAACGACGTCATGATGGTATAGATGACGATCGGCTTGGACAGCGGCATGGTGATCTTGGTGAAGATCTGCCACTGCGTCGCGCCGTCGATGATCGCTGCCTCATCAATGGCCCTGGGGATCGTGTCGAAGAAGCCCTTCGAGATCTGGAAGCCCAGACCGGTGCACGCGCTGTAGACAATGATCAGTCCGAACCGGATGGACGAGCCTTCCGTAAGACCCATGGCTTTCAGAATAAAGTACTGCGCGATCATCGTCATGAAGCCCGGGAACAGGCCCAGGATCATCGCGATGTTCATATACGGTTTACGGAATTTGAAACGCATCCGGCTGAGCGAATACGACACAGACAGCACGAACGATGTGCTGATGCAGCAGCTGCAGATGGCGATGATCAGCGTGTTTTTGAACATCCGCGGGAAGTTCAGGACGTTCCTGTCCGTAAGGAGCTTCACATAATTGTTCAGCGTGTATGCCTTGGGCAGGAATGTACTGGTATACGCGCCCGGTTCCGCCCGGAAACTGGTGAGCACGATCCAAAATATCGGCATGACCCAGATAACCGCCAGCACAGCCAGAAATACATGTACGAGGATGTTCACGATCCTCTTGCGGGGACTCCGCCCGTTTTCTTCTCTCTGCTTTTCCATCACATGAACGCCTCCTCGTTTTTGTAGGAACTGGAGTTCCTGTAGGTGGTCAGCGTGATGATCGTCAGGATGACGAATGTCATGATACCGATAACAGCGCCGAGGTTGTAGTACTGCTGGTCAATCGTCAGCTTGTACAGCCAGGTCACGAGCAGATCCGTCTGACCTGCGGTATCGCCCACGTACGTAGGACCACCGCCTGACAGCAGGTAGATAATGTTGAAATTGTTGATATTGCCGACAAAGCTTGCAATCAGGTAAGGCGTCGTAACGAACAGCATGTACGGCAGCGTTATTTTGAAGAATATCGTTGCGGGGCCTGCGCCGTCCATTTTGGCGGCCTCATAGAGGTCCTCGGGAATATTCTGCAAAATACCGGTCACCTGCAGCATCGTATACGGGATGCCGACCCACAGGTTGATCACGATGATCGTGACCCTCGCGAGCATCGCGTTCGTCCAGAACGGGATCGATTCGCTGATGAGCCCGAGGTTCTTAAGGAGCACGTTGACCGCGCCGGAAGGCTGCAGCATGATGTTCATGATCATCAGCGATACGAACTGGGGAACCGCGATCGAGAGGACGAAGCAGAATCTCCAGAATCCCTTGAACCTGGTGTCCTTGCGATTGATGATCATCGCGAGGATCATGCCGAGGATGTAGTTCAGGAACGTCGCGAAGATCGCCCACACGATCGTCCATGCGAGTACGTGCCAGAACTGCCGGCCGATGTTGCCGTTCATGTTCAGCACCCTCATAAACTGGTGCACGCCGTCCCAGTCAAACAGGACCAGATGCTCGTCCTCCTTGGAATACGTCGTGAACGCCATCGTGATCATGTAGACCAGCGGGACGATATTAAAGACCAGAATGCCGATGCAGGGAAGTGTCATCAGCGTAATATGAAGGTTCCCGTCGAGCAGGTTCTTCACATCCTGTCTGAGGTTCGGAATCGCTTCCCCTTTTTTCATCTCTTTCTGAAGCTTGTAAGAATGCAGCAGCTGCAAGACCCAGAGCCCTATGAATCCTGCGACCACAAAGCAGGTGATCACGCCAAAAAGCAGGATCTGCTGTGAGTTGTCGCCTGCCGCGTATTCATAGATCTGTTTGGCTTCATTCCAGACTTTGCCCTGGACTTCCGTGCCGAGGCTCGGGAGCATGCTCAGGTTGTGGAAGCCCTGGCTGATCATAAAGATCCAGAAAGCGATCTCCAGAAGAAGCACCACGGCGCCTTTTATGATCTGCTTATGCCCTGCGATTCCTGCTCCCATTACCACCGCGGATAGTTTTGTTAACAAATCACCGTTGATCAATGCATTTTTCACGGTGATGCGATCCTCAATCATAACATACCTCCGTTGACGGGGTTATCTAAGTAAACCAAGGGGTCAGCCCCCTGGTTCACTCTGTTGAAATCGGTCCGATTCTGTGTTTTGACCCTGAGGGCCGAAGGGACAGTACCCGGGGCCCCTTTAGGGGTCTTTACTGAACTGCGGAAGTGTTCATGGAGGTGTTCATGGCCTCGGTCTTGTCTGCTGCGTTGTCATGCGTAACAGTGCCGGCCACAAGCTCTTTACCCATAGATTCCGCCGGAGTCCAGTAATTGCCCATGTTCGCCTGAAGAGGCTGTACGATAGATGCAAATGACATTGTATCCATCTGTGCTTTGGCAAGCGGATCGTCGACAGTGATATTATTGTCAGTAGGAATGATATTGCGAAGCTCATAGTGGGCTTTCTGAGCATCGGTGCCGCCAAGATATGCCGCAAGAGCAACTGCAATTTCAGGATGCTCTTTGTAAAGTGCGGTTGCAGGGTTTACGCCGATTGCCTTGGAACCTGCGAAAGCCTTCATCTGCTTAAGCTCGCCGCCTATCGTGATAGACGGTGATGCCGCAATGCCGAGATTTTCGCCGTAAGCGTCAACAGCCTTCTGATAATCCCATGTGCCGGAGAAGAATGCCTTGGCATCAGCATTTGTTCCAACATCGCCGTTCGAGAAGTTGGGATTGGCAATAAGATCTACCAGATAATTGGTAACTGCTACAGCCTTGTCGCCGCTGAAGTCAAAGCCTGCATCGGCGTCACCGCCGTTCTCTCCGAACAGTGTGCATCCGTTTGCAACATAGAAAGCGGCGATATACCAGGAATTATCCATCGGGAAAGCTACCTTGCCCTTTTCGAGCATTGCATCAAGTGATTTGATATCTTCGTCCGAGAATACGGACTTATCATAGTACATGAACCATGTGTTGCCGGTGAACGGGAAGCCGTAGACAGAACCGTCATAGGTTACTGTATTCACTGTGGTCTCAGAGTTGTTGGCTTTCATGGTCTCGACATTGCTTCCGCCGAGCTCGGCAAGACCGCCGGTCTTGAGCAGATCCGGGATCTGGTCATTCGCGAACATATAGACATCCGCGCCGACACTGGGGTCTGTGCCGATATTGGTCTTGGCATCGCCTTCAGAGCATACTCCGTACTTGAAAGTGATCTTCCATTCCGGATGCGCCGCCGCAAAAGCTTCACACTGGGTCTGGAGCCACTTGCCGTTGTCATCAGACTGGTCTTCCTGCGGTCCCCAAACGGTTACGGTGACATCTGCCGTTTCTTTGGAATCCGTGGCTGCCGCGGCTTCTCCGCCACCGCTGCCCGAGTTCCCGCCGCTCGATCCGCCTGAACTGCCGCCGCATCCCGCGAGCAGGCAAACGCTCAGCACAACTGCCATCATTGTTGCCATAAGCTTTTTCATGTTTTTTCCCTCCTGTAGTGTTTATTTGGTTCTTTATTTACAGATCCAAAACAGTGCTCTTTCCGGATCCGTATCACAGTATGAATGGAACGGCAAAGCGGCTCCCGCTTAGATTTTTCGCGGCGGGCCGACGCTCTCCCCTTCGATGTATTCGTAAGGTATCAGTTCGTGGACTGCGGGGCCTCCGTAGCTTATTCTCATAAGAAGGTCATCGACGCTCTTTTTGGCGAGCATGGCAGTGTCCTGCTGAATGGTGGAGAGGCGGGGGACGCTGTATTTTGCCAGGGTCAGGCCATCGAATCCGATCACGGAGACCTCTTCGGGAACGCGCAGCCCGATGTCTTTGAGCGCGCGGATCGCGCCGATGGCGATCGAATCGCTTAAGGCAAAAATCGCAGTCAGGTCCGGCGACCGGCTCATGAGCTTTTCGGCAGCCTTGTAGCCGCTTTCCGCCGAATAGGAACACGGCTCGTAATCCCTGTCAAAATCAAATGAAATCCCATTCTTTGCCAGTTCCTCGACGGCACCGACTATTTTGCTGTTCTTGAACTCTTTGCTGTAACCTGAGAGATATCCGCCGATCATGCCGATCCGGGTGTGCCCCTTCGCCACAAACTTGCTGACCGCGCATCTTCCGGCGTCATGATAGTCCGTCGTGAAGCTGGACAGGTTATCGAAGCCCATATCCTGCGCCCCGACCGTTACAAGCACGCTCGGCAGGGCGATCCGGAAAAAATCTTTGCGAATGGTATCGGTATAGCCGCCAAGAAAGATGATGCCTTTAGGCTTAACGTAAGCGCTGATCCGGACAGCTGTCTCAACCTCATTGTCCGTTTCCCCGATGAAATGGACATTGATGTTCTCATCATACCCCCTCAGCCGTATCTGTATCTCTTCCAGGATAGATTCGAAGAACAGGTTCTTATTGCCCCGGACGATGATGGAAATCTCCGACGACGTCACCTGTTTCAGCTTCCTGGCGTTGGAGTTTGGCTGGTAATTGCACTCGCGTATGATCTCATTGATTTTTTCTCTTGCTTCTTCACTGACATCCGCCCTGTTATTGATCACTCTCGAAACGGTGCCAATACTGTAGCCGGATATCCGGGCAATATCTTTGATCGTAGTCATAATGCTGCCTTCACGATATTAGCCGTCAGACTGCCGCGGCAAGGAATGCTCCGCCCTTCCCGGCGGCGCCGGCGCCGATTTGACGTTGGTTTTGACACAGGTTTGCTGTCTGTGCCGTTCGTTTCCGTTACCGTTACCGTAAACGTTTCCATATAATATGATAATACCGCCCCGGGGGTAGTTTGTCAACGGATTTTCTGCAATTCGGAACAATGGAAAGCGCGGCGCTTCGGTGCGGCGCGATGTCTTCGAACATGAAAAATACCTATGCGATTCGAGGGCAAATTTCGTATAATTAATACGTATATAGTCATCTGTTTTCGGCAGAACATGCTGAAAGTGTTGAAACGGGGGAAAAGAAAAATGCAGTATCAGTGGTTTGTTTTCTGGAGCGGCCTCTTCGACTGGCTGATCTTCTCGGTCTCGCTGTTTGTCATCGCGGACAAGCTGGGCTGGCAGAAGAAGCGGGATGCGTGGGTCCCGGGACTTCGCATCTATCGCCTTGGCGAATCTGTACATATGAACAAGGAGGGCATGTTCTGCGGGGTCATGGACCTCTTGTTCACAGCGGCAATACTTATGAAGCTTGTTATCAAAGGAGGCAGGATAAGCGTGCTCGCCTCCCTTATCCATCTTGTCCTGTTCATCTTCCTGTTCATCTACAGGATCCGGATCTTCCTTCAGATCCTCAAGCTTTTCGGACTCAGAAAAAGTGGCTCATTCTCTGGCTGGTCGCCAACTGGCTCCCTCTTCTGATCATTGACCTCGGAAAGAAATACCAGCCAAAAAGGAGCGGATCAAAGAAGAATTATGGGAAGCAGGCGAAAAAGCGGCCGGGATCCCCGGCGCTGCGTCCGCACCAGTCATTTTATCTGACGAAGGCCTGAGCGCGCATCTGAGGGAACGCACCGTCAAGGATTTCGGAAAGAAGCGGTGTCTGTTAAAAGATATCTCCCTGAACATTCCCCCTAATTCCCTTGTCCTTCTGCTCGGCGGATCCGGCGCCGGCAAAACGACGCTGATCAACGCCCTGATCGGTTCCGAGCAGGCGGACGCGACGGTCCTGTTAAACGGCGTCGATGTCTATAAAGAGTACGACCGCGTCAAGCACAAGATCGGGTTTGTTCCCCAGCAGAACCTCAACCGCGGAAAAGACACCGTGATCCGAACAGTGAGTGACGCTGCGAAGATGCGGCTTCCGACTTCCATCTCCACAGAGCAACGGAAACAGCTCATCAAAGAGGACATGGATCTCTTAGGTCTGTCCGCCGGTCAGGACGGCCTTGTATCCAAGAAGTCGGGCGGCCAGCTCCGCAGGATCTGCATCGCTATGGAGCTTGTGACGGATCCGGTTCTCTTCGTCCTTGACGAGCCGGATTCCGGACTGGATGGCGTTATCTCCCGCGAGATCTTTACAAAACTCCGCCGGATCGCCGACGATGGCAGGATCGTGATCGTCATCACACACACACCGGACCGCGTGATCGATCTTTTTGACAAGGTCATCGTGCTCGCAAGGGATTCCGGAGGAGTCGGGCGGCTGGCCTTCTACGGAAGTCCTCAGGAAGCAAGGGAGTTCTTTGGAAAAGACAGCATGGAGAAGATCGTCATGAGCGTGAACAGTAAAGACGAGGGCGGCGAAGGCCGTGCGGACGAGTTCATCGCGAAATACGCGGCCTATGCCGCTCAAAGGGACAGCGCAGCCGGCGCTGCAATAGAAAAAGACACAGCCGATGCTGCGTCAGGGAAAGGAGGGCAGGAATCATGACAGAGCGTTCAGCTGAAAATCTGCAGTATACCGGACGGATCGACCAGATCAGGATCTACCTTAAGAAATTCCTTCGCATGTTCGTCTATCAGAGCGACTGGAAAGTCCTTCCGATCGGCGCGGTCATCGCCGCCCTTGTGACCTTTGTCGTCGGCGCCAACATGTTCGTGACGCAGGAAG